>NZ_JXST01000019.1 GCF_000878195.1 Mycolicibacterium llatzerense | reverse complement strand
CCAGCGCGCCAACGCCGGCTCTTGATCGGACCTACGGATATTCAGATCATCCTCGGGAAGGTGCGCCCTTTCCTACGCCACCCCCCGAGGCTCATCCACAGGTTCTGATCATTGCTCACCGTCAAGCCGGGAGACAGCTTCCGGGCGCATTGCCGGGAGTGGTTCGACGGCGCCATCCGCAATGACGACTCTGCCGAGGACATCCTCAACGCCCCGCTCAAGGGCGTGCACTGCCTGTCCGGACCGTTCGCGATCGAGGGGGCCGAACCGGGCGACCTGCTGATCGTCGACATCCTCGACGTCGGCCCGATTCCGCAGGAAGACTCGGGGCCGCTGGCGGGGCAGGGCTGGGGATACACCGGCATCTTCGCCAAGCAGAACGGCGGCGGATTCCTCACAGACCAGTTCCCCGATGCCTACAAGGCGATTTGGGACTTCTCCGGCCAGACGGCGACCTCACGGCACGTGCCCCGGGTGAAGTACACCGGCATCGTGCATCCCGGCCTGATGGGCACCGCACCGTCGGCGGCACTGCTGGCCAAGTGGAATGCCCGCGAGGGTGCATTGATCGCCACCGATCCCGACCGCGTCCCGCCGCTGGCATTGCCACCCGAACCCCAGGACGCGATCCTCGGTTCGTTGCAGGGCGACGCCTTCGCCAAAGCGGCCGCCGAGGCGGCCCGTACCGCGCCGCCGCGCGAGAACGGCGGAAACCAGGACATCAAGAACCTCACCAAGGGCAGCCGGGTGTTCTATCCGGTGTTCGTCCCCGGTGCGAACCTGTCGTTCGGCGATCTGCACTTCTCGCAGGGCGACGGCGAGATCACGTTCTGCGGGGCCATCGAGATGGGCGGATTCATGGACCTGCACGTGGATCTGATCAAGGGCGGCATGGACACCTACGGCGTGCATGAGAACGCCATATTCATGCCGGGCAACACCGACCCGCAGTACTCGGAATGGCTCGCCTTCTCGGGCACCTCGGTGACACTCGACGGCGAGCAGAAGTACCTCGACTCGGATCTGGCCTACCAGCGCGCATGTCTGCACGCGATCGACTACCTCACAAAATTTGGGTACAGCCCGGAGCAGGCCTACCTGCTGCTCGGGTCCGCACCCATCGAGGGGCGGCTCTCCGGAGTGGTGGACATCCCGAATTCCTGTGCGACGGTGTACATCCCGACGGCCATCTTCGACTTCCCGGTGGCGCCGTCGGCGTCCGGGCCGTACCAGATCGATCCCGGTATGGGTGCGCCACACGCCAGTTTCTGATCCCGCAGCCGACAGCCAGTTCCTCGATTTCCTTGGGGGACTGGCTGTTTGGCGGGTTCAGTCAGCCGCGGAGATCCGCCGGGGTGGCCGGTACCTGCAGGGCGCTCAGTAGTTCGGTCAGCGTGTCTGCCGGCAGTGAGCTTGCCGTGCACAGCGCGGTCAGCTGCTCGGACTTGCCCAGCCGCTCGCGGATCTGGCGGTACAACGAACCGCCCCGGCGGGTCTGGTAGACCAACACCCGTCGGCGATCCACCACATCGGCCTTGCGCAGCACCAGATTGTCGTCGACCATCCCGTCGACGAGCCGCGTCAGGCTGGGCCCGGGCAACAATGTCGCCTCGGCCAGCGCGGTCATCGGCTTTCCGACACCGCCCTCGAGCGCGGCCAGCACGTGCCACTGACGCACCGTCAAACCGGCCAGCTGCTCGGTCACGACGCGGTCGAGTTCGAAGGCGACCGACTTCACCAATCGAGCGAGTTCCTCGATGGTGTCGGCACGGCCGCCGGGCTTGATGTCCATGGTGGCGCCCAGCCTACCGTGATCGGAGCTGTCGTCTCGCCGTGAAACAGCGCTGATCGGCAGGTATGTTCAAGTGAATTCTGGTCACCCGGGCGATGGACGTAGTGGTCGTCGCGATCGGTGTGGCGTAGCTGGGTCGGTGTCCCGAGGTGAGGTGATGGTGGATCCGAGTTTTGCGACGATTCCCGTGCGCGCCGACCGGGATGTGGTCGATATCGCGCTCGTGGTGCCGTTGAGCGGACCCGCCGGGATGTTCGGGCCTTCGTGCGAGGCCAGCGCCGAGCTGGCCGCTGAGGACATCAACGCGGCCGGCGGCATCCTGGACCGGCCGGTCCGGATTCATCCGGTCGATGCCGGGGCGCCATTGAGTGATCTGGCCGACGAGCTGGGCCGCCTGGTTGCCCAGGACCGGATCGACGCCGTGGTGGGTTGGCACCTGTCGAATGCGCGGCGGGTCATCACTCCGCAGACGGCCGGACGGGTGCCCTATGTGTACACGACCTTCTACGAGGGCGGGGAGAGCACCGACGGCGTGTACATGGTGGGGGAAACCCCAGAGCAGCAACTGTTTCCGGCGTTGACGTGGTTGCGCGAGCACCTCGGGCTGAAACGTTGGTGCATCGTCGGAAACGACTACATCTGGCCGCGGCAGACAGCCCGAGTGACCAAGGAGTACATGTGGCGATCGGGCTTCGAATTCGTCGGTGAAGCCTTCGTTCCCTTGGGCGGGCGGGATTTTCGGCCGATGCTCGACGTCATCCGCCGCTCGGAGGCCGACGGTGTGTTGGTGTTGATGGTGGGTGCGGACAACGCGGCATTCAATCGCGCGTTCGCCAGAGCTGGTCTGGATCAGAGTGTCGTGCGCCTGTCGCTGATGATCGGTGAGGATGTGTTGTGCGCCAGCGGACGTGGGGCGACCACCGGCCTGTACACGGCATGCGGCTATTTCGAGAGCCTGCCCACCGAGGTGAACATGGGGTTCGGCTCGCACTATCAGCAGCGGTTCGGCGGCGCGGCCCCGGCGTTGAACAACATCGGTGAATCCTGTTATGAGGGACTGTTGTTGCTGACGGCGTTGGCGCAGACGGCCCGCAGCCTTGAGGTGGCCGCGATCGACCGGGCGCGCTCCAATGTCGCGTACCAGGGGCCGCGCGGTGAGGTGGTCATGCGTGGTGCTCATACCCGTCAACCGGTGTATCTCGCCAGCGCCGACGAACTCGAATTCGACGTGATCGTCGAGCTGACTCCATGACCGACGGTCATGACCCCGTCCGGCCAAGCGGGCGGGGTCATGACGGTTCATCAGCTCGACTGTGGTGTCGTCGCGGTTTTCAGTAGATCCACGCTCACCGAATCGTCGTATTCCTCCTTCTTGCACATGTCATGGCAGTCCTTGGTCAGGGTGCAGGTCAGCGAGGACACGGTGCCGTGATGAAAAGGGCAGTCGTGCACCATATCCGGCAGCTCGTACCGCTTCTGGTCGACCACGTCCAGCAGCGTCTGACCCGCCCACAGCGGCTCCTTCTCGATCTCCTCGCGCAGCGGATTGCGCCGCGCCAGGTAGTACTTGCCCTTGGTTGCGATGCAGATCAGCGGGGAGAGCACGAACGCCAACGTCAGCGCCAGGTACGGCGACCAGGCCGCGAGGAAATCGCCGAAAGCGTGATAGAAGGCCATGATCGAGAACACCGAACCCACCAGCATGGAGACGAATCCGACCGGATTGATGCTGTAGAGATAGGCACGCTTGAATTCGACGTAGGACGGGCTGAGCTTGAGCAGCGGCTTGTTGATCACCAGGTCGGCGACGATCGCGCCGACCCAGGCGATCGCGACGTTGGAGTAGAACCCCAGGATGGTGTTGAGCACGGTGAACATGTCGCTGAGCATCAGCGCCAACGCGATGGCGATGTGCAGACCGAGGTACACCACCCGGCCCGGGTGCACGTGCAGAACCCGGCTGAAGAAGTTCGACCACGACAACGAGCCCGAGTATGCGTTGGTGACGTTGATCTTCACCTGGGACAGCAACACCATCAGCGTCGCCAGTGCGAGGGCGGCGACATCGCTGTGGATGACCGAACCGAACCCGCCGAGGAACTGCTCGATGGGTTCTGTCGCGGCGGCGAAACCGACCTTGCCCGCGACGTAGAAAGCCAGGAAGGCGCCGCAAATCTGTTTGGCCGCACCGAGGATCACCCAGCCGGGTCCGGCCGCGAGGACCGCGCCCCACCATCGCAGTGGCGGTGTTTCCGACTTCTCGGGCATGAAGCGCAGATAGTCGACCTGCTCGCCGATCTGGGCGATGAGCGACAGTGCCACGCCGGCACCCGCACCGACTCCGATAGCGGTCACCTGCTCACTGCCGCCATTGCCTGCCCAGCTCAGGAACCCGTGGAAGCCCGCCGGATCCGCGGTCGCGATGAAGGCGATCGGAGCGACGAACAGGATCAGCCACAACGGCTGGGTCCAGACTTGAAACTTGGCCAGCGCTGTCATGCCGTAGAGCACGAGCGGAATGATGATCAGCGAGCCGATGATGTAGCCGACCGCCAGTGGAAGGCCGAACGCCAATTTCATCGCCTGTGCCATGATCGCGCCCTCGAGCGCAAAGAAGATGAAGCAGAAGCTGGCGTAGATGAGGCTGGTCAGGGTCGAACCGAAGTACCCGAAACCGGCTCCGCGAGTGAGCAAATCCATGTCGATGTTGTATTTGGCGGCGTAGTAGGCGATCGGGATGCCGGTGAGAAAGATGGTGACGGCGGCGACCAGGATCGCGACGACTGCGTTGGCCGCACCGTGGGTGACGGCGATCGAGGCCCCGATGGAGTAGTCGGCGAGGTAGGCGATGCCGCCCAGGGCGGCCACGGCACACGCCATCGGTGACCATTTACGAAAAGACTTGGGCGCGTAGCGAAGTGAGAAGTCCTCGATGTTGTCTTGGCTTGCCCAGGTGGCGAAGCGGGACCACGGGCCGACGCGCGCCCCGGCTATCGGATGGTCCTGAACTTCGTCTATGGATTGCTCGGTAGTCATGAAGCATGTCCTGTCGAATCCGTCGTAATCGCCAGTGCTGCAAGGCATCAGGCAAACAGGTCGAATGCGGGCGCCGATGACCGGACCGGTCCGCGACCTGCAGCAGCCGGGTCGGACGAAAGCTAACACCAATTACTTCCATATGGCACTAGTTCAAATGGAAAGTTACGCCGGGGAAACTAGGCGTTTACGCGGCGCGTTCAATGGTGCGCGAAGTCGGTGTCCGGACTCACAACGTGAAATCTGGGGGTAAGGCAGGCTGGTGGTACTGCTTGGTACCGTGGGTGCTATGACACGCATCAGCGCATTCGGTGACGACGCCCTCGGTGACCTCGACGCGGTCGGTGTCGCCGACGCGATCCGCGGCGGTGCGGTGTCGGCGGTCGAGGTGGTGCAGGCGGCGATCGCCCGTACCGAGAAGGCGCAGCCCGAACTGGGTGGCATGGCGTACGAAGCATTCGAGCAGGCAGTCGAAAAGGCAAGCGCACCAAGGCCGTTCGGAGGCTTCTTCGACGGTGTGCCGACGTTCATCAAGGACAACGTCGCGGTCCGCGGCTGGCCGACCATGCAAGGCGCCGACGCGTGGGCGCCCAGGCCGATGCCGGCGGACGGGGAATGGGCGCGCCTGTACCTGTCGACAGGGCTGGTGGCGCTCGGCAAGTCGCAGTTGTCGGAGTTCGGCTTCAGCGCCTCAGCTGAGCACCCTCGTCTCGGTCCGGTGCGCAATCCGTGGGACACCACGGTGACCGCGGGCGCGTCGTCGTCCGGGTCGGGTGCCTTCGTCGCAGCCGGCGTGGTGCCCATCGCGCACGCGAACGACGGTGGCGGTTCCATCCGAATCCCGGCTTCCTGCAACGGATTGGTCGGTCTCAAGCCCACGCGTGGCCGGCTGCCGCTGGACCGGGAGACCCGGATGCCGCTGCAGATCGTCGCCAACGGTGTCCTGACCCGCAGCGTCCGGGACACCGCGGCGTTCTACCGGGAGGCCGAGCGCGTCTACCGGAACCCGAAGCTGCCGGCGATCGGCGACGTCACCGCGCCCGGGCAGCGCCGGCTGCGCATCGCCGTGTGCACCAGCTCGATCGGCCGCGACGCCAGCCCCGAGATCCGGGAGCTGACCATGCAGACCGCGGCCCGGTTGGAACAGCTCGGCCACCGGGTCACCGAGATCGGCAACCCGGCGCCGGAGCGGTTCCGCGACGACTTCCTTTTGTACTGGGCCTTCCTGGCCTTCGCTTTGGTCCGCGGCGGAAAACACACCTTCGGGCCCAGCTTCGACCGCGCCAAGCTGGACAACCTGACCCTGGGGCTGGAACGGAAGGCGGCCCGCAACCTGCATCGGGTGCCGGCCGCCATCGCCCGGCTGGCCGCGTCGCGGCGCATCCCGGCGCGCCTGGCCCGAGACTATGACGTGGTGCTGACCCCGACCCTCAGCGAGGTCACGCCGCCGATCGGACACCTGGACCCGACTGCCGACTACGACCAGATCATCTCGCGACTGATCGACTGGGTCGGCTTCACGCCGCTGCAGAATGCCAGCGGAGCGCCGGCGGTTTCGCTGCCACTGACCCAGTCCGCCTCCGGATTGCCCGTCGGCATGATGTTCGGCGCGGCAGCGGGGCAGGAGGCCACGCTGCTGGCCTTGGCTTTCGAGCTCGAGCGGGAGATCGGATGGCCGTCGCTCGCGGCGCGCTGACCGTGCGCGGCGGACGGCGGCTACTTTTGCAGTACGGAAGCAGCGCCAACGGCCACCTCGCCGGCCAGCCAGCCTTATGCTGTCTCACAGGTTGCGTCAATTGGGGGTGTGCATGACTGTCGGGCCCGAGGATGGGGCGCAGAGGCAGCCGTGGAAAGCGTCGGCGCCAGGTACTGGGCCCGACCCCGTCCCGGGGGCCGGCCCGAGCATGCCGCCGGTGCCGCCGGCCGATCCCACACCGAATCCGACTCCGGCATTTCAGCCGAGTCCGCCACCGGAAGATCCCCAGGGTTCGGTCCGCTGGCAGGACCCGGCCACGGCCAAGCCGCGGCAGCCGACCATCGCCGAAGCCCGCGCCCGGGACAAGGCGCAGAAGGCGCGCGAAGCCGAAGAAGAGATCGAGCGGGTGAAGGCCGAAAAGGCCCGCAAGCGCGCGGCCACCGGCAAGAAAGTTCTCATCGGGTCGGCCGTCGGCGTCGGTGTGGTGGCTGTCGTTGCCGCCGGCTACGCGATCTTCCATCGCGACGACCAGATCAGCGCCTCCTGCGTCAAGGACGGCTCCAATGAAGTGGTGCCGGACAGCTACTGCAGCAGCGGGCACAGTTCGGGTGGCAGCACGTTCTTCTACGCCGGATCGTCGTACCGCTACTACTACGGCGGCTCCAACACCGGAGTCGGCAGCATCGCCCGCGGCGGCACGCTGACCCTACCGAAAGGCACTACGGCCACAACGAAATCCGGTACGTCGATTTCGAAGGGCGGCTCATCGGTGTCCCGCGGCGGCTTCGGCTCGTCGAGCAGTGGAAGCTCCGGTAGCTGATGCGTCGCGAACGCAGCACCCCGCGGCCGGGGTGGCAGAAGATCATCGCCGACCAGGGCATGTGCTTCGACACCCCCGCGGCGAGCGCCGACGGCAGCATGCGGCCCTACTGGGACGAGTCGGTGCACTACGTGTTCGAGATGGACGAGGTGCTCTCGATCGAGGCCTCGGTCGAGGTGCTGCATTCGATGTGCCTGGAGGCCGTCGAGAACGTGGTGCTGACCGAGCGCTACCGCGACTTCGGGCTCCCGGAGTGGAGCTGGCCGCACATCGAGAAGTCTTGGCGGCGTAGCGATCCGCACCTGTACGGCCGCTTCGATCTGCGCTACGACGGCCGCCGGCCCCCGGTGCTGCTGGAGTACAACGCCGATACCCCGACGTCGCTGCTCGAAGCCGCGATCCTGCAGTGGTACTGGAAGACCGACGTCTTTCCCGCCGACGACCAGTGGAACTCGCTGCACGAGAAACTGGTGGAACGGTGGAAGGAGATCCAGGATCAGTTGCCCGGCAACGAAGCCCACTTCACCTGGTCGTCGGCCGACACCAGCGGCGAGGACAACGTGACGCTGGCCTACCTGCAGGAGTGCGCCGCCGAGGCCGGACTGAACACCGTGGGCCTGGCCATCGAGCAGCTGGGCTGGGACCGGGATCTGAATCGGTTCGTCGACCTGGAAGAGGCGCCGATCTCGACGCTGTTCAAGCTCTATCCCTGGGAATGGGTCCTCGATGACGAATTCGGCAAGTACGCAGCCGAATCCCTGCCCGAGACCATGTGGATCGAGCCGCTGTGGAAGTCGCTGCTGAGCAACAAGGCCATCCTGGCGGTGTTGTGGGAGATGTACCCGGGGCACCCGAATCTGTTGCCGGCGTACATCGATGACCCGCACGAGCTGACTGAATACGTCCGCAAGCCCAAGCTGGGGCGTGAGGGCGCGAACGTCACGATCGTCGGCGCCGGATACGAAACCCAGACCGGCGGCGTGTACGGCGAAGAGGGCTACGTCTACCAGTTGCTCGACCCACTACCGCAATTCGACGACATGCGCCCCGCGTTGGGCGCGTGGATCGTCGGCGACGAATCGGCTGGACTCGGTATCCGAGAGACCTCGGGTCTGGTCACCGACAACGGCGCAGCCTTTGTGCCCCATCGCATCCCGCAGTGACCGGAAGGAAACGAACTTCATGACCCTCACCGCACTTGGCAACGACTACTGGTCGATCGTCGGACATGGCGCATCGGCGATCGCGCTGTACGCGATCGTCGGCGGTGCGCTGATGATCCTCGGCTTCTTCGTGATCGACTGGACCACGCCGGGGCCGTTGCGTGAACTGGTGCGCACCGGCCGGCCCAACGCCGCGGCGGTAGCCGCCTCCGGTGTGGTGTCGATGGCCTTCATCGTGGTGCTCGCCATCTACAGCTCGTCGGGTGACCTGGCGAGCGGCCTGATCAAGACCGTGGTCTTCGGCCTCGTCGGCATTGCCGCGCAGGCGCTTTCGGTGCGCCTGATCGGCGCCGTCAAGGGCCTCGACATCGGCGAGATGCTCGAGCAGGAGAAGTTTTCACCGATCGTGCTCGATGTGGCGGCCTCGTACCTGGCGTTCGGCCTGATCGTGGCTGCCGCGATTCTCTAGTCGCCGCTAGTCGGGCGGTAGCAGGCTGGTCAGCGTCTCGCGGAACTCCCGGCGCTGGGCGGCGGTCAGGCCGGCCAGCAGGGCGTCGTCGGCGGCGCGGATGCCGGCGACGGTCTTGCTCAGCAGGGTGCGGCCGGCCCGGGTCAGTTCGGTGGGCCGGGACCGTCCGGCGGCGACGGTCGACGGCCGGGTGATCAGTTCGCGGTCCTGTAGCGCGCGCACCACGATGTTCATCGCCTGTGGCGACACCCCGATGAAACGCGCCATCTCGGCATTCGACATGCCGGGCCGGTTGTCGACGATGCGCAGGCAGACGAACTGTGGGAACGTCAGGTCCAGCGGCTCAAGGACATCGGCCGTGATGTCGGCGCGCAGCGCGGTGGCGATGCGGTTGAGCAGATAGCCCAGGGGAGCGTCTTCACCTTCGAACATGTCAACTATATTGACATATATCAACAGCGTTGATAAACCGGAGGTATGACCAGACCGACTGATGCCATGTTCGAAAGCGCGTACCGCGGCGAGGCTCCCGAGATGGGCGCCCGGCCACCATGGAGCATCGGAACGCCGCAACCCGAGATCGCCGCGCTCATCGACGCGGGCAAGGTGCACGGCGAAGTGCTCGATGCCGGCTGCGGCGAGGCCGCCACCGCGATCTACCTGGCCGAGCGCGGCTTCACCACGGTCGGCCTGGACCAGTCGGCCACCGCCATCGAACTGGCCCGCGACGAAGCCGCCCGGCGCGGCGCGCACAGCGCCAGCTTCGAGGTCGCCGACATCAGTGACTTCACCGGATACGACGGCCGCTTCGGCACCATCATCGACAGCACGCTGTTCCACTCCATGCCCGTCGAGCTCCGTGACGGCTACCAGCGCTCGATCGTGCGGGCTGCCGCACCGGGCGCCACCTATATCGTTCTCGTCTTCGACCGCGGCGGCATGCCCGCCGGCCCGGCCAACCCGGTGACCGAGGAAGAGCTGCGCGATGTCGTCGGCAAGTACTGGGTGATCGACGACATCTCCCCGGCCCGCATTCACGGCAACATGCCGGCGGGCTTCGCGGCGCCCGGCGCCGACTCGGCGCCCGGCGCAGGCTTCGCCGCCCTCGACGTCAGGGACGAGCCGAGCGGACTCAAATCGGTTCGCGCGTGGTTGTTGCAGGCGCACCTGGGTTAGTCCGCACGCCGTCGGGTTCCACCCTCCTTGCCTCCGGCCCGATCGTCATGAGGCAGGATGGAGCCGCTGCCGATCGCCGGGGCAGCTGTGACATGTGGGGACCGAAGGAGTCTGATGGCCGAGGCAGACAACGGTGGCCAGGGTTTGATCCGGCCGGCTTATAAGCGGGTGCTGCTCAAGCTCGGTGGTGAGATGTTCGGTGGCGGCGCGGTGGGTCTGGACCCCGATGTCGTCGCTCTGGTCGCCCGGCAGATCGCCGAGGTGGTGCGGGCCGGCGCTCAGGTCGCGGTCGTGATCGGTGGCGGCAACTTCTTCCGCGGTGCGCAGTTGCAGCAGCGCGGTATGGAGCGCACCCGCAGCGACTACATGGGCATGCTCGGCACCGTGATGAACAGCCTTGCGCTGCAAGACTTCCTGCAGAAGGAAGGCATCGACACCCGCGTGCAGACCGCCATCACCATGGGGCAGGTCGCCGAGCCGTACATCCCGCTGCGCGCACGCCGGCACCTGGAGAAGGGGCGCGTGGTCATCTTCGGCGCCGGCATGGGCCTGCCGTACTTCTCCACCGACACCACCGCCGCGCAGCGCGCGTTGGAGATCGGTGCCGAGGTCGTCCTGATGGCCAAGGCCGTCGACGGTGTGTTCACCGCGGACCCGCGCCAGGTGCCCGACGCCCAGATGATCACCAGCATCACCCATCGCGAGGTGTTGGAACGCGACCTCAAGGTCGCCGATGCCACCGCGTTCAGCCTGTGCATGGACAATGGCATGCCGATGCTGGTCTTCAATCTGCTGACCGAAGGCAACATCGCGCGCGCGGTCGCGGGTGAGAAGATCGGAACGCTGGTCTCCAGCTAGAGCTGGGTGGCCGGGCGAGCGACGGGAGAATATGAAGTGATCGAGGAAACCCTCTTCGATGCCGAAGAGAAGATGGACAAGGCCGTCGCGGTGGCCCGTGATGACCTGGGGTCGATCCGCACCGGCCGGGCCAACCCCGGCATGTTCAACCGGATCAACATCGAGTACTACGGCTCGATGACGCCCATCACCCAGCTGGCGAGCATCAACGTCCCCGAGGCGCGCTTGGTGGTCATCAAGCCCTACGAGGCCAACCAGCTCAGGGCCATCGAGGACTCGATCCGGAACTCGGACCTCGGCGTCAACCCGAGCAACGACGGCACCGTCATCCGCATCTCCATCCCGCAGCTGACCGAGGAACGCCGCAAGGAACTCGTCAAGCAGGCCAAGGGCAAGGGCGAGGACGCCAAGGTGTCGGTGCGCAACATCCGTCGTAAGGCGATGGAGGAGCTGTCCCGGATCAAGAAGGACGGCGAGGCCGGCGAGGACGAAGTCGCGCGCGCCGAAAAGGATCTGGACAAGACCACCGCCACCTACACGACTCAGATCGACGAGTTGGTCAAGCACAAGGAAGGCGAGCTGCTGGAGGTCTGACGACCTTCCAGCTGTCCGCATCCACACAGTCGTGGCCACCGAAACCGCCCCCACCGGGGAGCCCAAGAAGTCCTCGCGCGCCGGGCGCAACCTGCCCGCCGCCATCTCCGTCGGCGCCGTCCTGGGCGGCACCGTCATCGCCACCCTGCTGTTCGTCCCGCAGCTGTGGGTGGCGCTGGTGGCGCTCGCCGTCGCCCTGGCCACCCACGAGGTGGTGCGCCGGCTGCGCGAAGGCGGTTACGCCGTCCCGGTGATTCCGCTGCTGATCGGTGGCCAGGCGATGATCTGGCTGACCGTGCCCTTCCGGGAAGCCGGGGCGCTGGGTGCGTTCGGCGCCACGGTCGCGCTGTGCCTGATCTGGCGGCTGCTGTCGGGCGGTCTGAAAGCCGCGCCGGTCAACTACACGCGCGACGTCTCGGTGACGATCTTCCTGGCCGCCTGGGTGCCGCTGTTCGGCGCCTTCACGGCGCTGCTCATCTATCCGCACCAGGGCGGCTACCACGAAGGCGCCATGCAGGTGTTCTGCATGATGCTGGGCGTCGTGGCCTCCGATATCGGCGGCTACACCGCGGGCGTGCTGTTCGGCAAGCATCCGATGGTGCCGGCGATCAGCCCGAAGAAGTCCTGGGAGGGCTTCAGCGGATCACTGCTGTTCAGCATCATCGTCTCGGTGCTGTCGGTGCACTACCTGGCCGACCGGCCGCTGTGGGTCGGCGTGCCGCTCGGCATCATGCTCGTCATCACCGGCACCCTCGGCGACCTGGTCGAATCTCAGGTCAAACGCGATCTCGGGATCAAGGACATGGGCACTCTGCTGCCTGGTCACGGCGGTCTGATGGACCGGATCGATTCGATTCTGCCGTCTGCAGTGGCGGCGTGGCTGGTGCTGGAGTTGCTGGCCTGACGGTCCGCGCCACGGCGCGCGAATTGAGCCAGCAGGCCAGCGCGCCGAGCACCAGGCCGACCACCACACCGAGGTCGGGCCGTTGGCCCAGCAGCAGCCAGGACAGCACGCCGGCGATCGCCGGGATGACGGCGAACAGCATGGCCACCGCGGCGGCGCCGTAGCGATCGATTGCCCGCACGTACAGCGTCATGCACAACGTGGCGTTGAACAGCACCACCGCGCCGACCGCGAGGACGGCGGTGTGCAGGTTGGTCACCGTCCACGGCATGACGGCGGCCAGGACCGCCACGGGAAGCAACGACGCCGCGTTCTGCAGCGCCGCGGTGGCGCGGAAATCCACGCCACGGCAGAACCGCTGCTGATAGACGCCGCCCGCGGCCAGGGCCAGCAGCGAGACGACCAGCAGCACGATCACCGCGTCGACCCCGCCGACCATCAGCAGCCGCTGGGCACACGCGGCGAGCACCGCCAGCGCACCCAGGACCAGGGCGACGACGCGCATCGGCGTCAGCCGTTCGCCCAGGAACACGGCAGCGAGCAGGGCCGTGGCGACGGGGTTCATCGAGATGACCACGGCGCCCAGCACCGCGGGAGCGCCGTGCATCAGCGCCAGGTACAGGCAGATGAACTGCACAGCCTGGGTGAGCAGACCACTGATCACCACGTGCACCAGTCGGGTACCAGTGGGCCATTTCACACGCGCCGCCAGTGCCCATGTGGTCAGGATCGCGGCCGCCAGACCGAATCGGAACACCAGCGTCGCCATGGGCGCCAGGGCCGAAACAGCAAGGGCGCCAATGGGATAACCCAGTGCGTAGACGAAGGCCAGAAGCGACGCGGGACGGGGTGGCATGGGGCCATGGTGAGTGGTCGGCGGCGCCAGGTCCAACGATTTTCGTCTGCAGGGGCGAGTCGGTGCGATACTGAAGCCCGTTATGGCCGTTTCCCTTCCTCTGGTTTTCGAAGCACCGCGCCGCGGCATGCCGCCGCGGCACCTTGCCGACCTCGACGCCGACGGCCGCGCCTCGGCCGTCGCCGAGCTGGGATTGCCGAAATTCCGGGCCAAGCAGCTGGCCAATCAGTACTACGGCCGGCTGATCGCCGACCCGCACGAGATGACCGATCTGCCCGCCGCGGTGCGCGATCAGGTGGCCTCGGCGCTGTTCCCCGACCTCATCTCGCCGGTGAAACAGATTCAGTGCGACGCGGGGGAGACGCGCAAGACCCTGTGGCGCGCGGTCGACGGTACGACGTTCGAATCGGTCCTGATGCGCTACCCACAGCGCAACACCGTCTGCATTTCGTCGCAGGCCGGCTGTGGCATGGCCTGCCCGTTCTGCGCCACCGGACAGGGCGGTCTGCAGCGCAATCTGTCGACCGCCGAAATCCTGGAGCAGGTGCGCGCGGCGTCGGCCGCGATGCGTAACGAGCACGACGGCCGGCTGTCCAACATCGTCTTCATGGGCATGGGGGAGCCGCTGGCCAACTACAACCGGGTGGTGGCCGCCGTCCGTCGGATCACCGCGGCACCGCCGGAGGGCTTCGGTATCAGCGCCCGCTCGGTGACGGTCTCGACCGTCGGGCTGGCGCCGGCGATCCGCAAACTCGCCGACGAGAAGCTCGGTGTGACGCTGGCGCTGTCACTGCACACCCCCGACGACGAGTTGCGTGACACCCTGGTGCCGGTCAACAACCGGTGGAAGGTCTCCGAAGTCCTCGACGCCGCACGGTATTACGCCGACGTGACCGGTCGCCGGGTCTCGGTGGAGTACGCACTGATCCGTGATGTCAACGATCAGCCTTGGCGGGCAGACCTTTTGGGCAAGAAGCTGCGTAACAAGCTGGGCCCGTTGGTGCACGTGAACCTGATCCCCTTGAACCCGACCCCGGGCAGCGAGTGGGACGCGAGTCCGAAGCCCGTCGAGCGGGAGTTCGTGCGCCGGGTGCAGGCCGCCGGTGTGTCATGCACGGTGCGCGACACCCGCGGTCGTGAAATCGCCGCTGCGTGTGGGCAATTGGCGGCTGAAGGCTAGCTGCTCGGCTCGCGTAGGCCGACGGCATGGCGCAGTTGCGCCAGCAACTGGTCGGTGTCGTCACTGCGGACCAGGTAGTGCGATATCGCGATCCGGATGGCGGTGGCCGCCTTCAGTTCGGCGTTCGGTCCGGAGAGCAGTTTCTGCAGACGGTTCCGCATGATCGGGAGGACGTTCGGCAGCTGGGCGAGCACGACTTCGGGTTCGATGTCGATGACGCGCACACCGGAATAGGTCTTCTGGTACCGCACGATGAATTGCAGTGCGGCATCGAGCTTTTCGTTGCCCCGCAGCCCTTCGGTGGCCGCGCTCATGCCGTCGACGAACAATTCGCGTTCGTACCGCCCGAATGATTCGAGCAGCGCCTCCTTGGAAGCGAACCAGCGGTACAGCGTTGGGCGGGAAACCCCCGCCTGCATGGCGACCTCGGACAGGCTGAGTTTGGCTTGTCCCTGACGGGCAAGCACTTCCGCGGTTGCCACCAGGATTCGGCTCGGGGTCGAGGCGTCCTCGACGGAGCTGCCCTCGGGGCTCGCGGTACTGTCCACGATACCGATGGTACTACCCGGTAACTTAGTCGACGGTTCCGGTGAGCCCGAGTTCGGCCAGCGCCTTGCGGGTGGAATCTGCCAGTGCCGCTTTGGTGTTCGTCTCGCCCGGTTCCCACGCGGTGACCGTCACGATCATCGACGTCGGGGTCTGGCACAACACCAGGAACAGGTGACCGTTGAGCCGTTCGAGGTCCACCGGCGTAAGTCCCGGTTCGACCAGGCGGGCGTGGAAATTGTCGGCGTCGGTGCCGTCGGGCCGGTTGAACGCGGGGGGGAACAGGCCCAGGTTCGAGCAGCCGATGGGCTTGCCGACCTTGAGCACCATCTTCTCCAGCCGTCGCACCGCGAACTTGGGCACCAGGGGAGTGAGCGGAAGGGGCGTGAGCATCATTCGGGTCCACTCGTCGACACCGGCGAGCTCGTGCTTGATGTCGCCCCGCAGTTCGCTCAGGTCGGTGCTGACCTTCTCGGGGTCCGCCATCACGGTGATGGTGCTGAGCGCGTTGCCCCGGGTGTCGCCCTCGGTGCGGATGTTGACGGGAAACGAGAGCATGGCCCGGCCGTCGTCGCCCAGCCGGCCCACCACCTGCCCGACCCGGGCGCCGAGTGCGGCGAACAGCACATTGCTGGTCCCGCCAAGGGCTTTCGCGCGCTGGTGCCACTCGTCGATGTCGATGTGGATGGTGACGAACGGCGGCGTCACCGGCGTGGCGATCCCGCTGGACACCGCCGCCGTCACCGATTTGGCCGACGCCGCGAGGTCGCCCTTCTGATCGCGAGCGATCTTGGCGGCCCCGACCACGGCCTTGAACCAACTGGGTACCGAGCGCACTGTCTGGCGGAGGTCTTCGCGCAGTGCCTCGCGCCGGGTCCGGGATGCGGGTATCGGGTAGCCGAGGTCGCGGGGTTCGCCGTTGACCGCGTCGGCGACGGCTTCGGCAATGGCCAGGCCGTCCCCGACGGTGTGCGACACCACGAGCGACACGGCCGCGCCGCCGCCTTCGAGCTGCTGCACGCCCAGGTGCCAGGGCGGGCCATGCTCCGGGTCCACCGGGATGTAGGCGCGTTCGTTGACCCAGTCGTTCAGCTCGGTGACGGGTCGCGTCCCGGTGGCGATGTCGAGGCCCAGCGGTCCGGTCGAGCGGACCCACCGGTGCCGCCCGAACGGCAGCGGCGACCGTTCGATCCGGCGGCCCAACAGGCCGCCGCTACCCAGATTGCGGTGCAGGCGGCGCAGGCCATCCAGGTCGATGGGATGTTCGTAGATCCAGGTGTATTGGATGAGCGGGCCACGGCCCAGCGCCCGTAAGCCGGTAAAGGAGGCTTGGTCTCCCAGGTCGATTGTGTTGTCGGCTACGGCCATGGCGCGAATGTTACCGAGCCCACGCACTTTCGCTTCGCGAGCCTGTGCGTTGTCTGGCAAAAGCTGATCTGGTGAATCTGTCGGGCGGGCCCGGCGCGCTATGATGGATTGAGAATTTACGCAATCCATCAATTAGGGGTGCAGCAAAATGGTCGACAGCGTGCTCGACGGTCCCGAACGGCCGCTGTACGAGATCAAGGCGAACCTCTTCAAAGCGCTCGCGCATCCGGCCCGTATCAGAGTGCTGGAGATCCTGTCGACCTCAGATGGCCCGACGCCGGTGAGCGACATCCTCGCGGCCAGCGATATCGAACCGACGCTGCTCTCGCAGCATCTGGCCGTGCTCAAACGTCATCGTGTGGTCAGCGGGTATCGGGCCGGCAACGCGGTGTACTACACGTTGGCGCATCCGAAGATCGCCGAACTTTTGCTCATCGCGCGAACGTTCCTCGCCGATACCCTTGCCGCGCAACGTGATCAGCTCGATGCCGTCAACGCACTGCCGCCGATCGGCACCAGCCGATGACCAAGGTCGCCGGCGACCGCATCACCCGGTTGTTGCCGTCGCGCAAGGACTATGCCGGCCTGAGGCACTCGTGGCGGCGTGATGTCCTTGCCGGGGTGACGGTCGGGGTCGTCGCGTTGCCGCTCGCGCTGGCGTTCGGCATCAGTTCGGGTGTCGGCGCGGCGGCCGGTCTGGTCACCGCGGTCGTGGCTGGCCTGGTGGCCGCGGTGTTCGGCGGATCGCATGTTCAGGTATCGGGGCCGACCGGGGCGATGACGGTGGTACTGGCGCCGATCGTGGCCCAGTACGGACTGGGCAGCGTCGCCGCCGTCACCATCCTGGCCGGGGTCATCGTCGTGGTGGCCGGCATCACCGGCGTTGGGCGCGCGGTGACCTTCATTCCGTGGCCGGTCATCGAAGGATTCACCCTCGGCATCGCCGTCATCATTTTTCTGCAGCAGGTCCCGGCCGCATTCGGGCAGGCGGCACCCGCCGGGCGGTCCCCGCTGGTGGCCACAGGCCTGGTCGTCTCGCACCTCGACGTGGGGGCAGCATGGCCGGCCCTCCTCGTCACGGTGTTGGTGGCAGCCCTGATGATCGTGCTGCCCAGGCTGCACCCCGCGGTGCCTGCGTCGTTGGTGGCGGTTGTCGCGGCTACCGCCTTGGTCGTGGGCACTGGATTGCCGGCAGCCCGGATCGGCGCGCTCCCTTCGCGATTGCCCACACCGGTATGGCCACACGCTGATCTGGCGGTGTTGCACTCTCTGTTCGGTGCGGCACTGGCGATCGCCGCACTGGCCGCGATCGAGTCACTGCTGTCGGCGCGGGTCGCGGCGACGATGTCCCCGACCGGGCCCTACGACCCGAACCGGGAACTGGTGGGCCAGGGACTGGCTTCGGTCGCCTCCGGGATGTTCGGCGGCATGCCGGCCACCGGGGCCATTGCCCGCACCGCGGTCAACGTACGCTCCGGCGCGCGGACCCGCGTCGCGGCGATCGTGCACTCGGTGGTGCTGCTGGCCGTGGTCTACCTGGTCAGCGGACTGGTCGGGACCATCCCGCTGGCGGCGCTGTCGGCGGTGTTGATGGTGACGGCGTTCCGGATGATCTCACCGCACACGGTCACGCGGATTCTGCGGTCCACGCGTTCGGACGCGGTGACTTTTCTGCTGACCGCGACTGTCACTGTCTGTTTCGACCTGATCCAGGCCGTCGAGATCGGTGTCGCGGCAACGGCGTTGTTTGCGCTGCGTGCGCTGGCCCGGCGCAGCAGCGTCACGCGCGAGGATCTGCCGGGACCCTACGTGCCCGGCGACGAACGCATCGCCCTGCTGCGGCTCGACGGGGCAATGTTTTTCGGTGCGGCCGAACGGATTTCGACCGCGATCACCGATGGTCACCATGCCGAGACGGAGGTCGTCATCATCAGGCTGTCGCAACTCGGCATGCTCGATGCCACGGGTGCGCACACCCTGACGCAGATCGTGGAAGATCTTGAGTCACGGGGCATCACCGTGATCATCAAAGGTGTCCGGCCCGAGCACCGAGACCTCCTCGCAGGTGTCGGCACCATCGACTCCCTGCGTCATGAGAACCACCTCATCGAGACGCTGGACGATGCCATCGCCCATGCCCGCAGCCACACCATCAAGTAGCGCTTCGAAAACCCAGCCAGGCAAAGGAAACCCGATATGAGTCTGACCGACCACGCGCGCCTCGGTGACGACGTCGCCGTCCACGCCACCGCGATCGACCGGGTAATCGACGAAGGTGCCGAAGGGCATGCCGGGCACCAGAGGGTGTCGGAGGTGCGCCCGGGCTCGGGGGTCCTGGCGATCACCGGCGGCCCCGGTGCCGGCGGCCAGTTCCTGCTGGCCGACGACATTGTCGCCGCCGGTCGGCACCCCGACAGTGCCGTGTTTCTCGACGACATCACCGTCAGCCGCCATCACGCTGAAATCCGTTGGCTCGATGGCGAATACTGGATCATCGACGTCGGCAGCCTGAACGGCACCTCGGTGAACGGAGTCCAGGTCCTGTCGCTCCCGCTCACCAGCGGTGACGAAATCCAGATCGGCAAATTCCGGCTGAGCTTCACCTGCCGGCCGCAACGCTGGTGACGGCGCCGGGATCGATCTGAGCCGTCCGTCGATCCGCGCCATACATAATGTGCCGGTGGATCAGCAGTCACCCGACAGGGTTGTGAGCAAGGAAGGCGCCATCGGACCGGAGGCGCGGTTGTCGTGGCTGCTGTCGTGGTTGGCCGGCATGATCGGCGCGGTCGCGTTCCTGCACAGTGCGGGATACTTCGTCACCTTCATGACGGGCAACACCGAACGGGCGGTACTCGGCTGGTTCGATGTCGCGGAACGGCAGAAGGTGTCCGGGGCGGGGCCGCTGGCGGCGTTGTCGTTGATGGCCTGCTTCCTGGCCGGCGTCTTCGTGGCGTCGTTCCTGCGGCGCCGGTACTGGCAGAACCATCCGCACGGTGCCACCGCGCTGGTCACCATCGGCTTGCTGGTGGCGTCCGTGGTCGAGCTGTACGAGGACGGCTGGTACTACGAGGACGTCAACTTCACGGGCATCCTGATCATCTGTTTCTCGGTGGGCGCGTTGAACACGAGTTTCGTCAAGCGCGGCGAAGTGGCGGTGCCGCTCAGCTACGTCACTGGAACGGTCGTCAAGCTGGGACAGGGGCTGGAGCGCCACATCTGTGGCAGCGGCACTGTCTACGACTGGCTGGGTTACCTGGCGTTGTTGTTGTCGTTCATGATCGGCGCGGCCGTGGGTGGCGGGCTGGCCGACCGGATCACCGGTCCGCAGCTCATCGGCACGGTCGGCTTGATCTGCGGCGCAACGACACTCGTCACGTTCTTCCATTCGGACCGGCGGCACCGCGAGCCCACCGCCTGAAACCCGGCAACGACAAAGGCCACGAACTCGAAAGAGTTCGTGGCCTTTGTCGTAAGGACTGAGGTCAGCGGATCCAGCCGCGACGACGCAGCCACCAGCCGCGGATCACGATGACGAACAACAGGATGGAGAACCCGATCAGCCAGGCGTCCTCGACGTGGCCGACGTGGTTGCCGCGCAGCATCAGCAGCAGGAAGAGGGCGGACAGGATGCCACCGGCCTGAATCACGCCGCGGTTCATCTTGGACCAGCCCCACTCGGCCGAGGGGACGTCCTCGACATCGACGCCGGTGCTTCGTTCGACCTCGGTGGTGGCCACGGCTACTCCTTAACGATCCGATGGATTGCGGTCATTCTTGCATACGACGCTCGGTCGTAGTCGGTGTAGGTGGCGCGTGGGCGGCACGGCGTGGCGTCAACTTGATGCTTGCTATGACACCAGAGTGATGTCATAGTGGTGTCATGGACCTGCAGCCTTACGTCGACGGAGTTCGGATCGAGCTGGAGATCGCCGCCGCGGCAGGTGGCGCCGAGGCAGCTGAACTCGCCGAACGACTCAGTGCACCGCTCGATTCCGCTCTTCGCCTGGCGTTGCTCGAGGCGCTCTCCGAAGCGGCCGAGCACATCACGCGCGAGTTGGCACCGGCGTCGGTCGACGTGCGATTGCGCGGCCGCGACCCGGAATTCGTCGTGACCGGGACATCGGCAGACGCGGATCCTGAACCGCCGGTCGCCGCCGATGCGGACCTGGCCGACGGCGCCGTCAGTGCTCCGACCGGTGACGACGGCGGTACCTGGCGCGTGACCCTGCGGTTGCCCGAGGCTCTGCGCGGCGGTGTGGACGCCGCGGCGCGGCGCGACGGGCTCTCGGTCAACGCCTGGTTGGTTCGCGCCGTCGGTGCCGCGCTCGGCGGGCCGGCGCCACGCGATCGAAAGCGCGGCAACACCATCAGCGGCTGGGTCCGCTGACGAAAACAGCAGACAACAAACCCCACCCACCGACAGGAGAGCACCATGCGAACGTTTCCGACGTCAGACCCCATCACCGCCACGATCGAACTCGCGGCCGGCGCTGTACGCATCGCCGCCGCCGACCGGACCGACACCGAGGTGCGTGTCACGCCACGTGACCCGATGCGGGCCGCCGACGTCAAGGCGGCCGAGCAGGCACACATCGATTTCTCGAACGGCGCGCTGACCGTGATCGTCGGCAGAAAGCTGCTGTCGCTGTCCCGCGGTGCCGTCAACGTCGACATTGCATTGCCGGCACTGTCCAGGCTCTCGGTCTCGGTGGCGTCGGCTGATCTGCAGGTCGACGGCCCGGTCGCGGACTGCCGGTTCAACGCCGCCAGCGGCAGCGCCGTCCTCGACTCTGTACAGGGAAACATCAAGGCCGCCACGGCATCCGGCGACATCGCTGCCCGCCGGGTGCTGGGGCACGCCACGGTATCCACTGCCTCGGGGGACCTGTCGATCGACGATCTGGACGGCAACCTGAAGTTTCAGGCAGCCAGCGGCTCGGCCACCGTCGGGACATTGCGCGGAGCCGTGCACAGCCGGACCGCGTCCGGATCGCTGACAGTGGCAGGCGCCGAATCGGGATCGGTGTCGGTGGCCACTGCCAGTGGCTACGTCGAGGTCGGCGTAGCCGAGGGGACCGCGGCGAACCTCGATCTGGACAGCCGGTCCGGGAAGGTGCACAGCGATCTGACCCCCACCGCCGGCCCCGAAGACGACGACCGTCGGTTGGCCGTGCATGCCCGGACCGCCTCGGGAGACATCGCCATCCGGCGCGCCGCAACAGTGCCCGCCTGACGCGAATCGCCGGCTGGTTCCGTCGCCGCTGATCCCGATGTGCCACCACCGACGCCGAAGGCCGGGTGGGGCGGCACAATAGAGAGGTGAGTGAGCGGCTAAGAGTCCTGGTGCTCGGCAGTACCGGGTCGATCGGTACCCAGGCCCTGGAGGTGATCGCCGCCAACCCCGACCGGTTCGAGATCGTCGGCCTGGCGGCCGGCGGCGGCAATGCCGAACTGCTGGCTCGGCAGCGCGCCGAGACGGGCGTCACCAATATCGCCGTGGCCGACGTCGCCGCGGCCGAGCGCATCGGCGACGTCACCTACGCGGGGGCCGACGCGGCCACCCGGCTCGTCGAGGACACCGAGGCCGACGTCGTCCTGAACTCGCTGGTCGGGGCGCTGGGTTTGAAGCCGACGCTGGCCGCGCTGCATTCGGGTGCTCGGCTCGCACTGGCGAACAAGGAGTCGCTGGTCGCCGGTGGACCGCTGGTGCTCAAGGCCGCACAGCCCGGGCAGATCGTGCCCGTCGACTCCGAACATTCGGCGCTGGCCCAGTGCCTGCGCGGCGGCACGGGTGACGAAGTGGCCCGGCTGGTGCTCACCGCGTCCGGCGGCCCGTTCCGCGGTTGGGCGGCCAAGGACCTGGAGGACGTCACCCCCGAGCAGGCCGGTGCCCACCCGACGTGGTCGATGGGGCCGATGAACACCCTGAACTCGGCGTCGCTGGTCAACAAGGGGCTGGAACTCATCGAGACCCACCTGCTGTTCGGCATCGACTACGACCGCATCGACGTCGTGGTGCACCCGCAGTCCATCGTGCATTCGATGGTCACGTTCACCGACGGTTCGACGCTGGCGCAGGCCAGCCCGCCCGACATGAAACTGCCCATCGCGCTGGCCCTGGGGTGGCCGGCCCGCGTCCCGGGCGCCGCCCTGGCCTGCGACTGGACCAAGGCCTCGACCTGGGAGTTCGGGCCACTGGACGACGACGTCTTTCCCGCGGTCCGGTTGGCCCGCGAGGCCGGAACCCGCGGTGGTTGCCTGACCGCGGTGTACAACGCGGCCAACGAAGAGTCAGCGGCAGCGTTCCTCGACGGGCGCATCGGGTTCCCGGCGATCGTGCGGACCGTGTCCGACGTGCTGGGCGCTGCGGATCAATGGGCCGCCGAACCCGCTACCGTGGAAGACGTACTTGATGCGCAGGATTGGGCCCGGGACCGGGCGCGGCGCACCATCGCACAGGAGGTTGTGCCCGCCCGATGATGTTCGTGATCGGTATTGCGCTCTTCGCGCTGGCCATTCTGGTGTCGGTGGCCCTGCACGAGTGTGGCCACATGTGGGTGGCCCGGGCCACCGGGATGAAGGTGCGGCGGTACTTCGTCGGCTTCGGCCCGACGCTGTGGTCCACGCACCGGCCCAACCGGCTCGGCACCACCGAATACGGCCTCAAGGCCGTGCCGCTGGGCGGCTTCTGCGATATCGCGGGCATGACGTCGGTCGACGAGATCGCGCCCGCGGATGAGCCGTACGCGATGTACAAGCAGAAGGTGTGGAAGCGCGTCGCCGTGCTGTTCGCCGGACCCGCGATGAACTTCATCATCGGACTGGTGCTGATCTACGGCATCGCGGTGACGTGGGGCCTGCCGAATCTGCACCAGACGACGACCGCGGTGATCGGTGAGACCGCTTGTGTGGCACCGCAAATTGCCAAGACGGGCGACAACCCGTTCGGTCCGTGCCCGCATCCGGGGGCCGGTCCCGCCGCCGCGGCCGGCTTGAAGGCCGGGGACACCGTGGTGAAGGTCGGCGACAAATCGGTGAGCACGTTCGAGGAGATGGCGAAAGCCATCCGCGGCCTCAGCGGCACTGTTCCGGTCGTCTACCAACGCGGCGGCCAGACGTTCACCACCACCGTCAACGTCGAGCAGACCCAGCGATTCACGGTCAAGGACTCCGACACCGCGGCGACCGTCGGCGCCATCGGCGTCACCGCGGCGCCGCTGCCCGGACCGACGCAGTACAACGCACTGACCGCCGTGCCCGCGACCTTCACCTTCACCGGTGACCTGGCCGTCGAACTGGGCAAGTCGCTGGCGAAGATCCCGACCAAGGTGGGTGCGCTGATCCACTCGATCGGCGGCGGCGAGCGCGACAAGGAAACCCCGATCAGCGTGGTCGGCGCGAGCATCATCGGCGGCGACACCGTCGACCACGGGTTGTGGGTGATGTTCTGGTTCTTCCTCGCGCAGCTGAACTTCGTCCTGGGCGCGGTGAACCTGCTGCCGCTGCTGCCGTTCGATGGCGGACACATCGCGGTCGCAGTCTTCGAGAAGCTCCGCAATATGATTCGCGCGTCCCGCGGCAAAGTCGCCGCGGCTCCGGTGAACTACCTCAAGCTGATGCCGGCCACCTATGTGGTCCTGGTGGTGATCGGCGGCTACATGCTGCTGACCGTCACGGCCGATCTTGTGAACCCCATTCGAATCTTCCAGTAGGAGACCGTGATGACCTCCATCGGTTTGGGTATGCCGGGCGTCGGTAGCGAGCCCCCGGCCCCGCCAACCCTGGCGCCGCGTCGCCAGACCCGCCAGCTGATGGTGCGCGACGTAGGCGTCGGCAGCGATTTCCCCATCTCCGTGCAGTCGATGTGCACGACCAAGACGCACGACGTGAACTCCACGCTGCAGCAGATCGCCGAGCTGACGGCGTCGGGCTGCAACATCGTGCGCGTGGCCTGTCCGCGGCAGGAAGACGCCGACGCGCTGGCCGAGATCGCCCGGCACAGCCAGATCCCGGTGATCGCCGACATCCACTTCCAGCCCAAGTACATCTTCGCGGCCATCGACGCCGGCTGCGCCGCGGTACGCGTGAATCCGGGCAACATCAAGGAGTTCGACGGCCGGGTCAAGGAAGTTGCCAAGGCCGCCGGCGCCGCGGGCATCCCGATCCGCATCGGCGTCAACGCCGGTTCGCTCGACCCGCGACTGCTGGAGAAGTACGGCAAGGCCACCCCGGAGGCGCTCGTCGAGTCGGCGCTGTGGGAGGCCTCGCTGTTCGAGGAGCACGGCTTCGGCGACATCAAGATCAGCGTCAAGCACAACGACCCGGTGATCATGGTGGAGGCCTACCGCCAGCTCGCCGCCAAGTGCGACTACCCGCTGCACCTCGGCGTGACCGAGGCCGGTCCGGCGTTCCAGGGCACCATCAAGAGCGCCGTCGCCTTCGGCGCGCTGCTGAGCGAGGGCATCGGCGACACCATCCGGGTATCGCTGTCCGCGCCGCCGGTCGAAGAGGTCAAGGTCGGCAACCAGATCCTGGAGTCGCTGAACCTGCGGCCCCGCGGCCTGGAGATCGTGTCGTGCCCGTCCTGCGGGCGCGCCCAGGTGGACGTCTACAAGCTGGCGAACGCGGTGTCGGCCGGGCTCGACGGGCTCGACGTGCCGCTGCGCGTCGCTGTCATGGGCTGTGTGGTGAACGGACCGGGTGAGGCGCGTGAGGCTGACCTCGGGGTGGCGTCCGGTAACGGCAAGGGCCAGATTTTCGTCCGTGGCCAGGTGATCAAGACGGTCCCCGAATCTCAGATCGTCGAGACCCTGATCGAAGAGGCCATGCGAATCGCGGCCGAGTCCGGCACCGATGCGAGCGGTTCGCCCGTCGTAACCGTAAGCTGAGCACAGCCTTGTGATCGCAGTCACGGGCAAGCCTCAATAGCACGTCAGGTCACACTCGCAAGAAGGTCGGTGAATGTCGGCACCTCCACTTTTCCGGATCGCAGATGCGCGCCGGATATCAGTGGTGCGCGAAGTCGCCCAGGTGCAGCAGGTCTTCGACGAGGATCCGGTGGGCACCTGCATGGTGGCCGCCCGGGTGGCTGACCACGGCCTCGATGCGGTGGCCATCGGCGGCGAGCTGTGGACCCGCAGCCAGGCCACCGAGTCGCTGTGCTTCGCCGGGGTGAATCTGATTCCGATGCGGGGGACCGCGGCCGACATGATGGTGTTCGCCGACAAGGTGATGAGTGCCCCGCGCCGGTGTTCGTCGTTGGTGGGCCGCGCCGAGTTGGTGCTGCCGATGTGGCAGCAACTGGCCCAGGTGTGGGGCCCGGCCCGCGAGGTCCGGGACTGCCAGCCGCTGCTGACGCTGTCGGATGCCCCGCAGTGCACGCTCGATCCCGCGGTGCGTCCGGTCCGGATGGACGAGTTGGACGCGTATGTCGTTGCGGCAGTGGACATGTTCATCGGCGAGGTCGGTGTGGACCCGCGTCTTGGCGACGGTGGCCGCGGCTATCGTCGCCGGCTGGCGGGATTGATCGCGGCCGGCCGGGCTTGGGCGCGGATCGAGGACGGCCAGGTGGTGTTCAAGGCCGAGATCGGGGCGCAGACGTCGCGGGTCGGTCAGATCCAGGGCGTGTGGGTGCATCCGGACTGGCGTGGCCGCGGTCTGGGTGCGGCGGGCACCGCGACCTTGGCGTCCGCGGTGCTGCGCAGCGGCCGGACCGCCAGCCTCTATGTCAACGATTTCAACGGCCCGGCCCGCGCGATCTACCGGCGCATCGGGTTCACCCAGGTGGGTACCTACGCCACGGTCCTGCTCGACTGACCTCAGCCGGGTGGGTCGCCCACACGAGTGTTCGCGCATCCGCTTTCTCACAAAAACGTCACGGTTGCGTCTCGGTGTGCCTCCCCGAGACCGGCTTGTCACACTTCTAACATCAGTCCCAATGGCAACGCACACATCATCCGTTTCACGCTCGGCCGCGTTGTTGTCGGTCGTGGCGGTCGCAGGAGCGATGACGGCCTGCACCCCGAAGCCCAACGGCCCCGAGCCGACCGCGCAGGCGTTCTTCGCTGCCCTCGGCCGCGGGGACACCGGTGCCGCCGCGGACCTGTCCGACAAACCCAACGACGCACGTACCGCGATCAACCAGGCCTGGTCCGGTCTGCAGGCGACCAAGCTCGACGCGCAGGTGCTCGGCTCCAAGTACACCCAGGACACCGGCAAGATCACCTATCGGTACACCTGGCACCTGCCGAAGGACCGCACCTGGGCCTACACCGGGCAGCTCAACATGATCCGGCAGGACGGCCGTTGGCAAGTCCGTTGGGGCAGCACGGATTTGCATCCGAACCTGGGGGAGCACCAGAGTTTCCAGCTGCGCGCCGACCAGCCCGTCCGGGCCTCGGTCAACGAGCTCGGCGGCACGAACGTTCTGGTACCCGGGTACCACTACAACTACGCGCTCAATGCCCGTTCCGCCGCCGGTGACCTCATGCGGACCTCCCGCGTGGTCGCCGACGTGCTGCGACAGTTCGACAACACCATGGACGCCCAGCGGCTCGCCGAACAGGCCAGCTCGTCCACCGGACCGCTGAACCTGATCACCCTGCGCCGCGAGGACAACGACAAGGTGTCGGGGGCCCTCGGCCATCTGCCCGGCGTGGTGATCACCCCGCAGCCGGAGATGGTGCCCACCGATCCCCGGTTCGCGCCGGCCATCGTCACCGAGGTCAAGAAGCAGGTGGCCGACCAGCTGATCGGTCAATCCGGCTGGCGCGTGGTCAGCGTCAACCAGAACGGCGCGGACATCGACATCCTCAACGAGGTTCAGGGCAAGCCGGCCCCGTCGATCACCATCAGCCTGGACCGCAACGTGCAGAATGCCGCCCAGGATGCGGTGAACATGGTGGGCCGTAAGGCGATGATCGTCGCGATCAAGCCGTCCACCGGGGAAATCCTGGCCGTGGCGCAGAACGCGGCCGCCGATACCGACGGCCCGACCGCCACCATGGGCCTGTACCCGCCGGGGTCGACCTTCAAGATGGTCACGGCAGGCGCCGCCATCGAATCGGACATGGCCGGACCCAACACGCTGCTGGGCTGCCCCGGCACCATCGACATCGGGCAGCGGACCATCCCGAACTACGACCGGTTCGACCTCGGCGTGGTCCCGATGTCCAGGGCCTTTGCGAACTCGTGCAACACGACCTTCGCCGAGCTCGCCAGCCGCATGGCGCCGCGCGCCCTCACCAACGCCGCGGCGCAGTACGGCATCGGCGCCGACTATCAGGTCGCCGGGATCGATACCGTCACCGGAAAGGTGCCGCCCACGGTGAACCTCGCCGAGCGCACCGAGGACGGCTTCGGCCAGGGCAAGGTCCTGGTCAGCCCGTTCGGGATGGCGCTGGCGGCGGCGACCGTCGCGGCCGGCAAGACCCCACTGCCGCAGCTGATCGAGGGCCGCCCGACCACGGTTTCGGGCAACAGCGGGGCGATCAGCCCGAAGATGCTCGACGGCCTGCGACCGATGATGCAGCTGGTCGTGACGAACGGCACCGCCAAGGACCTGCGGGGCAGCGGCGATGTGCGCGGGAAGACCGGCGAGGCCGAATTCTCCGGTGGCTCGCATGCCTGGTTCGCCGGCTACCGCGGTGACATGGCCTTCGCCGCCCTGATCGTCGGCGGCGGCGGGTCCGAGACCGCGGTCCGCATGTGCCGCGACATGTTCAAGGGCTTGCCGCCCGACTATCTGGCCTGACCCGGGTCGCTCCGCTCCTGCCCACCGAACCTGGCCTGAGTAGCCTGTTTGGATGACCAACGGCGACGAGATCGCGGTCCTGCGCGTCTCTGACGCGGACCGCAACGGCACGCTCCGGCGGCTGCACAACGCGGTGGCGCTCGGACTCATCGACATGAACGAGTTCTCCGAGCGTTCCGCGCTGGTTGCTATGGCCCGACAACAGGGCGAGCTGGCGGTGCTGGTCGGTGACCTGCCCGCGCCGAACGCCATCGTCACGGGCTCGGCGGACCGCGTCGAGCTGCGCGGGGTCATGGGGTCGCTGAAGCGCCAGGGTGAATGGGTCGTGCCGACCCGGCTGGCGCTGGTCCGCCGCGTCGGTTCGATCGACCTGGACCTGACCCGCGCCCGGTTCGGTGGGCCCATCGTGGTCATCGAGCTCGATCTCAAGTTCAGTTCCCTGGACCTCCGGCTGCCGGAGGGCGCCAGCGCGTCCATCGACGACGTCGAAGTGGCCGTGGGCAGCGCGACCGACCATCGCAAGGACGCGCCCGCCGACGGGACGCCGCACGTCATCCTGACCGGGCGAGTGGTCTTCGGGTCGGTCGACATCCGCGGGCCGCGCCGGACCTGGTTCGGGCGCGGAGACCGCTAGCGGCGACGATCAGGCAGCGAGGCACGAGCTGCGTTGGGGAGTGCGCCAAATGTGTGAGCGGGCCGCGCCCGCTACCCTGGGACGATGTCTGTTCGTACCGCGCTTCGCCCCGGCGAGGTGTCTCCGACCCTGCCGGTGCCCAAGTCGATCCCGCGTCCGGAGTACGCGTGGAAGCCGACGGTGCGCGAAGGCAGCGAGCCATGGGTACAGACCCCTGAGGTGATCGAGAAGATGCGGGTCGCCGGCCGGATCGCGGCCCAGGCACTCGCCGAGGCCGGCAAGGCCGTCGCACCCGGGGTCACCACCGACCACCTGGACCGGGTGGCGCACGAGTACATGCTCGACCATGGCGCCTACCCGTCGACGCTGGGCTACAAGGGTTTTCCCAAGTCCTGCTGCACCTCGCTGAACGAGATCATCTGCCACGGCATCCCCGACTCGACGGTGATCGAGGATGGTGACATCGTCAACATCGACGTCACCGCCTACATCGGCGGCGTGCACGGCGACACCAACGCGACCTTCCTGGCCGGCGACGTGTCGGAGGAGCACCGGCTGCTGGTCGAGCGCACCCACGAAGCCACCATGCGGGCCATCAAGGCCGTCAAGCCGGGGCGGCAGCTGTCGGTGGTCGGCCGGGTCATCGAGTCCTACGCAAACCGGTTCGGCTACAACGTGGTTCGCGACTTCACCGGCCACGGCATCGGTGAGACGTTCCACAATGGGCTGATCGTGCTGCACTACGACAAGCCCGAGGTCGACACCGTGCTGGAGCCGGGCATGACCTTCACCATCGAGCCGATGATCAACCTCGGTTCGCTGGACTACGAGATCTGGGACGACGACTGGACCGTCGCGACCGTGGACAAGAAGTGGACGGCGCAGTTCGAGCACACCCTCGTGGTGACCGACGACGGCGCCGACATCCTGACCCTGCCGTGACGTGACCGGCGCACTGCTGGTTGCGGGCACCACGTCGGACGCCGGTAAGTCGATGGTGGCGGCCGGATTGTGCCGGTTGCTGGCGCGCAAGGGCGTGCGGGTAGCGCCGTTCAAGGCGCAGAACATGTCCAACAACTCGGCCGTCACCGTCGAAGGTGGTGAGATCGGCCGGGCCCAGGCGATGCAGGCGCGGGCGGCCGGGTTGGCGCCGAGTGTGCGGTTCAACCCCATTCTGCTCAAACCCGGTGGGGACCGGACCTCGCAGCTCGTGGTGCGCGGCATCGTCGCCGGTACGGTGGCGGCGGGGGACTACTTCACCCGGCGGAGCCAGCTGGCCGGCGTCGTGGCCGACGAATTGGCCTCATTGAGAAGCGAATTCGACGTGGTGATCTGTGAGGGCGCGGGCTCGCCCGCCGAGATCAACCTCCGCGCCACCGACGTGGCCAATATGGGCCTGGCGCGGGCCGCGGATCTGCCGGTGGTCGTGGTCGGCGACATCGACCGGGGCGGGCTGCTCGCGCACCTGTACGGCACGGTAGCGGTGCTCGAGCCCGAGGACCAGAAACTGATCGCCGGGTACCTGGTCAACAAGTTCCGGGGCGACCCGGCACTGCTGGAACCCGGTCTGCGGCAACTGGAATCGCTGACCGGACGCCCGACCTACGGCGTGATTCCGTACTGCGACGAGCTGTGGCTCGACGCCGAGGACTCGCTGTCGGTGACGCCGCGCGGACAACTGGGCCGGCCCCTGGCGCCGCGGGGTGCTGAAGCACTGACCGTCGCCGCGATACGGCTGCCACGGATCTCGAACTCCACCGACGTCGAGGCCCTGGCGTGCGAGCCCGGCGTGCACGTGCGCTGGGTCGACACCGCCGCGGAGTTGGCCGGCGCCGACGTGGTCGTGCTGCCCGGCAGCAAGGCAACGGTCTCCGACCTGAACTGGCTGCGCGACCGCGGCCTGGCGGAGGCCGCCACGGCACATGCCCGGTCCGGCCGGGCTGTGCTCGGCGTGTGTGGCGGATTTCAGATGCTGTGCACGACGATCCACGACACCGTCGAATCAGGAGCGGGCCGGGTACCGGGGCTGGGCCTGCTCGACGCGGACATCGAGTTCGACGCCGACAAGACCCTGAAGCACTGGGATACCCCGTTGTACGGCTACGAGATTCACCACGGTCGCGTCGCCCGTTGCGCGGAACCGGACTGGCTGGGTGTGGGCATCCGGCGGGGGCAGGTGTACGGCACCCACTGGCACGGGCTGCTGGACAACGACGCCGTGCGCCGGACCTGGCTCGCCGAAGTGGCGACGGGCTGCGGCAGGGACGGCTTCGTGGTGGCCGACGATGTCAACGTCGCAGCGCTGCGCGATGCTCAGCTCGACGTGATGGCCGATCTGCTTGCCGCACATGTGGATATCGACGCGGTGCTGAAGCTCGTCGAGTCCGGTGCGCCGCAGCGGCCGATCATCGTCAACAGTCTGCTGCCGTGATCAGCCGGGTTCGGCCACCGGCTCTACTGACGCCACCGGCTCCTCGACCTGCTTGATGGGGCCGGTGAACCAGTTCTTCACCGACACGTGCCAGTAGATGTACAACAGCAGCAGGACGCCACCGACCAGCAACGGTGTGTAGTTGACGAACTTCCATTCGAAACTCGGGTCCCACGGCACCCCGCCCAGCGACGTCGGGAACATCGCGATGATCGAGGTGATCGTGATCTCGGCCAGCGCGACAGGTGCCATCCACCGGTGGTGGCCGCGCAGATTCCAACTGCCCGTTTCGAATTCGTCGCCGGCGCGCCAGCGGTAGTAGATCGGCACCGCAAAGCACAAGTACACCCCGACGACCCCGATGGAGACCACGGCGTAGAACGCCACCGGGGTGGGTGTGCCGTTGATGTCGACCTTGACCAGCGCCGGCAGGGTCAGTGCGGCGGCCACGACGGCGGTGATGGTGACACTGTGCGTCGGCACCCGGTGCTTGTTGACCTCAGACCACCACCGATGGCCGGGTACCGCGCGGTCCCGGCTGAACGCGAACAACATCCGGGACGCGCTGGTCTGGCAGGCGACGGCGCAGAAGAACTGACCGGCCGTCGAGATGAACAGCACCACCACCGCCCACTTCGAACTCATCGCCTGGTTGAAGATGGCGGCCACGGCGCCGCCGCCCTTGGATACCGCGTCGGCATCCTGGACCGCAAACAGGAAGGCCAACAAGAGAATCCAGCCGCCGACGGCCGAGTAGAAGATGGACCGCCAGATACCCTTGGCGGCCGCGCCGGCCGCGCTCTTGGTCTCCTCCGACAGGTGTGCCGACGCGTCGTAGCCGGTGATGGTGTACTGCGTGAGGATCACCGAGATCGGCAGCACGACGAACAGCCAGCCGGCGCCCGAGGTGGCCCCACCGAACATGCCGCTGTTGTTGATGGTCTTGGCGAAGACGTCCGAGAAACTCGCGTGGTGGCTCGGCACGAAGATCAGGATCCCGATGACGGCGGCCGCGCCGAAGACATGCCACCACACCGAGACGTTGTTGATGATCGCCAGCAGGTGGCTGGAGAAGATGTTGATCAGCGCCGAGATGCCCAGGATGCCCACGAAGATGACGAACGTCCGCGTGAGGCTGTACCCGGCCAACCAGTCGGCGCTGAGGGTGCCCAAGGTGAGGTCGATGAATGTCGCGCAGCCGTAGGCCACGGACGCCAGGATGGCCACCAGGCCGATCAGGTTGAGCCAGCCCGCATAGAAACCGGCCTTCGCTCCGCCGAGTTTTGCTGCCCACCAATAGATTCCGCCGGAGGTCGGGAAGGCCGACACCAATTCAGACATACAGAGGCCGATGACGAGGATGAAAGTCGCAACGATCGGCCAGCCCCAGGCGATGGCGGCCGGTCCGCCGTTGTTCCAGCCCAGGCCGAACGAGGTGAAGCATCCCGACAGGATGGAGATGATGGAGAACGAGATCGCGAAATTGCTGAAACCGGACCAGGAGCGCTGCAGCTCCTGGCTGTAGCCGAGCTTGGCCAGTAGCAGCTCGTCTTCGGTAAGTGCTTCGTGTCCTTCTGGCACTGCGGCCTCCTTAGGCGCCCCGGATGCTGAAGAACAATAGGTTGCCTCCGGGGTTCCCGCAGGCCAACTGATGCGGTCGATTCGACGACACAGCGGTGCGCGCTCAGCCGTGCAGGACGCGATATTCCTCGATGGCGCCGGGGTGCAGCGGGATTCGGCCGGTCTGGACCATCGACGGCGGTTGTAGGTATTGCAGGCCACGCACTTCCGGCGGCATGAGCTGTGTTGCATCCGTTGCCAATACGTCGACCGCGGCGGCCGCCAACGAGTTCGGCAGGTCGGGTCGGCACAGCAGCAGGTCGGGCGTGCCGATGGTGTTGACATCGGCCGGCACATACGCGCCGGCGGGCGCGCGCTGCAGCAGATACGGGTAGGACGCCATTTCCGACATCGCGGTGACCCACGGCGTCAGGTCGATGATGCGCAATGGCAGCGTGGCATTGAGTTCGGCGAGGGCCGGCGTGGGTATCCCACCCGACCAGACCATGGCGTCGATGCTGTGGTTGCGCAGTGCGGCGATGGCGTCGCCCAGTCGCAGGTCGACCCGGAGGATCCGGTCGGTCAACTTCGCCGCGTCGAACAGCACCTTGGTCACGACCGCGACACCGGAACCCGACGGTCCTGTTGAAACCCGCAGTCCCGCAAGGTCGTTCAGCTGACGAACGTGGCTGTCTGCGGGCACGACGAGCTGCACGTAGTTCTCGTAGACTCTGGCCACCGCGAGCGGCGCGCCGGCGGGGGGTTCCGCTCGCAGATATTGCTCGACGACATCGGCCTGGGCCAGTCCCATGTCGGCCTCGCCCGACTTCAGCCGATTGATGTTGTCGACGCTGCCCGCGGTCGACTGCACCGTGACCGTGATGCCGGGATAGCGGACCCGCAGGCGCTGGGCGAACAACTCGCTGACCGCCAGATAGAGCCCGCCCCGGTCGCCTGCGGCCAGTCGGATGGTGCCCTGCGTGCTGTTCGGCAGGCAGCCCGCCGCGACGGTCGCGGCCGCGGAGGCGAGGAACGCGCGTCGGGTCAGCATCATGATGCGCTCGTCGGCAGGTGGTAGTGGACCGCGAGGCCGCCGTCGGGGGACCGGGTGACCGACGCCAGTCCGCCGTGCGCGGCGGCGATCTCGGTGGCGATGGCCAGTCCCAATCCGGTGCCCTCACTGTCGGTGTGCCCGCGCCAGAACCGGGTGGCGGCATGGGCGATGGTGTCGGTGGGCAGGCCCGGGCCGTCGTCGCTGACGGTGAGATCGATGCCGCTGTCGGTGGGGACCGTCGACACCGTGACGGTGGTGCCGGTACCGGAGTAGCGCAACGCGTTGTCCAGCGCGATGTCGAGCAGTTGTTCCACATCGTGCCGCGGCATCTGCACCGCCAGATGCGGGTGGGTCGGGTCGAAGCGCAGCCGCTGATCATTGCGGTCGGCGGTGGCCCGCCAGAAGTCCAGCCGCTGCTCGGCGACGCTGTCGAGATCCGTCGAATCATGAACTGCCGCAACCAGACCGGACTTGTGGCTGTGGCTGGCCTGCTCGGCGCGCGCCAGCCGGAGCAACTGCGCCAGCAGATTCTCGAGACGGTCCAGCTCGGCCGACAGCGAATCGTAGGTCAGTCGTCCGGATTCGGCGACGTGGTCTTCGAGGGTGTCGGCGCGCAGGCGGATGGCGGCCAGCGGGTTGCGCAGCTGGTGGGAGGCGTCGGCGATGAGTCGGCGTTGGTGATCGAGGGAGGCGTGCACCGCCTGCGCCATCGCGTTGAACGCCGACGTGAACCGGCGCAGCTCAGGCGGTCCCGACACCTGAGCCGGTTGGCCGGCGATGCCGCCGGCCATGTCCTCGACGGCGCGCTCGAGCCCGACCAGCGGCCGCAGCACCCACCGGGTCAGGCTCTGGGCGGCGACGGCCGCCAAACCGAGCAGCACGATGCAGCCCGCCGCGATCCACAACCAGTCGGTGGTGATGTCGCGCGCGGCCACGGTCGGGTCGACGTTCAGCACCACGGCGCCGACCAGCTCGCCGTTGCGCCGAATTCCCTTGGCTTCCAACATCGACCGCCGGTCCCACGGCATGATCCGCGCCCGGGGCGCGTCGGGCGCGTCGGACAGCGCACGCTCGGCGGCGGTCGTCACCCCCGGATCAGTGGCAGTCAGCCCGCTGGCGGCCATCGTGCGGCCGTCCGCGTCGACGATCAACGCGCCTTCGCCGTACACCTGGTGGTAGCGGTCGACCAGCTCGGTGTCGGGCGCGTCCGCGGTGGCGGCGATGTCGGCCAGCGTCGCCAGTTGTCGCTCGCGTTCGGTGTGCAGGACGTTGGTGCGGTGATCGGCCAGGCTCAGCGCCAGCGGGATCGCCAACGCCGCCGTCGCGATGAGCAGCAGCGTCATCAGCAGCGCACGAACCCGCAGCCCCACGTCAGCGGTCCAACCGGTACCCGAAACCACGCACGGTGTGCAGCGGTATCCCGGTCAACTTGGCCCGAATCTGGCCGACGAAGAAATCCAGCGACCGCGACCGGCCCACCACCGCGGTGCCCCAGCACTCCAGCATGACCTCTTCGCGGCTGACCGCCTCGCCCTGACGGGCGGCCAGCGTAGCCAGAATCTGGTACTCGGTCTTGGTCAGCGGCTGCACCTGGCCCCCGACGGTGATCTCGTGGCGGTCGCGGTCGATCGTCACCGGCCCGGCAACGACGGACGGGTGGGCGACCGGACCGGCACCGCGCTGTACCCGCCGCATGACGGCCTCGATCCGCGCCAGGAGCACGGCCTTGCGCACGGGCTTGACCAGGTAGTCGTCGGCCCCGGCGCGTAGCCCCAGCACCACCGCGCCGTCGCTGTCGCGGGCCGTCATGATGATCACCGGCGCCGTCGACGCCCGGCGCAACGTGCGCAGCACGTCCAGGCCATCCATGTCGGGCAAGCCCAGATCCAGTAACACCAGGTCACAGCCCTTGACGCGATTGAGGGCGTCGTCGCCGCGCGTGGTGTGGGTGACGGTGAGCCCGGTCTGTTCCAGCAGCTCGACGAGCGCAGCCGCGACACCCTGGTCGTCCTCGACGAGCAGCACGCGCATGGGCCTGATGGTAGGGGGCCATGTCCGGGAACTGCCGATTTCGCCATGAATCTGAGGATCGTGCGAGGAAAGACCCGGCGCGGGCCGAGCCCTATTCCCGTCGGCTCGGTGCAGGGAAAACATGTGCACATCGACCGGGACCTGACCTCGCGGCCGACGGCCTGAGCGACGAGAGAACGGAGCAGAAAATGAACGCTGTACTCGCGGTCAATGCGACCGGACTGGCGGCCAACGCAGGCGAGGAATCGTCCTGGATTCCGATGCTCGTGTGCTTCGCGGTCGTGGGGATCATCGTCGGGATGGCCATCCTGATGGGCCGGCGACAGCCCGCCCGTCGCGCGGGCACGCGGCGTCGAGCGGGGATGGCCGGTGGCGCGGGCTACGGCTACGCCGGCTCCGGTGACGGCGGCTGGGGCGCCGGTGGGTCCGGATGTTCGGACGGCGGCGGCTCCAGCGGCTGCGGTGGTGGCTCCAGTGGCTGCGGCGGTGGTGGTGGTTGCGGCGGTGGCGGGGGTTGTGGCGGAGGCGGCTGCTGAATATCGGTACCTGCGGTCCCGTCGCGTTCGCTACGGTGGCGTCATGCCAATCATCCCGACCGTCGACGGCTTCGGCGCCACCGTCGACGTGTCCGGCCCCGACAACGCCACGACCGTCGTCATGCTCGTCACGAAGCAGGCAACGGCCGGCCACGGAGCCCTTTGCGAGTTGTTGCACACCGCGTCACTGCGCACCGTGGTGATCGAGGCCGACGACCGGCTCACCGTGAATTCGGTTGTCGGCATTCTGGATACGCTCGGGGTGAAGTGGGCCCTGCTGTTCGCCGCCGGCGGCGCGGGCGAGCTGGCCTGGCGGCTGGCAGCCACCCGACTGGACCGGTTCACCGCCCTGGTCGCGATCGACGGCAGCCATCCGCGAGCCACCGAGGAGACGGGCGACGTGTGCCCGCCGGTGGAGATCAACACCACGGTCGTGGTCACCAGTGCCGATGCCCGGGCGCGGGCACAGGCCGGACAGCGCTTCATCTATGGCGAATTCCGGCTGTCCGAGCTGGTGGGCCGACGCAGCGCCGACGAGTTCACCGCGCAGGTGGCCAACGAGATCGTGCTGCGCAGCAGCACCTGGTGACGGGCCGCTCGGCGATAGCCAAGCGACGAAAGAGGAGCATGTCGGTCCTGGCCGTTATCGTGACGAGATGGACGGCACGGACTCGACGGCCGGGCTAGCGCTCGCGCCACACGAGTTGCTTCGTGCGTTCAACGCACAGACGCTGGCGCGCGGCGAGACCTATGCGAACCAGGGGCGCGTCGTCACGGCCAGGTACGCCCCCCTCGACGGGACGCTCACCGGCTCCTGTTTGGGCTCGACATCCGAGTACTACGAGGTCGAAGTGGCGCTGTCCGGTGCCCGCACCAGCCTGGAGATCGAGTACGCGGTCTGCACGTGCCCGGTGGGGCGCTACTGCAAGCATGCCGTTGCCCTGTTGTTGGCGGCGATTCCGCGCGCACCCGACCGGGCGGCCCCGCAACGCTGGCAAGTGGTGCTGGGTTCGCTGCTGGACGAGATGACCGACACCGATACCGACACCACGGGCAATCCGTTGGCCCTGGAGTTCGGGATGCTGCCGGCCGGTCGGTACCACACGACGCCCATCGCGACGCTGCGGCCGTTGACGGTCGGCAAGCGCGGCAACTGGATCAAGACCGGGATCACCTGGCGGCGCCTGTTCGATGCGGCTGACCCGGGCGAGTTCGACCGAGGGCAGTACAGCGCGCTGCGAGCGCTCGTCCTCGGCGTGCCCGGCTACTATCCCTACAGCAGTGATCAATTGGTGCTTTCCGGTGTGGGGCAAAGCTTTTGGGGTGACCTGGACCTGGCGGTGGCGGCGGGCCTCACCCTGCTGCCCGGCGCCGGGATCAGGGCCGTACAGATCGCCAAGGACGTGCAGTTGCGGCTGGACTTCACCGCCTCCGACACCGGTGGCGCGCAGATGTCGGCGGTGCTCGTCGTCGACGGCGAATCGCGGGCGCCCGACGGTGTCGGGCTGGTGGGCACACCCACACCGCATGGCATCCATCAACTGGTGGACGGCATCCTGCATCTCGGGGCCTTCGCGCCGGTGCCGGGTCCCACGCTGCTCAAGCTGATCGCGAACGACGAGAAAGTGCAGATTCCGCCCGAGGCGCTGTCCGACTTCGCGGTGGACATGTTGCCGCGGCTGCGTCGGACCGTCGCCGTCGACATGGTGGAGGGACTGTTCGCGGAGCCGGACGTCGTGGGGCCGATCCCGGTACTGACCATCACCGCCGACGAGATCGATGGCCTCGTGAAGTGGCGGACCCGGTACGAGGTCAACGGGCAGCGTCAGGAGTTCGACGCGGTGGGCGTCACGCGCACGAGCGGTATCCGGGACACCGCCGCCGAGGATGCGATGTGGCGGGCGGTCGCGCCGGCGCTGGAAGCGGTGTCCGGACTGTCCGCAGCGGACGACCCGCTGGCCTCGCTGCTGCTGTCGCGCCGGCTGTCCCTGACCCAGGTCGCGGTGCTGTGCCACGAGGTGCTGCCGCAGCTCGCTGATTACGAACAGCTGATCATCGAAATCGACGAACGGGTCGCGACGTTCCGGCGCTCGGTTGCCGGAGCGCAACTCGGGTTCGGTACCGCGTCCTCCGACGAGGCGCCGGCGCAGGACTGGTTCGATCTGCACATCGCCATCGATGTCGACGGCTACCCGGTGGCGCTGTCTGCCGTCATCGCCGAATTGGCGTTGGGCGCAACACACATGCTGTTGTCGAACGGGGTGTACTTCCGGCTCGACACCCCCGAACTGCTTAAGCTGCGGGCCCTGATCGAAGAAGCCCAGGCGCTGGGAGAGCTCGACGGCGATCGGGTGAACGCGTCGTCCATGAACGCGACGTTGTGGGACGAGCTGTTGGGCCTCGGCGTCGTCGACCGTGAACTCGCGCAGTGGCGGGACAACATGGCCCGACTGGCTGCGGCGCAGCCTCCCGTTCCGGTACCCACGCCTGCCGGACTGCGGGCCGAGCTGCGCGACTACCAGCGCGACGGGCTCAATTGGCTGGCGTTCCTGTGGGACAACGGGATCGGCGGTGTGCTGGGTGACGACATGGGTCTGGGCAAGACGGTCCAGACCCTGGCTCTGATCAGCCGTGCGGTGGAGCAGGGCGCGGGCAAGTTCCTGGTGGTGGCGCCGACCAGTGTGGCCGGCAACTGGGCCGCGGAATGCGCGAAGTTCGCGCCCGGCCTCACCACCGTCGTGGTGTCGAGCACCGAGGCCCGCGGCGCGGTGCCCATCGCCGAGCAGGTCGCCGCGGCCGACATCGTCGTCACGACCTACACACTGCTGCGTATCGACAACGACCGATATCGAGAAATCGCCTGGGCCGGATTGATTCTCGATGAGGCACAGTTCGTCAAGAATCATCACAGCAAGACGCACCAGTGCGCGCGTCGCCTCGACGTGCCGTTCAAGCTGGCCATCACCGGCACCCCGATGGAGAACAATCTGATGGAGCTGTGGTCGCTGCTGTCGATCACGGTGCCCGGTCTGTTCCCCAGCCCCAAGATTTTCGAGCGCTACTTCCGCAAGCCCATCGAGTCCGACGGAGAACCGGGACGCCTGGCGATACTGCGGCAGCGGATCAAGCCAGTGTTGTTGCGCCGCACCAAGGATCAGGTGGTCAAGGAGCTGCCGCCCAAGCAGGAACAGGTGCTGGCCATCGAACTATCGGCCAAGCACCGGAAGATCTATGACACCCGGCTGGCGCGGGAGCGACAGAAGGTGCTCGGGCTGCTGGGGGAGTGGGAGAAGAACCGCTTCCAGATATTCCGGTCGCTCACCCTGCTGCGCCAGCTCAGCCTGCATCCCGGTTTGGTCGATCCCGACGCGATGGAGGCCGGTTCCACCAAGGTCGAGTTCCTCATCGAACAACTGGACCAGCTCGTCGCCGAGGACCACAGCGCGCTGGTGTTCAGCCAGTTCACCGGATTTCTGGCGGTGCTGCGCGACCGCCTGGATGCCGCCGGCATCGCGTACAGCTACCTGGACGGGTCGGTGGACGCGCGCAGGCGGGCGGAGGCCATCGACGACTTCAGCTCAGGCCGGACGCAGGTGTTCCTGATCAGCCTCAAGGCCGGCGGCTTCGGGCTGAACCTCACGGCCGCCGACTACTGCTTCCTGTGCGACCCGTGGTGGAGCCCGGCGGCCGAAGCGCAGGCCGTCGACCGCGCGCACCGCATCGGCCAGCAGCGCCCGGTGAACGTCTATCGGCTGGTGTCCGAGAACACCATCGAGGAGAAGGTGATCGCGCTGCAGGAGCGCAAACGTGCCCTGTTCGCGGCGGTTATCGACGACGGCGACATGTTCGGCACCGCCATCACCGCCTCCGACATTCGCGAACTGCTGGGCTGAGGGAGACTGAACCGCATGCGGCTTTCGTTGACCGGTCAGGATTGGGGGCGACTGGCGGCGATGTTCGGCGTCATCGCCGCATTGCACGTCATCGGCTGGGGGACCCTCATCCTGGTCGTCGTGCCGGAGCATCAAACCGTCGGCGGGACGGCGCTCGGCATCGGGATCGGCCTCACCGCCTACACCCTGGGATTGCGGCACGCGTTCGACGCCGACCACATCGCCGCCATCGACAACACCACCCGAAAGCTCATGGCCGACAGCGCCGTCGCCGGGCACGGGCGCGGCAGCAACCGGCCGCTGAGCGTGGGATTCTTCTTCTCCCTTGGGCATTCGACCATCGTGTTCGGCCTGGCCCTGCTGCTGTCGCTGGGCGTCACGTCGCTCGTCGGCCCACTGCAGGACGATTCGTCGATGCTGCACCGCTACACCGGGCTGATCGGTGCCGGCGTCTCGGGTTTCTTCCTGTACTTGATCGCCGCCATCAATGTCGTTGTGCTGGTCGGGATTCTGCAGGTCTTCATGCGGATGCGCCGCGGCGAGTACGACGAGGCCGCACTCGAACATCAACTCAACAACCGCGGCTTCATGAACCGCATCCTGCGCCGGTTCACCCGCACCATCAGCAAGTCCTGGCAGATGTATCCGCTCGGCGCGCTCTTCGGCCTCGGCTTCGACACCGCGACCGAGGTGGCGCTGCTGGTGCTGGCCGGGACCGGCGCCTCGGCTGGATTGCCGTGGTACGCAATCCTTTGTCTGCCGGTGCTCTTCGCGGCCGGGATGAGCCTGCTGGACACCATCGACGGCGCGTTCATGAACGTCGCGTACGGGTGGGCGCTGGCCCGGCCGGTGCGCAAGGTCTACTACAACATCACCATCACCGGACTGTCCGTCATGGTGGCCCTGGTGATCGGCACCATCGAGCTGCTCGGCCTGCTGGCCGAGGAGTTCGGCTGGTCCGGCGGCATCTGGGACTGGATCGGCGGAATCGACCTGAACACCGTCGGATTCGCGATCGTCGGACTGTTCGTCGTCACCTGGGTGGTGGCGCTGCTGGTGTGGCGGTGGGGCCGCATCGAGGAGAAGTGGACGGCCCGGCTCAGCCCGGCCGACGGCTAAACCAGCCCCAGCAGCGCGTTTTCGATGACCTCGGACAGTGCCGGATGAATCCAGTACTGGCCGCGGGCCACGTCCTGCGCCGTCTGCCCGAACGACATGGCCTGGATCAGCGGCTGAATCAGGGACGAGGCCTGATAGCCCATGAGGTGTGCGCCCAGAATCTTGCCGGTGCCGCGCTCGCCGATGAGTTTGACCACGCCGGTGGTGTCTTCCATGGCCCAGCCGTAGGCGGTGTCGCCGTAGTCCTGCAGCTTGACCACCACATCGAAACCGGCTGCCCGCGCCTCGGCTTCGTTCAGGCCGACCATCGCGACCTGTGGATCGGTGAATACCGCGGCGGGGATGAACCGGTGGTCGCTGGCGACCAGCTCGCTGTCCCAGTCGCGTAGCAGGTTTTCTTTCACGGTGCGGGCCTCATGGTTGGCCACGTGCTTGAGCTGATGGTGCGACGACACGTCACCGAGGGCGTAAATCCCACGCGCCGTGGTGCGTTGGTACTCGTCGACCACGACGTAGCCGTCGTCGTCCAGCTCCACGCCGGCCAAGTGCACATCGAGCAGGTCGCCGTTCGGCACCCGGCCCGTCGCGACCAACAGGGCGTCGGCCGTCAGCGTCTCGCCGTCGTCGAACTCCAGCACGACGACGTCGCCGTCCTGGCGGGCGCCGACCACGTTCTCATGGGTGCGCAGGTCCCATTTCTTCGCGACGACGGCGCCGAAGCGCCGGCAGATCTCCTCGTCGCAGCGCTTGAGCAGCCGGTCGCCGCGCAGCACGATGGTCACTTTCGACCCGAGCGCCGAGAACACGTGCGCGAACTCCACGGAGATGAAGCCGCCGCCGATGATCACGAGATGTTCGGGCAGCGACGGGATTCGCATGATGTCGTCGCTGGTGAAGTACGGGGCGCCGGAGTCGGCGATGGCCGGAGGAATCGAACTGCGCGAGCCCGCGGCGATGACCACCCGGTCGGAGGTGAACTCGTCGCCGGCGGCGGTCCGCAGCGTGTACCGGCCGTCGGGCAGGGTCGGGCCGAAGCGGGTGTGGCTGCCGTACACCGTGATGTTCGGCAGGCTGCGGCGATAGTCCTCGCCGCCCGACGCGATCGGATCGATCCGGCCGAAGACGCGCTTGACGATGTCGGGCCAGCGCACTCCGTCGATGTGGGAGTCGACGCCGTAAGTGGCGCTGTGCCGGATGGTCTGGGCCACGTCGGCGGCGTAGACGAACATCTTGGTGGGGATGCACCCGACGTTCAGGCAGGTGCCGCCGAAGGTGCCCTGTTCGCAGATCGCGACCTTGAGGTCGTCGTACCGCTCGTCGAGAACGCTGTTGCCCGAGCCGGTTCCGATGATGGTCAGGTCGTAATGCTGCATGACGTCAGGCCTGTTCATGTTGCGTGGTGGGGGAGACCGACCGGTTGAGGTACCAGTCCAGCCAGTGATTCAACTCGTCGAACGCCACGGCCCGCGGCGTCGGCAGCGACAGGAACACATCGTGTTTGGCGTCGGTGACCGGGACGATGGTGCTGCGGTTGCCGACGCAGCCGGCCCACCGGGCGATCTGCTCGACGTCGAGCACCGCGTCACCGCGGTCCATCCCGGTGGCGGTGGTGGTCTCGGCCACCGTGTGGTCGGACCGCAGGATCAGGTTCGGCACCCCGACGTCGAGCCCGCGATGCAGCCGCAGCTGCCCCCGGCGGATGGCGTTGATCCAGCCGATGGTGACCGGGAAGCCGCCCAACGGTTTCCAGTCCAGGTTGTAGTCGAATTCCCCACCGTGATCGCGGTGCAGGCTCGTGCCGTAGCCGCCCTCGGTCGGCTGGCGGATCACCGCGAGCTTCCGGAACCGGGCCATCGCCGTCAGCGCAGCCGACACCGCCGCCGAGCGCAGCGCCGCCGGCCCGTGCAGATCGAAAAACGGGCTGTTGAGAATGAGGCCGGTGACATGGTGGGACGCCAGCGCGCCGGCGCTGCGCAGTTGGTCGGCGAACAACGTCGCGATCAGCCCGCCCGCGGAGTGGCCGTACAGGCACACCCGGGCGCCGGCCGTGTCCGCGGCGATGAGCTGCAGGGCTCGCCGCAGCTCGTCGTAGTACGACGCCAGGTGCGTGGTGAAGTGCGGGGTCTGCCCGGGGCGCCGCGACCGTCCGCATTTGTGCAGGTCTATCGCGTAGAACGCGATTCCGCGTGCGGCGAAATGGTCGGCGAGCTCGGTGTGGAAGAAGTAGTCGGTATAGCCATGAATGACCAAGACCGCGTGCGCGATCCGCCCGGGCTGCCCGCGCCGCACGACGGTGGCGACCAGGTCACCCTCTCCGTCGGGGTCGGGACCCAGTGCGATGGTCTGCTGCCAGTACCCGGGCAGCACGTCCGGCTGCCACTCGGGTTGTCCCTGTGGCTCCTGCGGCGTCACATCCTCAACCCTAACTGCGACCAACATCATGGTCGATGGGAGGAGATACCGCGTCAGCGGCGAACTCGGTCGCGATAACCTTGAGCACCGAGCATCCGCCAATACCGGCGGGTAACCCGAGTGCGAAGGACGAGCGATCACGTGTCGAATGCAAACGTAGCTGGGAGCACACAGACCGACGTCGTCCTCGTGGGCGCGGGAATCATGAGCGCCACCCTCGGTGCCTTGATCCGGCTGCTGGAGCCGGAGTGGTCCATCACCATGATCGAGCGTCTCGACGGCGCCGCCGCCGAGAGCAGCGACCCGTGGAACAACGCCGGCACCGGCCACTCGGCGCTGTGTGAGCTCAACTACACGCCGCAGAACGCCGACGGCACCATCGACATCACCAAGGCCGTCCACGTCAACGAGCAGTTCCAGGTGACCCGGCAGTTCTGGGCGTACGCCGTGGAGAACGGGGTGCTGCCGGACGTCAAGAGCTTCCTGAACCCCATCCCGCATGTCAGCTTCGTGCACGGTGCCGACAGCCTCGATTACCTGCGTCAGCGTCGCGAGACGCTGGTCACCAACCCGCTGTTCTCCACCATGGAGTACATCGACGACAAGGACGAGTTCGCCCGTCGGCTGCCGTTCATGGCCGAGCAGCGTGACTTCGCCGAGCCGGTCGCACTGAACTGGACCACCGACGGCACCGACGTCGACTTCGGTTCGCTGTCCAAGCAGCTCATCGGGTTCGCCGCACAGCGGGGCATGACCACGATGTTCGGGCACGAGGTGACCAACCTCAGCAAGCAGTCCGACGGCAGCTGGAAGCTCAACGTGGTCAACCGGCGCAGCGGCGACCGGCAGAAGATCAACGCCAAGTTCGTGTTCCTCGGCGCCGGTGGCGGTGCGCTGCACCTGCTGCAGAAGGCCGGCATCCCGGAGGCCAAGGGCTTCGGCGGGTTCCCGGTCGGCGGCGCCTTCCTGCGTACCGACAACCAGGACCTGACGGTGGCGCACCAGGCCAAGGTGTACGGCCAGGCGTCGGTCGGTGCCCCGCCGATGTCGGTGCCGCACTTGGACACTCGCATCATCAACGGCCAGTCGTGGCTGCTGTTCGGTCCGTTCGCCGGCTGGTCGCCGAAGTTCCTCAAGCAGGGCTCGATCACCGATCTGCCGCTGTCGGTCAAGCCCAACAACCTCGCGTCGATGCTCGGCGTCGGCGTCACCGAACTGGGCCTGGTGAAGTACCTGGTCGAGCAGCTGACCCTCAGCGAGGGTGAGCGGGTGGATTCGCTGCGTGAATTCGCCCCCAGCGCAGTCGATTCCGACTGGGAGCTGGACGTCGCGGGCCAGCGCGTGCAGGTGATCCGCCGCAAGGGCATCGGTGGCGTGCTGGAGTTCGGCACCACGGTCCTGACCGCGGAGGACGGGCGCATCGCCGGTCTGCTCGGTGCGTCGCCGGGTGCCTCCACGGCGGTGCCGGCCATGATCGAGGTGCTGGAGCGTTGCTTCGGTGACCGCTACCAGGCCTGGCTGCCCAAGCTCAAGGAGATGGTGCCCTCGTTGGGCGTCGACCTGTCCGGTGAACCCAAGCTGTACCGCGAGGTGTGGGACTGGGGAACCAAGGCACTCAAACTCGACCAGCCGGCCTGATCCGCAGGTGGTCGCGTGAGCGTCGCGCCGAGGCGCAGCTGGGCCAAGGATCTCGATGCCGCAACGCTTTACGAGCTACTGAAGTTGCGGGTCGAGGTCTTCGTGGTGGAGCAGGCCTGCCCGTACCCCGAACTCGACGGCCGCGACCTGCTGGCCGAGACCCGGCACTTCTGGCTGGAAAGCCCTGACGGGCAGGTCATTTCGACACTGCGCCTGATGGAAGAGCATCCCGGCGGGGAGAAGGTGTTCCGGATCGGCCGGGTGTGTACGAAACGCACCGCCCGCGGTCAGGGGCACACCACCCGGCTGATGCAGGCGGCCCTCGCCGAGGTTGGCAGCTACCCCTGCCGAATCGACGCCCAGACCTATCTCGAGGAGATGTACACCCGGCTCGGATTCGTCCGCGACGGTGAGGAATTCCTCGAAGACGGTATTCCCCATGTGCCGATGGTCCGGCACGGATCGGAGAGTCGGTGAGTGCCGTGACGGCGCCGTACCCGTTCAGTGCCCTCGTCGGGCAGGACCGGCTGCGGCTCGCGCTGGTGTTGTGCGCCGTGCGCCCCGACATCGGCGGTGTGCTGATCCGCGGCGAGAAGGGCACGGCCAAATCGACGGCGGTGCGCGGTCTCGCCGAGGTGCTGGCGGCCGTCGATGCCGATGCTCGCCTGGTCGAGTTGCCTATCGGTGCAACTGAGGACCGCGTGGTCGGCTCGATCGATCTGCAGAAGGTGTTGCGCGACGGCGAACATGCCTTCTCGCCGGGCCTGCTGGCCCGCGCGCACGGCGGCGTCCTCTACGTCGATGAGGTGAACCTGCTGCACGACCATCTGGTCGACGTGCTGCTCGATGCCGCCGCCATGGGCCGGGTCCACATCGAGCGCGACGGTGTTTCGCATTCGCACGAGGCCCGATTCATGTTGGTGGGCACCATGAATCCGGAAGAGGGCGAGCTGCGTCCGCAGCTGCTCGACCGGTTCGGCTTGACCGTCGACGTCTACGCCTCCCGGGACGTCGACGTCCGGGTCGAGGTGATCCGACGCCGGATGTCCTATGAAGCGGACCCTGCTGGGTTCAGCGAGCGGTACGCCGCCGACGATGTCGAGCTGGCCGGCCGGATCGCCAAGGCCCGTGCCGCGGTGGCCGCAGTGTTGTTGCCCGACAACGAGTTGCGCCGGATCGCGGCCTTGTGTGCGGCGTTCGACGTCGACGGCATGCGCGCCGATCTGGTGGTGGCCCGCGCGGCCGTCGCACATGCCGCGTGGCGCGGTGCCGCCGAGGTGACCGAGGAAGACATCCGGGTCGCGGCCGAACTCGCACTGCCACACCGGCGCCGGCGCGATCCGTTCGACGACCCGGGCCTGGACCCGCAGCAGCTCGACGACGCGATGGCCCAGGCCGATGCACAGGCGCAGACCGAACCCGAGCCCGATCCCGATCCGCCAGGTGGCGGGGTCTCCGCGGAGGGCTCGGAAGAGGCTGCACCGCAAGGAAACTCGGCCGGACCCGGCAGCGCGTCGCGGCCCAGCGCCCCGCCGTCGGCGACGTTCCGGACCCGGGCGCTCGTCGTACCCGGCGTCGGGGAGGGCGCCCCGGGCCGACGGTCGCGGGCCCGCAACCGCACGGGCACCCCGATCTCGGCCACCGACGATGCCCAGGCCGGGCACGGTGTGCACGTCTTCGGCACCCTGCTGGCCGCGGCGGACCGTCGTCCGCAGCCGGGCCGCCTGCAGGTGGCGCCGACCGACGTCCGGCACGCGATCCGCGAAGGGCGCGAAGGCAATCTGGTGATCTTCGTGGTCGACGCCTCAGGCTCGATGGCGGCACGGGACCGCATGTCAGCGGTCAGTGGAGCGACGCTGTCGCTGCTGCGCGACGCCTACCAACGCCGCGACAAGGTCGCCGTCGTCACCTTCCGGGGGGCCGAGGCGGCGCTGCTGCTGCCGCCCACCTCGTCGGTGCACATCGCCAGCCGGCGCCTGGCACGTTTCGACACCGGCGGGAAAACCCCACTGGCCCAAGGGCTGCTGGCCGCGCGCGACGTGGTGTTGCGGGAGAAGACCCGCGATCGTGCCCGTCGGCCGTTGGTGGTCGTGCTGACGGACGGCCGGGCGACGGGCGGACCAGATCCGCTGGGCCGGACCCGGACCGCTGCCGGACTCCTGGTCGCGGAGGGGGCGGCCGCCGTGGTCGTCGATTGCGAAACCTCTTATATTCGACTGGGATTGGCGCAGCAGCTGGCCGGTCAACTGGGTGCGCCCGCTGTGCAACTGGAGCAGTTGCGCGCCGACAGCCTGGCCCGAGTGGTCCGGGCCGGGCAAGCCGCGGCGTAAGAAATTCGGCAGGAAGAAACGCTATGCCACAAGGACAACCGTCGGCCGTCCCCAACGACGGGCTGACCACCAAAGCGCGCCGCAACGCGCCGATCCTGGCGGTGCACACCGGCCCGGGTAAGGGGAAGTCCACCGCGGCCTTCGGCATGGCGCTGCGCGCCTGGAACCAGGGCTTCGACGTCGCGGTGTTCCAGTTCGTCAAGAGCGCCAAGTGGAAGGTCGGGGAGGAAGCGGCGTTCCAGGCGCTCGGCCGGCTGCACGACGAGCAGGGCGTCGGGGGAGCGGTGCAGTGGCACAAGATGGGCTCGGGCTGGTCGTGGACCCGCCGGCAGGGTTCCGACGAGGACCACGCCGCCGCGGCCGTCGAAGGCTGGGCCGAGATCTCACGCCGGCTGGCCGCAGAGCAGCACGACTTCTACGTTCTCGACGAGTTCACCTACCCGCTCAAGTGGGGCTGGCTGGACATCGACGAGGTGGTGTCGACGCTGACGTCCCGCCCCGGCACCCAGCATGTGGTGATCACCGGCCGCGACGCCCCGCCGCAGCTCCTCGACGCCGCCGACCTGGTGACCGAGATGACCAAGGTCAAGCACCCGATGGACGCCGGCCGCAAGGGCCAGCGCGGCATCGAGTGGTGACCATTCCCGCGAGCAGACACAAACCTGTCGTTTTTCGTCCGAAAACGACAGCTTTACGTCTGTTCGCGAGGAAAAAGTGACTACCTCTCCCACGCCGGCTGTCGTTGTTGCGGCGCCTGCGTCGGGCAGCGGCAAGACGACCGTGGCCACCGGACTGATGGGTGCGCTGCGCCGCGGCGGGCATCGGGTCAGCGCGGCCAAGGTCGGACCGGACTTCATCGACCCCGGCTACCACGCGCTGGCCACCGGCCGGCCCGGCCGCAACCTGGACCCGGTCCTCGTCGGTGACGACCTGATCGGACCGCTCTACCGGCACGGCAGCGCGGGCGCCGACATCGCCGTCATCGAGGGCGTCATGGGCCTGTTCGACGGGCGCATCACCGATCAGCCGATGTCTCCGGCGCCGGGATCAACGGCACACGTTGCCGGTCTGCTCGGGGCGCCGGTGGTGCTGGTGGTCGACGCGCGCGGCCAGAGCCAGAGCATTGCCGCTCTGCTGCACGGCTTTTCGACGTTCGACCGGGCGGTACGGATCGCCGGGGTGATCCTCAACAAGGTGGGATCGCCGCGGCATGAACAGGTCCTGCGCCAGGCCTGCGAGCAAGCGGGTGTCCCGGTGTTCGGCGCGATCCCGCGGGACAGCGGACTGGAGATTCCATCCCGGCACCTCGGGCTGGTCACCGCTGTCGAGCATGGTCGCCGGGCGCACGAGGCCGTCGACGTCATGACCGAACTCGTCGTCCGCCACGTCGATATAGAAGCCATCGTGCGGTGCGCGGGCATCGGGGCGTTGGAGCCGGTGTGGGCCCCTGAACTGGAGCCGACATCGAGCGCCACCGCGGCTGTGACAGTAGCTGTGGCCGCGGGCAAGGCCTTCAGCTTCGGGTACGCCGAGCACGTCGAGCTGCTCGGCATGGCCGGTGCCGAGGTCGCGGCCTTCGACCCGCTGACCGACCCGCTGCCGGACGGGACCCGGGCGCTCGTCATCCCCGGCGGTTTCCCCGAGCAGTTCACCGCCGAATTGTCGGCCAATGCCGTTGTCCGGGAACAGATTGCCGCGCTGGCCGCGACGGGCGCACCGGTCCACGCCGAGTGCGCCGGACTGACCTACCTGGTCGACGACCTCGACGGGCACCCCATGTGTGGCGTGCTGCCCGGCTCGGCGCGCTTCACCGAGCGGCTCACCCTGGGCTACCGGGACGCCGTCGCGATGGTGGACTCCAGCATGCACGCGGCGGGCGAGCGCGTCACCGGCCATGAATTTCACCGCACCACAGTCGAATTCACCGACGAGCAGCCGCCGGCCTGGATTTTCCGGGGTGCCGGGCAGGCCACCGTGCACGACGGGGCCGTCCGCGGCGGCGTCCACGCCGGCTACCTGCACACCCATCCGGCCGCGCACCCGCACTCGGTGCGTCGGTTCGTATCCGCGGCAACTAAACTCGCCGAGTGACTCAGAACGCCTACCTCGTCGGCCTGCGCCTCACCGGTAAGAAGGTCGTGGTCGTGGGCGCCGGCAGCGTCGCCCAGCGTCGCCTGCCGCTGCTGATCTCCAGTGGCGCCGACGTGCACGTCGTCGCGCCCGTCGCCACCCCGGTGGTCGAAGCGCTGGTCGACAACCCCGACGGCACCGGCATCACCCTCACGTCGCGGGAATTCCAGAACGACGACCTCGACGGCGCCTGGTACGTGCTCGCCGCGACCGACGACGAGGCCGTCAACGCCGCGGTGGCCGACGAGGCCGACCGGCGCCACATCTTCTGCGTCCGCGCCGACGCCGGCCTGGAAGGCTCGGCGGTGACCCCGGCGTCCTTCGAGTACGACGGCCTGACGGTCGGCGTGCTGGCCGGCGGCGAACACCGGCGCTCGGCGACGCTGCGCACCGCGATCCGCGAGGCCCTGCAGCGCGGCGCCATCGGCGACGCCACCGAACCCGACAGCTACAGCGGAGTGGCACTGGTCGGCGGTGGGCCGGGGGACCCTGAGCTGATCACCGTCCGTGGCCGCCGGCTGCTGGCGCACGCCGACGTGGTGGTCGCCGACCGGCTGGCCCCGCAGGAGCTGCTCGCCGAACTCGGCCCGCACGTCGAGGTGATCGACGCCGCCAAGATTCCCTACGGCCGGGCGATGGCCCAGGACGCCATCAACGCCGTCCTGATTGACCGCGCCCGGGAAGGCAAGTTCGTGGTCCGGCTCAAGGGCGGCGATCCGTTCGTCTTCGCGCGCGGTTATGAAGAGGTGCTGGCATGCGCCGATGCGGGCATTCCGGTGACCGTCGTACCCGGTGTGACCAGTGCCATAGCGGTTCCGGCACTGGCCGGAGTTCCGGTCACCCACCGGGCCGTGACGCACGAATTCGTGGTGGTCAGCGGCCATCTCGCGCCGGGACACCCGGAATCGTTAGTGAATTGGGACGCACTGGCCGCGATGCGCGGCACCATCGTGCTGCTGATGGCCGTCGAGCGGATCGAACTTTTCGCCAAGGTGCTGTTGCAAGGCGGCCGACCTGCGGAAACACCGGTCCTGGTGGTCCAGCACGGGACGACGGCGGCACAGCAGACGTTGCAGACCACGCTTGCCGACGCGCCGGAAGACATCCGTTCGGAGGGCATCCGACCTCCCGCAATCATCGTGATCGGGGACGTCGCGGCGTTCGCAGGGTTAAAGAAATCTTAAGATTACTGTAAGGTAGCTTTTCATGACGGCTCTCAACGACGCTGAGCGAACCGCCATGGCAAACAGCCGCCGGGAACCGCTCTCCATGCACGTGGGACAAACCGAGGACGAGCGAAAGAGCTGGTATCCAGCTTGGCTGCCGTCGCCCCGCTTCCTTTCCGCAGTCATTGCCATCGGTGGCATGCAGCTGCTCGCCACGATGGACAGCACTGTCGCCATCGTTGCCCTTCCTAAGATTCAGGACGAGCTCGGCCTCTCCGACGCCGGCCGCAGCTGGGTGATCACCGCGTATGTGCTGACCTTCGGTGGTCTGATGCTGCTCGGTGGGCGCCTCGGTGACACCATCGGCCGCAAGCGCACCTTCATCGTCGGTGTCGCGCTCTTCACCATCGCTTCCATCCTGTGCGGCGTCGCCTGGGACGAGACCACCCTGGTCACCGCCCGGCTGCTGCAGGGTGTCGGTTCGGCCATCGCGTCGCCGACAGGCCTGGCGCTCGTCGCCACCACCTTCCCGAAGGGCCCGGCCCGTAACGCCGCGACCGCGATCTTCGCGGCCATGACCGGCGTCGGCTCGGTGATGGGCCTCGTGGTCGGCGGTGCCCTCACCGTCTTCTCCTGGCGCTACGCATTCCTGGTGAACGTGCCGATCGGCATCATCATGATCTACCTGGCGCGCACCACCCTGACCGAGACCAACCGCGAGCGCATGAAGCTCGATGCGGCCGGCGCCATCCTGGCGACCCTGGCCTGCACCGCGGCGGTGTTCGGCTTCTCGATGGGCCCGGAGAAGGGCTGGATGTCCCCGCTGACGCTGGGCTCCGGTGCCGCGGCTGCCGTGCTGTTCCTGGCGTTCCTGTTCGTCGAGCGCACCGCCGAGCACCCGGTCGTTCCGTTCAACCTGTTCCGGGACCGCAACCGCGTGGCGACCTTCGCGGCCGTCTTCCTGGCCGGTGGCGTGATGTTCACGCTGACCGTGCTGATCGGCCTGTACGTGCAGGACATCATGGGCTACAGCGCGCTGAAGGCGGGCATCGGCTTCATCCCGTTCGTCATCGCCCTCGGCGTCGGGCTGGGTCTGTCCTCGCAGCTGGTGGCGATGTTCTCGCCGCGAGTGCTGGTGATCGCCGGTGGCGTCATGGTGCTCGCCGCGATGATCTACGGCTCCACCCTCAACGGCGGCATCCCGTACTTCCCGAACCTGGTCATCCCGATCACCGTCGGTGGTTTCGGTATCGGCATGATCGTGGTGCCGCTGACCGTCTCGGCCATCGCCGGCGTGGCGCTCAGCGACATCGGCCCGCTCTCGGCCATCGCGCTGATGCTGCAGAACCTCGGTGGCCCGGTGGTGCTGGCCATCATCCAGGCCGTCATCACCTCACGCACCCTGTACCTGGGCGGGACCACCGGTCCGGTCGCCAAGATGAATGAGGCGCAGCACACCGCCCTCGACCACGGGTACACCTACGGCCTGCTCTGGGTCGCCGCGGTGGCAGTGATCGTCGGTGTGGTGGCGCTGTTCATCACCTACACCGCCGACGAAGTCGCGGCGGCGCAGGACACCAAGGAAGCGCTGGACGCGGGAGAGCTTTAAGCCCGCGCAGTTTCTTCCTGGAGAATATCGGCGTGCCTTCGTTCGTCACCCATGCGTCGCTGACGCATGGGTGGCTGCCTTTCACCATCCAGCTGCTGACTTTCGCGGCACTGTGCTGCGCGGTCGGGCGACGGTCTCCGCAATGGCGTGTCAGGCGGCTGCCTGTGGCCTTGGCCGTCGGCGTCGCGTCCGCCGGCGCCCTGTACTGGTACATCACCTCGCTCGGTATCGCCGGTGACCCGGCGCCGGTGGGGCTGTGGATCTGGACGGCGCTCGGCGGGTTCGCCGCCACGGTCCTGATCCTCGGCTGGCGCGGGTCCCACTGGCGGCGCCGCGGAATGGCCGTGGTGGCCGTGCCGCTGTGCGCGGTCTGCGCGCTGCTGATGCTGAATCTGTGGGTCGGCTACTTCCCGACGGCGTACGTGGCGTGGCACAAGTTCACCGTCGGCAAGGTGCCCGACGAGGTCGACCGCTGGACGGTGACGGCCATGCAGCTCAAGGGCATCCGGCCGCCGCGTGGGGTGGTGGTGCCGGTCTCGACGAGCTCGCAAGAATCGAATTTCACGCACCGCGCCGAACTCGTCTACCTGCCGCCCGCGTGGTTCGCCAGCAATCCGCCTCCGCCGCTGCCGACGGTCATGATGATCGGCTCGCAGCTGAACACCCCGGCGGATTGGATCTGGGCGGGCAACGCCAAGGCGACGATCGACAGCTACGCGGCGGCGCACGGCGGTGAGGCGCCGGTGTTCGTCTTCGCCGACGCCACCGGTTCGTTCAACAACGACACCGAATGCGTCAACGGCAGCCACGGCAACTCGTCGGTCCACCTGACCAAAGAGGTGGTGCCCTACCTGATCTCGAACTTCGGCGTCAGCCCCAAGCCTGAGAACTGGGGCATCGTCGGCTGGTCGATGGGCGGCACCTGCGCGGTGCAGCTGACCACGCGCCATCCCAACCTTTTCAGCGCGTTCGTCGACATCGCCGGCGATCTGAGCCCGAACATCGGCACCAAGGACCAGACCATCGCGCGGCTCTATGGCGGTGACGCAGCCAAATGGGCTGAGTTCGATCCGAGCACCGTGATGCGACAGTACGGCCGCTACCACGGCATCTCCGGCCTGTTCGAGATCCCTGGCACCGCCGCCGCGTGCAATGCACCCGGCCCCGGCGTCCCGCGTGATGCCCGCGCGAACCCGGAGGGCCAGGACATCGCCGCGGGTACTCTCTGCGAGATTGCCCAGCAGCACGGGATCAACGCCGAGGTCCGGGCACTCCTCGGTCTGCACGACTGGGGCTTCGCCAACGAGTCATTCGCTGATTCGCTGCCGTGGATCGCGGGGAAGATCGGGACGCCGAAGGCTGAGAGTGCGCCCGGCACGCCGACGAGGCCCGGCACCCCGGGCCCGACGACTGCGGCCGGCCCGCACGCCGCTCCGACGCTCTAGCCGGTCGTCATCGTCGCCCGGTGGTCGGGGCTCCAGGTTCCGCTGCTACACATGGCGTATGACGGCTACCGGCGCTCGGACGATGCTCATCGCGACCGTGCTGGCCGCCACCGTGGTCACCGGCTGCCAGCGTCCACCGGCTCCCGGCCCACAGGCCGGTGCGCTGTCGGGGGCCCCGATGCTCAATACCGTCACCGCTGCGGAAGTGGTGAAGGACATGGGCGCGGCGGGCCTGGCCGTGTCGAACCCGCGGGACGTGGCCAAGCAGAAATGCCCGGACATCAGATGCATCGAGGCCATCGAGACGGACACGGTCACGGTGCTGGTGTTCTCCACCACGGGCGCCGCTGCGAGCTACTCCGGCGCCACGCCGAGCACCTTCGAGGCGATGAACATCGTGGTGCAGTTCGGCCCGTCGGTCACCGCAGCCGACAAGAGTGCCTACGAGCGCGTGGTGAACCAGGCGCTGCTCTGAGAGTGACCGCCGGGACCGAATCATGATGCTGCGCCAAGAGATTTCCGATGCGGTGAGTCCGCTGGGCTGGCGTTTGGTGCTGGGTGCGGTGTACGCCGAGGTGCTGACGTCCGGCCTGGCAGCTGCCGCGGCGCTGGCGGCCGCGGTGGTCGAGGAAACCGGCTCAGCGTCGCAGGGGCACTTGACCATCGATATACGTGCCGACCGCGTCTTGCTGCGGGTGCGCTCGGCCGAGGGCGTCACGGCGCACGACATCGCGCTGGCGCGGCGCATCTCGGAGTGCCTTGCCGCGCGCGGCGAAACGACCACGCCGGGCGGGGTATCGGTGCAGGCCCTCGAGATCGCGATCGATGCCCTCGACATCCCCGCGGTCCGCCCGTTCTGGCGGGCCGTCACCGGCTATGTGGACGAAGCGGGTCCGTCGGATCTGAGCGGGGGACTCGTCGACCCGACCGGTCGCGGCCCGGCCCTGTGGTTCCAGCAGATGGATGTCCCGCGGCCGCAGCGCAACCGGATCCATCTCGACGTCGATGTTCCGCACGACGAGGCCCCGGCACGGATCGCGGCGGCGCTGGCCGCGGGCGGCGTGCTGCTCAGCGACGGGGCGGCCCCCGCATTCTGGGTGCTCGCCGATGCCGAAGGCAATGAGGTGTGTGTCTGTACCTGGCAGGGCCGCGACTAGGCTGGCCTCCCGTGATCACCCGCATGTCCGAGCTGTTCCTGCGCACTCTGCGCGACGACCCCGCCGACGCCGAAGTGCCGAGCCACAAGCTGCTGATCCGGGCCGGCTACGTCCGCCCGATCGCGCCAGGCCTGTACAGCTGGCTGCCGCTCGGCCTGAAGGTGCTGCGCAAGATCGAGGCCGTCGTCCGCAGTGAGATGAACGCCATCGGCGCCCAGGAGATCCTGTTCCCGGCGCTGCTGCCGCGCGCGCCCTACGAGACCACGGATCGATGGACCGAGTACGGCGACAACCTGTTCCGTCTGCAGGACCGCCGCAAGAACGACTACCTGCTGGGACCCACCCACGAGGAGATGTTCACCCTGACGGTCAAGGGGGAGTACTCGTCGTACAAGGACTTCCCGCTGCGGCTGTACCAAATCCAGACCAAGTACCGCGACGAGGCGCGTCCCCGCGCCGGCATCCTGCGTGGCCGCGAGTTCATCATGAAGGACTCGTACTCGTTCGACATCGACGACAGTGGACTCAAGGACGCCTATGAGGCGCACCGCGAGGCCTACCAGCGCATCTTCGACCGGCTGGCGGTCAAGTACGTCATCGTGTCCGCGGTGTCGGGCGCCATGGGCGGCAGCGCCTCCGAGGAGTTCCTGGCCGAGAGCGAGGTCGGCGAGGACACCTTCGTGCGCTGCGTGCAGTCCGGTTACGCGGCCAACGTCGAAGCTGTCGTCACCGCAGTGCCCGAGTCGCTGCCGATCGACGGCCAGCCCGCGGCCGTCGTGCACGACACTCCCGACGCCCCGACCATCGCCACCCTGGTGGACTGGGCCAACACCGCCGGTCTGGGCCGCGAGATCACCGCTGCCGACACCTTGAAGAACGTGCTGCTGAAGGTGCGTCAGCCGGGTGGCGAGTGGGAACTGCTCGGCATCGGTGTGCCGGGTGACCGCGAGATCGACGAGAAGCGCCTCGGCGCGGCGCTCGAGCCCGCGGAGTACGCGCTGCTCGATGACGCCGATTTCGCCGCCAACCCGTTCCTGGTGAAGGGTTATGTTGGTCCGAAAGCCCTGTTGGACAACGGTATTCGCTTCCTGGTCGACCCGCGGATCGTCGACGGCTCGTCCTGGATCACCGGCGCCGACGCGCCGAACAAGCACATCGTCGGAATGGTCGCGGGCCGTGACTTCGTGGCCGACGGCACCATCGAGGCCGCCGACGTCCGCGACGGCGACCCGTCACCCGACGGCGCCGGGCCGCTGGTGTCGGCCCGCGGCATCGAGATCGGGCACGTTTTCCAGCTGGGCCGCAAGTACACCGATGCGTTCAGCGCCGACGTGCTCGGCGAGAACGGCAAGCCGGTGCGGCTGACCATGGGCTCCTACGGCATCGGGGTGTCGCGCATGGTCGCGGTGATCGCCGAACAGCACCACGACGAGCTCGGGCTGCGCTGGCCGAGTTCCGTCGCGCCTTTTGACGTGCACGTGGTCATCGCGAACAAGGACGCCGAAGCCCGCACCGGCGCGACCGAGCTGGCCGGCCAACTCGACCGGCTCGGCCTCGACGTGCTGTTCGACGACCGCACCGCCTCGCCGGGCGTGAAGTTCAAGGACGCCGAGCTGCTGGGTGTGCCGTGGATCGTCGTGGTCGGCCGCGGCTGGGCCGACGGCACCGTCGAGCTGCGCAACCGGCACACCGGTGAGAAGACCGAGGTTCCGGCCGACGGCGCCGCGGCCGCGATCACGGCAGCACTGGCCGGATAGCCCGACCGCCGAACGGCCAGTTGTTGCACGCGTTTGCGGAAAAACCGTGCGATAACTGGCCACTCGGCGCAGTGAGTGGACTACTCGGTGCCGCCGGGGAATGCCACGACGGCCGGCGTCACCCCGAGCACCGCGCGCCACCGCGCGGCCAGCACCGCGCTGTCGGTGAGGACCTTGACGGCCAGGGTCCGGTCTTCGGTGGTGGTCGCCTGCTCGGCTACCGCGCGCCAGGCGACGGCGGTCTCCTCTTCCATCTGCAGGGCCAGCTTGGCCGCGTCGCCGGGGTTGTTGGCGTCGATCGGGAGCTGATAGCCCGCGGCGGGCAGTGGAGCCGGCACCGAGCGTCCCGCCAGTGCGGTGATGGCGGCTTCGCGGTTCGCCCGATGCTGGGCCATGGCCTGGGCGACCAGATCATTGACGTCGGGTGTGGTGTGCGCCGACACCAGGCCGTAGCCGTAGATGGTGCCGTGCTCGGCAGCAACCGCGTCGTACAGCGCGGCGTCGGCGGGGCTGCCCGGCCGCGTCGGGGTGGGTTGCGGGCTGGTCATGATGCCTGCCCGGCGAGCGTGACGGTGTGTGCCGCGGTGCAGGCGGCGGCGATCGAGGCCAGCAGCCCGGCGCGATAACCGGATTGACCGGCCGCGGCACGCCCCGTGCTGTCGGCCGCCTGTTCCAGTGCCGCAACGACTTCCTGAGGTGTCGGGGGCGCCGGTGGCGGCGTGGCGCCGGTAGTCGCGGCAGGGGTCGCCGACGTCTCGGTGGTGGACGACGGCGCGGCCGGCGGCGGGCTGCCCATCCGGGTGAGTTCGTCGGCCAGTGCCCGGGCGTGCGCGTCCCGCAGCGCTGCGACGGCCGTCAGCGCCGCCGCCACCTGGGGCGGCACGCCGGTGGTGGCGGAAGTGGCCAGCTGACTGTCCTTGCGGGCCCGGTCGAGCTCGGCGTTCAGGATGTCCAGGGCGGGATCGCGCTGCGGTGCCGATCCGCACGCCGACACCGCGCCGCCGAGCAGCGCCAGTGCGGCTGTGCCCAGCAGGACACGCCGTCGGCTGACGGTGGTTTCGGTGTGCGGCACAGGCACATCCTGCCATTGCCGATAGCCGCTGCCCGGCAGCGTCCGGCTGGATGTTCTCCGGTGCCGCAGCCGCGATTGCCATTCGGTCATGCGCTGCTGGCGTATCGTTGGTACCGGGTTCACCCTTCTGGGGGCCCTGTCCGCACAACTCAAGATGAGGAGCTCGCCGTGGCCCGGGACACGCCGGAACAACCGCTGCCACCCAGTCGGTTACCGACCACAGGCCAGGTGCTTGAGCTGCTCAGCAGTGCTTTCGCGGACGCCGGATACGACATCGAGGACGTGCGGGTGGATGCCGCCGCGCGCCCCCCACGGGTCGTCGTGGTGGCCGACGGTGACTCGGGTCTGGACCTGGATGCGGTCGCCGACTTATCGCGCGTCGCAGCCGAGCTGCTGGACCAGGTGACCGCCGATTCAGAGCCCTATGTGCTGGAGGTCACCTCACCCGGCGTGGAGCGTCCGCTGACCGCGGAGCGGCACTACCGCCGCGCCCGTGGTCGCAAGGTCGAGCTGACCCTGGCCGACGGTAAGTCGCTGACGGGCCGGCTGGGGGAGCACGACGGCAGCGCGATCCAACTGGTCGTCGCCAACCGGGGCGTGCTGTCGGTGACCACCGTCGCGCTCGCGGATATTACGAAAGCTGTTGTACAGGTTGAATTTTCACCACCCAATCGCCGGGAACTGGAGCTGGCGGGTATGACCGGAGAGGGGGCCGAGGGATGAACATCGACATGGCGGCACTACATGCCATCGAGGCGGACAAAGGAATCACGGTCGACGTCGTCGTCGACACCATCAAGACGGCGCTGCTGACTGCATACCGCCACACCGAAGGGCACGAGCCCGACGCGTACATCGACGTCGACCGCAAGTCGGGCATCGTGCGGGTGATCGCGCGTCAGACCGACACGGACGGGACCGTCATCCACGAGTGGGACGACACCCCAGAGGGATTCGGCCGGATCGCGGCGACCACTGCGCGGCAGGTCATCCTGCAGCGGCTGCGCGACGCCGAGAACGAGAAGAACTATGGCGAGTTCTCGGCCCGCGAGGGCGACATCGTCGCCGGCGTGATCCAGCGCGACGCCCGGGCCAACGCCCGCGGCCTCGTGGTGGTCCGGGTCGGCACCGAGGCCAAGGGCTCCGAGGGTGTGATCCCGGCCGCCGAGCAGGTGCCGGGGGAGACCTACGTGCACGGTGACCGGGTGCGCTGCTACGTCGTCGGGGTGGCCCGCGGCGCCCGCGAACCCGTCATCACGCTGTCGCGGACGCACCCGAACCTGGTGCGGAAGCTCTTCTCGCTGGAGGTCCCCGAGATCGCCGACGAGTCGGTGGAGATCGTCGCCGTCGCACGTGAAGCCGGACACCGGTCCAAGATCGCCGTCGCGTCGCGGGTGCCGGGGCTGAACGCCAAGGGCGCCTGCATCGGACCGATGGGTCAGCGCGTGCGCAACGTGATGAGCGAGCTCTCGGGCGAGAAGATCGACATCATCGACTACGACGAGGACCCGGCGAAGTTCGTCGCCAACGCCCTGTCGCCGGCCAAGGTCGTGTCGGTGACGGTGATCGACGAGTTGCAGCGCGCGGCGCGGGTCGTGGTGCCCGACTTCCAGCTGTCGCTGGCGATCGGCAAGGAGGGCCAGAACGCGCGTCTGGCGGCGCGTCTCACCGGTTGGCGCATCGACATCCGCAGCGACGCCGACGGTGCGGGTGCGCCGGCGGGGGGTCGGGAGGCCGACGCCGGCGGCCGGTCGGCAGGCCATGGTGGTGGCCGCGACCGCTGAGGCGAGAACCCGCAGTTACCGGCGGCGTGTCGGGGCCGCGACCGCGATTGAAGTTCAAGGGCCCCGAGACGGTAGACTGCACTGTGATCCAGCGCGAGACTCCGACAGCCCCGGTGCGTACCTGCATCGGCTGCCGGAAACGAGAGCTGGCCGTCGACTTGCTTCGAGTGGCAGCTGTACGCGACGGGGACGGTAAATGCGCCGTTTCGGTCGATTCAGCGGGTAACCTGCCGGGTCGGGGTGCGTGGTTGCACCCCGTTCAGCAGTGCCTCGACGCGGCAGTTCGGCGGCGAGCATTCGCCCGAGCGTTGCGCATCACCGGTTCGCCGGACACCTCTGCGGTCGAAGAGTTCTTCAGTGCCATACCGGCCTGATGGGCCCTGAACACCACAGCAACCAGAACAGGTAGCGAAGAACATGAGCACACCGTGAAGTCCCGATGACCATGCGTCATAGCTAAACCGAGGCGCGGCCTACTACCGCTGACGCCTCACGATGAGGAGAGAAGTGGCAGCAGGTAAGGCACGCGTACACGAGTTGGCCAAAGAACTCGGTGTGACCAGCAAGGAAGTACTCGCTCGGCTGAGCGAACAGGGCGAATTCGTCAAATCTGCGTCCTCCACTGTGGAGGCGCCCGTCGCACGCCGGTTGCGTGAGGCATTCGGCGGCGGCAAGCCCGCCAAGTCCGAGGCACCGGCCGCGCCCGCGGCCGCCCGGCCGTCGGGTGGCCCGAAGCCCGGCGCACCCAAGCCGGCACCCGTCGCGGCTCCCGCCGCACCTGCACCGGCAGCGCCGGCCGCAGCTCCGGCAGCAGAGGTAGTCGCACCGTCGGCACCCGCCGCCGGTGGACCCAAGCCCGGTGCGCCCAAGCCCGCTGTTCCGCAGCCCCAGGCACCGGCCGCGCCGGAGCCGGCAGCGCCCGCCGCTTCGGCGGCTCCGGCCCAGCCGCGTCCGGCCACCCCGGGTGCTACTCCGGGTCCGCGACCCGGCGCACCCAAGCCGGCCCCGCGGGCTCCGCGCGTCGGCAACAACCCCTTCTCTTCCCAGCAGCCGGTCGACCGGCCGGCACCGCGCCCGCAGGCCGGTCCCGGTGGACCCCGTCCGGGCCCCGGCGCCGGTGGACCCCGTCCGGGTGGCGGCCCGCGTCCCGGTGTCACGCCGGGCAACATGCCTCCGCGTCCGCCGGGTGCCCGTCCGGGTGCCGTCGGTCGTCCGGGCGGTCCGCGCCCCGGTGGCGGTCCCCGTCCGGGTGGCGGCGCAGGCGGCCCTCGTCCCGGCGGTGCCGGTGGCGGCGGTAACTACCGCGGCGGTGGCGCCGGCGGTGGTGCTGGTGCCGGCGCAGGTGCTGCTGGTGGCTTCCGTGGTCGTCCCGGTGGCGGCGGCGCTCCCGGTGGCGGTGGCCCCGGTGGTGGCGGCGGTCGTCCCGGTCAGCGCGGCGGTGCCGCGGGTGCCTTCGGGCGTCCCGGTGGCGCGCCCCGTCGTGGCCGTAAGTCGAAGCGCGCGAAACGCGCCGAATACGAGAACATGCAGGCCCCGATCGTCGGTGGCGTGCGGTTGCCGCATGGCAACGGCGAGGTCATCCGCCTCGCTCGCGGCGCGTCGCTGAGCGACTTCGCCGAGAAGATCAACGCCAACCCGGCTTCGCTGGTGCAGGCGCTGTTCAACCTGGGCGAGATGGTCACCGCCACCCAGTCGGTGGGCGATGAGACCCTCGAGCTGCTGGGCGGCGAGATGAACTACGTCGTGCAGGTCGTGTCCCCGGAGGACGAGGACCGCGAGCTGCTCGAGTCGTTCGACCTCACCTACGGCGAGGACGCCGGCGACGAGGACGACCTGGCCAGCCGGCCGCCTGTGGTCACCGTCATGGGCCACGTCGACCACGGTAAGACCCGACTGCTCGACACCATCCGTAAGGCGAACGTTCGCGAGGGCGAAGCCGGCGGCATCACCCAGCACATCGGTGCCTACCAGGTGCTGACCGAGCTGGACGGCAACGAGCGTCTGGTGACGTTCATCGACACCCCGGGTCACGAGGCGTTCACCGCCATGCGTGCCCGTGGTGCGAAGGCCACCGACATCGCGATCCTGGTGGTCGCCGCCGACGACGGCGTCATGCCGCAGACGGTGGAGGCCATCAACCACGCTCAGGCCGCTGATGTGCCGATCGTGGTGGCGGTCAACAAGATCGACAAGGAAGGCGCGGATCCGCAGAAGATCCGGGCGCAGCTGACCGAGTACAACCTGGTGGCCGAGGAGTACGGCGGCGACACCATGTTCGTGGACATCTCGGCCAAGCAGGGCACCAACATCGACGGTCTGCTCGAAGCAGTGCTGCTGACCGCGGATGCCTCGCTGGACCTGCGGGCCAACCCCGACATGGAAGCCCAGGGTGTGGCCATCGAGGCGCACCTGGACCGCGGTCGCGGTCCGGTCGCCACGGTGCTGATCCAGCGCGGCACGCTGCGGGTCGGTGACTCGATCGTCGCCGGTGACGCCTACGGCCGCGTCCGTCGCATGGTCGACGAGCACGGTGAGGACGTCCACGAGGCGCTGCCGTCACGTCCGGTCCAGGTGATCGGCTTCACCTCGGTGCCCGGCGCCGGCGACAACCTGCTGGTGGTCGACGAGGACCGCATCGCCCGCCAGATCGCCGACCGGCGCAGCGCGCGCAAGCGCAACGCGCTGGCCGCACGTTCGCGCAAGCGCATCAGCCTGGAAGACCTGGATTCGGCGCTGAAGGAAACCAGCCAGCTGAACCTGATCCTCAAGGGCGACAACTCGGGCACCGTCGAGGCGCTCGAGGAGGCCTTGATGGGCATCCAGATCGACGACGAGGTGGAACTGCGCGTCATCGACCGTGGTGTCGGTGGCGTGACCGAGACGAACGTCAACCTGGCTTCGGCCTCGGACGCGATCATCATCGGCTTCAACGTCCGTGCCGAAGGCAAGGCGACCGAGCTGGCGAACCGCGAGGGTGTCGAGATTCGGTACTACTCGGTGATCTACCAGGCCATCGACGAGATCGAGAGCGCGCTCAAGGGCATGCTCAAGCCGGTCTACGAGGAGAAGGAGCTCGGCCGCGCCGAGATCCGCGCCATCTTCCGGTCGTCGAAGATCGGCAACATCGCTGGTTGCCTCGTGCAGTCGGGCCTCATGCGGCGTAACGCCAAGGCCCGCCTGCTGCGCGACAACATCGTCATCGCCGAGAACCTCACGGTGTCCTCGCTCAAGCGTGAGAAGGACGACGCCACCGAGGTGCGCGAAGGTTACGAATGCGGTCTGACGCTGACCTACAACGACATCAAGGAAGGCGACGTCATCGAGACGTACGAACTCGTCGAGAAGGCTCGTACGTAAGCGATGGCCGATCCAGCACGCGCCAAGCGATTGGCCAAGCGCATCTCGACGATCGTCGCTTCGGCGATCGAGTACGAGATCAAGGATCCGCGGCTCGACGGCGTGACGATCACCGATGCCAAGATGACCGGTGATCTGCACGACGCCACGTTGTACTACACCGTCATCGGGACCAGCCTCGACGAGGAGCCGGACTATGCCGGCGTCGCGGCTGCCCTGGAGAAGGCCAAGGGTGCGTTGCGCACGAGAGTCGGTGCGGGGACCGGAGTTCGCTTCACCCCGACACTGACTTTCGAGCGCGACACCGTGCCCGATGCTGCTCTGAAAATGGAGGAGCTGCTGGCCCGGGCCCGTGCCGCTGACGAGGATGTGGCGCGGATCCGCGAGGGTGCCACGCACGCCGGTGACGCCGATCCGTACCGTGTGGTGGGAGAGAGCATCGACGAATCCGAGGGCCTCAGGGATCAGGGTGACGGCGATCGAACCGACGACTGAGATTCGGCCGCAGGGCGCGCGGGTTGACGCGCGCGGTGCGGCCGATCTACTCGGTGCGGTCGACAGCGTCAGCGTGGTCGCCCACGTGTACCCCGACGCCGACACCATCGGGGCGGGCCTCGCGCTCGCATTGGTCCTCAACGAATGTGGCAAAGACGTGCAGGTCGGCTTCGCCGCACCCGCGGCGGTGCCGGACTCGTTGCAAACTCTGCCCGGCGGGCACCTGCTGGTGCCGCCGGACCAGATGCGTCCCGATGCCGACCTGGTGGTCACCGTCGACATCCCGAGTGTGAACCGGCTGGGGTCGTTGGCCAAGCTGGCTGATCCCGGGCGGCAGGTGCTGGTGATCGATCACCACGCCTCGAACCGGCTGTTCGGCTCCGCGAATTACGTTGACCCGTCAGCAGATTCGACCACCATGCTGGTGGCTGAGCTGCTGGATGCCTGGGGCAAGCCGATCGAGCTGCCGGTGGCGCACTGCCTGTACGCCGGGCTGACCACCGACACGGGTTCGTTCCGCTGGGCCAGTGCCCGTGCGTACCGGCTCGCGGCGCGACTGCTCGATATCGGCGTCGACAACGCCGCGATCAGTCGTGCGCTCCTGGACACCCATCCGTATTCGTGGCTGCCCATGTTGTCCCGGGTGTTGTCGACGGCATGCCTGGTGCCTGAGGCCGCCGGCGGCAAGGGTCTGGTGTATGCCATTGTGCCGCACCAGGAATGGGCTGCGGCGCGGCCCGAAGAGGTCGAGAGCATCGTCGACATCGTGCGGACCACATCCGAGGCCGAGGTCGCCGCGGTGCTCAAAGAGATCGAGCCCGGCGGCTGGTCGGTGTCCCTGCGTGCCAAGACCGAGGTCGACGTGTCGGTGCTGGCCAGTTCGTTCGGCGGCGGCGGCCACCGGTTCGCGGCGGGCTACTCACCGACCGGTAGCGCCGACGACGTCGTGGCGGCCCTCATCGCCGCGCTGAGTTAGTGCTTTCCCCCTCCCCGCGAGCGGCCGTGTTTGTACGGCGACACGCCGTGTTTGGCGTGCATTTTGAGGCCGCTCGCGGCCGACGGGTGTGCGCGTCATGACCACCGGGGTCACCGGTCGGCGCATCGCGGGGCTGGCCTTTCCCGCGCTCGGGGTGCTTGCCGCCGAGCCGATCTATCTCCTGCTGGACACGGCCGTGGTGGGCCGGTTGGGCGCGCTGCCGCTGGCCGGCCTGGCCGTGGGCGGGTTGATCCTGAGCCTGGTCGGTTCGCAGCTGACTTTCCTGTCGTACGGCACGACGTCGCGGTCGGCGCGCAGCTTCGGTGCCGGTGACCGGGCCGGTGCGGTCGGGGAGGGCGTGCAGGCGACGTGGCTGGCGCTGGCCCTCGGCACGCTCATCGTGGTTGTGGTGGAGGCGCTGGCACCGGTATTGCTGACGGCCATCGCCGGCTCCGGTGGCGGCATCGCCGAAACGGCATTGCCGTGGTTGCGCATCGCGATCCTCGCGGTGCCGGCCATCCTCGTTTCCTTGGCCGGCAACGGCTGGCTGCGCGGCGTGCAGGACACGGTCCGTCCACTGCGGTATGTGCTTGTCGGCGTGGGTATTTCAGCGGTGCTATGCCCGCTTTTGGTCTTCGGACGGCTCGGGTTTCCGCGGCTCGGCCTGACGGGCTCGGCGGTGGCGAACCTGATCGGGCAGTGGATCGCCGCGGCGTTGTTCGGGTATGCGCTGCTGTCCGAACGGGTTTCGCTGCGGCTACGGCCCGACGTGCTGCGCGCTCAACTGACCATGGGTCGCGATCTCGTGCTGCGGTCCCTGGCCTTCCAGGTGTGCTTCCTGTCCGCCGGTGCGGTTGCGGCCCGGTTCGGTGCGGCGGCCGTCGCCGCTCATCAGGTGGTGCTGCAGCTGTGGAATTTCCTTGCGCTGGTATTGGATTCGTTGGCGATCGCGGCACAGTCGCTGGTCGGCGCGGCTCTCGGGGCGGGGGAGCCGGGTCACGCCAAGACGGTGGCGTGGCGTGTGACGGTGTATTCGGCAGCCGCCGCGGCGGTGCTGGCCGCGGTGTTCGCGCTGGGCTCCGGCGTGCTGCCCGCAGTGTTCACCGCCGACCACGCCGTGCGGGCTCAGATCGGCGTTCCCTGGTGGTTCATGGTGGCCCAATTGCCCATCGCCGGTATCGTTTTCGCGCTCGACGGGGTGCTGCTGGGCGCCGGCGACGCGAAGTTCATGCGCAACGCCACGCTGATCAGCGGGCTCGTCGGCTTCCTGCCGTTGATCTGGTTGTCGCTGGCCTTCGGCTGGGGTCTGGCCGGCATCTGGTCCGGGCTGAGCACCTTCCTGCTGCTGCGGCTGGTGTTCGTCGGCTGGCGTGCCCTGTCCGGCCGTTGGCTGTACGAGTCCGGCCCAACGTGAAGTAGATCGCGAGGATCTTGAGATTCTTCGCGATCTACTTCACGTTCGGCGGTTCAGACCTGAGTGCGGCCGCGCTGCATGACGGCGTCGCGGTTGGCGGCGATGTCGTTGCCGCTGGAGGAGTCCATCCACTTGCGGGCCGACGCGGCTTCGATCCACAGCCCGGCGTCGGTCTGCGAGCCGTCGATGCGGTGGTACGAATCCAGCAGCGCGCGCACAGCGTTCTGGTTGTTGCCGACGATCGAGGCCGCGACGCGGCGCGCGGTCGGGAGCAGCTCGTCGTGCGGCACCACCTCGGTGACGAGCCCGGCCCGCAGCGCTTCGGCGGCCGACAGGTAGTCGCCGGTCAGGCTCATCCGGCGGGCCAGTCCGATGCCGGCCTTCTGCGGCAGTCGCACACTCAGACCCCAGGTCGGCAGCAGCCCGACGCGGGCGTGGGTGTCGGCGAATTTGGCGTTCTCCGAGGCGATCAGGATGTCGCAGTACAGGGCCAGCTCCAGCCCACCGGTGACCGCGGCGCCGTTGATGGCGCCGATCACGGGCTTGGTCATGTTCGGCCACTTCGGCGAGATGTCCGGCAGGTCCGCGCCCTCGCCGAGCTCCTTGAGGTCGAGGCCGGCACAGAACACCGGATCCGCGCCGGTCAGGATCACCACGTCGACGTCCGGATCGGCCTCGGCCTGGCGCAGCGCGCCGTAGAAGGCATCGCGCAGCTCGTACGACAGCGCGTTCCGGGACTTGGGCCGGTTCAGCGTCAGGGTGCGTACCCGGTCGGTGGTGTCGATGAGTAGAACGTCGGTCACGTTGGCTCCTTGCTTGGCGGTCACCCACCGACACCGTAACTTGCGGCCCGAACGGGCCTATCGTGGAGGCCATGTGCCGCAACATCACCGAACTGCGTGGCCTGGAACCGGCCGCCACGGCCGAGGAGATCGAGGCTGCCGCGCGTCAGTACATCCGCAAGGTCAGCGGGATCACCCGACCCACCGCCGCCAACGTCGACGCCTTCGAAGCGGCGGTCGCCGAGGTCACGGCCGTCACCGAGAAACTGCTGAGCCAGCTGCCGGCCCGTCGACAGCCACCGAAGACGGTGCCGCCGCTGCGGCGGCCCGAGGTGCAAGGGAGGTTGGCCGCCAAGTGAATTCGCCCGCGCTCAAGGAGTGGGGCGCGGCGGTGCAGGCCCTGCTCGACGGCCGCCAGACGGTACTGCTGCGCAAGGGCGGCATCGGGGAGAAACGATTCGAGGTATCGGCGCCGGAGTTCGTGTTCTTCCCGACGGTCGAGCACAGCCACGCGGCACGGGTTCGGCCCGAGTTCAGCGACCTGCTGGACCGGGCGGCGGGGGACAGCACCGAGACCGACATCCTGCTGCGCGGCGGCGCGAAAGTCGTTGCCGCCGTGGCAGTAGAGCGCCCGGAGCACCTGGACGCCATCGCCGATCTGCACATCTGGACTGCTGAATCCGTGCAGAACGACCGGCTCGATTTCCGGCCCCGGCACCGGCTGACGGTGCTGGTGGTGCAGGCGAAAGCCCTTGTGGCGCCGATTCGGTTGCCTCGCACCCCCGACTACGCGGGCTGCCGCAGCTGGGTGGACGTGCCCATCACGCCAGAGTGGGGCCCGCCGGTGTACGACGACGCGGCGCTGGCCGCCATCGCGCAACGGGTGCGTGACTCAGTCGGCTGACAGCGCCACCTTCGGCAGCAGCAGCCGGGACACTCCGCCCGCGCCGTGATGCACCGTGTGGGTCGCCGGGACCATGCGCTCGCCGGAGACGACTGGCTCGCCGGTGCCGAGGTTGCGGTCGTACCTGGGGTGGCAACCGCCCGCGACCACCACCCGCAGCCGGCACCCGGCCGGGATCCGGTGCGCGACGGCGTCGAGCTCGAGTCGCAGTGTCTCGGGCTCACCCAAAGGTGTTGTGAGCCTGCGGAATCCGTCGCTGACGTTGCGGGACTTGCCCTGCGCGTCGACCTCACTGAGCCGGACGAAGATATCCCGGTTCGGGTTGTCGCACGACAGCGCCAGTTCGATGACCGGGTTGCCGATCACGTACAGGTCCTCGGCCAGTGGTTCACCGGTGAAGTCGACGACGTCGGGCCGCCGGCTCAGCGCGGAATCCTCCTGATAGCCCGCGGCCGACGACAGCAGCCGGCCGCCGAGCGTCGGGGTCGGCGCGGCGGGATCGAACGTGAATCGCGACGGCGGCGCGGTGTCGGCGGGCGCGGTGGCACCGAGGCGATGCGCGGGTTGCAGGTACAACTCGAGTTCGGTGGCGACCGGTGGCCAGTCCGGCATGGCCAGCCAGCCCTGCCCGTTGACCTCGACCCGTACCGCGGGGCGTTCAGGGGCGGGGGTTTTCTCGGTCAGATGGGTGTCGAGCCAGGCCAATGATTCGCGCAGCACCATGGCGCCACCGCGGGTCATCACCTGGCTGTGGGTCCATGACCCGATGGTGACCGCGGTGGGCACGCCACGCTGGTGCAGGTGCTGAAACTGTGCCAGGGTCTGCTCGAGGAACAGGTCCTGCCAGCCGCCGATCAGCAGCACCGGCACGTCGACCTTGTCGAGGGTGTCGGCGAGGGCCATGTTCTCCCAGAACGGATCGGTGCCGTCGGGGTGGCTCAGCCACGATTCGTACCAGGTCGCTCCGGAACCCAGCAGCTGACGTCCGGCGGCGCCGGCCGGCGCCTGGCCGTGGGTGCGGGCGACCAGGCGCGGTGCCCGGAATTGCCGGACCCCGACGGCCAACCGCGCGTCTTCCTGGTGGGCCATCATGTCGCTCCAGCCCAGGAAGTTGTCGAGCGTGAATGCGCCTGTGCCCCAGGTTGACTCGGCGAAGTCATGGGGGCCGACGGTGATGATCGCGGCCTTCAGCTCAGGCGGGGGATCGGTGAGCAGCGCCCACTGGGTGAAGCCCAGGTACGACAACCCCATCGTCGCGAACGACCCAGTGAACCACGGCTGGTCCCGCAGCCAGGCGGCGGTGTCCACGGCGTCGGCGATCTCGTTGACCATCGGTTCGAAGTCGCCGCCGGAGCCGAACGTGCCGCGCACGCTCTGTAGCAGTACGTGGTAGCCGCGGCGGGCGTACGTCGCGCCGAATACCTGGCCGAACGGGAAGCCGCGGCCGTAGGGGCACCGCACCAGCAGGGTGCCCTTGGCGACACCGGTGGGGGCGAAGTGGCTGCCGACGAGGTCGACGCCGTCACGCATCGGGGTGATGACGCGGCTGACGGTGTAGTCCGTCGTCGGAGGCGGGACGTCGAGGACGCGGCTCAGCAACCGGGAGCCAAGACGGGCGATTCGGGAGCTCACCATTCGGATGGTACCGATCCGTACCGTCGTGCGCCGTCCTCGAGCTCAGGCGCGACCCGAAATCAGAACTTGTAGAACGGCACCAGCTGGTTGGCGCGCTGCAGGTTGGTCTGCAGGCAGTCCGGCCGGTCCGGCGACTCGATCGGCGAGTAGAACATCGACTGGTTGATCAGGCCGTAGCTGGTCTTGAAGGTGATCATGCAGGTCACCCACCAGCGGTCATTCCAGTCGGTGGGCTTCATGATCCAGTACTGCGCGGCACGATGTCCGCCGATGTTCAGCTCGACGGCGTCGGCCGGCAGCGTCTGCTCGTACGTCCGCCAGACAATGGGCTCGACTGCCATCTGGTAGTTGCCGGCGTCGTAGTGGCAACGCAGGCCGTCTTCATGGTCGGGCGGGGTGAAGCCAAGTCCCATGGCGTTGATGGCGTCGAGCGGGATCTGATCGCACGGATCGAACGGGCTCGGGTTCGTGGTGGAGATGATGGGCGATTTGATGCTGCTGGTCACGCTCATCGGGGCGGAAGTGGAGCGCAGCTCGACGGCGTCGCCGCCGGTGGGCGTCACGGGGTTGGTCTGTGTGACCACCACGCCTGCTGTCGCGAGCGCACACAGCGCTGACACCAGACGCAGTTTTCTGGCCATCGCTGCCATGACACCCCTCTTAACTCCGAGCAATACTGCGGGGAGTCTACAAGTCGCCTGGGTCACACCGGACAGGATGGGAGAACCTGTTCTAGTTTCTCCCACTGCGCGGGACGGTTGGCACGACAACGGGGGTTGCTACCACCCAAGTACCCTGGATTTTTGTGTCGACCCAGCCGACCCTTTGGGCAATCAGTGACCTGCACATCGGGCACACCGGAAACAAGCCGGTCACCGAATCGCTGCACCCGGCGTCGCCGGACGATTGGTTGATCGTCGCCGGCGACGTCGCCGAGCGCACAGACGACATCCGGTGGTCGCTGGACCTGCTGCGCAAGCGCTTCGCCAAGGTCATCTGGGTGCCGGGCAACCACGAACTGTGGACCACCGCCAGGGATCCGATGCAGATCTTCGGGAAGTCCCGTTACGACTACCTGGTCGACATGTGTGACCAGATGGGCATCGTCACCCCCGAGCACCCGTTCCCGGTGTGGACCGGCCCGGGCGGCGCGGCGACGATCGTGCCGATGTTCCTGCTGTACGACTACAGCTTCCTGCCGGCCGGCACCGCGACCAAGGCCGAGGGCCTGGCGCTGGCCAAGGAACGCAACGTCGTCGGCACCGACGAGTTCCTGCTCTCGAGCGAGCCCTACGCCACTCGGGACGCTTGGTGCCGGGACCGGCTGAACATCACCCGTAAGAAGCTCGACGACCTGGACTGGATGGAGTCGACGGTTCTGGTCAACCACTTCCCGCTGGTGCGCGAACCGTGCGACGCCATGTTCTATCCGGAGTTCTCGCTGTGGTGCGGCACCACCGCGACCAAGGACTGGCACACTCGCTACAACGCCATCTGCTCGGTGTACGGCCACCTGCACATCCCGCGCACCACCTATTACGACGGGGTGCGGTTCGAGGAAGTCTCCGTCGGTTACCCGCGAGAGTGGCGGCGCCGCAAGCCCTACCGGTGGATGCGCCAAATCCTGCCGGATCCCCAGTACCCACCTGGCTACCTCAACGACTTCGGTGGCCACTTCGAGATCACCCAGGAAATGCGGGAGCACGCGCAGAAGATGCAGGACCGAATCAATTCGAGGCGACTGTGATGAGCGCTTGCGCGAAGAACGAGGCGGCACAGTGAGCGACGCCCTGCTGACGCAGGTGCTGCCCGACGTGGTGGCTACCGCCGAAAGGTATTCCGATGCCATCGATCTCGTGCCGTTGCCCGAAGAGGAGCCGCTGATCGCCCGGTCGGTGGCCAAGCGCCGCAACGAGTTCATCACCGTCCGGCACTGCGCCCGTGAGGCATTGGGCAAACTCGATGTGGGCCCGGTCCCGATCCTCAAGGGCGAGAAGGGCGAACCGTGCTGGCCTGACGGGATCGTCGGCAGCCTGACGCACTGCGAGGGCTTCCGCGGAGCGGTGGTGGCGCGGTCCACGCAGGTGCGGTCGGTCGGTATCGACGCCGAACCGCACGGCGTGCTGCCCAAGGGCGTGCTCGGCGCTGTGGCACTGCCGGAAGAGCAGAGCGCCATCGGGACGCTGGAGGGTGACCTGCACTGGGACCGAATCCTGTTCTGCGCCAAGGAAGCGACGTACAAGGCGTGGTTCCCGCTGACGCACCGGTGGCTGGGATTCGAGGACGCGCACATCACCTTCACGCTGGATTCGACGGGCAGTTCGGGCACGTTCCTGTCGAGGATCTTGATCGACCCGGTGGCCGAGTCCGGGCCACCGCTGATCGAACTGCCGGGGCGTTTCACCGTGTCCAACGGGCTTGTGCTGACGGCGATCTCGCTGTGAAGGCGTCGAAGCCCGCCCCACCACCCGGTCTGGTGATCGTCGACAAGCCCGCCGGGATGACGAGCCACGACGTCGTCGGCCGGTGCCGGCGGCTGTTCGGCACCCGCAAGGTCGGGCACGCCGGCACACTCGATCCCATGGCCACCGGTGTGCTGGTGGTGGGCATCGAGCGGGCTACCAAGATCCTGGGTCTGCTGACGGCCACCGACAAGACGTACATCGCGACCATCCGGCTCGGTCAGACTACGTCGACCGAAGACGCCGAAGGTGAAGTGTTGCAGACGGTTTCCGCTGCCCAGGTGACCGACGAGCAGATCGAGGACGCCGTGGCGGCGTTGCGCGGCGAGATTGACCAGGTGCCGTCGGCGGTCAGTGCCATCAAGGTCGACGGCGAGCGGGCGTACAAGCTGGTGCGCGAAGGTAAGGCGCCGGAACTGGCGGCGCGCCGGGTGCGGATCTCTCGGTTCACTGTTGACGCGGTGCGGCGCGTCGAGGAATTCGTCGATGTCGACGTGACCGTGGACTGCTCGTCGGGCACCTACATTCGGGCGCTGGCCCGTGACGTCGGTGCGACGCTCGGTGTCGGTGGGCACTTGACGGCGTTACGGCGCACCAAGGTTGGCCGCTACGGGCTGGACGAGGCGCGGACGTTGGAGCAGCTGACCGACGCCGCCGAACTGAGCTACTCGCTGGATGCGGCTTGCCTGCTGGGGTTCCCGCGCAGGGACCTGACCGACGCCGAGACCGAGGACACGCGCCATGGCCGGGCTCTCGCGCCGGCCGGCATCGACGGCACCTACGCCGCGACCGCTGCCGATGGGCGCGTGATCGCGCTGTTGGAGGACGGGCCCAAACGCACCAGCAGCGTCGTGGTGCTGCGTCCGGCCACGTTGTAGCGGCGGCACTGCCCGGGCCGACGCCGTCTACGCCGGTGAGCGGTTGGCCACCGCGTTGAGCACCCGGCGCGCAATCGGCATCGCGGGACGGACAAGGTCGAAGTAGTGCACCGGCAGCATCGTGGCCAGCGCGTTCATCAGGTGGGCGTCGGGCCCGATCAGGATGCGTGCGCGGCCACGTTCGACACCCCGCTGAATGGTCGCGGCCGCCAGTTCCGGTGAGGTCCGGGCGAGCGTGGTGAAGTTGCGGTGGAACAACTCCGGGTCGGTGTTGCCGAGGGCATCAACACGCACCCGCCCCGCCCTGGTGATCGGGGTGTCGATCCCGCCGGGGTGCACCGTCACCGCATGCACCCCGGTTCCGTGCAGCTCGTGCCGCAGTGCTTCGGTGTAGCCCCGGACCGCGAATTTTGATGCGCAATAAGCGGTTTGGGTGGGGAAGGCCAGCAATCCGAGAATGCTCGACAGGTTGACGACGACGCCGGACCCCTGGTCGATCAGGTGCGGCAGGAACGCGCGGCACCCGTGCACGACGCCCCAGAAGTTGATGTCCATGAGCCAGGCGTCATCGTCGTACACCGCGTCGGCGGCGAGCTGGGAGACCACGACACCCGCATTGTTGACGACGACACCCACTGGCGCCGGCGCCCATGCCATCACCTTCTGTGCCCAGGCCAGCTGCGCGTCACGGTCCCGCACGTCCAACACTTGGGTCACGCAGGGTCCGGTCAGTTGAGCCTGCGTCTCGGTGAGGCCGTCGGGATTCCAATCCGTCAGTGCCACTGGGCATCCCGCGCGCGACAGGCGCACGGCCAACGCCCGGCCGATACCCGAACCAGCGCCGCTGATCACCGCCGTGCGTCCGGTCACCGCGATGCGCGTCATGCGGTTGCCCCCGCCGCCACGTCCGTCCGGCGCCGAATCACCATGGGCAGACCGCCCTTTGGGCGCAATGTGGTGAATCCCTCCTCAACGACTCGGTGGTCCGGCAGTGTGTCCAGAACGAACCGCTGACTGGTCCGGGCGGCGATCAAGGTGCCCTCCATCATCGCGAACTGCGAGCCGATGCAGATGCGCCGGCCACCACCGAACGGCACATAGGCGGCTTTCGGCCGGTCGGTCCCGGCGCCCGGCAGGAATCGGGTGGGGTCGAACCGCTCTGGCTCGGGCCAGACGTCCGGATTGCGGTGTAGCCGGTGGGTCAGCACGATGAGGATGGTGCCCTTCTTGATGTAGTAGCCGTTCAGATCGTCGTCGGCAGTGGCCCTGCGCATCGACAGGTAGACGGGCGGATGAATGCGCATGGCTTCGGAGAAGCACGCTTTGGTCCACGGCAGCCGGTCGACGTCGTCGAATGTGGGCACACCGCCGTGCAGGACGGTGTCCACTTCATCGAACATCTGGTCGCGGGCCTCCGGGTTCTGCGACATCAGGTGCCAGAACCAGGCCATCGCGGTGGCGGTGGTCTCGTGGCCGGCCCCCAGGAAGGTCAGGGACTGCTCCAGCAGTTCGGCTCGCGTGAGTTTGTGCCCGGTGGATTCGTCGCGCGCCGACAGGAGCAGGCCGAGGAAATCGGTGCCAGGGTCAGTCGTGGCGCGACGCGCTTCGATGATCTTGGTGATCATGTTGTCCGCCTCGCGGATTCGGCGCGCGATCCGGCGGGCGCGCCAGTGCAGGGCAGCTGCGTTCCGCATGCTGATACCGGGCAGCGCCTGCAGGATCCAGGTGACTGGTGAGTTCCCGACCAGCAGCATGTCGGTGAGCACTTCGGCGATCCCTTCGCCGAACAGAGCGACGTCGGCGTCGGACAGTTCTGTGCCGAACATGGTCTCGGCGGCGATTTGCATTGTCACGACCATCATTTCGTGGGCCACCTCGATCCGCGTTCCGTCGGCGCGGGTCGACCATTGGTCCAGCATCGCGTCGGCGCAGTTCACCATCGTGGTGGCGAAAGGCTCCAGGTGTCGGCGGGCGAACAGCGGGTTCAGCATGCCGCGGTCGCGCTTCCAGCGTTCGCCGCGGCTGGTCACCAGGCCGCGACGCAGGCCGAGGGCGGGGACGTCGTATTCCTCGCCCTTGACGTAAACGTCTTGCTTGCGCAGGAATATCTGCTCGACGTCCTCGGGCCGGTCGACCAAGACGAGGTCGACGATCCCCGGCACGGCGAGCCTGGCCGGGGACCCGACCGCGTCGAACAGCATGGACAAGGCGGGCACCATGTCCTGGCGTGCGGATCGAAGGAACCGGGGTGCATCGCTGAGTGGCAACGTTTTTGGTTGGGGAAGCGTCGACGGACTCGGAAGTCCCGAATTGTGGAGTCGCGCGGTCGTCATCGGTCAGGCGCCTTTCGGGTGTGTTGCGGCCATGGCAGAAGCCGGAGCATCGGATCGGAATTCCAGGTCGAAGTCGGCCGGTTTGAATGTCTTGGTGCGGCGGCGATAGTTGAAGCTCCAGTCCGGCCACAGACCGGCGTTGTGCTTGCCGTCGGCGGTGGTGTAGTAGCCGGAGCAGCCTCCGTTGAGCCAGATGGTGCCCGCGCTGCGCCGTTCGGCGTCGGCCACAAAGTCTTGCTGCGCTTGCGGTTTCACGTCGATGGTGGCGATCCCGTCGCGGCGCATCCGGGTCAGCGCGTCGACGATGAAGCCGAACTGCGATTCCAGCATGTAGATGAACGATTGATTCGCCGCGCCGCCGAAGGGACCCGAGGTGAACAGCAGATTGGGGAAGCCCGATACCGCCGTACCGAGATAGCCCTCCGGCCGGCCGTCGTACGCGGCGGCGAGGGTGCGCCCGTTTTGACCGACGATGTCGTCGGCCATCCGGTGCCGCAGCGTGAATCCGGTGGCCAGGACGATGACGTCGACCTGGTGCGTGATGCCGTCGGCCGTGACGATGCCGCCGGGCTGGATTTCCCGGATGCTGTCGGTCACCAATTCGACATTAGGTCGGTTGAAGCTCGGTAGGTAGGTCGAGCTGACGGCCGCGCGTTTGCACCCGATCCGGTACGTGGGCGTGAGTTTTCGGCGCACGGCGGCGTCGGCGACCTGGATCCTCAAGTAGGTGCGGGCGACCGTCTCGAACGCGTACGCAAAGCGGTTGTCGACGAAGTTGAACGTGCCGTAGCTCTCGTAGAGCAGGTACTGCAGAGCCCGAACACTCTTGCGGAGAAATGGAATTCCAGCCAGCCGATGTTCGGTGGCAGAGGTGCGCCAATCGAAACGGGGCATGATCCAGCAGGGGGTGCGCTGGAACACTCGCAGCTCGGAGACCACCGGCTGGATCTCGGGAATGATCTGGACTGCCGAGGCGCCGGTGCCGATGATCGCGACCCGCTTGCCCGACAGGTCGTAGGCGTGGTCCCACTCGAAGCTGTGCATGATCTTGCCGGCGAAGCGGTTCAAACCGGGGAAGTTGGGCGTGCTCGGGCGGCCGAACGGACCCACCGCGCTGATCAGAATATCGGCCGACAACGGCCCCGACGTCGTCTGGAGCTGCCACCGGCACTGAACGTCATCCCAATGGGCACTGAGCATCTCGCATCCGAAGCGAACATCGCGGGAAACGTCGTGGCGGGTCGCGACCGAGCGGGCATAGTCGAGGATCTCGTCGCGCCGACCGTAGATGCGTGACCAGTTCGGTTTGGGCTCGAACGAGAACGAGTACAGGTGTGACGGCACGTCGCAGGCACAGCCCGGGTAGTTGTTGTGCTGCCAGGTCCCGCCGACATCGTCGGCGCGCTCCAGCACCAGGATGTCGTCGAAACCCGCCTCCCGGAGTTTGATCACCAGCCCGATGCCGCCGAAACCGGCTCCGACGATGACGATATGACGGTGCTCGGTCATCGGCTTCGTCGGATCCGTTTGGGGACAGCTGATCTCGTCCGCTTCGAGGTTTGGGGTATCCACTGGCATACGTCTGACGGTATGGGTATCTGGTACCCGGGGTAATGACGCCTACGGACGGCAATTTGATACCTTCGGACACATGGCGGTTGACCAAGTGCACCGCGAGGATGCGGACTGGGATATTCCGAGGCCGGTGGCGACCAGTCGCCACCTGCTGGAGGCGGCCCGAATACTCGATATCGCGACGGCTGAGTGCCTGTCGGACACCGGCCTCACCGCCGCCGACATCGCGGACAATGCGACAGAGATCCAAGCCGGCCAGGAACTGGCCATCGTCCGCAACATCCTTGCGCGCGTGGATGATCCGCATGAATTCGCCCAGATGGTGGGCTTGCAGTACAACTTCGCGAACATGGGCATTCTGGGGTACGCGCTGCTGGCCAGTCCGACCATGGGCGACGCCGTCAATATTGCCTGTCGGTACGCGACGCTGTCATCCACGTTTCTGCGGCTGATCCGGCATGACACCGCCGATGGTGCCGTCATCGAGTTCGACAACAGCCATGTCCCCGGCGACGTCCGCGGGTTCATGCTGGAACGCGACATGTTCGCCATCACCAATCTGGCGCCGCTGCTGGTGGCGCAGTTGCCGTCGGAAGTGGCCGTGCGGATCGAATTGCCTGGCATCGAGTTACCCATCGAACGCTTGGAATTCATGCGGGTCGCCATAGAACTCGACAGCGCGGCGGCGACCACAGCACTGAGCATTCCCGCCGCCGTCCTGGCTCTTCCGATGCCGGCGGCCGATGCCGCCACCGCAGCGGTCTGCGCTCAGCAGTGTGAAGACCTGTTGGAAGCCCGTCGTCAACGCCGCGGGCTGGCCGCACAGGTGCGCAACCGGCTTGTTCGGGATCCAGGGCAACTGCCCTCGATGATGGCGATCGCCGAGGAGTTCTGCGTCACGGAACGAACGCTGCACCGACGGCTCACGGCCGAACACACCAGCTACCGGCAGTTGGTCGACGAGGTCCGCGTGACGCTCGCCTCGGCCTTCCTGTCGTCAGGTCTCACCGTCGAGGAAACCGCGCGCCAACTCGGCTACTCAGAGACGGCGGCGTTCACTCGGGCCTTCATCCGCTGGACCGGCGAAGCGCCGAGCAGACACCGCCGGGCCCGGTCTTGACGGTGACTTCTGCTGGGCATCAATCAATTTCGAGTTTCTACGTCATGCCGTTCGGTGACGTTCGCCTGGCGAATCGCCGCTCGCAGTTGGGTGCTGCGCGCCATGATCGGTTCGGCCAGCGCGATCGTGGTTCGTAACGCCAGCAGCAGCGGCAGATAGCGCGGCGCATAGATCTGGCGGGCGCGGCGCTTGATTCCGTCCACGATGGCGCGGGCCGCGGCGTCCACCGGTGCCGGCTCGCTGAACCATTTGGGCAGTGGGGCCATGACTGCCTCGAGGCCGGTGCCGCCCAACAGGTCGTTGCGCACCATTCCGGTGTCGATCAAGCCGAAGTAGGCGACGCCGGCGGTGGCTCCGGTCTCGGTGATTTCCATTCGCAGTGACCGGCCGAGGGCTTCTACGCCGGCCTTGCTCACCCCGTATGCCGAGATGGTCGGGGTGGGAATCGCGGCGGCGGCAGACGCGATGACGAGCGCATAGCCTTTTCGCTCGAGGATCGACGGCAACGCGGCGCGGACAGTGTGCGCCACACCGCGGACGTTCACCTCGATCACCCGATCGAACTCCTCGGCTGTCATCGCCGCGAATGTCTTTACTGGACCGACGATTCCGGCGTTGGCGACCACCACGTCGATGCCGCCCAGTCGCTCGATCACCTGTGCCATGGCCTGGTCGAGGGCACTCGCGTCAGTGACGTCGGCGACGAACGGCACCGCGCTACCGTCCAGCGATGCGGCGACCCTGCGCAGGGCAGTTTCATCGCGGTCGATCAGCGCGACCTGTGCGCCCTCATTGACCAGCAGTCGGGCGGTGGCTTCGCCGATACCCGCTGCGGCGCCGGTGATCGCCACGACCTTGTCGGTGAGGTCCCATCGATGAGCGCGGCGCGGCCAGGGGAGGTTCATGCTCCAAAACTATGAAGGCGCGGGTCATCACGGAATGTGGGAACCGGACCACTATTTGACAATTTCAGACGCATGGCGGTCGCAGCTGCGCGCGATGGTGCGAGCTGGGATTGCACGGCGGTGGGTGGTGGGGGCACCCGCCGAGCCGGCTGGGCCGACGGTAGGGGAGTGCCGGCGCGCTGGCCAACTGTGTCCGGTTCTATCAAATAGCTGACTGATTCACGCATTCCGTGGCGACTCGTCGGCCCATAGCGTTGCGGGTATGACTAGCGTTCGTCACAGCGGTAGACGCATGCCTTCGGTCGCGATCATCGGGGCAGGGATGTCCGGCATGTGCATGGCGATCACGTTGCGCCAGGCCGGAATTGATGACATCACCCTGTACGAGAAGGCGTCCGATGTTGGTGGCACCTGGCGGGACAACACCTATCCCGGGCTGAGCTGTGACGTGCCGTCGCGGTTCTACCAATACACCTTCGCCACCAACCCGGCCTGGAGTCACTTCTTCTCCCCGGGCGCCGAGATTCAGCACTATTTCACGAAGATCGCCGACGACTACGGTCTGCGTGACCGAATCCGGTTCGGCACCGAAATCGTCGAGGCCATCTTCGGTGACGACAAGTGGCGGATCCGTACGGCGGCCGGCGATGAGCAGGTGGTCGACTTCCTGATTTCGGCGGCCGGCGTCCTGCGGGTACCTCGGTATCCGAATATCAAGGGCATCAGCGATTTTGGCGGTGCGGTGATGCATTCGGCCCGCTGGGATCACGGGGTGGCGACGGCAGGCAAACGGGTCGCCGTGATCGGTACCGGGTCGACCGGCGTGCAGATCGTCTGCGGGCTCGCGTCCGAGGTGCAGCAACTCACGCTGTTTCAGCGCAGCGCCCAGTGGGTGGCTCCGGTGCCGAACCCGCCCTACTGGGCGGCGACCGATCGGGTGCGAAAGCGACTGCCGCTGCTGGGGCGCTTCGCGTATCACGGCTATCGGGACGTCTTCGAATTCCTGGCACATGCCCTCGTGCGTCCCGGATGGCAGCGCACCCTGATCAGCCAGATATGCAAGGCCAATCTGCGTACGGTGCGTGATCTGGAATTGCGGCGCCGGCTCACCCCCGACTATGCACCGATGTGCCGCCGCTTGGTCATCTCGTCCGGCTTCTACCGTGCCATGCAACGCGACAACGTCGCCCTCGTGACCGACGGCATCGATCACGTCGAGTCCCGGGGCATCGTCACCGCCGATGGGGTGCTGCACGAGGTTGATGTGATCGCCTTGGCGACGGGTTTCGACGCGCACGCCTTCATGCGTCCGATGCAGCTGATCGGCCGCGACGGTGTCACCGTCGACGAGGCGTGGGCAGATGGGCCACGAGCGCACCTGACCGTCGCCATGCCGGGGTTTCCGAACCTGTTCATGCTGATGGGGCCACACAGTCCGGTCGGCAACTATTCACTGACCGCCATTGCCGAGATCCAGGCGAACCACATTGCCGGCTGGATCGACCGCTGGCGCGACGGCCAATTCGACTCGGTCGCACCGACACAAGCCGCCACCGACGAGTTCAACGCGCAGATGCGCGCGGCGATGCCGGGCACCGTCTGGACAACCGGTTGCACCAGTTGGTATCTCGGCACCGACGGGCTGCCCGAACTGTGGCCGTGGACGCCCGCGCGTTACCGCGCGCGGCTGGGTGAGCCGCCAACCCTGGACGACTACGACCTTCGATCCCGGCGCGCGGTGAGCGCGCGAAAGGTGTCCCACTGATGTCGATTCATGTCCCACCTCTGGCCGTCCGGTCGCTCGCGTTCCCGTTGGGTCGGTTGGTCTTCTTGCCCTTCATGCCGTGGCGGGTGCAGCGGCGCGCGCTCGACCTGGCGTTCACCTGGCCCGGGGCGCCAGACGGGCTGACCGTCCGCCAGACCGAGCTCGGTGGCGTCCCTACCGAGATGCTGACTCCTGAACAACCCGTCGACCGGGTCCTGCTGTACCTGCACGGCGGCGGCTACACGGTGGGGTCACCGCGCAGCCACCGGGCGCTCGCCGGGCGACTCGCCCTCGCGCTCAACGCGGTCACCTATGTCCCCGACTACCGGCTGGCGCCGGAGCATCGGTTTCCGGCCGCCTTCGACGATTCCCTTGCGGCGTACCTGGCACTGCTGGACGGTGGGTGGCGCGCCGACCAGATCTTCGTCGCCGGTGATTCCGCAGGTGGGGGACTGTCGATGGCACTCGGTGTCGCCGCGGTCCAACGGGGACTGCCCGTGCCGGCCGCGATCGGATTGTTGTGCCCGGGAATCGATTTGACCCTGTCCGCGATGTCGAGGCTGACGCGGGTGCGTTACGAACCGTTCTTGACACCCCGGCTGATGCAACGCTTCGCCGAGGCCTATGCGGATGTCGACGACCGGGCGCATCTGGCGGCGTCACCGCTGCTCGCCGATCTCGCCGGTCTGCCCCCGCTGGTGGTGGACGCCGCGGGCAACGACCCGCTCCTGAGTCAAGCACAGCGGCTCGTGGACAAGGCGCGGCAGTCCGGAGTCACCGTGCACTACCGCGAACACGCCAAGATGCCGCACGGATTCCATTCCGGTGCCGGGCTGGTGCGGCAGGCGGACCGTGCCCTCGATGATGTCGCGGCGGCGCTGCTGAGGTTGTCCGCAGCGCTGCGCAGCACCGGCAGGAGATACCGCAATGAAGCCTAGATTCGGTCCGAAAGTCATTGCGATGACGGGCGAGGCCGGGAGAGTTGATCTCGCGGTCGAGACGGGTCCGGTCATCACCGTCTGTTCTCCCGCCACGGGCCACGTCATCGACTCGGTGCCGCAGGTGGACGCCGCCGCGGTGGCTGCGGTCATCGGAGAACTACGTGTCGCACAACCCGGCTGGGCAGACTTGTCGGCGCGGGCACGGGCCGCGCACCTGCTGAGATACCGTGATTGGCTGCTGGACAACGAGTTCCGGCTGGCGCAGATGCTGCAGCGGGAAACCGGCAAGCCATGGGCCGAGGCCAACCTCGAGATTCCGTACATCGTGGATGCGATCAACTACTACACACGGACCGCGCCCCGGCTGCTCGCGGACCGCGCGCCAGAGCGCCACGGAATGATCGCCGCGACCAAACGTCAGCACCTGGTGCAGCGACCGTACCCGGTCGTGGGGGTGATCACGCCGTGGAATTTCCCGCTGGGGCTCTCACTCCTGGATGCGGTACCGGCATTGCTGGCCGGGGCTGCGGTCGTGGTCAAACCTTCGGAGTTCACCCCACTGACGGTGGCTGCAGCGATCGAAGGCTGGACAGCGGTTGGGGCACCCCGTGTTCTGGAGTGCGTGATCGGTGCGGGCGAGACCGGGGCGGCAGTGGTCGACAACGTCGACTACGTCCAGTTCACTGGGTCGGCGCGAACCGGCAAGGCCATTGCGCACGCGGCGGCGGAGCGGCTGATTCCGTGTGGCCTCGAGCTCGGTGGCAAGGACGCGATGATCGTGCTCGATGACGCCGACCTGGCCCGCGCGGCCAATGCGGCGGTGTGGGGCGCGCTGGCCAATTCGGGCCAGATGTGCGTCTCCGTAGAACGCGTCTACGTCGAAGCCGGTGTGTACGACGAATTCCTCCGTCTCGTCGTCGAGAAGCTGAAAGCGTTGCGTGTGGGAGAGGACGATCAGCAATTCCGTTATGACGTGGGGCCGTTGGTCACCGGTGCCCAGCTCGCGATCGTGTGCGACCACGTCGACGACGCGGTCAGTCGTGGGGCCACCATCGTCGTCGGTGGTGCGCCCATCGAGGGCACCTCGTTCTTCCAGCCCACGCTCCTGGTCGACGTCGATCACACCATGCTGTGCATGCAGCGGGAGACGTTCGGTCCGACGCTGCCGGTGATGAAGGTGCGGGACGAAGACGAAGCGGTCCAGCTGGCCAACGACTCGGACTACGGACTGTCGGCCACGGTGTTCTCCGGCGACAGAGCCCGGGCGGAACGGATCGCGCGCCGGCTCGATGCCGGGGCGGTCAACATCAACGACGTGTTCGGCAACCTGTTCACCCTGTCGATGCCGCAGGGCGGTTGGAAGCAGTCGGGGCTGGGCCGCCGCAACGGCGCCGACGCCGTGCTCAAATACGCACGGCCGCAGGCGATCGTGTCCGCCCGCGTACAACCGGCCAGCGAGTTCATCTGGTACCCGTACACCGCGATTCGAGGGGCCATCGTGCACCGCGTCGGCCGTCTGCTCGGTGCCCGCGATCTGCTCCGCCGATTCAGTTGACCGGACCAGATTCGGTGGCGTATCGCCGGCGACACGCATTTACATACCGATTGGAACGGTATGTCTACAGATTTCGCGACGCCACGACGTACCATTCAACAGTGGTGACAGCAGGTGTGGACGGGCGGGCCAGGCGGCGTACGCAGGCCGAGCGCACCGCCGCCATGCGAACTCGTCTGTTGGATGCCACGGTCGAATGCCTGGTCACCTACGGTTACTCCGGAACGACGACGCAGAAGGTTGCCGAGATCGCCGGCGTCACACGCGGGGCCCAGGTCCACCATTTCCGCTCGAAGGAAGACTTGGTGGCGGCGGCGGTCGAGCACCTGGCCGAGCAGCGGGTCCAGGCCGCGGTCCGCGATCTCGGGCGGACAGCAGCCAAGCCCGATCCGGTGTCGACGATGCTGGACTACCTCTGGGAATCACACCAGGGGCCGATTCTGGTTGCGACGCTCGAACTCTGGGTGGCCGCACGCACCGACCCGGTGCTGGCCGAGCATATCGAGCGTGTCGAACCCATCGTCACCGGTGCGCTGATCGGCGCACTGGCGCAACTGATTCCGGATCGCGGCGCGCAAAAGGACCTGCGCGACCTGGCGTTCACCGCCATGGATGCACTGCGCGGAATTCTCCTGTTGAGCTTCGTGGACCGGGATACGAAACTGGCCAAGAAGCGCTGGAACCGGGTGTGTAAGCAGCTTCGTGGCATGTTTGTCGAAGCCCTCGGCGGCAATCCCATTAACGCCAAAATCTCCTTCTGACCAGTCTTTTTCGGGTCGTTCCGAGCAATTGATAGCTCCTTGCTGACCTAGGTTTCGGCTACCCTCTTGTTAAGATACAAACAGGTTGGTATGTTTCTGGCATCGCACAGAAAGAGAGGGTTCATGCCCAACAAGGTGTATGTGATCGGCGTCGGGATGACGAAGTTCGAGAAGCCCGGCGCTCGTACCAACGCGGACGGATCGGCGTGGGATTACCCGGATATGGCCCGCGAGTCGGGCTCAAAGGCGTTGCAGGATGCCGGGATTGACTACCGCGAAGTCCAGGAGGCGTACGTCGGCTACGTCTACGGCGAGTCGACGTCAGGACAGCGGGCGGTCTACGAGCTCGGGATGACCGGCATCCCGGTGGTCAACGTCAACAACAACTGTTCGACCGGCTCCACCGCGCTGTATCTCGCCGCGCGGGCGGTGCGCAGTGGCCTGGCGGACTGCACGCTCGCGCTCGGTTTCGAGAAGATGCAGCCGGGCTCGCTGGGCGCAACGTATGACGATCGCGAGCAGCCCATGGCCAAGCACATCATGGCCCTCGCCGAGATCTCCGAGGTGCTCTTTCCGCCGGCGCCGTGGATGTTCGGTGCGGCTGGCCGCGAGCACATGAAGCAATACGGCTCCACCACTGAGCATTTCGCCAAGATCGGCTACAAGAACCACAAGCATTCGGTGAACAATCCGTACGCGCAGTTCCAGGACGAGTACTCCCTGGACGACATCCTCGGCGCGCGGATGATCTACGACCCGCTGACCAAGCTGCAGTGCTCGCCGACGTCGGACGGCTCCGGCGCGGCGATCCTGGCGAGCGAGGCGTTCGTCGACAAGCACGGGCTGGCGGGTCAGGCGGTGGAAATCGTCGGGCAGGCGCTGACCACCGACTTCGAGAACAGCTTCGACGGTACCTGCAAGGCGCTGATCGGCCACCACATGAATGTCGCTGCCGCCCAACAGGTTTACGAACAGGCGGGACTCGGTGCCGAGGACTTCCAGGTCATCGAGCTGCACGACTGCTTCAGCGCCAACGAGCTGCTGTTGTACGAAGCGCTGGGCCTGTGTGGCGAAGGTGAAGCCGCGAAACTGGTCGACAACGGCGACACCACCTATGGCGGACGCTGGGTGGTCAACCCGTCCGGCGGGCTCATCTCCAAAGGACATCCACTGGGCGCGACCGGCCTGGCGCAATGTGCCGAACTGACCTGGCAGCTGCGCGGCACCGCCGACAAGCGTCAGGTGGAAAACGTCACCGCAGCCCTGCAGCACAACATCGGCCTGGGTGGGGCCGCCGTCGTCACCGCCTACCAGCGCGCCGAACGCTGAACCGAACCATCAACGAACACAACACAACCGATCAACAGGAACAAGGAGTACAACCATGGGACACATCGAAGCCACCAAGACCCTGTCGGCCTCACCGGAAGCAATCTGGGCGATCGTCTCGGACCTCTCCACTTGGGACAAGTGGTTCACCGTCCACGAGAAGTGGCTGAGCGAAGTGCCGCCCACGATCACGCCGGGTACTGCGTTGACCGCAAAGATCGTCATGCTGGGCATGGCCAACAAGATCGAATGGAAGATCGAGAAGATGGACGCGCCCACCACCTTCGCGTTGTCCGGCACCGGCATGGCGGGAGTGAAGGCACTCTTCGAGTTCACCGTCACACAGTCGGGTGAGGGTTCGGAGTTCACCGTGGCCGGAGACTTCGAAGGCGCGCTGGTCAAGGGTGCGCTGGCCAAGGCGGTGGAGAAGGACGGTGCCAAGCAACTCGACAAGACCCTCGAGCAGCTCGACGCGCTGGCCGCGGCGGCGGTCTGAAATGGCCGACGAGGAACTGGTTTTCGATGATGCTGGGCTCAACAAGTGGACCGACGACGACCACTTCGAGGTCACCCGGGAGCACTTGATCGACTATGCGAAGGCCACCAACGATCCCATCCCGGCGCACCTTGCCGGTGATGTGGCCCCGCCGATCTTCGCGATCGTGCCGGTGTTCGAATCCTTGCTGACTCCGACCGTCGACGTGGCGCCAGTGGAGCTGATTCCCCGGGTGGTGCACGGGGAGCAGGACTTTCACTTCCACCGGCCGATCTACCCGGGTGACAAGCTGGTGTCGCGCGGCATGATGCTCGGCTACGAAGGGCTCGAGAACGGCACACGCGCATCGGTCTACCTGGAATGCCGGACCGATGATGGTGACCTCGTCAACGAACAGTACGTGACGTGCTTCTTCCGCGGGTTCAACGCCGGCAAGAAGATCGGCGAATTGGGCCCGAGCCACAAGTTCGACACCGCTCTGCGCGACGAACCCCCGCTGGCCAAGGTCATCCAGCATGTCGATGCCGACCAGACGTTCCGTTACTCACCGGCATCGGGGGATCCGATGCCGATCCACCTCGACGAGGAGGTGGCCAAGGATGCCGGGCTGCCGGGCATCATCGCCCACGGCCTGTGCACCATGGCCTTCACATCGTGGGCCTTGCTGACCGAGGTCGGCGGCGAAGACGTCAACCGGCTCAAGAGATTTGCCGTCCGGTTCTCCAAGATGGTTTTTCCCGGTGATGACCTGGAGACCCGAATCTGGCAGGCCGGCCGCGGCGGCCACACGACGAGATACGCGTTCGAGACCGTCCGAAACGGCAGTGCCGGCGAGGAATTCGCCATCACTGACGGCCTGGCCGTATTCGCCGATTAGTTGAGTTGAGAGGACTTCAGACATGGGAGCTTTGGCAGGACGGATCGCCGTCATCACCGGCGCGGGGCGCGGCATCGGCCGCGAGCACGCATTGCTGTTCGCCCGGGAAGGCGCCAGCGTGGTCGTCAACGACCTCGGTGGCAGCAACACCGGCGAGGGGGCAGACGCGGGACCGGCGCAAGAGGTCGTCGACGAGATAGTTGCCGCCGGCGGCAAAGCAGTCGCCAATACCGACAACATCGCCACCTGGGCTGGGGCAGCGGCCCTGATCGAACAGGCAGTCAGTGAGTTCGGCGGTCTGGACGTGGTGGTGAACAATGCCGGGATCTTGCGTGACGGCTTCATCCCGACGATGGATGAATCCCAATGGGACGCCGTGGTTTCAGTACATCTCAAAGGCCACTTCTCGGTGCTCCGGCACGCGGCGGCGTACTGGAAGGCGCAAAGCAAGGCCGGCAACCAGCCGAACGCCGCGGTGATCAACACGGCATCGGGATCGGGCCTCACCGTCCCGAACGCCGGGCAGGTGAACTACGGTGCGGCCAAGGCCGGCATCGCGGCGATGACCTTGGTCGCGGCCGATGAACTGGAACGCTATGGCGTGCGGGCCAACGCTATTGCACCCATCGCCCGGACCCGGCTCACCTTGGCCACCCCCGGCATGGGCGCCTTGATGGCGGAGCCCGACGACGGCGAGGTCGACCTGTTCAGCCCAGCGAACATCTCACCGTTGGTGGCCTACCTGGCAACGGAGAAGTGCCTGCTGACCGGCAAGGTCTTCGCGGTGCAGGGCGGCGCGATCTCCGAGCTCGGCGGCTGGCACGACCTGACAACCATCGAGACCGACGGTCTGTGGGAGATCGACGACATCGCGGGGAGGCTGTCGTGATCGAGTGGTCCGAATCCGACGAGCTCATTCGCGAGAGCGTCCGCGAGTTCATCGACAAATACATCGAGCCGCATCGTGACGGCCTGGAGCGCGGCGAGGTGTCGCCCTATCCGATCGCCCGAAAGTTGTTCAGCGAGTTCGGTCTTGACGCGGTTGCTGCCGAGGCCATCAAGACCATGCTGGAGAAGGAAAGGGTCAAAGCGGCCGCTATCGCCGCGGGGGAGCCGAAGCCGGAGAAGGGCGAGCGGTCGTCGGGCGGCATGGGCGATCTCGGCGGTCAGATGTCGATGGCCGCCGTGCTGGTGTCCGAACTGGCCGGCGTCAGCATCGGGCTGCTGAGCACCCTCGGCGTCAGTCTCGGCCTGGGTGCGGCCACCATCGCCAGCCGCGGCACGCTGGCACAGAAGGAGCGGTGGTTGCCCGAGCTGGTAACCCTCGAGAAGATCGCGTGCTGGGCCATCACCGAACCCGACGCGGGTTCGGATGCCTTCGGCGGCATGAAGACCTACGTCAAACGTGACGGTGCCGACTACATCCTCAACGGCCAGAAGACCTTCATCACCAACGGCCCCGACGCTGACGTGTTGATCGTCTACGCCAAGTTGGATGAAGGTCATCCCGATGCGGATCGCCGGAACCGCAAGGTGCTCACCTTCGTGCTCGAATCCGGGATGCCGGGCCTCACTCAGGGCAAGGCCTTCAAGAAGATGGGCATGATGTCCTCGCCCACGGGCGAGCTGTTCTTCGACAACGTGCGCATCACGCCGGATCGGTTGCTCGGTGAGACCGAAGATCACGGTGGCGGGGACGGGCGCGAAAGCGCCCGCGCGAACTTCGCCGCAGAGCGGCTGGGAGTGGCGCTGATGGCGCTGGGCATCATCAACGAATGTCACCGGCGTTGCCTGGACTACGCCAGGACCCGCACGCTGTGGGGCCAGAACATCGGACAGTTCCAATTGATCCAGCTCAAGCTGGCCAAGATGGAGATTGCGCGAATCAACGTGCAGAACATGGTGTTCCAGACCCTGGAGAAGGTGCAAGCCGGAAAGATCCCGTCGCTGTCCGAGGCGTCCGCGGTGAAGCTGTATTCCTCTGAGGTCGCGACCGACGTCGCCATGGATGCGGTGCAGTTGTTCGGCGGCAACGGCTATATGGCCGAATACCGGGTGGAACAACTCGCGCGGGACGCCAAGTCGTTGATGATCTACGCGGGCAGCAATGAGGTCCAGGTGACCCACATCGCGAAGGGACTACTGGCCGGATGAGAACCGCGGCCCCACTCACCGTCATGGCGATAGTTGATCGACTGACCAGGAATTCGGTTGCGCGGGTGGCTGCCGGTACTGCCATCCGGCTGATGGCAGCCAACCCGCGGCTGATCACGCTGATGCGGCCGGTCGCCAACAAGGCGATCGCCCGCCTCACCTCTGTCGTCCCCGGAACGACGGTCGAATCCGTCGAGCCGCCACTACACGGTGAGTGGGTCCGCGCGCCGGGTGTCCGCGACCGCGCGGGCGTCGTACTGGTGTTGCACGGCAGCGGATATGTGGTCTGCTCGCCGCGCACGCATCGGGGCTTTGCGTCGTGTCTGTCGGAGTTCTCGGGGCTGCCGGCACTGGTCATCGGTTACCCGTTGGCGCCAGAGCACACGTTCCCCGCCGCCGAGGATGCGGCAATGGCGGCGTATCGGTGGCTACTCGCCCAGGGCTACGACCCGCGCAAAGTGGTGATCGCCGGTGATTCGGCCGGCGGACACCTCTCCGTGGCGGTGGCGCTGCGGGCCAAGAAGGAAGGCCTACCAGCGCCCGCCGCATTGGCGTTGTGGGGCCCGTTGATCGACCCGTCCTACCGGGCGCCGATCGCCGATCCCCGGGTGCGTCGGCAGCCGTTCGATCCCCGTGCGGCTGCCCGCGCCTTGGCGCTGTACGTGGGTGATTCGGACATCGCGGATCCGCGGCTGTGCCTGCTCAACGCCGATCTATCGAATCTGCCGCCGATTCAATTGCACTACGGCACAAGAGAAGTCATGCGTGCAGATGCTGAAGCCTTCGCCGCGCGGGTGACTGCGACGGGCGGCCACTGCGAGCAGCGGGTATGGCCGGGATTGGCCCACGGCTATTGGATGGTGCCACGTCGCCGCGACGGAAGTTTGGACAGCATGACGACCGGCGGTGGTTTTCTGCGCGCCGCCGTGGGGCAGGCACATCAGCCCATGGCGCAAGAGTGAGGGACATGATGACGGTGCTGCTGCGCCAGGTGCGCGATATGGCCGAGGCCGCAATCGTGTTGCAGCGTAGGGGATTGGTGGATATCTGTCGGCCACTGGACGCGATATCGGCTTCGCGGGGCTTGCGCCGTTACGGATCGTTCGGTGGGTTGGTGGGGCACGTCGCGGCGCGTTACGGCGATGCGGCCGCACTCACCGACGAGGATGGCACGGCGAGCTTCGCCGAGTTGGAAGCGCTGTCCAACGCGCTGGCGCGGGGGCTCGCGGACCGGGGGATCGGTGCAGGTTCGGTGATCGGCCTGCTCGTGCGCAACCACCGCGCGCTGCTCCTGGCGCTCTTCGCGACCGGAAAAGTCGGCGCCAGAGTGGTTTTGCTCAATACCGGTTTCGCGGCCCCGCAACTCGCCGACGTGTGTCGGCGGGAGAACGTCACCGCGGTCATCGCCGATGACGAGTTCATCGAACTGATCGACGTGCTGCCGTTCGAGGTCGACCGCATCGTCGGCTGGTCCGGCGTCCGTGGACTGGCGGCCGGCCGGTCGACGGCGGCGTTGCCCGCGCCGTCCTCGGTCGGCGGCATGGTGCTGCTCACCAGCGGCACCACGGGTACACCGAAGGGTGCGCCACGCGCCAAGGTCAGCCCGCTGCAGTCCGCGCAACTGCTGGACCGGATCCCGTGGCCGTCCCGTGGTGCCTACTACGTCGCGGCGCCGATGTTCCATGCCACTGGATTGGCCACCTGCTCTTTGGGTTTGGCGCTCGGCAACCGCGTCGTGCTCGCGCGCCGATTCGATCCGGAGGCGACGCTCGCGGCAATCGAACGGCACCGCGTGAGTGCGCTCATCGTCGTCCCCACAATGCTCACCCGGATCCTTGACCTTGGTTCTGAGGTCCTGGCGCGCTATGACACGTCGTCGTTGCGCGTCGTGTTCGCCGCGGGATCGGCGCTGTCGCCGGACCTGTGCCGGCGCACGATGGACGCCTTCGGGGAGGTGCTCTACAACCTCTACGGTTCGACGGAGGTCGCCGTCGCGGCCGTCGCCACGCCGCGCGAATTGCGAAGCGCGCCAGGTACTGTGGGCCGTCCGCCCGTGGGCTGCACCCTCGCCGCATACGACGAACATCGGCGCAGGATCACCGAACCCGGTCGTAGCGGAACGCTTTTCGTCTCCAGTGGACTGAGTTTCGCCGGTTACACCGACGGCGGCCACAAAGAGTCCGTCGACGGATTGCTGTCATCGGGGGACACCGGCCACTTCGACGAGAACGGACTGTGGTTCGTCGACGGCCGCGACGACGACATGATCGTCTCCGGTGGCGAGAACGTCTTCCCGTTGGAGGTCGAGAATCTGCTCGCCGGCCATCCCGCGGTGGTCGAGACCTCGGTTGTGGGTGTGGACGACCTGGAATTCGGAAAGCGGTTGTGCGCGTTCGTGGTACGCCGCCGCGGCGCCGAGCTCGACGCCGACGAGGTCAAGAGTTATGTCCGTGCCGAGCTGGCCCGGCACAAAGTGCCGCGCGACGTCGTCTTCGTCGACACTCTGCCCCGCAATGAGACCGGCAAGGTGCTCAAGGCGCAACTGCAAAAGATGGTGGACCAATGACCAAGAAAATCAACGACATTCGTGGCCAAGTAGTGGTGATCACCGGCGGCGCCAGAGGGATCGGGCGGGCGACGGGCCTGGCCTTCCTGCGGGCCGGTGCGCGGGTCGCTCTCGGCGACATCGACGTCGAGCTCGCCGAGAAGACCGCCGCTGAATTCGCCGCCACCGGCGAGCGGGTCTGCGGACTGCACCTCGACGTCACGAGCCGAGCATCGTTCACGGATTTCCTCGACGAGGTGGAAGCGCAGCTGGGTCCCGTCGACGTCTTGATCAACAACGCCGGCATCATGCCAACCGGCCTCTTCGCCGACGAGACCGACGAGATGACCGACCGCATGGTCGCCATCAACCTGGGCGGCGTGCTGAACGGATCGAAGCTGGCCGCCCTCCGGATGCGCGGGCGCGGCGGCCACATCGTCAACGTCGCCTCGCTGGCCGGAGTGAGCGCGTTTCCCGGTCTCGCCACCTACTGCGCCACCAAGCACGCCGTGGTCGGATTCACCGAGACCCTGCATCTCGAACTCGCCGATGACGGCATCGCCGTCACCGCCGTGCTCCCGGGCGTCGTGCACACCGAACTCTCGGCGGGCCACAGCGCTCCGCGCTGGATTCAGCCCATCAGCGAAGTGGAACCCGACGATGTCGCGGCGGCCATCGTCGACGCTGTCGTCCGTGGCAGAGCGAAGGTGGCCGTGCCCCGGCTGCTCGGCGCCATGATCAAGATCATGGGCGCGCTTCCGGACGGCGCCCGGCATTGGATTTCGCATGCCGCCCACTTCGACACCACGTTCACGCACACCGACGCTGCAGTGCGTGCGGCGTACCACAGCAGACTCGCGAACTGATTGCCGCCCACTGGCCAGTTATCGCAGGCAAATCACGAAAAAGCGTGCGATAACTGGCCGCTCGGCGTGAGTTAGGCGACGACCCAGATCGCTTCGGCCGCGGGGTTCCCGAGGTCGACGGTGGTGGCATCCGCGTCGTCGACCAGGGCGTCGGCGGCCGTGACGGCCACGGAGATCATCCCGGCGAAGTCCCGCCGGGCCACCACGCGCAGGTGGGAATCGAGTGTGATCCCGACGCTGTCGAAGTACCGCAGCATCTCGGGGTCGTGATCGGAAATCCGGGCCACCGTGCCGGCGTCGCCATCCGCGCAGGCCGACAGCTGCCGGGCCGGGGGAGTCGGCACGCGGCCGTCGGCCGCCGGGATCGGATCGCCGTGCGGGTCCCGGGTCGGGAAGCCGAGTTTGGCGTCGATGCGGTCGAGCATCCGGTCCGACACGGCGTGCTCCAGCACTTCGGCTTCGTCGTGCACCTCGTCCCAGCCGTAGCCGAGCTCGCGCACCAGGAACGTCTCCATCAACCGGTGCCGCCGGACCATGGCCAGCGCCGCGCTGCGCCCGATGTCGGTCAGCGTCACGGCGCCGTACTTCTCGTGGTGCACCAGGCCTTGGTCGGCGAGCTTGCGGATCGATTCGGACGCCGTCGACGCCGACACCCCGATGCGTTCTGCCAGCATCTTTGTGCTGACTTTCTCTCGCGACCACTCCTGCGCGGTCCAGATGACTTTGAGGTAGTCCTGGGCGACCGGGGATAGATCTGGCGGATTGCCAGCGTCTTCTGCAGGACTCACAGCACAAAGTTTAGGCAATCGTCACCTGATCCGGGGATCTCACGGTGCCTGCCGTAGCGGCGCGCCGTAGGCTTGCGGGCGTGCAGCGCTGGCGTGGGCAGGACGAGATCCCCACGGACTGGGGCCGATGTGTGGTCACCATCGGGGTGTTCGATGGCGTACATCGTGGACATGCGGAGCTGATCAGCCATGCCGTCAAGGCCGGCCGATCCCGCGGCGTGCCCACGGTGCTGATGACGTTCGATCCGCATCCGATGGAAGTGGTCCTACCGGGCAGCCATCCCGCGCAGCTGACGACGCTGACGCGCCGGGCCGAGCTGGTCGAGGAACTCGGCGTCGATGTGTTCCTGGTGATGCCGTTCACCACCGACTTCATGAAGCTGACCCCCGAGCGCTACGTGCATGAGCTCCTCGTCGAGCGCTTGCATGTCCTCGAGGTCGTGGTCGGCGAGAACTTCACCTTCGGCAAGAAGGCCGGCGGCAACGTGCCGCTGCTGCGCAAGGCCGGGGAACGGTTCGGTTTCGCCGTCGAGGGCATCTCGCTGGTGGCCGAGCATCACCGCGCCGAGACCGTGACGTTCTCGTCCACCTACATCCGGTCCTGCGTGGACGCCGGCGACATGGTGGCCGCGACTGAAGCGCTGGGGCGCCCGCACCGCGTGGAAGGCGTCGTCGTCCGCGGCGACGGCCGGGGCCGCGGACTGGGTTTCCCGACCGCCAACGTTGCCCCGCCGATGCACTCGGCGATCCCGGCCGACGGCGTCTACGCCGCGTGGTTCACCGTGCTCGGGCACGGCCCCTCGGTCGGCACCGTGACACCGGGGGAGCGTTACCAGGCCGCGGTATCGGTGGGCACCAATCCGACGTTCTCCGGGCGCACCCGCACCGTCGAGGCCTTCGTGCTCGACACCGAGGCCGACCTGTACGGCCAGCACGTGGCGGTCGATTTCGTCTCGCGCATCCGCGGCCAGGAGAAGTTCGATTCGGTGGATGACCTGGTCGTGGCCATGGATCGCGATACGCAGCGAGCTCGCACGATTCTGGCTGCGCACTAGCTCCCTGCTAAACTTCCCGACGCGTGTGCTGCAGTTCGCGGCGGCCGCGCTCTTGATTGTTCTTCGCGGACCGAATTGATGGAGTTGTTTTCGTGGCACTCACCACCGAGCAGAAAAAAGAGATCCTGGGCCAGTACGGCCTGCATGAGACCGACACCGGTTCGCCGGAGGCTCAGGTCGCCCTGCTGACCAAGCGCATCTCGGACCTGACCGAGCACCTCAAGCAGCACAAGCACGACCACCACAGCCGGCGTGGCCTGCTGCTGCTGGTCGGCCGTCGCCGCCGGTTGCTCAAGTACGTCGCCCAGGTCGACGTCGCGCGGTACCGCTCGCTGATCGAGCGTCTGGGTCTGCGTCGCTGACGCACCACTGATTCATCACCATCGCCAGGTCTGCTCCTGCAGGCCTGGCGATGGCCATTGGTACGGGTAGTAACATGAATTTGTTTTGGGCCCGAGTGCGCAAAACATCGGAACGTCACACCAGCGTCCGCCTGAACCTCGTGGGGCGGTCTTCGGTAGTGGCTGCCGGGGCATGACCCCGGCCGCTTCGATCGACGGCCGTCAGCAGTTTGCGGGATGGTTTTCGGGTTTTCTGGATGCTCGCGTGTGACGATGCGACAGCTGTAACAAAGAGGATCCAGAAAAACGGAACCCGCATAGGGCGGGCCCCAGAGAGGTTATTGCGACATCCATGTCTGCAGTTGAAATTGAAGACGGCGTATTCGAATCGACCGCCGTTATCGACAACGGGAGCTTCGGCACCCGCACCATCCGCTTCGAGACCGGCCGGCTCGCTCGCCAGGCCGCCGGCTCCGTCGTCGCCTACCTGGACGACGAGACCATGCTGCTGAGCGCTACCACCGCCAGCAAGAACCCCAAAGACCACTTCGACTTCTTCCCGTTGACCATCGACGTCGAAGAGCGCATGTACGCCGCGGGCCGCATTCCCGGCTCGTTCTTCCGCCGCGAGGGCCGGCCCTCCACCGACGCGATCCTGACCTGCCGTTTGATCGACCGGCCGCTGCGCCCGTCGTTCGTCTCCGGCCTGCGTAACGAGATCCAGGTCGTCGTCACCGTCCTGAGCCTGGACCCCAAGGATCTGTACGACGTGCTGGCGATCAACGCCGCATCTGCGTCGACCCAGATCTCGGGCCTGCCGTTCTCCGGCCCGGTGGGTGGCGTCCGCGTCGCCCTCATCGAGGGCCAGTGGGTTGCCTTCCCGACCGTCGAGCAGCTGGAGACCGCTGTCTTCGACATGGTCGTCGCCGGCCGCGTGGTCGACGGCGATGTCGCGATCATGATGGTCGAGGCCGAGGCCACCGACAACGTCATCGACCTGATCGCCGGTGGCGCGGGTGCGCCGACCGAGGCCGTGGTGGCCGAGGGCCTGGAGGCGGCGAAGCCCTTCATCGCCGCACTGTGCAAGGCGCAGCAGGAGCTGCACGACGCCGCCGGTAAGGAGACCGCCGAGTACCCGGTGTTCCCCGACTACGCCGACGACGCCTTCCAGGCTGTCGCCGCCGTGGCCAGCGATGCGCTGGCTCAGGCGCTGACCATCGCGGGCAAGCAGGAGCGCGACGATCGCACCGACGAGATCAAGGTGGAAGTTCTGCAGCGTCTCACTGTGGACTCTGCGACCTTCGCCGGCCGCGAGAAGGAGATCGGCGCGGCGTTCCGCTCGCTGACCAAGAAGCTGGTTCGCCAGCGCATCCTGACCGACCACTTCCGCATCGATGGCCGTGGCATCACCGACATCCGGGCCCTGTCGGCCGAGGTCGCCGTGATCCCGCGGGCACATGGCAGCGCGCTGTTCGAGCGCGGCGAGACCCAGATCATGGGTGTCACCACGCTGGACATGGTCAAGATGGCTCAGCAGATCGACTCGCTGGGACCCGAGACCAGCAAGCGCTACATGCACCACTACAACTTCCCGCCGTTCTCGACCGGTGAGACCGGCCGCGTCGGTTCGCCGAAGCGCCGCGAAATCGGCCACGGCGCGCTGGCCGAGCGGGCCCTGATGCCGGTGCTGCCGAGCATCGAGGAGTTCCCGTACGCCATCCGCCAGGTCTCGGAAGCGTTGGGCTCCAACGGTTCCACCTCGATGGGTTCGGTCTGTGCCTCCACCCTGGCCCTGCTGAACGCCGGTGTGCCGCTGAAGGCACCGGTCGCCGGTATCGCGATGGGTCTGGTCTCCGACGAGGTCGACGGCGAGACCCGCTACGTCGCGCTGACCGACATCCTGGGCGCCGAAGATGCCTTCGGCGACATGGACTTCAAGGTCGCCGGCACCAAGGAGTTCGTCACCGCCCTGCAGCTGGACACCAAGCTGGACGGCATCCCGTCCAAGGTGCTGGCCGGCGCCCTGGCCCAGGCCAAGGACGCGCGTCTGACCATCCTCGATGTGATGGCCGAGGCCATCGACGAGCCGGACGAGATGAGCCCGTACGCGCCGCGCATCACCACCATCAAGGTGCCGATCGACAAGATCGGTGAGGTGATCGGGCCCAAGGGCAAGGTGATCAACCAGATCACCGAGGAGACCGGTGCGAGCATCTCCATCGAGGACGACGGCACCGTGTTCGTCGGCGCCTCGAACGGCGAGGCGGCGCAGGCGGCGATCGACAAGATCAACGCCATCGCCAACCCGCAGCTGCCCAAGATCGGTGAGCGGTTCCTCGGCACCGTGGTGAAGACGACGGACTTCGGTGCGTTCGTCTCGCTGCTGCCGGGCCGTGACGGTCTGGTGCACATCTCCAAGCTCGGCCAGGGCAAGCGCGTCGCGAAGGTCGAGGACGTCGTGAACGTCGGCGACAAGCTGCGCGTGGAGATCGCGGACATCTCTGCCGACAACCGTGGCAAGGGTCAGAAGATTTCGCTGATCCTGGTGAATGACGACGCCTCGGGCGCTGACGCGCCAGAGGCCGAATCGGAGACTGCGCCGGCAGATGCCGCGACTGCAACCTCCTAAATCGACACTGCGCAACGGCCGGGGTTCTTCAGCGACATCGCTGGAGGCCCCGGCCGCTGTGCGCAAGACCAATCTCCCCGGCGGGCTGCGGGTCGTCACCGAACACCTGCCGCACGTCCATTCGGCATCCATCGGGGTGTGGGTCAACGTCGGCTCGCGCGACGAAGGGCCGAGCGTGGCCGGGGCGGCGCACTTCCTGGAACACCTGCTGTTCAAATCGACCCCGACGCGCACGGCCGTCGAGATCGCGCAGGCCATGGATGCCGTCGGTGGGGAACTGAACGCCTTCACCGCGCGTGAGCACACCTGCTACTACGCGCACGTGCTGGACAGCGACCTCGAACTCGCCATCGACCTGGTGTCCGACGTCGTGCTCAACGGCCGTTGTGCCGCAGCGGATGTCGAGCTGGAGCGCGACGTGGTGCTCGAAGAGATCGCCATGCGCGACGACGATCCCGAGGACACCCTCGCGGACGTCTTCCTCGGGTCGATGTTCGGCTCGCATCCCGTGGGCCGGCCGGTGATCGGCAGTGTCGAATCGATCGCGTCGATGACCCGCAACCAGCTGCACTCGTTCCACGTCCGCCGGTACACGCCGGACCGGATGGTGGTCGCGGTCGCCGGAAACATCGACCACGACCAGGTGGTGTCGTTGGTGCGCAGGCACTTTCGGCCGCACCTCGTGCGTGGCCGCAAGCCGGTGCCGCCGCGCAAGGGTGCCGGCCGGGTGCCCGGCACACCGACGCTGCAGTTCGTCAAACGCGACTCCGAGCAGGCCCACATGTACCTCGGTGTGCGCACTCCGGGTCGCAACTGGGAGCACCGGTGGGCGCTGGCGGTGCTCAACACCGCACTCGGTGGTGGGCTGAGTTCCCGGCTGTTCCAACAGATCCGGGAGAACCGCGGGCTGGCCTACTCGGTGTATTCCACGATCGACACGTTCTCCGATGCCGGCGCGCTGTCGGTGTATTCGGCGTGCCTGCCCGACCGCTTCGAGGAGGTGGTCCGCGTGACCACCGACGTGCTCGAAGATGTTGCGCGCGACGGCATCACCGCCGACGAGCTGCGTATCGCCAAGGGCTCGATGCGCGGTGGTCTGGTCCTGGGCCTGGAGGATTCCGGTTCCCGGATGCACCGCATCGGGCGCGCCGAGCTGAATTACGGCAACCACAAGTCGATCTCGGAAACCCTCGCGTCGATCGACACGGTGACGCTCGAAGAGGTCAATACCGTTGCGCGCGAACTGCTGACGCGGCCCTTCGGCGCCGCGGTGCTCGGTCCGCACCGGTCGAAGCGCTCACTGCCGAAGCAGCTGCGCTCCATCGGTTAGCGATTTGGGCGTGATTCGTCACGCTTGGCGTTACGAATCACGCCCAAATCACCTTTCCCGGCGCAGCACGAAGAAGTACGGCCGTGATTCGCCGCGGAAGTCCATGGCCCCCAGTACCGCGTCGTCCGACAGCTTGCGGAAGACATCGTTGATCGGCAGCTGGTCGTAAACCATTGTCGCGGTGTCGACTCCGCGGTACCGCGTGGTGCGCAGTCGCGCCTTGGCCGAGCGGGCCTGCAGCACCGGACGCAGGGCGGCGATGGCCTTGGCGACCGGAAGCCGGTGCAGCGCCGGCACCTTGGTCGCCAGCCCGAGCGCGGAGAATGCCAGTGCCGGATTGAGCGGCCACAGAGACTCGCCGGAAACGTCGGGGAACAGCAGCGGGTGCACCGTCTCGGCGTCGACGAACTGCTTGCCCCACCAGCCGCTGGTTTCCAGCAGCCCGTCCATGGGGTGCCCGGTGGGTACTTCCGCGCCGTGCCAGGTGCCCCTCATGAAGTCGGGTTCGACGGCCGGCGCGGCGTCGAAGATTTCGAGCGCCGCATCCGTCGTCGTCGGCGGAGTGGGTAGTAGTTCCTGCAAGAGCATGTCACGACGATACTTGACACGTGTCAAAAATCCAGTGCCGGTCCGTCTGAAAGTCATCGCCCGGCCGACGCGAAGGCGCGCCGGTCGGGCGATGGGTATCGAGATTCGGGTGTCAGGGCGTCAGAGCGCGACGTCGCCGAGTGGCAGACCCAGGTCCGCGGCGACCTGGCCGCACAGCAGCTGACCGTCGTGCGTCGACAGGCCCTTGGCCAGCGCGGCGTCGCCACGGCACGCCGCCTGCCAACCCTGGTCGGCGAGCTTGAGCACGTACGGCAGGGTCGCGTTGGTCAGTGCGTAGGTCGACGTGCGCGGCACGGCGCCGGGCATGTTGGCCACGCAGTAGAAGACCGAGTCGTGCACGGCGAAGGTCGGGTCGTCGTGGGTGGTGGGCTTCGAGTCCTCGAAACAGCCGCCCTGATCGATCGCGATGTCGACCAGCACGGAGCCCGACTTCATATGGGCCACAGTCGAATTGGTGACGAGCTTCGGGGCCTTGGCGCCCGGGATCAGCACCGCGCCGATGACCAGGTCGGCCTGCTTGACGGCGTCTTCCAGGTCCAGGCTCGAGGAGTACCGGGTATGGATCCGTCCGCCCCACTCGGCGTCGATCCGGCGCAGGGTGTCCAGGTTGACGTCGAAGACCGTGACGTGCGCGCCCATGCCGCTGGCGATCTGTGCGGCGTGGAAGCCCGCGGTGCCGCCGCCGATGACGACGACGTTGGCGGGGGCAACGCCCGGTACGCCGCCCATCAGGACGCCGCGGCCGCCGTGGCTGCGCATCAGGTGGTAGGCGCCGACCTGGGCCGACAGCCTGCCTGCCACCTCGCTCATCGGGGCGAGCAGGGGCAGGCGGCCGTCGGCTGTCTGGACGGTTTCGTAGGCGATCGAGGTGGTGCCGGACGCCAGCAGGGCGTCGGTGCATTCGCGCGAGGCGGCCAGGTGCAGGTAGGTGAACAGGGTCTGGCCCTTGCGCATGCGGTGGTACTCGGCGGCGATGGGCTCCTTGACCTTGAGGAGCAGATCGGACTCGGCCCAGACCTGGTCTGCGGTGGTGACGAGCTGTGCGCCGGCGGCCTTGAAGTCGTTGTCCGCGATCGCCGATCCTTCGCCGGCTCCTGCCTGGATCAGCACTTCATGGCCGTGCTTGACCAGTTCGGCGACGCCGGCCGGGGTGATGGCCACCCGGTACTCGTTGTTCTTGATTTCGGTCGGGATACCGACGTGCATCTGGGGTTCTCCTCAGGGCGGATCAGGTGATGCCCTAAGTGTGAATAAACGTCGGCTGACCTGCAATATCTGTGACTATAATTCTCAACATGGCACCTACTTCTGAACGATCTTCGAAATCCGAGGTTCCAGCGGCCTCCCGGCCGAAGGATGTTCAGCCCGTCGAACTCGACGACGTGGACCGCCAGATCGTGACCGCTCTGCACGCCGATGCGCGCATGCCCAACAGCGCACTTGCCGAGCTGGTCGGGATCGCCGCGTCGACCTGTCACGGCCGGGTTCGGCGGTTGCAGGAGCTCGGGGTGATCCGCGGTTTCCACGCCGACATCGACCCCGCCGCCCTCGGGTTGGGCCTGCAGGCGATGATCTCGGTGAGCCTGCAATCAGGTGCCCGGGCGCGTATTCGCGACTTCATCGCCCACATGTGCAGGCTGCCGCAGGTGATGGACGTCTACTTCCTGGCCGGCGCCGACGACTTCATCCTGCACGTCGCGGCCCGCGACACCGCGCACCTGCGCGCGTTCGTGGTGGAGCACCTCAACGCCGACGCCGACGTGGCGGGCACGCAGACGTCCCTGATCTTCGAGCACCTGCGCGGTGCCTCGCCGCTGTGACTAGCGGCTGACCAGTTCCGGGTGGAACTTGGTCACCAGCCGGCGGATGCCGTCGCGCCAGTCCACCGAGGTGCCGCCGATCAGTTCGTGCATGCGCGTGGTGTCCGTCGGGCCGCCGCGCAGCGCATTCGGATCTTCGGTGAACACCGGTTCGCGGCCGACGAGTTCGCCGATGTAGCCACACCATTCCTGCAGGCTGACGGTCTGATCGCCGCACCAGTTCACCGTGGTGGCGGGCACCGACGCCGCATCGAGCAGCTTGGGCAATGTGGCCAGAATGTCGTCTTCGTGGATCGGGTTGTAGCGGGCCGGGCCGCCCGGCGGTACCTGGATCGGGATGCCCGCCAGGATCATCTCCATCTGGTAGTACGGCCAGCCCCCGTTGTCGCCGTAGGGGACGTTGAACCGGGCGATCACCGCGGGCAGGCCGAGGGCGCGGGACATGGTGCGCACGACCGTCTCGCCCGCGATCTTGGAGATCGAGTAGGTGGGGAACAGGTGCTTGTGGTTGTCGCCCAGCGCGGCTGATTCGGTGCGCGGCTCGTCGTCGGGCGGGTCGTACACCGCGGCCGACGACGTGTGCAGGAACGCTTTCGCCTTGCGGCAGTGCGCCATCAGCAGGCCCACGGACTCCGCGTTGGCGGCCAGGTCCTTGTCCCATCGGCCGGTCTTGGCCACCGCCAGGTTGATCACGTAGTCAAAATCGGATGGCAGCGCGCTGAAGTCACCGACTGCGAGGTTGACCGCCGCACAGCGGACCCCGGCCTGCTCCAGGGCCTCTCGGGAGCGTGGGTTGTTGAACCGGGCGACACCCCACACCTCGTTGTCGACCGCCAGGGCTGTGGCGATCGGGGTGGCCACTTGGCCGGTGACTCCGGTGATGAGGATCTTGGCGCCGCGCATGGGGCCGATAGTAGGGCGGCCGCTAGGGTTGACCTCATGCGAGTCGGAGTTCTGGGTGCCAAGGGCAAAGTCGGTGCAACCATCGTCGAGGGCGTGGCAGCCGCCGATGACCTGACATTCACCGTCGGCGTCGACGCCGGTGACGAGTTGAGCCTGTTCACCGACAGCCGCACCGAGGTCGTCGTCGACTTCACCCACCCCGACGTCGTGATGGGCAACCTGAAGTTCCTCATCGACAACGGCATTCACGCTGTCGTCGGCACCACGGGCTTCACCGAGGAGCGCCTCGCCCAGGTTCGCGAGTGGGTTGCCGCCAAGCCCGGCGTCGCGGTCCTGATCGCCCCGAACTTCGCCATCGGCGCGGTGCTGTCCATGCACTTCGCCAAGCAGGCCGCCCCGTTCTTCGAGTCGGTCGAGGTCGTCGAGCTGCACCACCCCTACAAGGCCGACGCCCCATCAGGCACCGCCACCCGCACCGCACAGCTGATCGCTGAGGCGCGAAAGGGCTTGCCGCCCAACCCCGATGCCACCAGCACCGGCCTGGAGGGCGCACGTGGCGCTGACGTCGACGGCATCCCTGTGCATTCGGTGCGGCTGCGTGGCCTGGTGGCGCACCAGGAGGTGCTGTTCGGCACCCAGGGAGAAACGCTGACCATCCGGCACGACAGCATCGACCGCACGTCGTTCGTGCCCGGTGTGCTGCTCGGTGTCCGCGAGGTGGCCAAATACCCGGGGCTGACCATCGGCATCGAGACCCTGATGGGGCTGTGACGGGCCGGTGATGACCAAACCGAGCTCGCAGGTATTCCGCATCCAGCTGGTAGTCGCATTCCTGTGCCTGGCGATGGTGGTCTACTTCGTGATGCTCGGGCGCTCCGGCGTCATCCTCATGCAGTCCGGCGAGGCCGCGGCGATCGGGCTCGGCATCGGCATCTTCGTGCTGCCGCTGATCGGCCTGTGGGCCATGGTCGCCACGCTGCGGGCCGGTTTCGCACACCAACGGCTGGCGCGGCTGGCGCACGACGAAGGCGTCGAGCTCGACATCAGTGACCTGCCCAAGCGCCCGTCGGGCCGTATCGAGCGCGACGCCGCCGATGCGCTGTTCGAGTCCGTGCGCGACGAGGTCGAGGCCGCGCCTGATGATTGGCGCGGCTGGTACCGGCTGGCCCGGGCCTACGACTACGCGGGGGACCGGACCCGGGCCCGCGAGACCATCCGTAAAGCCGTACGACTGGAACAAGCCTCACGATGAAACTCCTTGTCGTGCATCACACTCCGTCTCCGAACTGTCAGGAGATGTTCGAGGCGGTGCTCGCCGGAGCGACCGATCCCGAGATCGAGGGCGTCGACGTGGTGCGCCGACCGGCGCTGACGCTGTCGGCTGCCGACGTGCTGGAGGCCGACGGCTACCTGCTGGGCTCGCCCGCGAATCTGGGCTACATGTCGGGCGCCTTGAAGCATGCGTTCGACCAGATCTACTACCCGTGCCTGGATGCGACGCGCGGCAGGCCGTTCGGCCTCTGGCTGCACGGCAACGAGGGCACCGAAGGCGCCGAGAAGGCCGTCACGTCGATCACCACCGGTTTGGGCTGGGTGAAAGCGGCTGATTACGTGGTGGTTTCAGGTAAGCCGAGCAAGGCCGACCTGGAGGCGTGCTGGAACCTGGGAGCGACGGTCGCGGCGACGTTGATGGCGTGACCGTTGGTGCATTTGACCGATGGGCACGCGTTGTCGAGCGATCGCGGCACACTTCTAGGCGTTCTCGTGCCGCGCCGTCGTCAGCCGGTCGAACAGGGTCCGCATCCGCGAAACTCGATTGAGGACCTCGATGGGCAGTTGGCCACCCGTCGAACACATTATTGAGAAACGCTCGCGTTGATAACGCCCGTCGACCCTGACGCGGGTTGCTCTGGTGCTGATCGTTCGAATTCGGGATTGCGTATTCGAGAGTGCATATTTCAGCAATCGTTCGCCATGCAATGTGTTTCCGGCTTCGCAGAAGTTCATTGCCTCTTCGATGCGGAATCCATAGGGACGGAACGAATCGGATCCGCAGATCGCAAATCGGTCGTTGACGCCGTTCCACCACTGCCAGGAAGGAACGTATACCGTTCGTTGCCACTCGTTCGACTGGCTGAACGGGTACTGAGGCAGCGGACGGTGGTAGTAGAGATCGGGTCGTGCGAAGACGACAAAATCGGGCTCGAATGCCTCGATCAGTCCGGTGACCTGGTGCAATGAGTTGAGTTGGTGAACAAGGTTGGATAGCGAAGAGAAGCCGTCGTCCCAGGCATCACCGTACTTCTTGAGGGTGTGGAAGCCCCACCTGTCCAAGCATTCGCCAGGTTGCTCCAGAATTCCTGTCATGTTGTCGACGAATGGCGAATAGTTGGACACGTTCAGTGCGTGGGACTCGCCCGATCGCGGATTGACCACCGCATCCTGTTGGTAGAAATGGTAGAAGCATGTCACTTCTGCTTCGGTGGGCAACGCCCCCACAACGTACTTCTGGATAGACGGATAGCAAATGCCGGAACTTCTGGGTATGCCGAAGAAGCCAACGGCAATCCGCATTGGTATCCCCCTCGGTCACTGCGCAATAGCGTCACCCTAGCGATCTCCGTCACCGTCGGCACTGCTACAAACACATCGGCAGGATTCAGTCAGGCTCACGGATTGAGCCTGTTGGTCCGTAGTGTTTTGGATTGAGTGGACAGACGAGGAGCCGACGATGGGAATAGCGGACCTGGCATTGGGAGCCGCGCCGCTGGCCGGAGGCGCGCTGCTCGGAGCCGTCGCGGGCAACCTGAAGCCACCGGACGTGCGGGCCGCGATCAAGGCCGACATGGACCTGCTGGACCGCATCCCGGCCGAGCAGACCGAGCGCCGCGCCGAGTTGCAACGAACCATCGACATGCGGATCGACGAGCTGATCACCGCTGTCGACCGCAGCCGCCAGCTCAAGTCGACGGCGATCGGCTACGCGTTCAACCGTGAAGGCCGGCTGCGCGACATCCTGGTCTTCATCCTGGCGGTGCTGTTCACCATCATCTGGTGGAACGTCAAGCACTCCCGCACCGGTTGGCTGCCGATGTTCATCGCGCTGATCGTCTTCACCGCGCTGGCGGGTTGGTACGCGGCGCGCGGCATCATCCGGGCTTTCGCGTCGGTGTTGCGTCGCAACAAGAAGGCCGGGGACGCCGCTCAGTAGTGGTAGGTGTCCGACGGCGCCGACACGTGGTCGGGGTCGTCGCCGAACATCGACGGGTGAATGCCGTACGCCTTCGCCAGATCGAGGATCTTGTTGGCGCGCGCGATACGCGGCAGGTCCGAGCCGTTGCGGATTTCGCCGCCGTCGCGCTCGAACTCCGCGAAAAACTCCTGCGCCCAAGCGATTTCGTCCAGTGACGGAGACAGGCCCTCGTTGACCGTTCCGCACTGCTCGGGGGTCAGGCAGATCTTGCCGGTCATGCCGAACTCGATGGACACCGCGGTGGCCTCACTGAGCTTGCGGCTGCTGGACCCGATGGTCGGGCCGTCAATGGCGCCGGGCAGGTGTGCCGCCTTGGCCGCGATCGTGAACCGCGACCGGGCGTAGGCCAGCGTCGCCGGGTTGTCGCCGAAGCCGGTGTCGCGGCGGAAATCACCGATACCGAACGCCAGCCGGAACGTGCCCTTGGCCGACGCGATCTCGGTGATGCGCTCGAGGCCGCGGGCGGTCTCGACAAGCGCGACGATCGGCACGTTGGGCAGCCGCTTCGCCGTCTCGGTGACGTGGTCGACGGACTCGACCATCGCCAGCATGATGCCGCCCACCGACGTCTTCGAGAGCATCTCGAGGTCGTCGGCCCACCACGGGGTACCGAACCCGTTGACGCGGACCCAGTCGGTGTTGCCCTCGCCGAGCCAGCGTGCCGCGTTGTCGCGCGCCGAGTCCTTGTCCTTGGGCGCTACCGCGTCCTCGATGTCGACGATGACGATGTCCGCGGGCGACCGGGTGGCCGGCGAGAAGCGGTCGAACTGCGCTCCGTTGACCAGCAGCCAGCTGCGCGCGAGTACGGGGTCCAGTCGGGATCCGTGCTCGTTGGCGTCGGGTTCGTAGGTGCTGGGCTGGTCATACACACGTCAATCGTCCCGCACGGCGGGAGCTGGGCCAGCTCCGGGGGTTACTTCAGCGCCGCGCCGAAGACCCGCTCCATCGCCTCCCAGTGCCGCTGCGCCGCGGCCTCGTCGTAGGCGCCGGCGTTGTCGGGCACCGCGAAACCGTGCGCGGCGGGGTAGAACTCGACGGTGTGCTCGACGCCCGCGTCGGTCAGCGCGCGGTCCAGAATCTCGCCCTGCTCGGCGGTGAAGGACCCGTCGTTCTCGGCGGCGCCCACATAAACCACCGCGCTGATCCGGCCGGCGTTCAGGTGCGGGCTGTCGTCGGTGTCGGTGACGAGTCCGCCGCCGTGGAACGACATCGCCGCGGCGACCCGGTCGGGCAGCTTGCCGGCGATGACGACCGAGGTGCGGCCGCCCATGCAGTAGCCGGTGGTACCGAACTTGTCGCCCCTGACCTCGGGCCGGGCGGCCAGATAGTCGAAGAATGCCGCCGCATCGGCGGCCATGATGTCCTGCGTGACCTTGCGCATCATCCCGAACAGCCGCGCCCGTTCGGTCTCGTCGGAGAACGCGGTGGCCATGTCGAACGGCGCCCACCCGGCGTCGCGGTAGTAGATGTCCGGCACCAGCACCACGTAGCCCAATGCGGCCAGGCGCGCGGCCATGTCGTCGAAGGTCTGCCGCGGGCCGCCCGCGTCGGGGTACATGACCACCGCGGGCCACGGACCGGTGCCCTCGGGGGTTGCGACGGTGACGGCGCAGCTGCCGTCGGCGGTGGTGATGGAGTCCTTGGTGATCGGCATGGCATCCGTTCTACTCCGGGGGTGCCGCACGTAAGCTGGCAGCGTGGCTGTGCCGACTCCGTATGAAGACCTGCTGCGCCTGGTGCTCGAGCAGGGCACGCCGAAATCCGATCGCACCGGGACCGGCACCCGCAGCCTGTTCGGCCACCAGCTGCGCTACGACCTGGCGGCCGGTTTCCCGCTGCTGACCACCAAGAAGGTGCACACCAAATCGGTGATCTATGAGCTGCTGTGGTTCCTGCGCGGCGACTCGAATGTGCGGTGGCTGCAGGAGCGTGGCGTCACCATCTGGGACGAATGGGCTTCGGAGACAGGCGAACTCGGGCCCGTGTACGGCGTCCAGTGGCGGTCCTGGCCGACGCCGTCCGGCGAGCACGTCGACCAGATCAGCGCGGCGCTCGAGATGCTCAAGACCAACCCGGACAGCCGACGGAACATCGTCTCGGCCTGGAACGTCGGCGAGATTGCCCAGATGGCCCTGCCGCCGTGCCACGCGCTGTTCCAGTTCTACGTCGCCGACGGCAAGCTGAGCTGCCAGCTGTACCAGCGCAGCGCCGACCTGTTCCTCGGCGTGCCGTTCAACATCGCCTCCTACGCGCTGCTGACGCACATGATGGCCGCCCAGGCGGGCCTCGAGGTCGGCGAGTTCGTCTGGACCGGCGGCGACTGCCACATCTACGACAACCACGTCGAGCAGGTGCAGCTGCAGCTGTCCCGCGAGGCTCGGCCGTATCCGGAACTGGTTCTGGCGCGTCGGGATTCGATCTTCGACTACGAGTACGAGGACATCGCGATCGTCAACTACGACCCGCACCCGGCGATCAAGGCTCCCGTTGCGGTCTGACCTCGAACGTAAAGTAGATGGTGAGTTTTCAGCCGAATCTCGCGAACAACTTCACGTTCGGCCGATGTCATGAAGCTGATCTGGGCCCAGGCGAACTCCCGTGTGATCGGCTGCGGCAATGACATCCCCTGGCAGCTGCCCGAGGACATGGCCCGGTTCAAGGAGCTGACGCTCGGGCAGACGGTCGTGATGGGCCGGCTCACCTGGGAGTCGCTGCCGGCCAGGTTCCGGCCGCTGCCCGGGCGCCGCAACATCGTCGTCAGTCGGGACGGCGGATACGTCGCCGACGGTGCCGAGGTCGTGACGTCGCTGCCGGCGGAGGTCGACGGCTGGGTCATCGGTGGGGCGCAGTTGTACGCGTTGGCTCTCGAATCTGCGACGCTGTGCGAGGTCACCGAGATCGACGTCGACGTGCCAGACGGCGACGCGTTCGCGCCGACCCTGGACGACAGCTGGACCGTCACGCGCGGGGCGTGGCTGACCAGTAAGACCGGCTTGCGGTACCGGTTCTGCAGCTACCTGCGCCGGCCGTAGTCTGCCGGTCGTCGCGCGTACTGGCATCATCTGTGGCATGAAGCGACAGGTGAGTGCTGAGCTCGACGTCGAGGTGACCGAACCGACCACGCTGGAGTTTCAGATCGCGGTCGCTCCACACCCCGGCGCGACGGTCGCGGAGTCGATGTCATTTGTGTTGAACGGCAACGCAATACAGCCCCGCGAGATATGCGGGGCGCACGGAACCCGCATTCATACCTTCGATGCGGCCCCCGGCAACTTGAGCGTCCACTACTCGGCGACGATCGACGGGCACTGCGACCCGGCTCCGGTCTCGGACTACGACAGGACGATGTATCTGCGGCCCAGTCGGTACGCCGAAGCGGACAGACTCTACGGCTTCGCCGCAGCAGAATTCGGCCAGTATTCGGACGCCGCAACCCTGTTGGAGAAAATCTGCTACTGGGTTGGGTACCGGCTGCAATACGTCCCCGGCTCCAGTGATCCCATCGACGGCGCCGTCGACACCCTGCTGGCCGGACGCGGAGTTTGTCGGGACTACGCCCATTTGGTCGTAGCGCTGCTGCGTGCCGCGAAAGTCCCGGCTCGCCTGGTGGCGGTGTATGCGCCCGGGTGTGTTCCCATGGACTTCCACTCTGTGGCCGAAGCGCTCGTCGACGGCCAGTGGCGGGTCGTCGATGCGACCGGACTGGCGCCACGGCAGTCCATGGTGCGCGTCGCGACCGGACGCGACGCCGCTGATATCGCTTTCTTGGACAACCACAACGGTGCCATCAATCTGAACCGCGTCGCGGTCACCGCCGTCACGGATACCGATCTGCCCATCGACTCGGTCCACGACCTGGTATCGATCAGCTGACCGGTCGGCCAAGCCCGCGGGTTACTCTCCCGCGGGCGACACGTCCGAACCCGATCCCTTCACCGACGCCTTCGCACGTTTCTCGGCGCGCACGGCTCTCCCGTTGCGCACAAACCCGGTGGGGGAGACCGCCGCCGTAACGAGAATGCTCTCGCCGGCGGTGAACGGGTGGAACCCGACGCCGGCGCCACCGCGGCCCTTGACCGGGATGTCGGCGACTTCGGTTACCTTCCAACCCTTTTCGGACGTCGACAGGATTGCCTCGCCGTTCCCGCAGGTGATCGGCAGCGCGGCGATGACCTCGTCGCCCTCGCCCGCCAGTTTCACGCCGGCGACGCCATTGCCTGCCGCGCCTTGCGGATTCACCGAGGCCGGATCGATACGCAGAACCTTGCCGCGGCGCGTCACCAGCGCCAGGTGGTAGCCGGGCGTCAGCACACCCGAGCGCAGCAGCCCGGTGATGTCCGGAGCCACCGGGATGTCGCGGGTCTTGAACGGCAGGCCGTTGCCGTTGGTGAACTTGACGCGCCCGTCGGTCCACACCGCCCACCCCAGGCCCGCGGTGAGCAGGTCGCCGTGGGTGTCGGAGAACACGCCGCGATCGTCAAGACGCCAGTTGGCGTTGACCTTTCGTTCGCGGGCGCCATCCTCGTCGGAGCCCGATGCCGTCGGGACACCCTCGAGATCGAGGACGGTCCGGCGGTCGAATTCGGGTCCGGCGAACAGCTTCGCCGTCTCCTTCAACTCGTTGTCGATCACCACGCGCCGGGCGTCCGGGTTCGACACCAGCTCGGTCAGCTCGGCGAATTCCGCGTCCAACTTGTCCGCTTCGGCCTGCAGCTCGATGACGTCGAGCTTCGTCAGCCGTCGAAGCTGCAAGGCCAGTACGTAATTGGCCTGCTCCTCATCGATGCTGAACCGTTCCTGCAGTCCCCGCCGGGCGTCGTCCACAGTGTCCGAGCCGCGGATGACCGCGACAGCGGCGTCGATGTCCAGGTGGATCTTCATCAACCCGGACACCAGATGCCTACGGGCGGTGACCTTCTCGAGCCGATACTGGCTGCGGTGCAGCACCACGGAGTCGCGCAGGTGCAGGAATGCGCCGATCAGCTCGCGCACCGTCCACCAGCGCGGCACCCGATCCTCGTCGAGCGCGACCAGGCTGGCGGCGAACGTCGACTCCAACGGAGTCAACGCGAGCAGCTGGTCGCGGATGGTTTCGGCGGCGTGGCCACGCTTGGCGGTGACGACGATGCGCAACCCGTTGCGACGGTCGGTCAGGTCGGACATGTCGGCGACACCGGCCAGCTCGCCGGACTCGACCAGCGCCCGAATCCGGTCCTGCACAGTGTTGCTCGCGACACCGGGCGGCAGCTCGGTGATGACGACGTTCTTGCCGTCGACCGACAAGGTGCCGCGCACCGTGAGCGCACCCCGGCCGGTGGTGAGGTACTCGCGCAGGCCGGCGCTCCCGACCACCGTCGACCCGCAGCCCCAGTCAGGGCCCGGGATCAGCTTGGCGAGCCGGTCGTCGGTCATGTTCGGGGTCTTCAGCAGCGCCCGACAGGCCGCCATGATCTCGCGCGGATTGTGCGCCGGCACCTTGGTGGCCCAGCCTTCGGCGATACCGACGGCGCCGTTGCAGAGCAGCACCGGCCACTGGGCCGGCAGCATCGTGGGCTCGATCCACTCCCCGTCGAAGGTGGGCACCATCGGGACCGCGTGGTCGTCGAGTTCGGCGGTCAGCGCCGCACCGGGCGCCGACAGTCGCATCTCGGTGTACCGGTCGGCGGCGGGGATGTCGCCCTGGATGCGCGGGAAAGCGCCTTGTCCGTCAATGACTTTCACGCGCTGGAACTCGGCGGCCATCAGCGCCGCGGCGCCGTACATCGACGCGCCGCCATGCGGGTGCAGGTTGCCGGTGACGGCCGAGCAGACCTTCGAGGACTTCTGCGGCTTGTTGCCGGGCAGCAGTTTCGAGTCGTGCATCTGGTACAGCAGCCGGCGCTGGCCGGGCTTGAGGCCGTCGAACGCCGACGGGATGGCGCGGTCGCTGACGCTGTAGAGCGCGAACGTCAGCTGGTAGTGGTTCCAGTAATCATCGGCGCTCTGGTCGAGGACCAGGTCCGGATTCTGCTCGGGAAGGTCGAGGGGGGAGGTCACGGTCGAGTCCTTCTAGTCCAGGTCCAGCGCAAGGGTGTCGACGACGGCGGCCACTTCGGCCATCCAGCTGCGCCGGCCCTCGGGCGGCCCGCCGAACAGGGTGTGGTGCAACTTCTTCTCACTGTCGTCGAGGTGCACCCGAATCACGGTGCGCCGCTGCGGATCGAGCACGGTGTTCCAGAAGTCGTCGGCATCCATCTCACCGAGACCCTTGTTGCGCTGCACTTCCACGCGGCGCTTGGACCTGGCCTTCAACTCGGCGACGGCGGTGTCGCGCTCGGATTCGTCCTGGCAATAGATGCGTTCCTGTCCGTCCTTGACGACGAACAGCGGCGGCAGCGTCACGTAGACCATGCCGGCCGCGACGAGCGGGCGGTAGAAGTCCAGGAACATCGAGATCAGGCTCGAGTTGATGTTGCCGCCGTCGGGGTCGGCGTCGGACGCGAACAGGATCCGGTCGTAGCGGCACTGCTCGGGGTCGCAATTGTCGCGCACGCCGCAGCCCAGGATGCGTTCGATGGAATCGAACTCATCCTTGACCCGGGCCTTGTTGACCGTGAACCCGTAGACGTTGGGCGGCTTGCCTTTCAGCGGGAAGGCCGCCTGGAAGGTGGCGTCGCGCGCCGCCTTGATGGTGCCAAGCGCGGAATCGCCCTCACACAGGAACAGTTCGGCGCCCGACCCGCGGCCGGTCTCCCGGCTCGGCAGCAGCTTCGGCGGCAGCGACAGGTTCGTGCCGAGCCCCTTGGCTTTCGACGCCGCGCGGGAGCGCGCCTTGGCGCCCTCGGCGCTGCGCCGCGCCCGGGCCGACTCCAGCGCGAGGCGGGTCCACAGCGACACCGTGTCGGCGTTGGCGGGGCTCGCGGCCCAGACGTTGACGCTGCGCGCCACATCTGGGGCCATCGCGACGTTCAGCGAGCGCGACGAGACCGCCGTCTTGGCCTGCGAGTCCCAGCCCACGTCCGGCGCGCGGGTGTCGACGGCCAACGCGGTGACCGCGGCGAAGTCCTGAGGCTCTGGGCCGTCCTCACCCTTGGCCAGACCCAGGTCCCGGATCCGGGACGCGCGATCGGCCAGGGCTTCGGACAGGCCCTTGATCGCGGCGGTCAGGTGCGACCCGCCGCCGGGGGTGCGCACGGTGTTGCAGAACGCGGCCACGGTGGCCGGTTCGGCCGGTCCGGCGGTCAGCGACCAGCGGAACGGCGTGGGGCCGCGCCCGGTGGTGTACTCACCGCGGCCCTCCACGACGGCGCGGACCGCGGGCAGGGGAGTGCCCGCGGAGGTGCACATGAGGTCGAGCAGCGCCTCGGTGCCCCAGGGGCCGTCGAACGGCTGCAGCAGTGCGGGTGGGACTTCCTCGCCGGGCCAGCCCTCGTCGACGACCTTCAGGTGCACACCGGGGCACATCCGGGCCGCGGCGTGGGCGCGCAGCAGGACCTCGGCGATGTCCACGCCGGCGTCCGGTACGACGGCCGGGTCGAACAGGATGCGCACGGTGGTGCCGTGGGCGTCGGGTTTGCGGTTGCCCGTGCCGCGCAGTTTCTGGTTGTCAGCACGGATGAACTCGGCGTTCGGGTCGAAATCCTTCCCCTCGAACGTGCCGGGGTAGCCGTGGCCGAAGCTCTGCAGGTAGGTCTTGCCGGCGCGGCGCACCGTCACATCGGTGCGGGCGGAGATGAACACCGCGGCGGCGGCGCCGATGCCGTTGAGGCCGGCTCCGGTGCTGGTGGCGTCGGTGTGAGCGGAGAACTTGCCACCGGCGCGAGCCGTCCCGAGGGTCTTGACGATGCCGTTCTTGCCGGTTACCGGGTCGGAGTCGATGGGCAGGCCGCGGCCGTCGTCGGCGACGCTGACCGATCCGTCGGCGTGCAGCGTGATGGTGACGGTCGACCCGCCGTGGCTGGGGTCGGCGACCTCTTCCACCGCGTTGTCCACCAGCTCGCGCAGGGCGGTGTTGAGCACGTCCAGGCCCAGGTTGACCGCCGGTCGCAGGCGGGTGTGCTGAACATCGTCGAGTTCGGTGATGTCCGCAGCGTTGTAGCTCACTGCTGGTCCTTTCCGTCAGGGCCGGGCATGAAGCGCCCATGCCCCAATACAGGGTGTGCCGCAGGAATGGTAGGCGGTGGAGCCGACAACCTTGCAGATCCATGCGCGAATTTGTCGGTGGTCTGCGCCACGATGTGACAGTGGCAGAACTCACCACGGTCCAGGCCCGTCGCATTGCCGTCGCCGCCCAGGGCCTTTACGAGCCCAAGCCGTCCGGTCCGGTAACCCGTGCGCACCTGAAACGTTTGATGTCCAGAATACAAGTGCTGCAATTGGATTCGGTGTCGGTCTGCGTACGGGCGCACTATGCGCCGGTGTTCAGCAGGCTGGGGGCATACGACCGGGACGCGCTCGACGCGCTGGCCTGGAGCCACAATGCGCGGTCGCCGCGGCAGTTCATCGAATATTGGGCGCACGAGGCGGCGTTGCTGCCCGTCGACGACTGGCCGCTGCTGCGCTGGCGTATGCGCGAGTACACCCACGGTCGGTGGGGCACAGAGATCGTCAAGCGCAACGGCGACTTGGCCGAGAAGATCGTCGCCGCCATCGCCGAACTAGGGCCGTCGACCGCGGGCCAGATCGAGGCCCACCTCGAGGCCGAGCCGCGCGGTGCCAAAGGGCCGTGGTGGGGCCGCAGTGACACCAAGTGGGTGGCCGAGGCCCTGTGGTCGTCGGGTGTGCTCACCACCGCCACCCGGGTCGGCTTCGCCCGGCACTATGACCTGGTCGAACGGGTGCTGCCGGCAGAGGTGCTGGCCCGCGAGATCTCCGACGACGAGGCGGTCCGGCAGTTGGTGCTCAAGGCGGCCGGGGCGCTGGGCGTGGGCACCGAGGCAGATATCCGCGACTATTTCCGGCTGGGTGCGCGCCAGGTGAAACCGGCGCTGGCGGCGCTGGTCGCCGAAGGCGAGTTGGAGGCCGTGACGGTCGACGGCACCCCGGCGTACCTGCGCGCCGGGCAGACGGTGCCGCGGCGCGACCGGGGGACGGCGCTACTGTGCCCGTTCGATCCGCTGATCTTCTTCCGGCCCCGCGTCGAGCGGCTGTTCGGCTTCCATTACCGGATCGAGATCTACACCCCGGCAGCCAAACGCCAATTCGGTTACTACGTCTGGCCTTTCCTGCTCGACGGCCGGCTGGTGGGGCGGGTCGACCTCAAGCGC
>NZ_JXST01000018.1 GCF_000878195.1 Mycolicibacterium llatzerense | reverse complement strand
CGCTTCATCGGGAAACCAGCTCCGAAACTCCTGGAACGTGCGCGGATAGTCGACCCCGCCGACCGGCCCACCCTCTGCAGTACCCATGCTGACCAGCATAGGTCCAATTAAGCAGATAAGCAGTACATATGTTCGAACGACAAGGGGTGGATCGGCTCGAAATTTGTGATGTCTTGAGACGTCGGAGAGTGGTCGATTTCGCACGCCAAGCCGTGTCGACGCCAACGTCAAGTGCGTTGCGGAACCGGCCAGCAGGTGTGCAGGCTTCTGAGGTTCAGCCGCCCACTGCCGCCAGGTAGGCGCCGATGCCGAACAGGCACAGGACGGCGCACAGCCCCATGGTGCCGACGGCGAACGGCCAGGCACGCAGGCGTTTCACCAGCCGGATGACGGTGAAAACGGTGCCTGCGAGAGCAACCAGCGCAGCCGCGATGAAGCCTGCGGCAATGGCGTTGATGCCGGCGTCGATGTGGCAGGTAGCGGGCGGGCAGTAGTCCGTGAACGCCATCGCGAACACCGCGAAGAACGCGGCCACGCCGCCGCCCACGTAGGTGAGCACCAGCGCGCTGATCGACGCGGCGAGGTCGCCGCTCGAGATCGGCGGTTTGGCCGGTGGCGGCGGCGGATAGCCGTAGGTCATGGCGGGATGGTATCCGCGCTGAATGTTGGCTTGTGTGCGAACTTGCGTCAATTGTTCGCACACAAGCCGACGCTGGGCGCGCGGATCTGCGTAACCTTCGGAGCTATGCGGCACTACTACACCGCCGACCAGATTCGCGCGGCCGAGGCGCCGCTGCTGGCATCGCTGCCCGATGGCGTGCTCATGCGCCGGGCCGCCTACGGGCTGGCGACGGCGATCGCCACCGAACTCAAGGCCCACACGGGTGGCGTGAGCGGGCGCAGCGTCTGTGCCGTCGTCGGCTCGGGGGACAACGGTGGCGACGCGCTGTGGGCTGTCACCTTCCTGCGCCGGCGCGGTGCGGCCGCAACAGCGGTACTGCTGAATCCGGACCATACTCACGTGAAAGCGCTGGCCGCCTTCCGCAAGGCAGGTGGACGCGTCGTCGAAACGATCCCGCCGACAACGGATTTGGTGATCGACGGCGTGGTCGGCATCGGGGCCACCGGAGCCCTGCGGCCCAACGCCGCGGCCGTTTTCGACGCCAACACCGCGCCTGTTGTCGCCGTCGACCTGCCCAGCGGTATCGACGTGCAGACCGGCGCGGCCGACGGCCCACACGTACGGGCCGCGCTGACGGTCACCTTCGGTGGACTCAAACCAGTGCACGGACTGGCCGACTGCGGGCGCGTCGAACTGATCGACATCGGCCTGGACCTGCCCGAGCCGGCGCTGCTGGGATTCGAAGCGCACGACATCCGTACCCGCTGGCCGGTCCCGCGACCGGCGGACGACAAGTACAGCCAGGGTGTGAAAGGGATACTCGCCGGATCGGCCACCTATCCAGGCGCGGCGATCCTCAGCACCGGTGCCGCCGTCGCCGCCACCTCCGGCATGGTCCGCTACGCCGGCTCCGCGCACGCCGAGGTGGTGTCGCACTGGCCGGAAGTCGTTGCGGCGTCGGATGCGTCGGCAGCCGGGCGGGTCCAGGCCTGGGTGGTCGGCCCGGGTATCGGCATCGACACCGCCGGCGACGAGGCACTGCGCTTCGCGCTGGCCACCGACCTCCCGGTGATCGTCGATGCCGACGCCCTGACCCTGCTGGCCGCCGATCTCGATCTGGTCGCAGACCGTACGGCGCCCACGGTGCTGACGCCGCATGCCGGTGAATTCGCCCGGCTCGCAGGACATCCGCCGGGTTCTGACCGCGTCGGTGCCGCCCGCGCGCTGGCCGAACGGCTCGGCGCCACGGTGCTGCTGAAAGGCAACGTCACCGTCATCGCCGATCCCGACGGCCCGACCTACCTGAACCCAGCCGGCCAATCCTGGGCTGCCACAGCCGGATCCGGCGACGTGCTGTCCGGCGTCATCGGCGCCCTGCTGGCGTCTGGCATCGCACCCGGTGAAGCGGCCGCCATGGCGGCCTTCGTGCATGCTCGCGCGGCGGGCCTGGCGGCTGCCGATCCCGGGCCGCACCCTGCGCCGACGTCGGCGCACCGCATCTTGGCCCATGTTCGGGCCGCCATCGCATCGCTCTGACCAACAAAGGGGAATCAGTATGTCGCGTAAGCACGTTCATGGACCGACCATGAGCCCCGCGTACACCGGGCGGTTGTCCACCGCGCCTATCCCGTCGCTGCGGCTGCCCGACGACCCGCTGGACCCGCAGGCCGCGTACCGCTTCATCCACGACGAGCTGATGCTCGACGGCAGCTCCCGGCTGAACCTCGCGACGTTCGTCACCACGTGGATGGACCCCGAGGCCGAGAAGCTGATGGCCGAGACGTTCGACAAGAACATGATCGACAAGGACGAATACCCGGCGACCGCGGCCATCGAGTCCCGCTGCGTGTCCATGGTGGCGGACCTGTTCCACGCCGAGGACCTGCGTGACGACGACCCGGCATCGGCCTGCGGGGTCTCGACCATCGGTTCCAGTGAGGCCGTGATGCTGGCCGGGCTGGCTCTCAAGTGGCGCTGGCGCGAGAAGGTGGGCGACTGGAAGGGACGCACCCCGAACCTGGTGATGGGCTCCAACGTCCAGGTGGTGTGGGAGAAGTTCTGCCGCTACTTCGACGTCGAGCCCCGGTACCTGCCGATGACCGAAGGCCGCTACGTCATCACCCCCGAACAGGTACTCGCCAACGTCGACGAGGACACCATCGGTGTGGTGGGCATCCTGGGCACGACGTTCACTGGTGAGCTGGAACCCATCGCGGAGATCTGTGCGGCCCTGGACAAGCTCGCTGCCGACGGTGGGGTGGACGTGCCCGTGCACGTCGACGCCGCCAGCGGTGGCTTCGTCGTGCCGTTCCTGCACCCGGATCTGCAGTGGGATTTCCGGTTGCCGCGGGTGGTGTCGATCAACGTCAGCGGCCACAAGTACGGGCTGACGTACCCCGGCATCGGTTTCGTGGTCTGGCGCAGCGGCGAGCACCTGCCCGAGGATCTGGTGTTCCGGGTCAACTACCTGGGCGGCGACATGCCGACCTTCACGCTGAACTTCTCCCGGCCCGGCAACCAGGTCGTCGGCCAGTACTACAACTTCCTGCGTCTCGGCCGGGCCGGGTACACGCAGATCATGCACTGCCTGTCGGATACCGCCCGGTGGATCGGCGACGAGCTGCGCAAGAGCGAGCACTTCGAGGTGATCACGGATGGTTCGGCCATCCCGGTGATCTCCTGCCGGCTCAAGGGCAAGCGGCCCTACACCGAGTTCGACGTCTCGCACGCCTTGCGGGCCTACGGCTGGCAGGTGCCGGCCTACACGATGCCCGACGACGCGACGGACATCGCCGTGCTGCGGATCGTGGTCCGGGAGGGTTTCTCGGCGGACCTGGCCCGCGCCCTGCGTGACGACCTGATCACCGTGCTGAACAGCCTGGACGAGCTCAAACCGAAGGGGCAGTTCGACGAGATGCAGCCCTTCGCGCACTAGCCGCCGAACGTGAGCTGGTGTTCGAGATTCTTCGGAATCGTGGTGCACAAGCTCACGCTCGACGGGAGTCGGCGGGCGTCTGGGAGAATCGGAAGCGATATGAGCTCGCCGAATCCCCAACCTGCTGCCCAGGCCGTCATCGACCTGGGCGCAATTGCGCATAACGTGCGGCTTTTGCGGGAACGCGCCGGCAGCGCCGCGGTGATGGCGGTGGTCAAGGCCGACGGTTACGGGCACGGCGCGCCGCAGGTGGCGCGCGCCGCGCTGGCGGCCGGGGCCGCCGAGCTCGGTGTCACGAACATCACCGAGGCGCTCGCACTGAGGCAGGCCGGCATCACGGCGCCGGTGTTGTCTTGGCTGAACCTGCCCGGCACCGACTTCGCTCCCGCGCTGGCCGCCGACGTGCAGGTCGGGGTGTCCTCGGTGCGCCAGTTCGGCGACGTGCTCGACGCGGTGCGCCGCAGCGGCGCGCCCGCCACCATCACGGTCAAGGTCGACACGGGCCTGAGCCGCAACGGCGTCAGCCCCGCCGAATACCCGGCCCTGCTCGAGGCGATCGCCCGGGCCACCGCCGACGGTGCTGTCCGGCCGCACGGCATCATGAGCCACCTCGCGTGCGGAGACGATCCGCAGCACCCGATGAACGACACCCAGGCCGCGCGCCTCACCGCGGCCCGGGCACAGGCGCTCGCCGCCGGGGTGCGCTTCGAGGTGGCGCACCTGGCCAACTCACCCGCCACGCTGACCCGGCCCGATCTGCACTTCGATGTGGTGCGGCCCGGTATCGCGGTCTACGGGCAGACGCCGATTCCCACGCTCGGCGATTTCGGTCTGCGGCCCGTCATGACGCTGAAATGTCCTGTCTCCGCAGTGCGGTCGATCAAGGCCGGCGACGGGGTTTCCTACGGACACACGTGGATCGCCGACCGCGACACCACCGTCGGGCTGATCCCGCTCGGCTATGCCGACGGGGTGTTCCGCGGCCTGAGCGGACGTATCGACGTCAGTATCAACGGCGCCAGGTACCGCAACGTCGGGCGAATCTGTATGGACCAGTTCGTGATTGACCTCGGCCTCGACGGCGCCGGTGTCACGGTGGGCGACGAGGCGGTGCTGTTCGGCTCGGGTGCCGCCGGTGAGCCGACGGCGCAGGACTGGGCCGAACTGCTCGGCACCATCAACTACGAGGTCGTCACCAGCCCACGGGGCAGGATCGCCCGGACCTATCGCGAGTCGACAGGCTGACGCCCATGAGCGACAACAAGAATGCCCGGTGGCTGGCGGGCATGGCCGGTCTCACTGCCGTGGGGTCGGTCGCCGGGATCAGCGTGGCCCGCTCGCTGCGCCGCCGCAGCGGCGAAGATCCTTACGCCGGTGAGGATTTCACTACGCTCGACGCTGACCGCGGCTGCGTCGTCACGGCCACCGACGGGGTGCCGCTGGCGGTGCGTGAGGTCGGTCCGAAAGATGCCCGATTGACGGTGCTCTTCGCGCACGGTTTCTGTAACAGCATGGGCTCCTTCCACTTTCAGCGCGCCCGCCTCGCCGAGCGGTGGGGCGATCAGGTCCGCATGGTGTTCTACGACCAGCGCGGTCACGGCCGCTCGTCGGCCGGGCCGGTCGACTCGTACACCGTCCCGCGGCTCGGTCAGGACCTCGAATCGGTGCTGCGGGTGATGGCTCCGCGCGGTCCCGTGGTGCTGGTCGGTCACTCGATGGGTGGCATGACGGTCCTGTCCCACGCGCGCCAGTTCCCGCGGAACTATCCGGCCCGGGTGTGCGGGGTGGCGCTCATCGCCTCTGCGGCACAAGGAGTTACCCGATCACCGCTGGGTGAGGTGTTGCAGAACCCCGCGCTGGAGGCGGCCAAGGTCGCGGTTCGGTTCGCGCCCGGAGCGGTGAGTGCGGGCCGGGGCGCGGCCAAGGCCGTCATCGGCCCGGTGCTCAAGGCCGCATCGTTCGGCGATGTCGCGGTCAGCCCGTCGGTGGCGCGGTATGTCGAGAAGATGATGCATGAGACCTCGATGCGAACCACCGTGGAGTTCCTGCATGCCCTCGAAGTGCACGACGAGGCCGGTGCGCTGTCGGTGTTGCAGCAGGTGCCCACCCTGATCGCCTGCGGCGACCAGGATTTGCTCACCCCGCTGGCCAAATCCCAGGCGATGACCCGGCAGCTGCCGAAGTCCGAACTGGTGATCGTTGAAGGCGCCGGACACATGGTGCACATGGAGCAACCCGAACTGATCAACGAGGCGCTGGAGCGCTTCGTCGAGCATGCCACCCCGTCCCGATTGGTGGCGCTGACCCGGCATCTGCGTGGAAAGGCCAAGCGCAATGGATGATTCGCACGGCACCGTGCACCTGCCGACCGAAGCCGACACCAAGGCCCTCGGCGCCCGGTTCGGCGCCGAGCTGCGGGTTGGTGACGTCGTGGTGCTCACCGGTCCGCTGGGGGCCGGAAAAACCATGCTGGCCAAAGGAATTGCCCAGGGCATGGACGTCGAGGGCGCGGTGACGTCGCCGTCATACGTGCTGGCCCGCGTGCATCCCGCCCGGCGCGCCGGATATCCCGCGATGGTGCACGTCGACATGTACCGGCTGCTCGACTCGGGCAGCACCGATCTGCTCGGAGAACTCGACTCGCTCGATCTCGACACCGACCTCGACGACGCCGTGGTGGTCGTCGAGTGGGGCGAGGGCCTGGCCGAGCGACTGTCGGCCAGCCATCTGGACATCCGGTTGGAGCGTGCCGACGACGACACCCGTACTGCTGTCTGGCATTGGAGCCGCGCATGATCCTCGCAATCGACACTGCGACCCCGGCGGTGACCGCGGGGGTCGCCCGGCGCACCGCTGCCGGCGTCGAGGTGCTGGCCGAACGGATCACCATCGATGCCCGCGCACACGCCGAGCAGTTGACGCCCAATGTGGTTGCCGCCGTTGCCGATGCCGGGATCACGTTCGCCGAACTGGAGGCTGTCGTCGTCGGCTGCGGGCCGGGACCGTTCACCGGATTGCGCGTCGGCATGGCCACCGCGGCCGCGTACGGACAGGCACTCGGTATCCCGGTGTACGGGGTGTGCAGCCTGGATGCGATCGCCCCCGAAACGTCCGGAGAGTTGTTGGTGGTCACCGATGCCCGTCGCCGTGAGGTGTACTGGGCGCGGTACCGCGACGGCGTGCGGGTCGACGGACCGGCGGTCAGCGCCGCGGCCGACGTCGCGCCGGGATCGGGTTCGATCGCCGGCCCGGCCGCGCAGGCCGCGCTGTTCCCGTTGCCCTCGCTGGCGGTCGAGTACCCGACGGTCACCGGTCTCGTGACCGCCGCCGACTGGGACCAGCCGCCCGCCGCGCTGGTGCCGCTGTACCTGCGCCGCCCGGACGCGAAAACCCTTGCCGAGCGTGGCCTCTCGTGAGCACCGAATACGGGTTGCTGACGGTCGGCGACGCCGACCGGTGCGGTGAACTCGAAGCGATCCTGTTCCCGGGCGACGACCCGTGGCCGGCGGTGGCGTTCATCCGTGAGCTCGACTCGGACCACAACCACTATGTCGCGGCACGGGACGGCAAGCTGCTGGTGGGTTATGCCGGCATCAGCCGGCTGGGCCGTAAACCGCCGTTCGAGTACGAGGTGCACACCATCGGGGTCGATCCGGCCTATCAGGGTCGGGGCATCGGCCGGGAGCTGCTGGACCGGCTGTTGACCATCGCTGACGGCGGCACGGTGTTCCTGGAGGTACGCACCGACAACGAACCGGCGATCGGGCTGTACGAAAGCGTCGGGTTCGTGAAGATGGGTGTGCGCAAGCGGTATTACCGGATCAGTGGTGCGGACGCGTACACCATGCGGCGGGACGCGGATGTGAGCAGCGTGTCAGCCGACGCGGACGTGAGGAGCAATTCAGAGTCATGACAATCATCTTGGCAATCGAAAGCTCCTGTGATGAAACAGGAGTCGGCATCTGCGAACTCAAGGACGACGGCACCGTCACGCTGCTGGCCGACGAGGTCGCGTCCAGCGTCGACGAACACACCCGGTACGGCGGTGTGGTCCCCGAGATCGCTTCGCGCGCGCACCTGGAGTCGTTGGGGCCCACCATGCACCGGGCGCTGGCGACCGCCGGCATCGAGCGGCCCGACGTGGTCGCGGCGACCATCGGGCCCGGCCTGGCCGGCGCGTTGTTGGTGGGTGTGGCTGCGGCCAAGGCCTATTCGGCGGCGTGGGGAGTGCCGTTCTACGGCGTCAACCACCTGGGCGGGCATCTGGCTGCCGACGTCTACGACCACGGCCCCCTGCCCGAGAGCGTCGGCCTGCTGGTGTCGGGCGGTCACACGCATCTGCTGCATGTCCGGTCGCTCGGTGAGCCGATCGAGGAACTCGGCAGCACCGTCGACGACGCGGCGGGCGAGGCGTACGACAAGGTGGCCCGGCTGCTCGGGCTGGGCTATCCCGGTGGCCGGGTGCTCGACGAGCTGGCCCGCACGGGCGACCGGAAGGCCATCGTGTTCCCACGCGGTATGACGGGTCCGCGAGATGACCCGTACGCCTTCAGCTTTTCGGGATTGAAGACTGCGGTCGCCCGGCACATGGAAAAACACCCCGATGCGTCGCACGCCGATGTGGCGGCCGGTTTTCAGGAAGCCGTCGCAGACGTGTTGACCCGCAAGGCGGTTCGCGCGGCCACCGACCTCGGGGTGTCGACGCTGCTGATCGCCGGGGGAGTGGCGGCCAATTCCCGGCTGCGGGAGCTGGCCGAAGAGCGCTGTGCCGAGGCGGGTTTGACGCTTCGGGTGCCGCGGCCCCGGTTGTGCACCGACAACGGCGCGATGATCGCCTCGTTCGCCGCGCATCTCATCGCGGCGGGAGCCAAGCCGTCGCGTCTCGATGTACCGAGCGATCCGGGCCTGCCGGTGGTGAAGGGACAGATCGCATGAGCGTGGGCAGCGAGGAGCCGGAGGCGGATCGCGGATGACTTCCGACCTGGCAGACAAGCTGGCCATCACCGAGCTGCTGTACCGGTACGCCGAGCTGATCGACGCGGGCGACTTCGACGGCGTGGGAGAGCTGTTGGGGCGCAGCCGGTTCGGCGGGCCGAATTCCGGCAGTGTCGAGGGCCGGCACCTGATCGCCAACACCTTCGCGCGCACCACTCGCCGCTTTCCCGATCACGGAAATACGCCGAGGACACGGCATCTGGTGCTCAACCCGATCGTCGAACTCGACGGAGATACCGCGCACGCCCGGTCGACGTTCTGTGTGGTGCAGCAGACGGATACCGTGCCGCTGCAACCCATCGTGGTGGGCCGCTATGCGGATACCTTCGCGCGCGACGACGCCGGCTGGTACTTCACCGAGCGCGTCGTGGATGTTCAGATGGTCGGCGACGTGTCCGACCACCTGAACATCTCCCTGTAGGACGCTAGGCGTCGTTCGCGGCCGGCGAGAGCGGGATGAGCGGCAGGCGCAGCGCTCCCGGAGCGCCTTCCGGCACAACCGGTTTGACCGGTGCGACCGCGTCCACCCGCCGGTAGGGCAGGCCTTGGTCGGGGCGCAGGTCGTCTTCGCCCTTGTTCGGCCACATCGCTGCCGCCCGCTCCGCCTGCGCGGTGATGGTCAGCGATGGGTTCACACCCAGGTTCGCCGAAACCGCCGACCCGTCAACGACACTCAACGTGGGATAGCCGTAGACCCGGTGGTACGGGTCGATCACCGCGTGGTCGGCATCCGAGCCGATGGCGCAACCACCCAGGAAGTGCGCGGTCAGCGGGATGTTGAACAGCTCGCCCCAGGTGCCGGCCGTGACTCCGTCGATCTTCTCGGCGACCCGGCGGGTCGCATCGTTGCCGGCCGGGATCCACGTCGGGTTGGGCTGGCCGTGGCCCTGCTTGCTCGACAGGTGCCGGCCGCGCAGTCCCCGCTTGGTGAACGTGGTGATCGAGTTGTCCAGGTTCTGCATCACCAGCGAAATCACCGTGCGCTCACTCCAATTGCCGACCGTCAGCACCCGCAGCAGCGCGCGCGGATGCTGCACCGCCAGGCCGAGGAACTTCAGCCAGCGCGGCCACCGGCCGCCGCCGTCGGTCATCAGGGTCTGCAGCAGCCCCATCGCGTTGGAGCCCTTGCCGTAGCGCACCGATTCGATGTGAGTGTCGCTGGTCGGATGGAACGACGACGTGATCGCCACCCCGCGCGTCAGGTCCAGCGCCGGGTCGACCTTGTATTTGATTGCGCCGACGATCGATTCGGAGTTGGTGCGGGTGAGCACACCGAGCTGGTCCGACAGCTGCGGCAGGGTGCCGCTGTCCTTCATCTTGTGCAGCAGGTTCTGGGTGCCCCAGGTGCCGGCCGCCAGGACGACGTGCCGCGCCGTGAAGGTGCGACGGTTCTTGCGCAAGGTCCTGCCGGTGCGCACGGTGTCGATCTCCCAGATTCCACTCGGGCTCTGTCGCACGGAGGCGACCGTGGTCAGCGGATGCACTGTGGCGCCGGCATTCTCGGCCAGACCGAGGTAGTTCTTCAGCAGCGTGTTCTTGGCCCCGTAGCGACAGCCCGTCATGCAGCTGCCGCATTCGATGCACCCGGTGCGGTCCGGCCCGACACCGCCGAAGTACGGGTCGCGGACGGTCTTTCCGGGTTCGCCGAAGAACACCCCGACCGGCGTCTGGACGAACGTGTCGCCCACACCCATGTCCTCGGCGACCGACTTCATGATCTCGTCGGCCGGGGTCATGCTCGGGTTGATCACCACCCCGAGCATGCGTCTGGCCTGGTCGTAGAACGGTGACAGCTCGTCCGACCAGTCGGTGATGTGGGCCCACTGTGGATCGTTGAAGAACGTCGCGGGCGGTTTGTAGAGGGTGTTGGCGTAGTTCAGCGAACCACCTCCGACGCCCGCGCCGGCCAGGATGACGACGTCACGCAGCATGTGGATGCGCTGCACGCCGAAGCACCCCAGCTTGGGCGCCCACACGAATTTCCGGACATCCCAACTGGTTTTCGGGAACTGATCGTCGGTGAACCGGCGGCCCGCTTCCAGAACGCCTACGCGGTAGCCCTTCTCGGTCAACCGCAACGCGGTGACGCTGCCCCCGAATCCGGACCCGACGACGATCACGTCATAGTCGGTGTTGGACATGTACTTCTCCTCAGTTGGCGGTGAAACGGCTGGTTTCGTCGTCGACCATGTCCATGGCGATACGCCGCGCCCGGATTGCGGCCCGGTCGGCCTTGACGTTGATGTCGCGCCGGCGTGCACCGGGTTCGTCGAGCCGGCGCTGAATCGTTTCCAGGATCGTGGCGTTGCGTAGCGCCCACTCGTGGAACATGATGCGCAGGTACTCGGTGATGGTGTCCTCGGCGCTGTCGTAGTTGCGCGCCAGCTGCAGGAAGACATGCGTCGCGCCTGGTGATTCCGGCGTGAATCCATGAATTCGCAAGAGCTCGTAGGACTTTCCGTCCACGACGTCGATGGCGTAGTGCTGCGTGTGCAGGGCGGGTGACACGAACGTCCCCTCCTCGCGCCGGATGGCCACCGTCTCTTGGGGCAGGCCGGTGATGGCCGACTCCCACGGGGCGAGGCGACTCGGCTGCGTCGTCCGCGTATAGGCCACCGAGCGCTCGGATATCTCGACCTCGTTGAGCGGTGGCAACTGCTGGATATCCGGCGGCACCATCTCGGGCCGGGTGATGAACACATCGGTCAGATCGAGGTAATGCTCGTGCAGCAGAAGGTAATTCGCCTCGACCCGCCCGACCTCGGTGGAGCCGGTCCAGCCGGAGCCGTCCAGGTACCACGGCACGCGCGGCGGCGGGCGCAGGGCCGCGGCCCGCGGCTCGCCGAGCCAGATCCAGATGAACGGCGCGGTCTCGACGATCGGATACGCCTCGACGCGGGCGCCGGGCGGCACGTTCTCCTGCGACGGCACGTCGGCCAGACAGCCGTCGGGTTCGTAGCTGAAGCCGTGATAACCGCACACCAGCCGGTCGCCGTCGAGTCGGCCCTCCGACAGGGGATAGGCGCGGTGCACGCAGCGGTCCTCCAGGGCGACCACTTCACCGGAGGCACGGCGGTACAGCACCACATGCTTGCCGAGCAGGCGCCGAGCCAGCAGTCCTTCGCCGACCTCATCGCTGAGCGCGGCCACGTACCAGCAGTTCAACGGGTAGTTGGTTCTCATAGGTCGAGCACCAGCCTTTCGGACCGGGAGCGCGAGACGCAGATCATGATGGTTTGGTTGGCGGCCTTCTCCGAATCGGTGAGGACCGAGTCGCGGTGATCACCGTCGCCGGAGATGATTTCGCATTCACAAGTGCCGCAGACGCCTTCCATGCACGACCCCAGCACATCCAGGCCGGCTCCTTCGGCGACGTCGTAGATCGTCTTGTCCAGCGGCACGGTCAGGGTGATGCCCGACCGCTGGCATTCCACTTCGAACGTGTCGAGCGCATCCGACGGCGCTTCGACGGTCTTGGCGGAGAAGCGCTCGAGGTGCAGGCTGCCGTCGGGCCATGCCTGGCAACCCTTCTCGACCGCGTCCAGCAGACCCTCGGGCCCGCAGCAGTAGACCAGCGTGTTCTCCTGCGGAGCTGCCAGCACCGCCGCCAGCTTCGTCCGGAAACCGTCGCCCTCCTCGTCGCGCGCGCAGATGGTCACGCGGTCGCCGAAGCGTTCCAGCGCCTCCAGGTACGCCATCGATGAGCGGGCGCTGCCGCCGTAGATCAGCCGCCAGTCGGCACCGGTGGCTTCGGCGGCTTCGATCATCGGGAGCATCGGCGTGATGCCGATACCGCCGGCGACGAACTGGTAGCGCGGCGAGTTCGCGAGCGGGAAGTGATTGCGCGGCCCGCGCACCCGGATCGTGGTGCCTTCCTGCAGTTTGTCGTGGACGAACTGCGAGCCGCCGCGGCTGTTCGGGTCGAGCAGGATGCCGACCCGCCACTCACTGCGGCTGGCGGTGCTGCCGCACAGGGAATACTGCCGCGTCAGCGACGGCGTCATGACCAGGTCGATGTGAGCGCCGGGGGTCCACTCAGGCAGGTCCGCGCCCGCGGGGTCGGCGAGGGTCAGCGTGACGACACCGTCCGCGGACTGCTCACGTCGACGGACCTCGAGGTCGACCTCGACTTCCCGGTAGGCGGCGCTACTCATCGCGACCGCCGAACAGGGATCGACTTGTACTGGTTGAGGAACAGCGCCCGCACGCGTGTCGGGTCGCCGTCCAGCGTGAGGTCGGGGAACCGGCGGATGGTCTCCTGAATCCACAGCTTCAGTTCCAGTCGCGCCAGGTTGGCGCCCAGGCAGAAGTGCTTGCCGCGGCCACCGAAGGCTTGGTGCTTGTCCGCCAGCCCCTCACGGGTGATGTCGAATTCGTGCGGATTCTCGAACGCGGTCTCGTCCCGGTTGGAGGCCAGGTACCACAGCAGCAGGCGGTCGCCTTCCTTGATCTGCTTGCCGTGCAGCTCGAAGTCCGTCGTCGCGGCGCGGCCCATGAAGGCGAACGCGGGCGCGTAACGCAGGCCCTCTTCGACGGTGGCGTCGAGCAGTTCGGGATTCTCCTGCAGCAGGATCAGCTGATCCGGGTTCTGCATCAGGGCCAGCATCGTCGCGCTGTAGGTAGCCCGGGTCGAGTCGTTGCCTGCGGTCATCAGCAGGGCGAAGAACGTGGCCATCTCGAGCTCGTTGAGCTTCTCGCCATCGACTTCGGCATTCATCACCGCGGTGATCAGGTCGTCGCGCGGGTTCTCCCGGCGTCGATTCATCTGATCATTGAGGTACATGATGATCTCGGTGACGACGGCGCCGGCGTCATCCCACTGCTTGCGGATTTCCGGGTCCTCGAACGCGCTGAACACGTTGGTCCAGTAGACGAGGCGCTCGTCATCCTCGGCGGGCGTGCCGAGCATCGAGCCGATCACCCGGGCCGGCACCGGCCGGGCGATATCGCGGACCAGGTCGAAGCTGTCGCGGTCGGCGACGCTGTCGAGCACGTCGTTGATGATCTGCTTGATGGCCTGTTCGTGGGCCGCGACGCGTTCGGGGGTGAAGGCCTTGATGACGAGGGCCTTGAGCCGGTCGTGCCGGGGCGGGTCCATCGAAATCAGCTGCAGGCGCTGAATATCCAGCGGGACACCGATGTCGTCGACGTTGAAGATGCCGCGCTTCTCGGACGAGAACGTGCGGTGGTCGCGGCTGACGGTGCGCACGTCGTCGAAGCGGGTGATCGACCAGAAGCCGCCCTCGCCGGGGACATTGCGCTGCGGGCTGTAGTGCACGGGGTCTTCGCGCTGCATTCGGGCGAACAACTCGTACGGCGGACCGGCGTCCCACACCGCGGGGTCGGCAAGGTCGACGGCGGCGAGGTCCACTTCGGTTGCGGCCAGAGTAGTCACTGTTGCCCTCCTTATCGGTCTGATGTTTACGAAAGCTATTCACTGGGGCGGTTCTGATCGACGTCTCGGGACGACCAACTCTCGAGGTGTTTGCGGAGCGTCGTTGTCGTGCGGCGACAAAGCCCGATTTGCAGCAACTTCGGCGCCCTGTGATCTACGGTCGTCTCATGCCAGAAAGACGCGTCGACGAGAGTGCTGTCGTCGCACGCGCGGCGGAGATCATCGGAGCCCTCGACGGCAAGCTCAACGACATCACGCAGTCGATCCAGAAGATCCTGCTGACCGAGATCTCCGAGCTCAGCGAGGATGCGCAGCTGCTCGAATTGCAGGAGCACACCGTCGCGGCCAACGTCGACACCGTCTTCGCCTCGATTCGTCATCGCATTCCGATCGAGGACGTCGTGCCGCCGACGGAATCGCTCGAGCACGCGCGGCGGATGGCGCAGCGAGGTGTTCCCGCAAATGCGATGGTGCGCGCCTACCGGCTGGGGCACCAGGAAGTGCTGAACTTCGTGCTCGACGAGATCGCGGCGTCGGACCTGGACCCTCGTTGGAGTCTCGACGTCTTCAAGTATTTCCAGACGGTCTCGTTCGGCTACATCGACTGGATTTCGCAGCAGGTTCTCAACACTTACCAACAGGAGTACGACCGGTGGGTGGAAAACCGAAACAGTATGCGAGGCCAAAGCGTTCGAGCCATCCTCGCCGCGGCCGGCGGTGACGTCGACGAGCTGACCGAAGACATCCGCTACCCGTTGCGGCGCGTGCATCTGGCGTTGGCGCTGTGGTACCCGGAGGACAACGGCGGCGACGAACTGGTGCGTATGGAGCGCTTCGCGAACCACCTTGCCACCTCGCTCGGCACCCATGAGCCGCCGCTGTTCCTGTCGGTCGACCACCTCACGGCCTGGGTCTGGCTTCCGCTGTCGGCACGCGGCGCCGAGGACGCGGCGGAGCGGATCCGTGAATTCGCGGCGGCGCAACAGGATTCACCGTGGATCGCAATGGGCAACCCGTTACCGGGCATCGAGGGCTTCCGGCGTTCGCACGGACAAGCGGTCGACGCCCGCGCGGTGGCAGTGGTGTCGGGATCGGTGGACCGCCGCATCACCGCGGCGAGTGATCCGGGGCTGCCCGTCGCGACGCTGCTGGGCGAGAACGTCGGATCGGTCGGCGCTTGGGTGGCCGAAATTCTGGGCCCGCTGGCGAGTGACACAGAGAACGACGAACGGCTTCGCGAGACGTTGCGCGTGTTCCTGCGGACCGGGTCGAGTTTCAAAGCGGCCGCCGACGAAATGCATCTGCATTCGAATTCGATCAAGTACCGGGTGAACCGCGCGATCAGTCGCCGGGGCACGCCCATTGTCGACGATCGGATCGAGGTCGAGGTCGCATTGCTGCTGTGCCACTGGTTCGGGCAAGCAGTTCTGAACTGACAATTCGTCGCAGCGGGCCATTTGTGGACCGTCGACAACGTGCGTCCAGGGTGCCGCACGAACTTTGGCTGTTTGCGACGTAGTTTGCTTGGGCTGCCGTCAGTAGCTTTTGGATCAACGCGAAACGCATGTCAGCGAGCCGGTCCTTTGGATAATTACTCGCACAGTCTGACGGAGGCGAATTATGGGCGACGATCCAAAATCCGACAAAGCGCACGACGCGCTGCCCTCCGACGATGCCAGTCAGCGACCAAGCGGTAATCCCTTGGGCGCCATAGTCGATCCGCTCACCAAACTGGGCATCGATACCGTGCGGGACGTCGCGGCAGCCGTGCAATCGACCCGGGCTGCCGCGGGCGACCTGTGGAAGGTCGTGAACATTCTCAGCCGGCTACCCGGACGCGAGACGCACCCAGAGCCGGCGGCGATCTCCCGGCCGCTGGAAGGGGCCGACGCCCGCGAGGATATTGACGCCGAGGACGAAAATGTCGGTGCCGCAACCACTGTGCTACCCGTCGTGGCGCCGGACCCGTCGCCGGTCGAAGGCCAGGGAATCTTTGGCGGCCTCAAGCGTGCTGCCGAGTCGGCGCTGAATCCGGCGGCCGTCCTCGGCGCCGCCGTCACGCCGGTGCGTCGCGTGGTCGGCGGTGCCGACAACCCTGGCAAGAAGAAGGCCGACCACCACGACGGTGACGAGAAATCCGCCAAGCACGACGGCGACGCCGATCTGCGCCACTGGGGTGATGAGCTGATTGCCAAGTCGCAGAAGCCGACTCGCAAGCAGGCGCACCGGCATCCGGCATTCGGACACATTCTTGGCGAACTTGCGCCCGACGAAGTTCGGATGCTGCGGTTCTTGGCCGTTGCCGGCGTCCAGCCGGCCATCGACATCCGAACGAAGACGATGTTCCAGATCGGCTCGGAGCGGCTCGTCAGGGGCGTGAACATGATCGCGGACATGGCCGGTTGCAGTTGGCCGGAGGCCGATCAACGCTATCTCGCGAATCTGAATCGTCTTGGTCTGGTGCGGTTTTCGTCTGAACCAGTGGCCGACTACCGGCGTTACGCGCTGCTCGAAGTGCAACCGCGAGCACTCGAGGTGACGGAGTCGATACCCAAGACGATCAGCGTGTACCGCAGCATCTACCTGTCGGAATTCGGTGAGCAGTTCTGCGAGGTCTGCATCGACACCGACGGCTACAACGCCGGCGGCTGGGCCACCGATGAGCGCGGCGACAAGATCATCGGGAAAGGCCCGCCTGACCCTGCCGCGCACAAGCACCAGCACTGACCCCGACCCCGACAAGCCCAGGGACATTTCATGACAACGCTCGCTGCCGGGCCCTTTCTTGATTGGGAGGAGCTCACCGGACAATCGAAATTCATCGTCGACATCATCAGCGTGCCGATCTTCAGCATGATCGCTGGTTTGATAACCAACTGGACCGGCGTGATCATGTTGTTCGCGCCGGTGCGGTTCACCGGGTTCTACGTGCCGGGCCTGAAACGGATATTTCCCTTTCTGCCGCGCAAGGTCCAGATTCTGCCGACCTTCGCGCCCAACGGAATTCTGGGTTTCCAGGGATTCATTCCGTGTCGCGCCGAGAAGATGGCCAGTCTCATCGTCGACACCTCCATAGCCCGGATCGGCAAGATCTCGGACGTCTATGAACAACTCAATCCCGACAAACTCGCCAAAGCGATCGCGGTGGCCGCGAGACCGGATATCGGCCGGTTGACCACCGAGATCATCGAGGCCCGGCATCCGCAGATGTGGCGGTCGCTCCCGCAGCCGTTGAAGGACGAGGTGCTGCAGACGGTCGACGCCGAATTGCCGACCATTTCCAAGCGCGCGTTCGCCAAGATCGGCGAGAACATCGACCAGCTGCTCAACGTCAAGCTGATGACCGTCAACTTCCTGCGCCGTAATCCAGAAGTGTTGCGGGACATCATCAAAGGCATGGCGGTGCCCGAACTGCGGTTCATGGTGCGCATCGGCGCGCTGGGCTTCCCGTTCGGCATCCTGCTGGCGCTGTGGCTGTCGCTGATCTACTACTCCAGCGACGAGGCGCGCGAACACGCTGCGGCTCATGGCGGTTTCGCTATCCACCTGCCGGGATTCGTCGACTCGATCCTGCACTTCCTGCCGACCTGGCTGTGGGTACTCGGCGGTGCCGCGGTCATCGGCATCATCGTCAACATCATCGCGATCAAGGTGGTGTTCGAGCCGGGGGAGCCGCAGCCGCGCTACAAATACCTTTGGAAGCAAGGACTTTTCGCGAAGCGCCAGCATCAGGCGGCGCACGAACTCGCCACGATGCTCTCGCTGCAAGTTCTGACGGTCAAGAACTTCGCGCACGAACTGCTCAACGGTGCCAGCGCCGACAAGACCCGGGCGCTCATCCAATCCGCGGTCGGGGAAGAGGCCGAGCGCATCCTGGGGCCGTACCTGGTCGTCGCCCGGAAATCCTTCGGCGTCGTCGACGTCGAGGGGCTGCAGCGCGGCGCCGGTGACAAGCTGGTCGACTTCGCCCCGAGCGTCCTCTACGACCCCGGGTTCAACAAGACCCAGGCCAAGAAGATCGAAACGTTCGCGACCGAGAAGTTCCGGGCGCTGCCGCCCGACCGGTTCGGCGAGATGCTGTACTCGGCGATCGAGCAGGACGCGTGGCTGCTGTATGCCCACGGCGGGCTCCTGGGCGTCGTCGTCGGCGCCGTCCACATCCTCGTCTTCGGGGCCTGATCCCACGTGACCGAAAGGACCGCAATGGCGCCCTATTCCAGGATCGTCGTCGGCACCGACGGATCCGACGAGGCAACCGACGCCGTCACCGTCGCTGGTGTGGTGGCGGCTGTGCTCGGTGTGCCGGTCACCGTCGTCACCGCGTGGAAGCCCAGCGTCTCGGTGCCCGGAGGGCGCGAACAGCCGTGGGCGGAGCTGACGGCTGAGGGCGCCGACGTCGATCTCACCGCGCTGGGAGTCACGGCGATCGAGAGGATTCCGGTGAAGGGCAGTGCGTTCGACGCACTGGTCGACGCCGCGGCGCAGTCCGACCGCGCGCTGATCGTGGTTGGTGCGGCAGGGCTCGGCCAGACTGCCAGCCGGTTGTGGGGGAGCACCTCGAACGAGTTGTCCCACCACAGTCCTGTGGATGTGTTGTTCGTGCGCAAGGCCGTCGCGGCAGTGCAGACGATCGCCCTGGCCACCGACGGCTCCGACACCTCGGTGCGCGCGGCGCGTGCCGGGTACGACCTGGCGGCCGCCCTCGGCGTCCGGCCGGTCCTGGTCACCGTCGCCGGTGACACCGCCGCGGCCGAGGAGACGCTCGAGAATGTCGCAAGCCAACTGGAGGTCACCGGCTCGCTGGCCCGGCAGGCGCTGCTCGGTGATCCGGCCGACGTGCTCGCGACCGCCGAATATGACCTCGTCGTGATCGGAAACCGTGGCATGGCGGGCTTCGCCCGCGTCCTGGGCTCGACGGCCAACACCATCACCCATCGGGCGACGTCGAACCTGCTCCTGGTCAACACGGCACCGGCTGCTGAGTAGCCCGGCAACTCAGCCGGGTGGGCCTCGGTTTCAGCCCACAGCGAGTTTGGTCGATCCGGCACTGCCCCACCCTTGAGCGCTAGCACTCGCGTGTATAGAGTGCTAGGTGGCACGCGGCCAACCGCGCTCCGGCACCCGCGACGACGGTGTGTGGTCAGGACGCTTGCCGAACAACCTGGCATCCGGGGATTGGCCCTGGATCAACACCCCAACCAAGTGGAGGGCTTCCATCGTGGCAGTCAACATCAAGCCACTCGAGGACAAGATCCTCGTTCAGGCCAACGAGGCCGAGACCACGACCGCTTCCGGTCTGGTCATCCCTGACACCGCCAAGGAAAAGCCGCAGGAAGGCACCGTCGTCGCAGTTGGCCCCGGCCGCTGGGATGAGGATGGCGAGAAGCGGATCCCCCTGGACGTTGCCGAGGGCGACACCGTCATCTACAGCAAGTACGGCGGCACCGAGATCAAGTACAACGGCGAGGAGTACCTGATCCTCTCTGCCCGCGACGTGCTGGCTGTCGTTTCCAAGTAAGCATTCGTGTCCCGCCCCGGAAATCCCCGTGTCCGCACGGGTGATGTCCGGGGCGGTATGCGTATCAGCGAAAGGCTCTAATGAGCAAGCTCATTGAATTCAACGAAGCTGCGCGCCGGGCCATGGAAGCCGGTGTCGACAAGCTCGCCGACGCAGTCCGCGTGACCATCGGCCCGCGCGGCCGGAACGTGGTGCTGGCCAAGGCCTTCGGTGGCCCGCAGGTCACCAACGACGGCGTCACCATCGCCCGCGACATCGATCTGGAAGACCCGTTCGAGAACCTCGGCGCCCAGCTGGTCAAGTCCGTCGCGACCAAGACCAACGACGTCGCCGGCGACGGCACCACCACCGCCACCGTGCTGGCTCAGGCCATCGTCAAGGCCGGCCTGCGCAACGTCGCTGCCGGTGCCAACCCGATTGCGCTCGGCGTGGGCATCTCGAGGGCCGCCGACGCGGTGTCCGAGGCCCTGCTGGCCGCGGCCAAGCCGGTGTCCGACAAGACCGCCATCGCCCAGGTCGCGACCGTTTCGTCGCGCGACGAACTGATCGGCGAGCTGGTCGGTGAGGCCATGACCCGCGTCGGTGCCGACGGCGTCGTCACCGTCGAGGAGTCCTCGACCCTGAACACCGAGCTCGAGGTCACCGAGGGCGTCGGCTTCGACAAGGGCTTCCTGTCGGCGTACTTCGTCACCGACTTCGACTCCCAGGAAGCGGTCCTCGAGGACGCGCTGGTGCTGCTGCACCGCGACAAGATCAGCTCACTGCCCGACCTGCTGCCGCTGCTGGAGAAGGTCGCCCAGGCCGGTAAGCCGCTGCTGATCATCGCCGAGGACATCGAGGGCGAAGCACTGTCGACCCTGGTCGTCAACGCCATCCGCAAGACCCTCAAGGCCGTCGCGGTCAAGGCGCCGTTCTTCGGTGACCGCCGCAAGGCGTTCCTGGATGACCTCGCCGTCGTCACCGGTGGCCAGGTCGTCAACCCGGACGTGGGCCTGGTCCTGCGCGACGCCGGCCTGGACGTGCTGGGCACCGCCCGTCGCGTCGTGGTCACCAAGGACAGCACCGTGATCGTCGACGGTGGCGGCACTTCCGAGGCCATCGACGGCCGCAAGGCGCAGCTGCGCAGCGAGATCGAGGCTTCGGACTCGGATTGGGACCGCGAGAAGCTCGAAGAGCGCCTCGCCAAGCTGGCCGGCGGCGTGGCCGTCATCAAGGTCGGCGCTGCCACCGAGACCGACCTGAAGAAGCGCAAGGAAGCCGTCGAGGACGCCGTCGCCGCCGCCAAGGCCGCGGTGGAAGAGGGCATCGTCACCGGTGGTGGCGCCGCTCTGGTCCAGGCCCGTGCCGCACTGGACGGCCTGCGTGGCTCGCTGACCGGCGACGAGCTGATCGGCCTCGAGGTCTTCTCCTCGGCGCTGTCGGCCCCGCTCTATTGGATCGCCACCAACGCCGGCCTGGACGGTTCGGTCGTGGTGAACAAGGTGTCCGAGCTGCCCCTCGGGCAGGGCTTCAACGCCGCCACCTTGACCTACGGTGACCTGCTGGCCGACGGCATCGTCGACCCGGCCAAGGTGACCCGGTCCGCGGTGCTCAACGCCGCTTCGGTGGCCCGGATGATCCTGACGACCGAGACGGCCATCGTGGAGAAGCCGGCCGAGGAAGCCGATCACGGGCACGGCCACCACGGCCACGCCCACTAGGTAGTTCCAACGAAACGCCCCCGGTCCTGTTGGGCCGGGGGCGTTTTCGTGTTTCTGGTTCAGAATGCTTGGTCGTAGAACCCGTTGGTCGTGTAGGTGTTGTCGTGGTTGTCGACGCCGTAGTGCGGACCGATGGGGGTTCCGGTGGTCGCTTGAGCGGGGACGGCCAGGCCCAGGACGGCGGCGGTCATGCTCGATGCGATCAGGGTGGCAAAGCCGAACTTCTTCATTTCGAAACCCCTTCTTCGGTTGTTGTTGGTGCTCTGATGGTTTAAACCTGCTGTGTCGCAGGCACATTCCGGTCGGCAGGATTTGATCCACGGTTGGCAGAATTAAGTCTTCGCGGCTGCCGTGAGGCCTGTGCACGGATGTCGCCGAATTCTCTGCACAGTCCTCACAGCCGCGCGAGGTGATGGAACTGAGGTACGACAAGTCCCGGTCTCGGCTAGTTTCGCCCTGTGGATGCGCAATCGATGCGGTGCTGGGTGCAGCAGCGGCATGCCCAGCTCCATATGCGCAAGTGGATGCTGGAGTTCGACGACGAAGACTCCGAGCGGGAGTTCCGGGCGCACGACGACGCGAACGGGCTGCGGGCGGCTACCTTCGCCCAGCTGGTCGGCATCGTGTTCACCGTTGTGTACGCGGCCGTGGACTTCCTGGTCCTGCGCGGTTTCGTCCCGGGTGCCCTGATCGTCCGAGCGGTCACCATCGGCATCTTCCTCCTCGGGATCGTGGCGACCCGACAGGTCCGATCGCTCCAGGATCATCTGCAGGTCGCCGCTGTCGTACAGCTGACGATCGTCCAGGTGCTGCTGGTACCGGTGCTGGCTGCCGTCGGCGATTTCCCGACCCAGTACCTGATGACCTCGGCCACCGTCACGCTCCTCGGCGCCGTCGGCCTGCTGCGGTTGCGCATGCACGCGGCGCTGGCGAACACCATTGTGTTCGTCGCGGTGTGCCTGGAACTGCCGAGCGCCCGGGGGAGCCTGGACGACCTCGGCCTGATGGCGCCGCAGATCGCGGGGCTCTCCGCGATCAGCGTGCTGATCGCCTATGCGCTGGAGCGGCTGCGGCGTATCGACTTTCTCCGGCAGCGGGAAGTCGAGCAGGAGCGGGCCCGGACCGAGGAGATTCTGTACAACGTGTTGCCGGCCCCGATTGCCGACCGGTTGCGGGACGGCGCGCTGACCATCGCCGACTCAGCGCCGAGCGTCAGCGTGTTGTTCTCCGACATCGTCGGCTTCACGCCCCTGTCCGAGACGCTGACACCCGAGGCGCTGGTGCAGCTGCTGGACACGATGTTCCGCGCGTTCGATGAGCTCTGCGACCGGCGGGGCATCGAGAAGATCAAGACGGTCGGCGACGCGTACATGGCCGTCGCGGGTCTGCCCATCCCCGATGAGGACCACGCCGCATCGATGGCCGAGCTGGCCCTCGACATGCAACGCACCGTCACCCGGCTGTCATCGAGCTGGCCGAGTCCGATCTCGATGCGGATCGGCATCTCGTCGGGCCCGGTGGTCGCGGGTGTGATCGGGCAGCGCAAGTTCATCTACGACCTGTGGGGCGACACTGTGAACACGGCGAGCCGCATGGAATCGAGTGGCCGCCCGCACCAGATCCAGGTGTCCGAATCCACTCACGGGCTCCTTGCGCACCGCTACGAATTCAGCGACCCGCAGGTGGTCGACGTCAAGGGGAAAGGGCCCATGACGACGTACTTTCTCGAGGGCGCCCGCTGATAGACGGACGAGCCGGCTGGGGTCGAAAATCAGTGTTAGCGTCCGACGATGACCGAACCGCTGCTGCGGCGCGACCGCGACGACCGTGGCGTCGTCACGCTGACGTTGAACCGTCCGCAGGCCTTCAACGCGCTGTCCGAGGCGATGCTCACGGAGTTGGGGGAGGCCTTCGCCGCTCTCGCCAACGACGGGACGGTGCGGGCCGTCGTGCTGGCAGCATCCGGCAGGGCGTTCTGCGCCGGGCACGACCTCAAGGAGATGCGCGCGGAGCCGTCGCTGGAGTACTACCAGGATCTGTTCGCACAGTGCACCGAGGTGATGCTCGCGATCCAGCGGTTGCCGGTGCCGGTGATCGCACGGGTGCATGGTCTGGCGACCGCTGCCGGTTGTCAGCTCGTCGCCATGTGCGATCTCGCGGTGGCGAGCCACGACGCGTGCTTCGCGGTCAGCGGCATCAACGTCGGATTGTTCTGTGCGACACCGGGAGTCGCGCTGTCGCGCAACATTCCGCAGAAGGCCGCGTTCGAGATGCTCGTGACCGGCGAGTTCATCTCCGCGCAGGAGGCCAAGGTGTTGGGGTTGGTCAACCGGGTGGCGGACCCGGACGCGCTCGACGATGAGGTCGAGGCCATCGTCGCGAGCATTGTCGCCAAACCGGCCGTCGCGGTCGCGATGGGAAAGGCGTTGTTCTACCGCCAGATCGAGGTCGGGATCGAAGCCGCCTATGCGGACGCCGGAACGACGATGGCCTGCAACATGATGGACCCGAGCGCACTCGAGGGCGTGCTGGCTTTCATCGAGAAACGCCCAACCAAGTAGTTGACGGGTTGGCCGTCCTCGGCGCACTGTGATGTGAGCCATATTTCTATCTGGACACATCGGGGGCAGAGAGGCGGCCGTTCGTGACCACGAAGGACAAGTACACGCAGGTGCCCACGCCCTACTCCTGGGACGTGCCGAGCGGCGGCGATGCACGCTTCACCTGGGAATATGACGACGGCCGCGCGCGCCTACTGTCCCTGTACCAAAAGGGCAAGGACAAGCAGTGGGACGCCCAGTCGCGTATCGACTGGTCGCAGGACGTCGACCCAATGAACCCGATCGGCCTGCCCGACGAGTTCCATCCACTGTTCGGCAGCCCGATGTGGGAGTCGGCCGACGAGAAGCGGCGCGCCGAGATGCGCCAGCACTCGCAGGCCTGGCAGTTCTCCCAGTTCCTGCACGGCGAGCAGGGCGCGATGGTGTGCGCGGCGAAGATCGTCGAGGTGGTGCCGGACCTGGATGCGAAGTTCTACGCGGCCACCCAGACCATGGACGAGGCCCGCCACGTCGAGACGTTCTCGCGCTTCCTGCAGGAGAAAGTCGGCGTCGTCTACCCGGTCAACAAGAACCTGTCCGTGCTGCTCGAGGACACCCTGCGCGACTCACGCTGGGACATGCCCTATCTCGGCATGCAGGTGCTCATCGAAGGCCTCGCGCTCGCCGCGTTCGGGGTGCAGCGCGACCTGGCGGCGCCCAATTCGCTGGCCAAGCAGGTCCTGGCCTACGTCATGCAGGACGAGGCCCGGCACGTCGCCTTCGGCCGAATCTCGTTGAAGGACTACTACTCCCAGATCAGTGACGCCGAGCGGAACGAGCGCGAAGAGTTCGTCGTGGAGGCCTGTTACCTCATGCGTGACCGGCTTCGCGGCGACGAAGTGTACGACGCGCTCGGCCTCGACGTCCAAGCCTGTGTCGACTGGGTCGAGACGGCGCCCATGCTGAGCCAGTTCCGTTCGCACCTGTTCAGCCGAATCGTGCCGATCGTCAAGGACATTGGGCTGTGGGGCCCCAAGGTGCAGAAGGCGTTCGCGGACATGGGCGTGCTGGACATGGCCGGCTTCGACATCGAGGGGATGATGAAGGCCGACGAGGATCAGGCCGACGCGCTCGACAAGGCCCACGCCGAGATGGCTGTCCGCGCAACGGAAGTCGACGACATCATCGCGCAGGCCGCGAGTTAGGCCGGCCGCAACGTCGTGGAGACGTGCACCGTGGACGTGAGTGTCCGGTGCACGGGGCAGCGTTCGGCGATGGACAGCAACTTCTCCCGCTGGTCAGCGTCGAGGTCGCCGATCAGTTCGATCTCGCGGTCCATGTGGTCGATCATGCCCTGCTCGGTTTCGCAGTCGGCACAGTCCTTCGCATGAATCTTCGCGTGCCGCAATGACACTCGCACCTGCTCCAGCGGCCAGTCCTTCTTGTTGGCATACATCCGCACCGTCATCGAGGTACACGCACCCAGGGCCGACAGCAGCAGGTCATAGGGTGACGGTCCCGCGTCGTCGCCGAACGGGCGGGGCTCGTCGGCGATCAACCGGTGCCCGCCGGCGATGATCTCCTGGGTGTAGGTCCCCGCGCCGCTCTCGGCCACGGTGACGGTGCCTTCGGGCGATGGTGTTGTCATGCCGACCAGGCTAACCGGGGACATCGGACAACGGTGCCAGGATCAGTCGGCAGGCCAGCTGAATTTCGTCCTCCGTCTCGTCGGCTGAGATTCGTCCGTTGAGGCTGGACTGCAGGATGCCGTGCCAGGTGTGCTGAACCAGCCGCATCAACGAAACATCTTGTGGCCCCGGATCATCCACCCCGCAGATGGTCAGCAACATGCTGCGGACCTGGCGGTCGATATGCCCCACCTCGACCACGGCCGTCGCATCGGCGGTGTTCAGCGAGTTGAGCATTGCGGCGGTCAGGTGCGGCTGACGCAGCATCGGGCGGGTGGCGCGCGACAGGACGTCGAAGGCGCGATCGGCGGCGGTTCCGGCCGGCACCTTCCGGCGACGGATGCCGTCCTGCATCCGGTCCACCCGGTCGGCCATGAGGCCGACGAACAGGTGGGTCTTGGAGGGGAAGTAGCGGTACAGGGTGCCCAGCGCGACCCCGGCCGCGCGTGCGACCTCGTTCATCTGGACCTGGTCGGCCGGCTTCTGTGCCGCCAGGGCTGCGGTGGCCTGCAGGATCGCGGCACGACGCTGCTGCTGCACGGCCGAGCTGGGCTCGGCGGCCGGGCGCGGTTCGGCGATTCTTGCCACGGTGCAGCTCCTTTTTGGGTCTGGAACGAATTCTAGATGTTGGGTAGAGTCCCAAAACTGAAATTGATTCTAGTCTTCTTGGAGGTTTACACATGCCACGCTTCACCAGGGACGAGCTGATGGCCGCGCTCGATCACTACACCAAGGTCGTCGAGGTCTGTTCGAACACAGGGGACTGGGGCCCGTTCGCCGATCTGTTCACCGAGGACGTGCACTACATCGAGCACGCCTACGGCGAGATGCACGGCCGCGAGGCGGTCCGCGAATGGATCATCGGCGTGATGAAGCCGTTCCCGCACATGCGATTCCCGCACACCTGGGTCGCGATCGACGAGGAGAACGGCGCGATCGTCACCGAGATCATCAATGCCCTGGACCATCCCACCGAGCCGGGCAAGGTGTTCGGCTTCCCCAACATCACCCGCCTCGTCTACGCCGGGGACAACCTGTTCTCCTCGGAGGAGGACGTCTACAACCCCGTGCGCGACGCGCCGCGCGTCGTAGGTGAGTGGCTGAAGGCCGGTGGCGTCATGCAGTCCGCGCCCATGGCTGCGAAGCACGGCTGACGTCGTGAAGCTGATCTACGCCTTGTGGGGCGCCGGTTTGGACACCGCCCTGCAGTCGACCCAACTACATGTACTGCTGCGGGCCGCGGGGGTGGGCCGGTTGCAGATCAACGTCGACGACGCCGACGTCGAGGCGGCGATGTTGCGCATCACCACCTTCGACAACCCGGTGCCGGCGGTGGTCAGTGTGTGGACCGACGCCGGCGTCGATCCGGACCCCATTTCCGACCTGCTGGCCGCGATCTCTGCGCGCAGTGCCGGCTGGGAAGTCGAGGAGACGGTGCGGCTGGTGCCGCCCGACGTGGAAAACGGTATTCGGACAACGGCATTGGCGCAGATCGGCTTCCTGCGGATCCCGGCGGATCTCGATCCGGCCGACTGGCTCCAGATCTGGCAGGGGCAACACACCAGCGTCGCCATCGACACCCAGGACACCTTCGGCTACGTACAGAACCGGGTCCTGCGCACAGTGCACGGCACCGAGCGGGTCGACGCCGTCGTCGAGGAGCTGTTCCACATGGCGGCCATGACCGACGTGCACGCGTTCTACGGCAGCGGGGGCGACGATGCGGAACTGCAGCGCCGTATGACTCTCATGGTCGAGAGCGTGATGCGCTTCGGCGCCCACACCAATCTCGACTCGGTGCCGACCAGCAGGTACTGCTACGCGCTCTAACTGCCGTGGATGAGGTCGCGGATGTCGCCGTCGACGGATTCGTCTGCGACGAAAAGCAATTCGTCGCCGTCCTCGAAGCTGTCCCCGGACTTGGGCACGATGATCCGGCTGCCGCGCTGCACCGTCACCAACAGCGTGTTCGGCGGCAGGGTCAGGTCCCTGATGGTGCGTCCGATCAACGGGCTGTCCGGTGGCAGCGTGAACTTCGTCAGGTTCGCGTGCCCCTGACGTAGCCCCATCAGCCGCACCAGGTGACCGACATCGATGGCGCCCTCGACCCCGGCGGCCATCGCGTGCGGTGTCGACACCGCGACGTCGACACCCCAGTCGTCGGTGAACAACCACTCGTTGGCCACGTTGTTCACGCGCGCGACCACCCGCGGCACCCCGAACTCGGTTTTCGCCAACAGCGCCATCGCGAGGTTCGCTTTGTCGTCGCCCGTCGCGGCGATCACCACGTCGCACGTCTGGATGCCGCATTCCTCGAGTGAGGCCACTTCGCAGGCGTCGGCCCACAGCCAGTCGGCCTCGGGGACCGTCGGCGGCTCGTACTTGTTGATGTCGCGCTCGATCAGCAGGACCTTGTGACCGTTGGCGACGAGTTCCTGCGCCACCGACCGGCCCACCGCGCCGGCGCCGGCGATCGCGACTCGCATGCCCCGGGTGCTCACGCAGTCATTGTCGCCTACCGCAGCCCGCAGCAGGTTCCCAGATACATTTGCTTCGGCCGCCGATCGGAATGAGGACGTGGATGACGCTGGAGCAGCTGAACAAGGTGCTGCTCATCGGTGCGCTGGTGCTACTGGCCAGCATCGTGGCCACGCGGCTCGCCACCCGCGTCGGCCTGCCCAGTCTGCTGCTGTTCCTCGGCCTCGGCGTGCTGGTCGGCGAAGACGGCATCGGCCTGCGGTTCGACGATGTCGCCCTGGTCCGGGACCTGGGCACCGCGGCGCTGGCCATCATCCTCATCGAGGGTGGTCTCACCACCAAGTTCAGCGACGTCCGCAAGAGCCTGGCGCCGGCCGCGGTGATGGCCACCCTCGGCGTGGCCGTCAGTACTGCCGTCACCGCGGCGGGCGCTCATCTGCTGTTGGGCATGGACTGGCAACTGGCGCTGCTCCTCGGCGCCATCGTCTCGTCCACCGACGCCGCGGCGGTGTTCTCCGTCCTACGGGTGCTGCCGTTGCCCCGGCGGCTGGCAGGTCTCCTGGAGGCCGAGTCCGGCCTGAACGACGCCCCAGCCGTCATCCTGGTCCTGATGTTCAGCGTGGTTCCGCTGGCCTTCGATCCGGGGCACGGCCTGGTCGACCTGGTCTACGAGCTGGCGGTCGGCGCGGCGATCGGCGTGCTGTGCGGCTACCTCGGCGCCGTCACTCTGCGCCGCATCGCGCTACCGGCGTCGGGTCTGTACCCCCTCGCGACGTTCGGCCTGGGCACGGTGGCCTTCGCGGCCTGTGGGGTGACGCACGCCAGCGGGTTCCTCGCCGCCTACCTGACCGGTCTGGTGCTGGCGAACTCCGGGCTGCCGCACCGCGCGGCCACCCGGTCGTTCGCCGAGGGACTCGGTTGGTTGGCGCAGATCGGGCTGTTCGTGCTGCTCGGGCTGCTGGTCACGCCCAGTCAACTCGGCGACGACCTGCTGCCGGCTGTCGTCATCGGCCTGGTGCTGTTGCTGTTGGCCCGGCCGTTGTCGGTGGTGCTGTCGCTGATCGGCTTCCGGGTGCCCTGGCGCGAGCAGGTGTTTCTGTCCTGGGCTGGATTGCGCGGCGCGGTGCCGATCGTGCTGGCCACCTATCCGATCGTCACCGGGGTGCCCGACAGTCAGCGGCTGCTGAACGTCGTGTTCGTGCTGGTGGTGGTGTTCACCCTGGTGCAGGGCCCGAGCCTGAAGCCGGTCGCGCACCGGCTCGGACTGATTCGCCGCGACGTCACCCGCGAGATTCAGGTGGAAGCGGCGCCACTGGACGTGCTGGACGCGGAGCTGCTGACCCTCACGGTGCTGCCGCAGTCGCGGCTGCACAACGTGACGGTGCTGGAGCTGCGGCTGCCCGATCCGAGCGTGATCACGTTGATCATCCGCAAGGGCAATACGTTTGTGCCGCAGCCCGACACCCGCCTGGAAGCCGGTGATGAACTGCTGATCGTCAGCACCAGCACCACCCGCGAGGCCACCGAGCGCAGACTGCGCGCAGTGAGCCGCCGCGGGAAACTGGCCTATTGGTTCGACGAATACGGTGAGCCGGACTGACCACCGGCTTGCCGGCGGTCAGCAGATTCGGGGGAGTTGCTCGCCGATGGGCAGGTCGACCACACGGGTGCCACCGAGCGCCGTTCGCGCGACCACCATGCCCGGATGTTCGGCGACACACCGACCGATCACCGCGGCGCGGGCGCCGAGCGGGTGATTGCGCATCGCGGCCAGCACGCGCTCGGCGCCGTCCGCGGGCACGAGGGCCAACAGCTTGCCCTCATTGGCCACCTGCAACGGGTCCAGGCCGAGGAGCCCGCACGCGTCCCGGACCTCGGCCGGGATCGGGAAGCTGCGCTCGTCCAGGGCCATCCCGACCTGCGCCGCCTTCGCGATCTCGTTGAGTGTGGCGGCCACGCCGCCGCGCGTGGGATCCCGCAGCACGTGCAGGTCGACGCCGGTCTCGATCATGGCGGCCACGAGGCCGTGCAGGGGCGCGGTATCGCTGGCCACCGTGGTCGCGAAGGTCAGCCCTTCGCGACAGCTCATCACCGCGATGCCGTGTACACCGATGTCGCCGCTGACGATCACCACGTCACCGGGGGTGGCCCGCTGCGGGCGGATATCGACACGCGGATCGACGATGCCGATCCCCGCGGTGTTGATGAACACGCCGTCGCCGTGGCCGGAATCGACCACCTTGGTGTCGCCGGTCACCAACTTGACTCCAGCCGCGAGTGCGGCCGTGCCGACGGCCTGCGCCACATGCGCGATGTCCTGCAACGCGGTGCCCTCCTCGAGGATGAACGCCGTCGACATGGCCAGTGGTTGCGCACCCGCCATCGCGAGGTCGTTGATGGTCCCGTTGACCGCGAGGTCGCCGATGCTGCCACCGGGGAACGTCAACGGTTTGACCACGAACGAGTCGGTGGAGAACGCCAGCCGTGCACCACCGACCTCGATGACGGCCGAGTCGGCCATAGCGGCTTCGGCTGCCGGACCGAAGGCCGGCAGGAACAGATGCTCGATCAGTTCGGCAGACATCGCCCCGCCGCCACCGTGTCCCATCACGATGTTCGGCGCGTCGCGCAGGGGAGTCGGGCAGACCCACGACTCGATGTCGATCTCAGGCATGTGTCACCTCGAGTCGCCGGTAGAGGTAGTAGGCGGCGCACGCGCCCTCCGATGAGACCATGGTCGCGCCCAACGGGTTACGCGGTGTGCATTCCTTGCCGAACGCGGCGCACTCGTGCGGCTTGATGAAGCCCTGCAGGACTTCGCCCGAACGGCATACGACGGACTCGGCGGTGTGAATTCCGGTGACCGAGAACCGATATTCCGCATCGAAATCGCGGTAGGCGGGCGAGAGGCGCCATCCGCTGTTCGGGATCATGCCGATACCGCGCCACGCGCGGTCGCCTACCTCGAAGACGTCCTCCAGCATCGCCTTGGCCGCGGTGTTGCCCTGCGCCTGAACGGCTCTCGGGTACGCGTTCTCCAACTCATGTCGACCGGCCTCCAGCTGAATCACCGTGCGCCGGATACCTTCGAGGATGTCCAGCGGTTCGAAGCCGGTGACCACGATGGGGATTCGGTACTTTTCGGTCAGCGCCGGATATTCATCGGTTCCCATCACGGTGCACACGTGCCCGGCAGCGAGGAACGCCTGTACCCGACACGTGGGCGACTCCATGATCGCCGCGATCGCCGGCGGTACCAGCACGTGTGACACCAGTAGTGAAAAATTCTTGATACCAAGACGTTTGGCTTGGTATACCGTCATGGCGTTGGCGGGCGCGGTGGTTTCGAACCCGATACCGAAGAACACCACCTGCCGATCCGGGTTCTCCCGTGCGATAGTCAACGCATCCAGCGGTGAGTACACCACCCGGACGTCGCCGCCTTCGCTCTTCACCCGGAACAGGTCCTTCGAACTGCCCGGCACCCGCAGCATGTCGCCGAACGAGCAGAAGATCACTTCAGGGCGGCACGCGATCTCGAGGGCTTTGTCGATCATCTCCAACGGCGTCACGCACACCGGGCAACCAGGTCCGTGGATCATCTCGATCTCGTCGGGCAGCAGCTGGTCGATACCGTGCCGGATGATCGAATGTGTCTGGCCGCCACACACTTCCATGATCGCCCAGCGTCTGCTGGTGGCCGCCCGAATCTGGTCGACGAGCTTGCCGGCCAGCTCGGGATTGCTGAACTCATCCAGATACTTCATGGTGTCACCTCGGTTGTCGCACTGTCTGTCGGTGCGGTCAGGCCGGCTTGTCGTGCCGCGATCGCGAACCCGTCCCCGAATTCCTCATTGAGCACGCCGAGGTGCTCGAACTCGGTCAAAGTCTTGATGGCCGATTCTTCGTCGAGCCGCTGGATGGCGAATCCCACGTGAACGACGACGTATTCGCCGACTGCCGCGTCCGGGATGTACTGCAGGCAAACGTCTTTCTGGATACCTCCGAAGTCGACGAGTGACATCAGCGTGCCGTCGCGCTCGGCCAGGCTCAGGATTTTCCCTGGAACTGCCAGACACATAGGAGTGCTCCTCTTCTCAGTTCGGATTGCCCACCAGTAGTTGGCCGAGCGCGATACCGCCGTCGTTGGGTGGGACATGGCGGTGGGTGATCACTTCAAACCCTCTGGTGTGCAGGCCGCTCAGCGTCAGCTGCAGCAGCAGGGCGTTCTGGAACACGCCGCCGGACAACGCGATGACCCGTACGCCTGCCGCCTTGGACTCGAGTTCGGCGAGCCGTACGACGACGTCCGCCACCGCCCGGTGAAACCGTGCCCCGATCACGCCGGGCCGAACGGCGGCGCGCTGGTCGGCGATGACAGCGCGGAGCACTGGCGCGGGGTCGACGAGTACCGGCTCGCCGGCCTTGATATCGAATTTGTATGTGGCTGTGCCGCAATTCATCCCGCGTGATAGACCCTCCAACTCGATGGCGGCTTGTGCTTCGTAGTCGGCGATCTGCCGTACCCCGGCCAGGGCGGCCACCGCATCGAACAGCCGGCCCATGCTGGAGGTCGGGACGCACCCGAGCCCGGTTTGTAACTGGTGCGCCAGGACCCCACGTTCATCGTCGGGGCAGGCCCGCACGGGCGTCAGGTCGGCGCTCCAGGGCAGACCGGCGGCCCACAGGTGTGCGAGCGCCATGCGGTACGGGCGTTCCACGCTGACGTCCCCACCGGCCAGCGGGACGTATCGCAGCTGAGCCACCCGCCGGTAGCCCTTGTAGTCGGCGACCAACACCTCGCCACCCCAGATGGCGCCATCTGGACCGTAACCGGTTCCGTCAAAGGCGAATCCGAGAACGTGACTGTTGCCGTCCAGGCCGTGTTCGGCCATGACGGCGGCGATGTGGGCGTGGTGGTGTTGCACCGTCCGGACCGGTCGCCCGTCGGCATTGCGGCGCGCCCAGGCGGTGGAGCGGTAACCGGGGTGTGCGTCGGCGACAAGATTCGCGGGGTCCACTCCCGTCAGTTCCCGCAGGTGCCGCTCGGCCGCGTCGAATGCGGACAGGGTGGCCAGGTCGTCCATGTCGCCGATGTGCTGACTCAGCCACGCGTACTTGCCCTCGGCAACGGCCAGCGTGTTCTTCAGGTCGGCGCCGACCGCCAAGGTGGGTGCGACGGGTACCGGTAGCGCGACCGGAAGCGGTGCGTAGCCGCGAGATCTCCGGATGGGCATCTCGCACTGGTCCACCATCCGGACGACAGAGTCGTCGCACGGCACCAGGATCGCCCGATTGTGCAGCAGCCAGGCGTCGGTGAGCCGGTCAAGGCGGTTCGTGGCATCGGCGTCGGTGAAGCAGATCGGTTCACCGCCAAGGTTTCCCGATGTCATCACCAGGACCGGCGGACCCGGTGCATCGCCCGGCAGCCCGAACAGCAGGGCGTGCAGTGGGGTGTATGCCAGCATGATGCCGATGTCGGGGTTGTGCGGTGCGACGAGATCGGTTACCGCTGTAGATGTTCGTCCGGTCAGCAACACTATCGGGCGTTGGATGCCCGAAAGCAGCTGCGCTGCAGAATCGTCCACTTCGGCAATGTCGCGCGCTGTCGCCAGGTCGGGAACCATCACCGCGAACGGTTTGTCACCGCGGCGCTTGCGCCGGCGCAGCGTTTGCACAGCTGCTGCGTTGCCGGCATCGCAGGCCAGGTGGTAGCCGCCGATGCCTTTGACGGCGAGGATTCCGCCGTCGCGCAACAGTTTCCGTGCCTTGAGTAGGCCTTCTTCGCCGTCGACCGTCGCGCCGTTGTGATCTCGGAAGGTTAGTGTCGGCCCACATTGCGGGCAACAGACGGGCTGTGCATGGAAGCGACGGTTGGCCGGGTCAGCGTATTCGCGCGCGCAGTCGGGGCACATCGGGAAATCCGCCATGGTGGTGGCGGCCCGGTCATAGGGCAGCGACGCGATGATGGTGAAACGGGGCCCGCAGTTCGTGCAATTGACGAAGGGGTGTCGGTACCGCCGGTTCGCCGGATCGCGCTGCTCGGCTGCACAGTCGTTGCACATCGCGACATCGGGGGAGGCCAGGGTACGACCGCCGGCCGAGTGAGACGTGTCGGTGATCGCGAATCCGGTGCCTCCACGAACCGGAACATCCTGTGTCTGAACAGATTCGACGACGGCAAGTGGAGGTGGGTGGTGCTCCAGCCGATCGAGGAACTCTGCGATCGCGCTGGTGTCACCTTCGACCTCGATGACGGCCCCGGAACTGTCATTGCGCACCGAACCGCTCAGCCCGAGGGCCGCGGCACTGGTATAGACGAACGGCCGGAAGCCGACGCCCTGGACGACGCCGTGCGCGCAGATGCGCAGTCGTCGGCGCGTCATGGCCCCGCTCCGTCGCTGTTGCCCATCAACTTCAAACCGTCGAGCGCCGCCGCGGCTCCTACCGCGTCGGTCTTTTCGAGCGCGAACCCCATGTGGATGATTACCCAGTCGCCGGCGTCGAAGGTCTCGTCTGGCAACATCCCGACGTTCACTTTGCGTGGTTCGCCGGCGACGTCGACGAGTGCGAGCTGGTCGCCGTAGCCGTCCAGCATCCGGATGACCTGCCCCGGTATACCCAGGCACATCGCTCAGCCCTCCCGAGCCGGTGTGCGGCTGAGTAGTTCTGCGACAACGCTTTCGACGGCGTGGATCGCTGCCGGGACAGCGGCTGCCACCGCATCGGAAAGGCCCATCCGATCCTCGACGTCGGCCACTTCGCACCCCACCACCACGGTGTGGGGAGCGGCTCCGCCGAGTGCGTTGAGACTGGCGAACACGGTCCCAGGGTCCATGGCGTGTGCGTCCAGACCGACTGCCGCCGTGAGCGATTGGTGATCGGCCTCGAATACGTGCACCGTCCCCGGCGCGTCCCGGCACGGGATCGCGTCGACCAGCACCAGCGCGTCCCACTCACCGAGCAGGTCGTAGGCGAGGTGCATACCCCTGATTCCGTAGTCCGTCACCTGCACGCCCGGTGCCGTGGGGCCGACGTGCCGGAGCACCTCGGGGCCGAAGCCGTCGTCGCCGAGGAAGATGTTGCCGATTCCGGCTACCAGGATCCGTTGCGTGGCATCGCCTCCGTTACATCCGCCGCATGCGCAGGTACCGACGCGCATCCGGGATGGAGCGGACGCCGACGACCCCGGCGCCTACCACTGCCGCCGCGACCACGATCACGGCGATCCAACCCACTACTTCCATGGTGATGTCCTTTCACTCAGTGGTTCGACTTCGTCAGGTGCGAAGTACAGATATCGGCCGTACCAGTCGTGCATCTCGGCGGCCGGGTCGTCCTCGAGGACGACGCCGATCTGCTGGTCGCCGTCGACTGTTTCGTGCACGCAGGTGACTCGCGCGATCTTGTCGGCGTAGAAGAGATCCTGCGCGTCGGCGCGTCGGGAGGGGTGCAGCCGGACCCGGCTGTCTCGACTGACTCGCACCCCGTTCACCAACACCGCGTCAAGGGTTGGGGCGACGGCGTTGTCCGCCAGCGGATCCCACCAGTCAATCCCCGCGGGAACCTCGGGTATCAGAGATCGGGTTTCGGCACCGGCGTGTGGATTACGCAGTACCCCATGCAGATTGAGCAATGCCTCCGGCGACATCGCATCACAGCGATCGATGATCTCCGCTGCGCGCGGGTCGGTGGCCCGGGCCTGTTGCTTCTCCTGGTCGGTCATCGTCATCACGCGCAGAGTCAGGATCTCGTCGATCTCGGTCGAGTCGAACAGGGCGCCCTCGCTCTGCTCGGCAATCTCCGGATGGTCGTACAGGATGATCGGAGACACCAGCATCAAGGTGGCGGTGCCGGGCGGACCGGCCAGCACGGGGAAACAGCGGTGCCGCTGGCAGCGGCCGACGGCGCCGGCGGCCGATTCCGGCGGTTCCAGCAGTGAGACGAATTCACCGCCGGCGACCTCGGCGATCAGGTGGGTGCCGATCAGGGATCGCGCGATCGCCGTGCCTCTATCCGTCGCCGGCTCAACGACATTGCGTACCTCGAGGGTGACGCGCAACAGTCCGTCGTCGGCCTCGGACCGCACCGTCAACTCGGCGCGCAACTCGGCGCGGGTCCGGACCAATCTGCCACCGTCAATGGGCTCGACCTCGCTGCCGCCCGCAACGACGACCGGCAGCCTCTGCGGCGTGGCGAGTACTGCTTCGGTCAACGGTCCGAACGACAGCTCGCATTCGACGGCTTCATCCCAGCTGAGCCAGGTTTGGTCGGCCACGGTCAGTTCGTCGACCGGTTCGAACTGGCCGCCATTGTCCTGTTCGACCGCACGGCGTTGCAGCTGCAGGAACCGGACCACGATGGTCAGGGCCGTGTCGCGTCCCGGGCTCACGAGGAGTTGGGCCGAGAGGACGTCGTCCTCGCCGAGCCCGCGCTCAGCCGCTTGCGGCGGGCCGAGCACGCCGAATTGCCAGCGCGACTGGTTCTTTCCGGAGGTGGCCCGGTAGGGGTAGAGCAGATAGCCCTCATAGAGCACCGCATCGGCGACGGCCCGGGCCCGCTCCCATGCGGCAGTCATCGGAGGTCCTGTGCGGCTTGGGCGTCCAGCAGTGCCGTGACCGTGTCGTCGAGACCGAGCAGCGCGTGTCGAGCCTTGTAGTCGGCCAGCGCGTCGATGGTGTCGTGGTGCAGCCTGATCCAGCCGGTGTGTGGATAGTGCTGGTCGATGAGGTCCCGCCACACCGATACGGGCATGGCGTAGTGGTCCTCTCGGTCCCAGGGCACGGGTGTGACGGCGAAACCGTGTTGTCCCTTGGTGAAAATCGTTCCACTGAAAAGGAATTGGAGGGGTATGTTGCCGTCGTCCAGCGCATGGAAGTACTTGGCCGCCGTGACCTCGATGTCGTAGGTGCATTCGAGTGGGAGGTCGACCTGGGTGGTGCCGGTGAAGCCCTGCACCATGACGCCGGTGTGCTGCCACAGGAAGGTGTGCTGGGTGGTGGCCCAGCGGTCGCGGGTGCCGAACAGGTCCAACAGTGCTGCCGCCTCTTGGTCGGTGTAACCCCGGCGCAACGGTTCGATACGGACCTGGGCGCGTAGCGCGATGGCGTGCACCGGCTCATCGCCGAGCGCCGCGATCCCCACCCGTGCGGTCAGCACGGGAGTCACTGCGTAGGGCTCGGGGAAGACGTCGACGACGGCGAAGGTCACCTCGGTCACGGCGCCACCACCTTGCTGCGTTCGGCAATGGCTCTGAAGTAGTTGTCGACGAACTCGTGGGCCTGCTGCCCGCCGTCGAACCCGTGCCACAGCATTCGGAGGCGGCCGACGAACTCGTAACAGGCATCGATTGGGACCAGGTGGCATTCGAGGGGGAGCGGAGCGTCCGGCACCCGCATGATCAGTGCCTCGGTGTCCGCGGCAAGCAGGTCGACGCGCGGGTCCGCGTCGCGGATATCGGCCCACATGCCAAGGTCCAGTTCGGATTCCGTCGCGCCGGCCGGCCCGGGGTAGAAGGCGACCGTGCGGTCGAGGGCCGAGTTGCGGAAGAAGAACGCCAGCCCGACGGGGATCTGCAGTAGCTCCCATTCGCGGCGGCCCAGCGCGAAATCGGGGAAGGTGAGGTATCGATCAGGCACGGCACGATAGCGCAGCGCGGCATCGACGTCGGTGAACAACAGGTAGCAGCCCCGGCAGACGCACATCAGTTGTCGGCCTTCGATATTCACGACGTGCTGGTGTTCGGAGACGATCGGCTCCGAGCACATCTCGCACCGCTCGCCGGTCACCGCGGGCGTATCCCGGCCGGCGCGGATGCGTGCCAGCACGTCGTAGGCGCCCGTCATGGCACACCGGCCGCGGTCGGGGTGGCTGCCATCGCGATGCACAGCACGCCGTCGCGTACCAGCACCGGTAGCGGCTCGAGATGTTCGGCGGCCGTGGCATTGTCGTCGACGCAGGTGCCTGCGTGCACGACATCGAAATGGGCGTGGCATCGGGGACAGCGCAGCACCGGGTCGGTCGATCCGACGCGGCGGTGCAGCGCGCTACCGGCCAGGGAGTCCCCGCAACGCCCGCATCGGTCGCGGTAGACGAACACCTTCTCGCCGAGCCGGCATGCCAGCAGCGTCTCGCTTGCCACCAGGAACCCGCCGACCTCAGCATGTTTCAGGTCGGTGAGCTCGGGCACCGGATGCCACGCCGACGCGGCGCGGCCATCCCGATGAACCCGACTCAGCAGTGAATCCACGGGGATCACCCCGGTTTGGGGTTCGGCTGCGACCACCTCGATCGTGCCGACTTCCGGCGCGGCCGCGCGGATGGTGTCCTCGACGGTGAGTTCGAGCGTCACCGCCGATGACGGGCAGCTCTTGCAACTGCCCGCGAACTGCAATCGGACGGCGGCGCCGTCGGGACCGTCGGCAACACTGAGCACGGCGACGTCGCCGCCGTGCGAACCGAGGTAAGGCCGGACCTTGTCCAGCGCATCCTCGATGCGTCGCCTGGCGTCATGTGGATGCAGACCGTGTACCAGCAGCAGACTGGCGATCAGGTCGTCGGTGGTCAACTGCTCGGTGAGCGCCGGGTGGTCGGCGAGCAGCCTCATGATCCGTTGCAGCGCAGCACCGTAGAGATCGGTCACTTCGCCGACCAACAATTCGGCGCGCTCACGCGCCACCGGCCCGGCCGCCGAACTGGCGTCGAGCAGTGTCTGTATCCGGTCGCCCGCCGTGCGCCAGTGTGCGTCGTCCGGCGCGCCCACGGGCTAGTCTCCGGTCACGGATTGCGTCGGGGAGTGCAGGCGTTCCAAGGTTTTTCCGTCACCCAGGTACATGTGCACCCCGCAGGGCAGGCACGGATCGAAACTTCGCACCGTTCGCATGATGTCGATGCCTTTGAAGTGTTCCCGGTCGTTCTCCTCGAAGATCGGCTGGCCTTGCACCGCATCCTCGTACGGGCCTGGAGTGCCGTAGCTGTCCCGGGGGTTGGCGTTCCATGGCGTCGGGGGATACGGGTGGTAATTGGCGATCTTGCCGTCCCGGATCACCATGTGGTGGCTGAGCACGCCGCGGACGGCTTCGGTGAAACCGCAGCCGATCGCTTCGTCGGGCACTGTGAACTTCTCCCACGTCTTCGTGCGTCCGGCGCGGATCTCGGCCAGCGCCTTCTCCGCGAAATGCAGTGCGCACGCGGCCGCGTAGGCCTGGAAGTAGGTGCGGGCACGGTTGCGTTCGATGGTGTTGCTGCCGTGCTGCGGGATCTTCCACTCCAGCTCGACGGGTCCCTTGAGGATGGTCTTGGGCAGGTTGATCTGCACACTGTGCCCGGTCGACTTCACATAGCCGATGTCGACCAGCCCGGCCAGCGCGGTGGACCACAGCCGGGCCAGCGGCCCGCCTCCGGTGTCCAGGGCCAGATGGTCCTTACCGTCGAACCAGCGCGGCGACATCACCCAGCTGTACTTGTCGTCCATGTCCCGCTTCTGCGGATGCGGGTTCGTGTGCTGATTCCACGGGTGCCGGCGATCGACGGGGTTGCCGAGCGGATCGTTCTTCACGAACGTCTCCTGGTCGGTCCAGTCGTCGTAGTACGAACTGCCCAAAAGAATTCGGATGCCCAGGTTGATGTCGACCAGTGAGTGCGTCACCAGTTTTCCGTCCACCACCACACCGGGCGTCACGAACATCGCATCACCCCAGCGCTCCATGTCGCGGTAAGCGAAGTTGCAGACCTCGGGATCCTGGAAGGAACCCCAGCAGCCCAGCAAGGTACGCCGTAGCCCGACCTGTTCGTAGCCGGGGATGGCTTCGTAGAAGAAATCGAACAGGTCGTCGTGCATCGGCACGACCTTCTTCATGAACTCGACATAGCGCATCAGCCGAGTCATGTAGTCGGTCATCAGTTGAATGGTCGCTACGGTGCCGACGCCACCTGGGTACAGCGTGGACGGGTGGACGTGCCGGCCTTCCATGAGGCAGAACATCTCTCGGGTCCAACGACTGACCTGCAGCGCCTCGCGATAGAACTCGCCCGTGAACGGGTTGAGCGTGCGCATGATGTCGGCGATGGTCCGGTAGCCGTGGGCATCGGAGTGGGGTGCCAGCGTGTTCTCGGCTTTGGCGAGGACGCTCGGGTTGGTCTCGGCGACCATCTTCTCGCAATAGTCGACGCCGACCAGATTCTCCTGAAATATGTTGTGGTCGAACATGTATTCCGCGGCCTCGCCCAGGTTGACGATCCATTCACCCAGATGCGGCGGCTTGACCCCGTAGGCCATGTTCTGGCAGTAGCACGAGCAGGTGGCGTGGTTGTCGCCACAGATGCCGCAGATGCGGCTGGTGATGAAATGGGCGTCCCGCGGATCCTTACCCTTCATGAAGATCGAGTAGCCACGGAAGATCGACGACGTGCTATGGCATTCCACGACTTCGCGGTTTTCGAAGTCGATCTTTGTGTAGATGCCGAGACTGCCGACGATCCGGGTGATGGGGTCCCAAGCCATCTCGACGAGTTGGCCGGGGTCCCGTTTGACCTGTGATGGTTCCGGAATGATCGTGGTCATGGACTTCGCTCCCTCGCAATGCCTTTCGCCGTGTCGGCGGCAGGCGGTGAGAGGCCCGCACCTACCAGGTGCGGGTCGCTCCCGATTCAAGCTTTGTGCCGCGATGGCGCCAACGCGGTTCTTTGTCGACGGTGCGTCCGGTGATGTGGCGCAGGTTGCGGATGACGGATCCGTACAGGCCCGACGCTGCAGTGGAGACCTTGCCGCCCGGCGGTTCGTCCATGAAGGGCATGAACTTGTCGGGGAATCCCGGCATGGTGCAGCCGATGCAGATGCCGCCCACATTCGGGCAGCCACCGATGCCATTGATCCACCCGCGTTTCGGTACGTTGCATTTGACGACCGGACCCCAACAGCCCAGTTTGACAATGCATTTGGGTGATCCGTACTCGTGGGCGAAGTCGCCCTGCTCGTAATAGCCGGCTCGGTCACAGCCTTCGTGCACGGTCGCGCCGAACAGCCAGGTTGGTCGCAGGGCTTCGTCCAGCGGGATCATCGGAGCCTGGTCGGTTGCCATGTACAGGAGATATGTCAATGTCTCCGCCAGGTTGTCCGGCTGTATCGGGCACCCTGGCACACAGACGATGGGAATGCCTGCCTTGCTCTTCCAATCCCACCCGAGATAGTCGGGCACACCCATCGCGCCGGTGGGATTACCGGCCATTGCGTGAATGCCTCCGTAGGTGGCGCAGGTACCGACAGCCACCACGGCGGTTGCCTTGGGCGCCAATCGATCCAGCCACTCGCTCGTGGTCATCGGCTGTCCGGTGGCGGGGTTGTTGCCGAACCCGCACCAGTAGCCTTCGGTGTGCAATTGCTCGTTGGGTATCGATCCCTCGACAACCAGTACAAACGGGTCAAGCTCGCCCCGATCGGCGCGGAAGAACCATTCGAGGAAGTCGTCTGCGCCCCCGTTCGGTCCGCATTCGAAGTCGATGAGAGGCCAATGCACGGCGATTTTGGGTAGACCGGGGAGTGCGCCGAGCGCGATCTCCTCGATGCTGGGTTGAGTGGCGGCAGTCAGCGCCACGGAATCGCCATCACAACTCAGGCCGGCGTTGATCCAAAGAACATGGATCAACGCCGACTCTGCTTTGACTGCTGCCGATGTAGGCATATCGCAGTTCTTTCCGGGACGCAGTGAGTCCCAACGTCGAGCTTTCGGGGACTGGCTGCTCAATCCCGTCCGCCGCAGGAGTCGACGTTCGGCCCGATGCGCGGCGCTGTTTCTCGGTCTACTCCGGGTGCAGTGGGTTGTCAACGGATTGCCGGAAGCTGCCAGGGAACCGATATCTGGGCTGGTGAATTCGCCTGCATAGTTTCCAGCGGCGTCAATCTGACCGTGCGCCGAATCACTTTGGCAATGCGCCGAAATCTGCTGTAATTCAGCCTGATTCGCCGGGACTTGCGGTCGTCGGGATGGCGCCGGCGAACTTGCGTAGCCAGTCGAACCACGCCGCCATGCCTTCGCCCGTCCGGGCGCTCACGGGCAGGATTGTGGCAGTCGGATTGACCATCCGGACGTGTGCCACATACGTCTCGAGGTCGGCATCGAGATAGGGCGCCAGATCGATCTTGTTGAGCAACACCACGTCCACCGCGCGGAACATCACGGGGTACTTCAGCGGCTTGTCTTCGCCCTCGGTGAGCGAGTAGACCATCGCCTTGGCGTGCTCGCCGACGTCGAACTCAGCCGGGCATACCAGGTTGCCGACGTTCTCGATGATGACGAGATCAAGGTCCGAGAGCGCCAGGCCTTGTAGGGCACGATTCACCATCGGCGCGTCCAGGTGACATTCGCCGCCGAAGCCATTGTTGGTGTTGATCAGCGAGACCTGCGCGCCGCGGCCTTCGAGCTTTTCCGCATCCAGGGCGGTGGCGATGTCACCTTCGATCACCCCGACGGCTACGTCGCCATTGAGTTCGTCGAGCGAGGCGGCCAGTACGGTCGTCTTGCCAGATCCCGGTGAGCTCATCAGATTGAGTGCTCGAATGCCATTGCTCTCGAAGGCATTCCGGTTGATGTTTGCGCGCACGTCGTTCTCGGCGAAGATCGATTCCAGCACGTCGATGCGCTGCGTTCCGGTCTCGTAGCCACTGTGGTCCCCGTGGTCGTGACTGTGATCGCCGTGTTCGTGGGTGTGGACCGTGCCGTCGTCGTGCCGGTGGAATCTACCCATCGTGGCCACCTCTCGTGAAACGCTGTATGTCAGGACACGTCCATGGACATCACCTGGAACTCATTGCCTCTGATCACCTTGACGTCGCCGCTGTCGCACGCCGGGCAGCACACCGACCAGCGTGACGCGAGTAGCGACTGCCGACCGCACGAGCGGCAGGCCACCTCTGCCGGAACCATTTCCAACTCGAGCACGGCATCAGGCATGGACTCGTATTCGCGAATAAGGTCCCAGCAGAACGTCAACGAGTCGGGTACCACTTGCCGGAGGGCACCGACCTGCACCCGTACGACGTCGATGTGATTGTCGGCTGCGTATGGCCTGACCACGCCGGCGATCGCCTGGCAGAGCGACAATTCATGCATTGGGTCTCACCGCGCCTCCGCCCGGGCCAGCGCTCGCCCCACCCGCTGCAGGACTGCACCGGAACGTCTTTCCACGCTACGCCCACCCGCGGTTCCGGCCTAGGTGTGTCGCGAAATGTTCGCGCTCTCCAGCCAAAATTCTCATTGTCGGCCGTGGCCGGACGTAACTAGCCTGATAGGTACTCGACCGGAAGGGGGCCGTCATGTGCCTTCCGTCAACTCCGGACAACCGGGGCGTCGAGATGTTTGCCCGCTATGCCTATGCCCCCAACCACCTTGGCTACTGCGGCCCACCGGAGCTCGCCGCGTTGCGCAACGCTTCCGCCGATGACGTTCGGATCGCTGCTCGCGGTTTCTCCGGTGCCTGGCCGTACCTGGAAGTCCTCTCAAGGATGACCGGAATCGCCGACCCACTGGACCTGCGTCTCGTCGAATCTTATTGGCTGGGAGGGGGTATCGCGGCCGAAGTGGATTCCGGTGCCTTCGCGGGCCAGCTGCTCGCAGAAATCGGGCGGCTGGCCGGACAGTACTGGTCGCATCTGACCGACGATCTCGCCGGCGAGGTTGCGGCCAACCATTGTTTTCACGTGTTCGGGGTGTATCCGTGGTCTCGCTTGCTGGGCCGCGGCATCGACGAACATCCGTTGAGCGTGCTGGACAACTGCCGAATCACCTGGGGGACCGTACTTTCCCGCGCCGGCGACAACGTCGACGTCGAAGCTTGCCGGCTGTTGTGGGACGGACACGGACTCCGGCTGTCCGAGCCGTTGCCGCGGCGTCTTGACTTGTGGGACAACGGCTATAGCGCCGTGCCCGATATGACTGTCGGCGATCAGGTCGCAGTGCACTGGGGGCGGGTGTGCGGGCGGCTGACTCCGGAACAGCATCACGCACTGCGGGACAGCACCCTGCGCCAGCTCGGCGTCACCAACCAGCGGTTGGTGCGGCGCTGATGACCACGAACCGTTCGCGCATCGCGGCCGTCCGGGCGGTACTGACCCGGGAGGAATGGTTGCGGCTGGCGGCGATGGTCGGAGTGGTTGCCGCGCTGCATCTCATCGGCTGGGGCACCTTGGCGATGTTCGTGGCTCCACAACACTTCGACTTGGGCAACAAGACCCTCGGGCTGGGCATCGGTTTGACCGCGTACACCCTCGGATTGCGGCATGCCTTTGACGCAGACCATATTTCGGCAATCGACAACACCACCCGCAAGCTGATGGCCGATGGTCAGCGACCACTGTCTGTGGGGCTGTACTTCTCGCTGGGGCATTCCACAGTCGTGTTCGGACTCGCGTTGCTGCTGTCGATGGGGGTCAAGACGATCATCGGTGCCGTCGAGAACGACGTCTCGGCGCTGCACCACTACACACGCCTGATCGGTACCGGAGTCTCCGGCACCTTCCTACTGCTCATCGCGATCATCAATATCGGCATCCTCGTCGGCACCCTGAAGGTGTTCCGCCAAATGCGTTCGGGCGCTTATGACGAAGCTGAACTCGAAGACCAGCTCAGCAAGGCGGGATTGCTGAATCGGATCTTCGGTGGCCTGATGAAGTCGATCACCAAGCCTCGACAGATGTTCCCGGTCGGGGTTCTGTTCGGGCTCGGTTTCGACACCGCGACCGAGGTAGCACTGTTGGTGCTGGCGGGGACGAGCGCGGCCGCCGGGCTGCCCTGGTACGCCATCTTGTGCCTGCCGATTCTGTTCGCCGCCGGCATGAGCCTGCTGGATGCCGCCGACGGCACCTTCATGAACTTCGCCTACGGGTGGGCGTTCCTCCGGCCGGTACGCAAGGTGTACTACAACATCACCATCACCGGGTTGTCCATCGCGGTAGCGCTCGTCATCGGCGGTGCCGAGCTGCTCGGTCTGCTGGCTCAGCAGCTCGGCTGGACGGGCGGTTTGTGGGATTGGATCGGCGGCGTGGACCTGAGTCTGCTCGGCTTCATCATCGTCGGGCTGTTCGTCGTCACCTGGGTCGCGTCGCTGTTGATCTGGCGTTACGCCAAGATCGAAGCCAAATGGTCGGCGAGTGCTTCGGCTGGGTCCTCGACCGGGTGAGTGAGCGCCCCGGTGAAACCGCAAACGGCCCCACCCGCACGAGTGAGGCCGTCTACGAAGACCACTTACGACGCGCGGCGGATGCCCCGTTTCAGCAACAGTTCGCGCTCGCCTTCGCTGAGCCCGCCCCAGATGCCATACGGTTCGCCGACGGCCAATGCGTGCGACCGGCACTGCGTGATCACCGGGCAGGCCCGGCACATCTCTTTGGCGCGCATTTCGCGCTGAGCGCGAGCGCGGCCGCGCTCGCCATCGGGGTGAAAAAACACCGCGGAATCGACGCCCCGGCACGTGCCGTGCATCTGCCAATCCCACATATCGGCGTTGGGTCCGGGAAGCTGCTGCGGCTGTGGCATTGGGAAAGAACTCCTCCCCGCGCTTCCAATTTGAAATCTTTGGATGCGCGTCGATCTGCAAATGGCCCGAGGACTTGTCGCCGATGACAACTCGTGCACACAACGTAGAAGGACTCGGCAAATTCCGTCAATAGCCACGCTCTGTGCGAAACCCCATAAGTGCAGGTCAAGAATTTACATCACGTTCATCTACGCGATGCTTTGGAAACGAAACACATGGTGGCGATATTGTCTGTCGCTGCCTGAAAGCCCCTGTTTTTGCAGTTCGCGTCAGTTCGCCACATCGATCAATTTGTGGCGGAATTGGATGTCGTTGACATGTTGTTAACACGGCGAGCATTAATTATTAACGAAACCTGCCCAACTCGCAGCGTCAGGGAACGGGGCTGTACGGCGGTGCGCCATTGATACCGTGCTGACTCGATGACCGCAACCGATACCGCGACGCCCTCTGCCGACCAGCCAGCCGCCCGACTCCGGGCCGCCGCTTTTGGCAACGATCTGCCATGTTGGCCGCTGCCGACGGCGCACTCGGTCGACGAGCTGTGGCTGCGCGCCGTCGCCGCCGGCGGTCAGGGCCGCTACGCCGTCGCGTTTGCTGATCTGGACGCCGTCGCGCGTCGGGGGAACGGTTCGTTGCTGTCGTTGGCGCAGAGCACCCGTGCCTCGTTTCTCCGACAGGTCGGTTGGCACCGCCTGGCCCGGGTCGCCGACGGCAGGGCGTGGGCGTTGGTCGCGCATCAGCCCGACGCCGCCGAGGCGCGGGCCGACGCGCTCGTCGGTCTGGCCGCCGACGCCCTCGGGATCGGCCGGTTCGGGGTGGCGCAGCGGCTACTCGAGCGGGCCGTGATCGACACCGCGAACAGCGGGGTACCGCGTCAACGTGTCCGGCTGGCCTGGGTCAGTGCCGAATTAGCTATGGTCAGCGGCCGTGGCGAGGAGTCCGTCGCGCACGCCGAACGCGCACGGGAGCTCGTCGGTGACCTGGGCTCGCCGCGCCACGCCGTGAAGACCGACGTGGTGTACTCGGCGGCGTTGTGCAGCGCGGGCCGGTTCGACGAGTCCCGCCGGGTCGCCGACGCCGCTCTGGGGCATACCCAACAATTCGGCTTGGTGCCGCTGACCTGGGCATTGGGTTGCCTGTTGAGTGATATCGGCAGCGTCGAGCACAGCCCGGAGGGGCTGGCGCAGATCCGCGACGACGCCGCCGCGACCGTACGCGACCGCGGCGGGCGATGGGCGTGATGAGTCTGGCCGCCCGCACCAGTCATTACTGTTGTCCTGACATACCAACCACGGCACCGCCTCGTCCGTAACGCTGGAGAACGCGCACACGATGACATTTTCGGGAGATGGTCTCGATGCTGTCGTTGCTGACGCAGTTGCCGGCAATCGCGACGCGCTCCGCAAGGTGTTGGAAACCATCCGCCCGATCGTCGTTCGGTACTGCCGTGCGCGCTTCGGGGTCGGTGAACGACAGGGTGTTTCCGCGGACGATGTGGCTCAGGAGGTGTGTTTAGCTGTGATCACGGCACTGCCGCGGTACAAGGACCAGGGACGGCCGTTCCTGGCTTTCGTGTACGGCATTGCCGCTCACAAGGTTGCTGACGCGCATCGCGCCGCCGGCCGCAACCGCTCTGAAGCCACCGACGATCTACCGGACCGCCCCTCGACCGAACTGGGCCCCGAACAGTTGGCCATCGATGCCGACGCGGCGGCCCGGATGAACCGGTTGCTGGCGGTGCTGCCCGAGAAGCAGCGCGAAATCCTGATCCTGCGTGTCGTCGTCGGCATGAGCGCCGAGGAGACCGCCGAGGCCGTCGGCAGCACCGCCGGCGCGGTACGCGTCGCTCAGCACCGGGCGCTGGCACGGCTGAAGTCCGAGATCGGTTCGACGGAGCGTGGCCATGCCTGACTCCGGACAATGGTCACCGGGCGGCGGTGACCCCTCGCTCAACGAGATTCGACGCGTCGACCGATTCTTCGACGCGCTCGCCGCCGACGAGCACGCGTACTCGACGGACTCCACCGAAGCCGAGCTGGCCTTCCTGCTCGCCGACTGGCGCGACGGCATCCGCGAACCCGCGGTGACGACGCCCGTCACTGCCCGTGACGCTGTGGCGGCCCTCCAGAAGGGGTTGCACCGCAAGGAATCTCGGACATCGCTGACCATCGTCGGCTCGGTCGCGGCCGCGCTGTTGTGCCTCGGTGGCTTCGGCACCGCGATCTACACAGCCGGACCGAATTCCTCGCTGTTCGGCCTGCACACCGCCATGTTCGGCGCCCCACGGGTCAGTGACGAGCAGGTGATGCTGGCTGCGCAGACCGAGATGCAGCAAGTGCAGCAGCTGATCGACAACGGCCAGTGGCAGCAGGCGCAGGACAAGTTGCAGGCGCTGAGCCCGACCGTGCAGAGCGTCGACGCCCCAGAGCACAAGCAACAGCTGATCCAGCAGTGGAATGCCTTGACCTACAAGGTGGTCGAGCAGAACCCCGCGGCCACGCTGCCGCCGCCGGGGGAGCCGCAGCCGGTCCTGCCGTCCTCGCCGCTGACCCTGTTGCCGGTCCCGGTGGTCGAGCCCACGTCGTCGTCGAGCGCGACGTCCATCACGTCGACGACCACCTCGTCGTCCACGACAGCAACGTCGACCGACACGTCTTCGACGTCGACCAGTGCCTCGACGTCGCCGTCGGAGACGACGACCACGTCCTCGTCGACGAGTGCGACGTCCCCGACCGAAACGTCGAGTTCCGCGTCGTCGACGGCATCGAGCAGTCCGACCGCCACGTCGACGCCGTCGTCCTCGGCATCGACGGCCACCTCTGCGCCGTCGACGGTGCCGCCCACTGCGACGGCCACCGCCACCCAGTCCGCGACACTGCCCTCGACCGAACCCGTTGTCACCAACCCGCCCACGGCGTCGGCCACGGTTGCGCCGTCACCGACCCAGAGCCCGGCACCCGCGCAGACGGTCACGACCGTCGCCCCGACTGTCACGGTGCCCTCGGTGACCACACCGGCACCAACGAACCCGCCGGTGCAGGCCACCGTCGCTCCAACCACCAAGGAAGCCCAGCAGGAGCCGACGCGCGAGAGGTCGGTTGTGACCACCACGCAAGCGCCGTCGGGTTCGGGTTCGGGACACGGCCAGCACTGATTCGCGCCGCGCCGGTCCAGCGGTTGACTCTGTAACGACGGCGCTGGCCACTCGGCTTTTTTCGCCCTCAGCGCAAGATCAACGCGCCGGGCGTGATGTCCGGCACGTCAAGAGAAAAAAATCAGCGGTAGCCGTCGTGCTCCGAGGTGGCCTCGTTCAGCGACGCGTCGGCGTAGCCGCGGCAGTAGTCCCACGTCACGTAGGCATCGGGCTCGGGATCGTAGGCCGGCTCGTGCGGACGGACGGTGCCGTCGACCAGAAGCTGCAGCAGGTTCGCGCGCAGCATGTCCCAGTCGTGGTAGTGGTCCTGCTGGCATTCGTCGCAACAGACGACGAGGCCGCGAATGCCCTTGTGTGCCAACAGGGTTTCGTAGACCGCCAGATCGGCCAGATCGGCCTCGACGGCCATGCGTTCCTGCGGGTCCAGGGGTTGCCCCGGCTCCAGCGCATCCAGAACAGCCGACGGGTCCATGGGATCGTCGGCGAACGGGTCGGGTGGCAAGCCCGGCGGCAGGTGGTCACGCACACGTCCACCCTACTTATCACCCCAGGCGATGCGCCAGCCGTTACCCCGGCGAGCCGTCACCTGGTGCGGTTCGGCGCACCTAGTAAGGGCCGATAGGATGGCTTTTTAGATCCACGACTGTGTCTGCCCTGGAGGCCCCACCCATGTCGATCGCTGAAAGCAGCGTTCCCATTTCTGTTCCGGTGCCGACCGGCGGTGACGATCCGACCAAGGTCGCGATGCTCGGGCTGACCTTCGATGACGTCCTGCTGCTGCCCGCGGCGTCGGACATCATCCCGGCCACCGCCGATACGTCCAGCCAGTTGACGCGCAACATCCGGCTGCGGGTGCCGCTGGTCAGCTCGGCCATGGACACCGTCACCGAGTCGCGGATGGCGATCGCGATGGCCCGTGCCGGCGGCATGGGCGTACTGCACCGCAACCTGCCGCTCAGTGAGCAGGCCGCGCAGGTCGAGACCGTCAAACGGTCCGAGGCCGGCATGGTCACCGATCCGGTCACCTGCTCGCCGAGCAACACCCTCGCCGAGGTCGACGCCATGTGCGCCCGGTTCCGGATCTCGGGCCTGCCCGTCGTGGATACCGCCGGGCAGCTCGTCGGCATCATCACCAACCGCGACATGCGCTTCGAGGTCGACCAGGACAAGGCCGTCGCCGAAGTGATGACGAAGGCTCCGCTGATCACCGCACAAGAAGGCGTGTCCGCGGAAGCTGCGCTGGGCCTGCTGCGCCGGCACAAGATCGAGAAGCTGCCGATCGTCGACGGGCACGGCAAGCTCACCGGGCTGATCACCGTCAAGGACTTCGTCAAGACCGAGCAGTTCCCGCTGGCCACCAAGGACAGCGACGGACGCCTGCTCGTCGGTGCGGCCGTCGGTGTCGGTGACGACGCCTGGACGCGTGCCATGACGCTGGCCGATGCCGGGGTCGATGTGCTGATCGTCGACACCGCGCACGCCCACAACCGCGGCGTGCTGGACATGGTGGCCCGCCTCAAGAAGGCCGTCGGCGACAAGATCGAGGTCGTGGGCGGAAACGTCGCCACCCGGTCCGCCGCCGCCGCGCTGTGCGAGGCCGGTGCCGACGCCGTCAAGGTGGGTGTCGGGCCCGGCTCGATCTGCACCACCCGCGTCGTCGCCGGTGTCGGCGCGCCGCAGATCACCGCGATCCTGGAGGCGACCGCCGCGTGCCGTCCCTACGGCGTGCCGGTGATCGCCGACGGCGGCCTGCAGTACTCGGGCGACATCGCCAAGGCGCTGGCCGCCGGCGCCTCGACCGCGATGCTCGGCTCGCTGCTGGCCGGTACCGCCGAATCGCCGGGTGACCTGATCTTCGTCAACGGCAAGCAGTTCAAGAGCTACCGCGGTATGGGGTCGCTGGGCGCCATGCAGGGCCGCGGTCAGGGCAAGTCCTACTCCAAGGACCGTTACTTCCAGGACGACGTGCTCTCCGAGGACAAGCTGGTGCCCGAGGGCATCGAGGGCCGGGTGCCGTTCCGGGGACCGCTGTCGACGGTCATCCACCAGCTCACCGGCGGTCTGCGGGCGGCCATGGGCTACACCGGCTCGGCCACCATCGAGCATCTGCAGCAGGCGCAGTTCGTGCAGATCACCGCGGCGGGCTTGAAGGAAAGCCACCCGCACGACATCACGATGACCGTCGAAGCCCCGAACTACTCCTCGCGCTAACTGACAAGGAAGTCACTACACACATGCGTGACATGGTTGAAATCGGCATGGGCCGGACCGCTCGTCGTACCTACGAACTCGATGACATCAACATCGTCCCGTCCCGGCGGACCCGCTCCAGCCAGGATGTGTCCACCGCCTGGCAGCTGGATGCCTACCGGTTCGAGTTTCCGCTGCTGGCCCATCCGACCGACTCGTTGGTGTCGCCCGAGTTCGCGATCGAGATGGGTCGTCTCGGTGGCCTCGGCGTGCTCAACGGCGAAGGCCTGATCGGCCGGCACCGGGACGTCGAGGACAAGCTCGCCCGGGTCGTCGAGCTCGCCGCCAAGGATGACGACCCGTCGGCGTCCGTCCGGCTGCTGCAGCAGCTCCACGCGGCCCCGCTGGACCCGGAGCTGCTCGGCGCCGCTGTCGCGCGGGTCCGTGAAGCCGGTGTCACCACGGCGGTGCGGGTCAGCCCGCAGAACGCCCAGGCCCTGACGCCGACGCTGGTCGCCGCCGGGATCGACCTGCTGGTCATCCAGGGCACCATCATCTCGGCCGAGCGGGTCGCCCAGGATGGCGAGCCGCTCAACCTGAAGACCTTCATCTCCGAGCTCGACGTGCCGGTGGTCGCCGGTGGCGTGCTCGATCACCGCACCGCGCTGCACCTGATGCGGACCGGCGCGGCCGGCGTCATCGTCGGCTACGGCTCGACCTACGGGGCGACGACCAGCGACGAGGTCCTGGGCATCAGCGTGCCGATGGCCACCGCCATTGCCGACGCTGCCGCCGCGCGCCGCGAATACCTCGACGAGACCGGCGGCCGCTACGTGCACGTGCTGGCCGACGGCGATATTCACACCTCTGGCGACCTGGCCAAGGCCATCGCCTGCGGCGCCGACGCGGTTGTGCTGGGCACCCCGCTGGCCGCTGCCGCCGAGGCGCCTGGTGACGGCTGGTTCTGGCCGGCCGCGGCAGCGCACCCGTCGCTGCCGCGCGGTGCCCTGATGCAGGTCGCGCTGGGCGAGCGTCCGTCGCTCGATCAGGTGCTCAACGGCCCGTCCGACGACCCGTTTGGTTCGATCAACCTGGTCGGCGGTCTGCGCCGGTCGATGGCCAAGGCCGGGTACTGCGACCTCAAGGAATTCCAGAAGGTCGGCCTCACTGTCGGTAGCTAGTACCGGCGGTAGCGAGTTAGGCATACCTTGGTAGCTGGTTACCGAGCGGTAGGTCCATACTTTTGCCATGGAGCCTGACTACGACGTCTTGATCATCGGCTCGGGGTTCGGAGGCAGCGTCAGCGCCCTCCGGCTCACCGAGAAGGGTTACCGCGTTGGGGTTTTGGAAGCCGGCCCCCGGTATTCGGACGCCGACTTCGCCAAGACCTCGTGGGACCTGCGAAAGTTCCTGTGGGCCCCCAAGTTGGGCATGTACGGCATCCAGCGGATCCATCTGCTGCGCAACGTGATGATCCTGGCCGGCGCGGGCGTTGGCGGCGGTTCGTTGAACTACGCCAACACGCTGTACATCCCGCCGGACCCGTTCTTCAACGACCCGCAGTGGAAGGACATCACCGACTGGCGCGCCGAGCTGATGCCGCACTACGAGCAGGCGCAGCGCATGCTCGGCGTGGTCCAGAATCCGACGTTCACCGACGCGGACAAGATCATCAAAGAGGTCGCCGAGGACATGGGCTGCGCCGACACGTTCGTCGCGACGCCGGTCGGCGTGTTCTTCGGGGCCGACGGTGAGAAGACGCCGGGCAAGACGGTTCCGGACCCCTACTTCGGCGGGGCCGGCCCGGCCCGCACCGGCTGCATCGAGTGCGGCGAGTGCATGACCGGCTGCCGGCACGGCGCCAAGAACACCCTGGTGAAGAACTACCTCGGTCTCGCGGAAAAGGCGGGGGCACAAGTACATCCGCTGACCACCGTGTCCAGCTTCCGGCAGCGCGGCGACGGGCTGTGGGAGGTGGCGACCCGACGGACCAACGGCCGGGTGCGGCGCGGCAAGCGAACCTTCACCGCCAAGTACCTGATCGTCGCGGCCGGTACCTACAACACGCAGAAGCTGCTGTTCAAGGTGCGCGACACCGGCAAGCTGACCAAGCTGTCGGACAAGCTCGGCGTGCTGACCCGGACCAACTCCGAGTCCATCGTGGGTGCCCAGACCCGCGAGGTGCCCACGGACATGGATCTCACGCACGGCGTGGCCATCACCTCATCGATTCACCCGACGCCGGACACCCACATCGAACCCGTGCGGTACGGCAAGGGCTCCAACGCGATGGGCATGCTGCAGACGCTCATGACGGACGGCGCCGGCCCGCAGGGCACCGACGTGCCGCGGTGGAAGCAGTTCCTGAACCAGGCCGGCGAGGACCCGCGTGAGCTGATCCGCCTGCTCAACCCGCAGCACTGGAGTGAGCGCACCGTGATCGCGCTGGTGATGCAGCACCTCGACAACTCGATCACCACCTTCACCAAGCGTGGGCCCGGTGGCTTCCGGATCATGTCGTCCAAGCAGGGCCACGGCGAGCCCAATCCGACCTGGATCCCGGTCGGCAACGAGGCGACCCGGCGGATGGCCGAGAAGGTCGGCGGTATCGCCGGCGGCACCTGGGGCGAGCTGTTCAACATCCCGTTGACCGCCCACTTCCTGGGCGGCGCGGCGATCGGTGACAGCCAGGCGACCGGAGTCATCGACCCGTACCACCGCGTCTACAACTACCCGACGCTGTTCGTCACCGACGGTGCCGCGATCTCGGCGAATCTCGGTGTGAATCCGTCACTTTCGATCGCGGCGCAGGCCGAGCGCGCGGCGGCGCTGTGGCCGAACAAGGGCCAGGACGACGCGCGGCCGGCCCAGGGCGAGCCCTACCAGCGGATCGAACCGGTCGCACCGGACCGTCCCGTCGTCCCGGTCGACGCCCCCGGCGCACTTCGCCGGTTGCCGATCACCCCGATCTAGTAGGGACTTGTGCACGTCTGGTCACGCTCGGCGCGACCAGACGTGCACAAATCGCGCGTGGTTACGCCGCGCTGATGACCCGGCTCGGCGTCCCGTGGACATCGACCGGGACATCGCCGGTCAGCGTGACGCGGTGCATCAGCCGGTGCTGGCCGTCGTAGTCGTCGACGGCGCGGTGCTGGGTGGCCCGGTTGTCCCACATCGCGACGTCGCCGGGCTGCCAATCCCAGCGAACGGTGTTCTCCATCATGGTGATCCGGCGCTGCAGCAGCTCCAGCAGGGCCGCTGACTCGTAGCTGTCCAGGCCGACGAAGCCGCGCACGAACTGGCCGGCCACCAGGGTGCGTTCCTCGGTCTCCGGGTGCACGCGCACCACCGGGTGCTCGGTGCGGAAGTCGGGTTTCTGGAACTCGGCCTGGTAGCCCTTTTGCTCGTCGGACAACTGGGTTGTATCCACGGTGACGTCCTTGAGGTAGTCGAACCGGTTGGAGTGCACGGCCCGCAGGTTCTCGACCAGCGCCTTGAGCGGCGCCGGCAGTGCGTCGTAGGCCGCGGCGGTGGAGGCCCACAGGGTGGATCCGCCGTAGGTCGGCAGGGTGACCGCCCGCAGGACCGACGCCGAGGGGTAGTCGGGCATGAACGTGACGTCGGTGTGCCAGCGGTTGGCCTTGCCGTACTCCGAGTCGATCGGGGTGATCTTCGGTGCGTCGGTGCGCTTCATCGCGTGATGGCCGACCAGATCGCCCATCAGTTCCCCGAAAGCCTGCTGCTGCGCGTCGTCGAGGTGGTCCTGGCCACGGAAGAAGATGACCTTGTGCTCCAGCAGCGCGCCGCGGATGTCGGCGACGGTCTCGGGGGACAGGTCACCGCCCAGGCGCACACCGTCGATGACGGCGCCGATCTTGCTGGTCAGTTTGGTAGCAGTGAACATGGCAATCCTTTCGACCGAAGCGACTGTAGTCAGTTGACTACAGTGCATGGACGCTAGTGTAACCACATGACTACAGGTGTGCCAGTGGGCCGGGACGAGGTCGTGGCGGCCATCCTCGAAGCCGCAGCTGAGCTGTTCGCCGCGCGCGGGCCGGCGGCCACGTCGATCCGGGATATCGCCGCCAAGTCCAACGTCAACCACGGGTTGGTGTTCCGGCACCTCGGCTCCAAGGACAAGCTGGTCGGCGCGGTGCTGGACCATTTGGGTCAGCGACTCGAGGCGCTGATCGCGGCCGGTGTGCCGGCAGACGTGATCGACGCGGCCGTGGATCAGCAGCTCCGGGTGATCGCCCGGGCCGCGCTCGACGGCTACCCGGTGGGGGAGTTGCAGACCACATTTCCCAACATGACGCGGCTGCTCGACGAATTCACGCCCCGGTACGCCGACGAGAACCAGGCCCGGCTCGCGGTGGCCAACATCATTGCGCTGCAACTGGGTTGGCGGCTGCTCGGGCCGTTCCTGCGATCGGCGCTGGGGCTGGGCGAGATGACCGACGACGAGGTCCGCACTGCCGTGGGCGTGGCCGTCGAGCGGCTGGCAGTGCCTCCAGCTGCCCACCACTAGACTGAGCGGGTGCAAACACCAGCTTCACAGCCCGTTCTGGTCATCGACTTCGGTGCGCAGTACGCGCAGCTGATCGCCCGCCGGGTGCGCGAGGCGCGGGTTTTCTCCGAGGTCCTGCCGCATACCGCGACGGTCGAGGACATCAAGGCCAAGAACCCGCAGGCCATCGTGCTGTCCGGTGGTCCGTCCAGCGTCTACGACGAGGGCGCTCCGCAACTAGATGCCGCGATCTTCGACCTCGGCGTCCCGGTGTTCGGCATCTGCTACGGATTCCAGGCCATGGCCCAGGCGCTCGGCGGCACCGTGGCGCACACCGGCACCAGCGAATACGGCCGGACCGAGCTGAAAGTAGCTGGCGGAGAACTGCATTCAGGGCTGCCGGACTCGCAGCCGGTGTGGATGAGCCATGGCGACGCGGTCACCGCGGCGCCCGCCGGGTTCGAGGTGGTGGCCAGCAGCGCCGGCGCCCCGGTCGCCGCGTTCGAGGACCGGGCCCGCAAGCTCGCCGGCGTCCAGTACCACCCCGAAGTGATGCACTCCCCGCACGGCCAGCAGGTGCTCAGCCGCTTCCTGCACGACTTCGCCGGTATCGGCGCGACCTGGACCGCGGCCAACATCGCCGACCAGCTGGTCGAGCAGGTGCGCGAGCAGATCGGCGACGGCCAGGCCATCTGCGGCCTGTCGGGCGGCGTCGACTCGGCGGTGGCTGCCGCGCTGGTGCAACGCGCCATCGGTGACCGACTGACCTGTGTGTTCGTCGACCACGGCCTGCTGCGGGCGGGCGAGCGTGAGCAGGTGGAACGCGACTTCGTCGCCGCCACCGGCGCCAAGCTCGTCACCGTCGACGAGGCCGACCGCTTCCTCGACGCCCTCTCCGGCGTGACCAACCCCGAAGGCAAGCGCAAGATCATCGGCCGCGAGTTCATCCGGGCTTTCGAGGGCGCGGTGCGTGGCACCCTCGGCAGCAGCGAGTCCGAGATCGAGTACCTCGTCCAGGGCACGCTGTACCCGGACGTCGTCGAATCCGGCGGTGGTACCGGTACCGCCAACATCAAGAGCCACCACAACGTCGGCGGCCTGCCCGAGGACCTGAAGTTCAAACTCGTCGAGCCGCTGCGGCTGCTGTTCAAGGACGAGGTGCGGGCCGTCGGCCGCGAGCTGGGTCTGCCCGAGGAAATCGTTGGGCGCCAGCCGTTCCCGGGCCCCGGTCTGGGTATCCGGATCGTCGGCGAGGTGACAGGTCCGCGGCTGGACACGCTGCGCCGGGCCGACTCGATCGCCCGCGAGGAGCTCACCGCGGCGGGCCAGGACCAGAGCATCTGGCAGTGCCCCGTGGTGCTGCTCGCCGATGTGCGTTCGGTCGGCGTGCAGGGCGACGGACGGACCTACGGGCACCCGATCGTGCTGCGTCCGGTGTCCAGCGAGGACGCCATGACCGCCGACTGGACCCGCGTGCCTTACGAAGTGCTGGAACGCATTTCGACCCGGATCACCAACGAGGTGCCTGAGGTCAACCGCGTGGTGCTGGACATCACCAGCAAGCCGCCGGGCACCATCGAATGGGAGTGAGTTCGCGCTAGCCCGGCGTAGGCTGTGTGCCGTCGGCCGTTCGAGGCGTCTCGATCTGGGACGCCCGCGCCGCGGGGGAGCGGGGGAAGCTCATGTCATCACGTGGATTTGTCGTGCGGGTAGCGAGCGCGGTGCTCGTGGCCGGGGCTGCATTCGGGATCAGTGCCGGGACGGCGTCCGCGTGGCCCATCCCGATAACGCCGGAACAGCAGCGTTTCATCAATCAGGCCCGCGCAGCCGGCTTCCCCGGCGATGACGATGCCGTGCTTCAGGCCGGCCTCCGGGCGTGCCAGTTGCTGATGACGGGCTCGGGGACCCAGGGTGCCACCGACGGGATCGTCGGTGAGACCGGTGCCGATCCCGGCCCCGCCGCTGCGCTGGTGCGCCGGGCGCATGGCACCCTCTGCACCTCGGCTCGCGGCTGAGCTTCATGGCAGCGAGGGCTTAGCACAGTCGGGTTGATGACCTTCGTCTCTTTCACGTGGTTCTCGGTGGCGGAACCATGAGGGGGCGTTGCTTGGTGTCCGTGCCGTTGGCGCAACGAGCAATGCCGTAAGTAGAGGTGCTCCGATGGGTCGAATTACTGAGTCTTCTTGTCCGGCAAGCGGATTCCTGCGCTGTGCTCCCAGGGTCGTCGCCGCTGCCGGCGCGATCGTTGCACTAGGCGTTCTCACCGCTGCCTGCGGTGGTAACCAGTCTCCGCCAGGCAACACCACGACGACGACCACGACGACGACGCCGCCCGCCTCCGTGTCGCCGACCCAGAAGTCGATCGACCCCTCGGGACCGAATTCTTTTACGCCGTCGGTGCTGGCGCCGCCGCCGCAGACTGCGCTGCCCGGGGTGCATCACAACTTCTGATCTGAGCCGGTTGGGACTTTTGGCCCTGCCGTGAGTGCCCGACCGGTCAATAGCGTTCGTGGCAACGCGATCCAGAGAGGTTTGGTGGCGGTGGTGCGATTGGAAAGCGGCCCAGGCCGGAACGGTAGTCCGGTCGTGAGTGGGCAGTCATGACGGCAGAAGCGCCTCCAGTCGCACAACTTCAGGCTCGTCGCCCGTTCCCGGAGCGGATGGGCCCCAAGGGCAACCTGATCTACAAGTTGGTGACCACAACCGATCACAAGCTGATCGGCATCACGTACTGCGTCGTCTGCTTCATCTTCTTCTTCATCGGCGGCTTGATGGCGCTGTTCATCCGCGCGGAGTTGGCGCTGCCCGGATTGCAGTTCCTGTCCAACGAGCAGTACAACCAGCTGTTCACCATGCACGGCACAGCGATGCTGCTCTTCTACGCGACCCCGATCGTGTTCGGCTTCGCCAACCTGGTGCTGCCGCTGCAGATCGGCGCCCCGGACGTCGCGTTCCCCCGGCTGAACGCATTGTCGTTCTGGCTCTTCGTTTTCGGCGCTCTGATTGCGTTGTCCGGATTCATCACCCCCGGTGGCGCGGCTGACTTCGGCTGGACCGCGTACACCCCATTGTCGGATGCGATCCACTCCCCGGGTGCCGGTGCAGATCTCTGGATTCTCGGCGTAGCCGTCGGCGGCCTGGGCACGATCCTCGGTGCCGTCAACATGATCACCACCGTGGTCTGCATGCGCTGCCCTGGCATGACGATGTTCCGCATGCCGATCTTCACCTGGAACATCTTCATCACCTCGATCTTGGTGCTCATGATCTTCCCGCTGCTGACCGCCGCCCTGTTCGGTCTGGCTGCTGACCGCCGCCTGGGTGCCCACATCTACGACCCGGCCAACGGCGGAATGATGCTCTACCAGCACCTGTTCTGGTTCTTCGGCCATCCCGAGGTGTACGTCATTGCGCTGCCGTTCTTCGGCATCGTGAGCGAAATCGTTCCGGTGTTCTCCCGCAAGCCGATCTTTGGCTATACGACCTTGGTCTACGCCACGATGAGCATCGCGGCACTGTCCATGGGCGTGTGGGCACATCACATGTACGCCACCGGCGCCGTGCTGCTGCCGTTCTTCTCGTTCATGACGTTCCTGATCGCGGTCCCGACCGGTATCAAGTTCTTCAACTGGATCGGCACCATGTGGAAGGGGCAGTTGACCTTCGAGGCACCGATGCTGTTCACCGCAGGCTTCCTGATCACGTTCCTGCTGGGTGGTCTGTCGGGTGTGCTGCTGGCGAGCCCGCCCTTGGACTTCCACGTCACCGAGTCGTATTTCGTTGTCGCACATTTCCATTACGTGCTGTTCGGCACGATTGTGTTCGCCACCTATGCGGGCATCTACTTCTGGTTCCCGAAGATGACGGGCCGCCTGCTCGACGAGCGCCTAGGCAAGCTGCACTTCTGGCTGACCTTTATCGGTTTCCACACCACCTTCCTGGTGCAGCACTGGCTGGGCGATTCAGGTATGCCGCGTCGATATGCCGACTACCTGCCGACCGACGGTTTCACCACGCTCAATATCGTTTCGTCGATTGGAGCGTTCATCTTGGGCATATCCACGCTGCCGTTCGTCTGGAATGTGTTCAAGAGCTGGCGTTACGGCGAGCCGGTGTTGGTTGACGACCCGTGGGGCCACGGCAACTCCCTGGAGTGGGCCACCAGCTGCCCGCCGCCGCGGCACAACTTCACCGAGTTGCCCCGGATCCGTTCGGAGCGGCCGGCTTTCGAGCTGCACTACCCGCACATGGTCGAGCGGATGCGCGCAGAAGCCCATGTCGGGCGGCGCCACACGACCGATGAGCCGTCGACGCTCACCGCAGCGGGTCGCCCCGCCAGCTGAAGCTGTTGACGTACTGGCCCATGTCGAGGGCCAGTTGCAGGCCGACGGCGGACGGTTTTCCGGACCCGAAGTCTGGCCCGAACGGGTGGTACGGCCCCGTCGCGGCGGCGATCAGTGCCAGGTCGTTCTTGACGGCGACCAGCACCAGCAGCCGCATGCGGGAGAATTTGCGGCTGGCGCCCTGCGGATACCAGTCGGCGACCAGGCCGTAGCCCGCCTGGTATCCGACCATGGCGTTGGGGACTTCGTACGCGGTCTTGGCGTCCGGATAGCTCGACGTGATCAGTTCGGCGGCAATGTCTTTCGGCTGCCGTCCGGTCGCGGGCCGGCTGAACAACTGCAGCATCCCGCCGTCGCCGGCCAGCAGCTTCGCCAGGATGCCGTGGTCGTCCTTGGTCACCTCGTAGGCCGCTCCGGCGGCCGGGTAGGCGACGCTGAACGAGCCGTCAGGTGCGGTGAACCGGGGGTTGATGGTCACCGGTTGGCCCATGGGTGGATGGCCGCATTCGGGTGGGCACACGTACCGCACTGCCGGTTTCTCCAGCAGGCCGGACACCCCGACCAGGAGCGCGGCCACGACCACGGCGGCGAGGGCGAAGATCAGCGTCACCTGAACGCGTTTCGTCGTCCGGGTCGGCGTCGCTGAGTAGGACGTGGCATGCAGCGAGTAGCCGGGGAGGAGCCCCACAGTCAGGCTGTCGGCGGGTACCGGGCGGTCGGCGCGCTGGCCGTGACGTGCGGCCCGTGACGACGCCCGGGTGGCGGCACCGCAGGCCGCGCAGAACGGGGCGTCGGGCACCACGTGGCCGCACTGAGCGCACAGCAGGGGCTCGTCCATGTTGTATTCGTCGTGGGCCTCGTGCAGCAGCGCCAGGTGCAATCCGACCCGCAACGCCAGTAGCGCGATGAGGGTGAGAGCGAAATACATTGCCAGCTGTACGAACTGGGGTAGCTGGACCATGTCGATCAGGCCGAGCAGTGCGTAGACCACGCCGACGATCACCGCGATCAGGGTCAGTGTCAGCCGGACGTAGCCGCGATGTTGGTGTGCCTTGTTCGGTGGCCGGGTGAACCACAGTGCGGCGCCGATCAGGCCGCCGACGGTGGCCGCGATGATCGGGGTGGCCAGGCCACGGATTCCGGCCTCGACCAGCAAGCCTTGCAACGGCCGGTCGCGGTTGACCATGCCCGTGCCGAACTGTGGCGCCAGCCGGGTCAGGGTTGCCGCCGCGGTGAAATAGATGGCGGAGTGGGCACCAATGGCATAGCCGTGCAAGGCTTCTCGGTGGCCCGGCCGGACCAGACGGAGGGTCAGCGTCGGTACCTGCATGAGCAACAGGCCACCTAGCGTGACGCCGACACCGGTTCGCAACATGCGGGCCGCCGCGATACCGGCACCGAGTGGGATGCCGTAGGACCGGGCGGCCACAACGCCGGTGAGCAGTGCCCACCCGACGCCCAGGGTGATGGCCATGCCTGCGGCCAGCCACAGGTTGCCGCGGGGCGCGTCCCGATTGAATTCGGATTCCCGCAAGTAGATTCCGAAGATCACGGGCAGCCCGAGGACGGCGACCGCAACCAGTGCCCCGGGCAGGCGGAGCATCGCGGTGGCCACCAGAGCGAGCACCAGGGCGATGAGCCCGAGCATGAACGACGTGCGCGACCGTGGGGACAGGTGCGGGAACAGCGAACTGGTGATCGACAGGCGAAGCAGATGCTGGCCGGGGGCGGCGCTGAACGACCGTGCCCGCAACCAGTTCGGTCCGTCGTGGCGGTGTTCGCTCAACGGTGCGCCGCACAGTCCGCAGTACTCACCGGCCGGAACGTCCAGCTGGCAGACCCCACACTCCATCATCGGCCGGTCTTCGAGCTGGGTGCTCACTGCGTCACCTTCTGCAACAGCGCCAGGTCGGCCACCAGGTTCTCCAGATTCGGGGTGCCGAGGCCACTGACCAGGTCGTAGCCGGGGCCCGCGGTGTCAATGGCGTTGCCGCCCAGGGTGATATCGCGGAACGCGGGGTGCGGGGCGCCGGTGGCGATGCGGTACAGCTGTGGGTTGAGGGCGCCGACCAATCGCCCGCCGTTCGCGGTGAGGTGCTGGTTCATGACGGCGGTCAGCCCAGCCCAGATCGGCGCCGCCTGTGAGGTGCCGCCGCCGACGACAACCTCTTTGTCCACAACGATTCTCACGCCGGTGTAGGGATCGGCGACGGCCGAGATGTCCGGCGTCATGCGCTTCCCCATACCGCGTCTCGGGTCGATGTGGTCCGCTGCATTCGACTGCCAGCGTGGCCGGTCGAACAGCGCGGAAACCCCGCCGCCGGTGCCCTGAGAGAGCGGGACGTTGAACCAGGCCTGTTCGTCCAGCCATTGGCCGTCGGCGTCGGTGGACAGAGTGCTGCCGCCGACGTTGGTCATCTCAGGCAGGGACGCCACCGAATCCAGACCGACGTCGTTCGGGCCGGGCGGGGAATCCCAGTCGTCGCCGCCCTTGCATTCCAGCCCGGCCAGGTCACCGCTGGCGTCAAAGGCCGTGGTGCCGTGTGATGCCGCGGCGGCCAACGCGGAACGGACGGGCGCGAGGTCGGCCGCGGTTGTCAGCTTGTCGCAACCCCAGCCGATCGACAGGCTCCAGACCGCGCCGGGGAAATCGCGGTCGGCCTGTTCGAACATCTCGCCGATCTTCAGGTAGGCGCCGTCGCCGGTGACCGTGGGACGGGCGTTGACGACGACCAATCGGGCGTCGGGCGCGATGGCGTGGATCACCTCGAGATCCATGGTGGTCTCGCCGTGGTCGTCGCCGGGCTTCCCGCCGACGAGGACCGGGGTGAATTTGGGCAGGCCGAAGGTGGTGGCGAACTGATCCAGGTCGGCTTGGTCGTAGCCGTTGAAGGCGAAGACCACCACCGTGGTGCCCTTGCCGGTGTAGCCGGCAGCGGCCAGCTTGTCGGCGTGATAGGCGCTGAGCAGGTGGCTGGGGGTCAGGCCGCGTTCCGGCACACCGAGTGGCCGGGGTGGTGGGGTGGATTCGTGATGCGGCGTGTAGCTGAGGATCCGGCCCAATTCGGTGACCGTGCCGTGCAATTCGGTGGGGACTTGGGGCTGTTGCGGCGCCGCGTAGAACTCCTGCCCACGCCGGCTGCGGTAGTCGTGCACCTGGACGCCGAAGGCGGTGCCCATGCGGTCGGGGTCGCCTTCGACGACGGCCCAGGTGTCACCCGGCCGCCAGCGCACCGAAAGTCGTTGCAACTCCGCCCAATTGATCAGGGCATCCGGCCGGTAGCCGTCGTCGAGAGTGGCGGTGAGTTGGACGCGCTGCTGCGCATGCGCGCGTCCGAGATCGGTGGAGGACGCCAGCAGCGACGCGAAGGGGCCGTCGATGGTGCCCGACGGCTGGTCAGGCGCCGCGGTCGGCCGGCCCGGGATGGGCAGGTTGAAGACCAGCACCAAGGTGGCGGCAAGCGCCAGGGCCAACAGCCATCGCTTGGACGGTGTCCGAGTCGGCGGTGACATGTAGCAACGGTAGCGCGAACCCGGATTCTGCTGGGCCGGTAGGCAACCCGGGTCGGTTGTCAGTTGCGGTGGGTGCCCGGGGTGGCGGTGGGCGCCGGGTTGGCCGTGACCGACGGGGTGAACAGGTTGCCACCGTTCGGGCTGAGCGACTTCTCGGTCGGGGTGACCGCCGCCGACGTCGTCGTCGTGGTCGTGGTCGTCGTCGACGAGGGTGTCTCGGGGGCTTTCTTCTCTTCGCCGCAGCCTGCGGTGAGGCCGATCATCGCGATGAGCGCGGTGCCGCCTGCGGCGACTGTGATGCGGTGGACCAGACGATTCGAACGCACGATGCATGCCTTCCGCTAGCGCAACGGTCCACCAAGCCCGAGTGGGATTCCAGACCTATTCCAATTACGAGCGTACAGGTCAGAGCGCTGCAGTGACGGCGTTGTGGGTCGTCGGCGGCTTGACCATGTCGGTGGGTGGGTGTTTACTCACGGTATCGAACAAACATTCGAATATTGGTAGTGGTTGATGGTGCGGGAGGTGTTGTTGTGGCGGCTGTGACCAGTCTGGCGGATAGCCGGATTGACCGCGCTGACCAGCTGGAACAGCTCCGGCGCAAGATCGCCGAGATGTCTGGGTCGGCAGGTTTGCGTGACCGGGACCGGGGTCGGCCGGAGTCGGCTCCGAAGGCTGTCGAAAGTTTGCTGGAACCGCCGGATTTCCAGTCTGAGCTGCTGCCCGACGTGTTGCCCCGTGGCACGGTCGCGGTGCTCTCGGGGGCCCGGTCGCTGCCGTTGCGGATGGTGGCTGCGGTGACGGCGTCCGGTGGGTACGCGGCCATCGTCGGTCAGCCCAAGGTCGGGCTGCTGGCGGCGGTGGAGATGGGGGCCGATCTGGAACGCATCGCGCTCATCCCGGATCCGGGACCGGACCCGGTGGAGGTGGCCGCGGTGCTCATGGACGGGCTCGATCTGGTGCTGCTCGGCTTGGGGGGCAAGTCGGTGCCGGCCGGCCGGGCACGGGTGGTGGCGTCCCGGGCCCGGCAGCGCGAGTGCACCCTGCTGATCACCGATGGCGACTGGCCTGGGGCGACGGCCCGGTTGGAGGCCAGGGTCCGCGGGTATGAGGTGGTCGGCGCGGGCGCCGGGGACCCGGTCCCAGGGTGCGGACGGATCGGCCGGGTACGGCTGGACACGCGGGCTCGGGGCCGCTCGATGCGCCCGCTCCAAGCTGTGGGTGGGTGAGATGTCCGATCCTGCACACCGGGTACTGGCCATCTGGTGCATGGATTGGCCGGCGGTGGCCGCGGCGGTGGCGGCCGGGCTGCCGGTGACCGAGCCGGTGGCGGTCACTCTGGCGAACCGGGTGGCGGCCTGTTCGGCGTCGGCCAGGGCGTTGGGGGTGCGGCGCGGGCTGCGGCGCCGGGAGGCGCAGGCCCGCTGTCCCCAATTGCATGTCGCCACAGCCGATCCGGCGCGGGACGCCCGGCATTTCGAGGGAGTGACGGCTGCGGTCGACGAGGTCGTGCCGCGCGCGGAGGTGCTGCGGCCGGGGCTGCTGGTGTTGCCGGTCCGTGGCGCGGCCCGGTACTTCGGGTCCGAACAGGCTGCGGCCGAGCGACTGGTCGACGCGGTGGGGACGGCCGGGGTCGAATGTCAGGTCGGCATCGCCGACCAGTTGCCCACCGCGGTGTTCGCGGCCAGGGCGGGACGGATCCTCGCGCCGGGCGAGGATGCGCAGTTTCTTGCCGAATTGTCGATCCGGCAGCTGGCCACCGAGCCGAGCCTGTCCGGCGAGGGGCGGGAAGAGCTGTCGGACTTGCTGTGGCGCATGGGTATTCGGACCATCGGGCAGTTCGCGGCGCTGTCCCGGGCCGACGTGGCGTCCCGGTTCGGGGCGGATGCCGTGGTCGCGCACCGGTTTTCGCGGGGTGAACCGGCGCGGCGACCATCGGGGCCGGAGACGCCGGCGGACCTCGATGCCGTGATGGACTGCGACCCGCCGATCGACCGAGTGGATGCGGCGGCGTTCGCCGGGCGCTCGCTGGCCGGCCGGCTGCACCGCAGCCTGGAGTCAGCCGGGGTGGGGTGCACCCGGCTGGCCATCGATGCGGTGACTGCCAATGGTGAAGAATTGCAACGTGTTTGGCGGTGCGCTGAACCACTGACCGAGGACGCCACCGCGGACCGGGTGCGGTGGCAGCTGGACGGCTGGTTGACCAGGCGGGGTTTGGGTAGGGCTGGGCCCACCGGGCCCATCACGGTGCTGCGGTTGCATCCGGTCGAGGTCGTCTCGGCAGCGGCGCTGCAGTTGCCGTTGTGGGGCTCCTCCGGGGATGACGACCGAATGCGGGCCCGGCGGGCGCTGGTGCGGGTTCAGGGTCTGCTGGGGCCGGAAGCAGTGCAGGTGCCGGTGCTCGGCGGTGGGCGGGGACCGGCCGAACGCATCACGCTCACCCCGCTGGGGGATGAGGTGGTGCCGCGCAGCGATCCGACTCACCCCTGGCCGGGACGGCTACCGGAGCCTGCTCCGGTGGTCCTGCTGGATGATCCGGTGGAACTTGTTGATGTACAGGGTAATTCGGTTCGGGTGACGGACCGGGGCATGTTCTCCACCGATCCCGTGGGGTTGACGGGTTCGGGCTATCGCGGGGCGTTGCGCTGGTGGGCGGGGCCGTGGCCCGTCGACGAGCGCTGGTGGGACCCGGAGCGGGGGAAAGGCCGCACGGCTCGGGCTCAGGTACTGCTCGGGGGCGATGGGGAGAGCCGTGCGCTGCTGCTGTGCTACCGGCAGCGGCACTGGTACGTGGAGGGGGTCTATGAATAGCGGAGCGCTTTCTGGATAATGGTTGTGCACAATTGAATTGTGGGCTACAGTTCATTACGTGGACGCACTCACCTTGGACCGCCAGCTCTGCTTCGCCCTGTACTCGGCGTCGCGGGCGATGACGGCGGCCTATCGGCCGATCCTGTCCGAACTGAACCTCACCTACCCGCAGTACCTGGTGCTGCTGGTGCTGTGGGAAGAGGATCGGGTCACGGTCGGCCGGCTGGGCGAACGGCTGCAGCTGGATTCGGGGACTCTCTCACCGCTACTGAAACGGTTGGAAGCCAATGGATTCATCCGTCGTGAACGGTCGCTGCAGGACGAGCGTCAGGTCGAGGTGACCCTCACCCCGGCCGGCCGCAAGCTCGAAGGGAAGGCTCAGTGCATTCCCGAGCGGCTGGGTGCCCAGACGGGCATCACCGAGCAGGAAGCAGCGGACCTGCGCGACGCGATCCACCGATTGACCGATGCCCTCACCGCATCGCACTGAGTTACCGACGCAACCCGCGTCACCGGCACCAACCAACCACAAGGAGATCGACATGAAGGCGCTCTACACCGCAGAAGCCCTGGCCACCGGCGAAGGTCGCGACGGCCACGGCCGTACCTCCGACGGCAAGCTGGACCTGGACCTGGCCATCCCGAAGGAGATGGGTGGCAGCGGTAACGGCACCAACCCCGAGCAGCTGTTCGCCATCGGCTACGCCGCCTGCTACCACTCGGCGCTGCGTCTGGTCGCCCGCGAGGCTAAGGCCGACGTCACCGATTCGTCTGTGGGAGCGCGGGTTTCGCTCGGCCAGCTGGACAACGGCGGATTCGGCCTGGCAGTCGAGCTGGAGATCACCCTGCCCAACCTGGAGCACGACGCTGCCCAGGAGTTGGCCGACAAGGCCCACAAGGTGTGCCCCTACTCGAACGCGACTCGCGGCAACATCGACGTCAAGATCACCGTCACTGACGACTGATCGTCACCCCGCCGACTGGCCACTTGTGACGCGAAATCCGCGAATTTCCGTGTCACACGTGGCCATTCGGCGTCAGAGGGTGGAGGCGAACCTGCCGACCCGCTCGATGAACCGGTCGAAGAAGGCCACCGGATCGACCTCGACGCCGATGTGGGCATTGGGCTGACGCCCCCAATGCCCACGCCAGTCGGCCACCGTCATGCCGCGGGTCAGGGTGCCCAGCAGTTCCACGTCGACCGTCGCCTGTTGATACCGGACGATGTCCGGGTCCAGGGCCACTGCCGCCGCGAGCGGATCGTGCAGGTGCGCCAGATAGCCCTCGCCCTGGTCGTAGTGGAACTCGAAGTAGAACCGCATGGCGTCTTCCAGCACCCGGATCAGTGCGTTGGACGACGTGGAGCGCGTGCCGCGCTCGTCCAGCACGCTCATCGGCGATGACGGCCCGTCCGCCGCGGTTGCCAGCCGGCTCAGCAGCGACGGTGTCATCGCGATGTTCTCGGTCAGGTTGAGCCCCAGAATGATTGGCAGATGGGCCGGATCGTCCAGGCCCCACGCCGCACCCCAGACCGAGAACACCTCGGCCGCGGCTTCCGGGTCGACGCTGATATTCCATTCGGACACCGGCGTGGTGTTGCCCCGGTAGTCGAAGGCCCCGCCCATGATCACCAGCCGACGCAACAGCCGGGGGAGTGACGGTTCCAGCCGTAGCGCCAGCGCGAAGTTGGTCAGTGGACCGGTGACCAGACCGATCAACTCGCCCGGGTATTCGCGGGCGGCCTGGATCCATGCCTCAGCGGCGTCGTACTCGGTGAGCACGCCGCCGGTTTCGGACACTGGATTCGGCTCGGGCAGTTCGGCGTACCCCAACCCCCGCGGGCCGTGGGTGTCCTCGGCGGTACGCAGGGGTGTGGCCAGCGGGACGCTCGAGCCGCGGGACACCGGAATGGGGCCCACTCCGCACAACTGCAGCAATCCCAGGTTGTTGACGCACACCTGGTCGACCGGGACATTGCCCGCCGTCGACGCGATGCCGACCAGCTCGGCGTCGGCGCTGGCCAACAGATAGGCCAGCGCCATCGCATCATCTACGCCGGTGTCGACGTCAGCAAAAACCGGCTGCACCTTGGCCTGGCCGATGGGAAGTAAGCCCCCAGTCACGTCGCCAACCTTAGGGCCGGGCCGCTACCAATGCACGCCGTCTACCAGTGCACGCCGGGGATCAGACGTACCGCCTGCTTGACCGGCCGGGGCACGCGGATGCGGGTGACGGCGTTGGGCCGCTTGGGTCGGCGCGGGTTCCGGGGGCGATCGGCCACCGGCGGGGTTTCGGAGACACCGCGGGCCGCCGCCGAATCCGGGTAGCCCAGGTACAACTGGTGCAGCACGCGGCGAGACAGCTTGGGGGTGAAGTAGTTTCCGAGGTCGCCCAGTGTGCCCATCGGGGTGTCGATCCGGGCCGGCTTGTCGATCAGGCCACGCACCACCATCGCCGCGGCGTGCTCCGGGGTGATCGGTGGCATCGGATTCAGTCGCTTCGACGGTGCGATCATCGGGGTTTCCACCAACGGCATGTGGATGTTGGTGAACGTGATGTGGTCCGAAAGGGTCTCGGTGCCAACGACTTCGGAGAAGGCATCGAGTGCGGCCTTGCTCGGTAGGTAGGCGCTGTACTTCGGGCTGTTGGCCTGCACCCCGGCGCTCGACACGTTGACCACGTGACCGAACCGGCGTTCCCGCCAGTGCGGCAGCAGCGCCAGCGTCATCCGCACCGCGCCGAAGTAGTTGACGGCCATCACGCGCTCGTAGTCGTGGAAGCGATCGGTCGAGTTGACCACGGAACGCCGGATCGAGCGGCCGGCGTTGTTCACCAGGTAGTCGACGTGGCCGAACTGGCCCAGGATGTCCTTGACGGTGTGCTCCACCGACCCGCCGTCGGCGACATCACACGTGAAAGCATATGCCTCGCCACCGAATTGGCGAATCTCGGTGACCAGTTCGTCGAGGGCGTCGGCGCTGCGGGCCAGTGCGAATACCCGTCCGCCGCGTTCGGCGACGGCGACGGCCGAGGCCCGGCCGATGCCGCTCGAGGCGCCCGTGATGATCACGTTGCGGCCGACGAGCGGGCCGCGCGGGTCATCCCGGCGAGCCCGGTCGGGGTCCAGGTGCACGGCCCAGTAGCGCCAGAGTTTCGGTGCGTAGGAGGCGAATTCGGGCAGCACGATGCCGGTGCCCTGCAGTGCCGCGACGGTGGTCTCCGACGCGAATGTCGGCGCCAGGTCGACGACGTCGAGCACCTCACCCGGGATGCCCAACTGGGTGGCGGCCATGTTGCGCAGCACCCTGGCCCGGCCGGTGGCCTTGAGCACCGGGGCAGCGGTGGCTCGCGGCAACGTGCCGCGCAACGGCGGCAGCCCGGCCTCGGCGGCGACGCCGCGGTAGATGTCTTTGAGTCCAATTGGATTCGGCGACGTCAGGTGGAACGTCTGGCCGTCTCGCCCATCGGCATGCATCAGCGCGACCAAGGCGTCGACAACGTAGTCCACCGGCACGATGTTGGTGCGGCCGGTGTCGGGCACCATCATCGGCGTGAACTTCGGCAGCGCGGCCAGTCGGGCCAGGACTCCGAAGAAGTAGTACGGCCCGTCGACCTTGTCCATCTCGCCGGTGCGGGAGTCGCCGACCACGACGGCCGGCCGGTACACCCGGTAGCGCAGACCGGGGGTGGCGTGCACCAGTTGCTCGGCTTCGAACTTGGTCTGGTGATACGGCGTCGGCAGCTCCTGCGAGACGTCGAAGTCGTCCTCGGTGAAAATTCCCCGGTAGTTGCCCGCCACCGCGATCGACGACACGTGGTGCAGGGTCGCGTTCAGGCTGCGGGTCAACTCGATCACCGCCCGGGTGCCCTCGACGTTGGCGGCCTGCTGGGTGGCGGCGTCGACGGTCATGTCGTAGATCGCGGCACAGTGCACCACGTGATCGACCGGACCCAGATCGGCGAGATCGGACAGGCCCAGATCCGCGGAGGTGAGGTCACCGACCAGCGGTTTCGCCTGTTCACCCCAGTCCGCGGCCAGTTCTTCGAAGCGGGCCAACGAGGCCCGACGAACGAGAACGAACACTTCGGCTTCGTCGTGCTGGGCCAGAATTCGGCTGACGACGCGGCGGCCAATAAACCCGGTACCGCCGGTAACGACATATCGCATGCGAGTCATCGTGAACCTCTCGCGGGCCGAGGTCAATAGCGCGTAGGGTCCGAATTTGTCACACCCACTTGTGAGGGAGAACCGCAGAATGCCGATCAACCCCAACGCCGTCGGAGCCAAGACCGCACCGCAGCCCTTCGAATGGACCGAACGCGACACCCTGCTCTACGCACTCGGAGTCGGTTGTGGGACCAAAGATTTGGCGTTCACCACGGAGAACAGCCACGACATCGACCAGCAGGTGCTGCCCACGTACGCGGTCATCTGCTGCCCGGCCTGGGGCGCGGTCGGCGAGGTCGGCAGCTTCAATTTCGGCAAGCTGCTGCACGGCAGCCAACAGATTCGGCTGCATGCGCCGCTGCCGTCGTCGGGCCGATTCAACGTCAGCTCCGAGGTGGTGGACATCCAGGACAAGGGCGAGGGCAAGAACGCCATCCTGACGTTCAAGGGCACCGCCACCGACGACCACGGAAACGTGATCGCCGAATCGTGGTCGACCGCGGTGATCCGCGGCGAGGGTGGTTTCGGTGGACAGCCGGGGGAGCGGGCCGCGGCTCCGGAGATCCCGGATCGCCCGGCGGACGCCGTCGTTGCGCTGCCCACCACCGAGGACCAGCCGCTGATCTACCGGCTCTCGGGTGACCGCAATCCACTGCACAGCGACCCGTGGTTCGCGCAGACCCTCGCGGGTTTCCCGAAGCCGATCCTGCACGGCCTGTGCACCTACGGGGTCGCCGGCCGGGTCCTGGTCGCCGAGCTCGGTGGTGGCGATGCCGCCAAGATGAAGGCTGTCGGCGCACGCTTCACCTCACCGGTCTTCCCCGGCGAGACGTTGACGACGTCGGTGTGGCGCACTGAGCCCGGGCGCGCGGTGTTCCGCACCGAAGCCGCCGGGACCGATGGCAGCAATGCCCGCTTGGTGCTCGAGGATGGGACCGCGGAGTACAGCGACTGACGATTCCGCGCCGCGTTTGGCGCGGCGTGTCAGTGACCGGCGGAGGCGGGCGTATCGGGAACCGGGCCACTGCGGAAAACGTTTTTGCCGCAATCAACGCATTCCCATCGCCGCCCGCCGTTCGCGGCGGGTTTGGGGCTGGTGCTGGCCAGTGGATACATGCCGGTGCTGCCGCATCGGGGGCATTTCGGGGCCATATATCGACTCTACGCGTACCGGCCCGCGCAGACGGCGTAGCGTCATTGAGGGGGCCGTGTCGTTGCCGCTCGGCGGCTCGGCTCAAATTGAGTTGCAGCGTAATGTCCGTCGCCGTTTTGCCGGTGGTCGTCGCGGCATCGACCGTAAGGATTTCTCATGGCATGGCGCACGGACCGGCTCAGACACTCTGCGATGCTCTGATGGCATACCTCACGCAGCGGATACGCGCAGACAAACCCGTTCGGCTGTGTCTGGCTGATGATCTCGGTGGCCGGCTCGACGGCGCGTGGTGGCCATACACCGGAGCCCTGGCCGACGAATTGGCCGGTCTGGTGACGGTTTTGGAAGACCGATTGGGGAAAATCGTTTCGGTGGAGCTCAATTGGTCGCCGCTGCACAATCCGCCAAATCTCAATTGGCGGGACTGGCGCACCAAGCCTCAACACATCATGACGATCAGGGGATCTGACGCGAGCGCGACTCTGCTCATCGTGCCGAGCACGACCAACAGCTCGCTGGCCGGCATGGTGCTGCGACGCGCAGCCAGTCAAGCAGTGGACCTGCGGCGAGGCGAAGAGGCGATGTTGCAGACGGCTGAAGAAATCTTGACAGCCGCACGGCGGCAACGGGTTTCAGGCAAAATTCTGGACTGACGCGGGGCGAACCCGCGCCAGCCCAGGACTTTTGGCGTGCTTAGAGGACGGTAACGCCAACGGCCTGCGGGCCCTTGGCGCCCTGGGTGACGTCGAACTTCACTCGCTGGTTCTCTTCAAGCGAGCGGAAGCCGCTGCCCTGAATCTCGGTGTGGTGAACGAAAACGTCGGGCGTGCCGCCGTCCGGGGCGATGAATCCAAAGCCCTTCTCGTTGTTGAACCACTTCACGGTACCTTCGGTCATGCTGTTACTACTTTCTTTTTTTCATCATGAATGCGCATCGGCGCATCCAAATCTGTTGGGGCGCAGCGTAAGGGATTCTTAGCTGGCTAGTCGGCATGCTGCGCGGCAGCCAAGATGCCCAGCACTGTCGTGTGGTCATCGGGACGCGCGGCGTTCATGAGGGCGTTATGGGCTTCCGCCGGATCCGTGGCTGCGGGCACCGTCAGAAGGACGATCCTGTCGCGGTCGAGCCCAACCACCTCAACGGTGTTGATGGGCTGGCGCTGATATCCGTCCAGTCGGACCTGCCGTCCGCCGGTGTCGAGTTTGGTCGGTGCGCTCGACCACTCGCCGACGTTGTACAGCACTCGGTCGATCCGTCCGAGACGAACCGACAGCACGGACAAGAGATCGGGCAGTTCGCTGCTGAGGTTGCTGGTGTGCGGCCACCACGCCCCGTCCACATATCCGCTGTGGGGAGCCTTGGGCTTCAACCGTAAACGGGGAGTGTGCGTCGGGGTGGTGCGGTCGATCAGGGTCGTGTGGTCATGTTGCGGCGTCATTCCGACGCTCCTGCCTTGACCGCGAATCGGCCAAACTTCTTCGAATCGGCGACGGCGTGGCAATGATCAGCCACGCGACGAAGTACCGCCGATGCAATCAGCATACCCAGGATTCGCCCAGGAGCAAATCGGCTTGATCGATGCTCGTAACCCGACCCTCCGGTCACTCGTGCGATGTTCCACCCACCCCGACGCGGCAAATCCTTTGTCGTGCAAAGGTTGCCGCGCAGGGGTGGGCGGCCTGAATCAGCCGGTGACGGCCCGATCGAGGGCAGCCAGCGACGCCTCGATGAACCCGAGGGGGAAGGGCGGCATGCCGCCGATCTGGTCGCGGAAGGCCTGCGGTGTTCCGGTCCAGTCGTAGGTCAGCGTGACATCGGTGCCATCGCCGTTCGGGGCCAGGTCGTAGCGCCACCACCAACCGCCCGGGATGTATTCGCCCGAGTCGTCCAGACTCCCCGTCGCCCAGCCGACGGTCTTGTCCTGTTCGAAGTCGGTCACCCGGTTGTGCGTGACGTAGTCGCCGCCGGCCTGGTCGAGGTACATGTTCATGGCGAAAACCTGGCCGGTACCGGTGATCGGAGCGGAGTCGATGGCGTCGCGGACCCAGTCGCCCGGCTCGGTGTCCTTGTGCCGCGCAGGGTTGGCCAGCACGGCGAACACCGCCGCGGGCGGCGCGGCGATGGTGCGGGTGGCGACGAAGCGTTCTTGTGCCGTTGTGTTGCTGGTCATCGGTGCTGTCCGTTCGGTCCGCAGAGGCGTGCGATATCGGGGGAGCCGGCCCACTTGGAGTACGTCGGCGATTTGGGCCAGCCGTCGGGCGAATCCTGCCACTGCTCCTGGCGGCCGTAGGGCAGAACGTCGATCAGCGAGAAGCTGTGGCCCAGCTGCTCGGTGCCGCGGCCGTTGGCGTGCCAGGTGCGGTACACCGTGTCGCCGTCGCGCAGAAACACATTCACCGCGAAACCGTCGCCCGGTGCGGCATCTACGTCGGATCCGAAGGTGCTCTCCGACGACGAGTACCAATCCATCTGGTTGCCCACCTTGTTCCTGTAGGCCAGGGCTTCCTCGATGGGGCCATTGGTGACGATGACGAACCGGGCGTCGTAGTTGGACAGGAAGTCCAGCCGGGTGAACTGCGAGGTGTAGCCCGTGCAGCCGGAGCACTGCCACTCGGCACCGTCGGTCCACATGTGGTTGTAGACGATCAGCTGCGACCGGCCGTCGAAGATGTCGGCCAGCCGGATGGGTCCGTCGGCACCGATCAGCGTGTAGTCGGGTAGCTCGACCATCGGCAGCCGGCGCCGTTGCGCGGCGATGGCGTCGAGTTCACGCGTCGCGGCCTTTTCGCGGCGGCGTAGGTCGTCGAGGGCGGCACGCCAGGTGTCCTGGTCAACCACCGGTGGCAGGGCGGTCTGCTCGGTCATGTTGCCTCCTGAAGAGTGTGTTCATGGGATAGACCGGTGCGGGCCCGAATATTCATCGCGGCTCGCCGAACCAGTAGGTGAGCGCGTCGCGCAGTCCCGTTTCCGTGGCACCCGCCCAGGCGATGTGCGCATCCGGCCGGATCAGCAGGGAGTCACCGTGGTGATCGAGGAGGTCGACGCGGTCGGCCCACGGCGCCGCGACGTCGCACAGCTGGGCCGGTCCGACGAAGACGGGTCGCGCCGCGCGCAGGGCCGCCACGACGTCGTCGGGCAGGCCCGACGCAAACGTGCCTGCCAGGGCGTGCGGCTGCGCGCCGGTCATCGGGTACCGGACGTCGGACGCCGCGATCATCGCGCCGACCCGCGCGAGTGCGGGCGCGTCGGAGACCAATTCGCTGAACACTTTTCGTAGTGCCTCGTCGGCCGGGTCGTGTCCACGCCGCAACGACACCTGGGCCTGAGCGTGCAGCAGTAGCCGCTCACCCGCGAGGTGACGCTCGGAGTGGTAGGTGTCGAGCAGCCCGGGCGGGGCCCAGCCCTGGACCGTGGCGGCCAGTTTCCAGGCGAGGTTCACCCCGTCGAGCATCCCGGCCGAGACCGCCACGCCGCCCGTCGGAATCTGATGGGCGGCGTCGCCGGCCAGCAGCACCCGGCCCGCGACATAACGCTCGGTATGCCGGGCCGCGTAGGTGAAGCGGGTCAGCCGTTGTGGCTCGCCGAGCGGAATGTCCACGCCGAGCACGCGGCGCACGCTGTCGCGGAATTCGTCCAGCGTCATCGGGTCGTCATCGTCGTAGTCGTGATCGGGAGCCTCGCTGGTGTACATGCCCAGCCGTCCGGCCTCCGACGACGCGATGGCGAAGATTCCGCCTTCGGTCTGGCTGTACCCCCACGGCAGACGGCCGTATCCGGGCACGTCGTAGTCGCCGTCGTCGCGGACGGTGATCTCGGGCGGCCACGTGACATTGGCCATCCGATGGACCTCGGGGTAGACGATGCCCGGAAACTCGATGCCGGCCAGTTCCCGGACTTGGCTGCGCACCCCGTCGCAGCCCACCACGTACTGCGCGCTGACGCGGTACGGGCCGTCAGGCCCCTGGACTTCGAGGTACACGGCGTCGTCGTCCTGCTGCAGACCGGTCACCTCGTGGCCGCGCCGGACCTCCACGCCGAGGTTTTGCACGTGGCTCTGCAGAAGGGCTTCCAGTTGGGGCTGGGGGAGTCGCTGCACCTGCATCGGTGACTCATCGAGCTCGGTCAGGTCGACGTGGATGCCGCCGAACGGAAGTTTGGCGGTGACGGGTGCGCCGGCCGCGTCGTCGAGCAGGTCCCCGAGCTCCCGGTAGCGCAACAGGTTCAGGATCTGACCGCCGATGCCGCCGGCCTTGGCGACCTCGCGGATGTCGGTGAGCCGTTCCAGCACAAGCGGTTTGACCCCGGCCAGGCAGAGTTCGGTGGCCAGTGTCAGACCGGTCGGTCCGGCGCCCACGATGATCACGTCGGTATCTGTCATGCGTCCCCCTCAAGACGATCAAGCCGCAAGTTGCGTTGCAGCCCAGCGATTCTGGAGCATGAGGGGGGTCTTGCCGCAAGCCCCCGGGTGCGCTATATGTTGAAAGTGGAGGGGTGAGTTTATCCGTGGCGGATGGCATTCCGAGCTGACGGAAATTGGCGGATCCGCAAACTGAAATACAAGCGTGGGCGCCGAGACGTTGTCGCAGTGTCGAGGAGTGCTGGCCGACATCGACGACCAGCACGGTGCTTGCTGGTGATTCGACCAGGTGTTGTTTGCTGACGTTAACCTTCACGTCATGCAGAGTTCCATGCGCGTCGTAGGGTGGTAACCCATGCGAACTGTCTTCCATGAGCAACTCGATGCGCTCAACGACGGCATCGCCGACCTGTGTGACCGCACCGCCGCCATGATGCAGCTGGCGACTGATGCGTTGCTGCACGCCGACCTCGGCGCCGCCGAACATGTCATTGACCGCCGCCACGACATCGACGCCAAGTGCGCTGCCTTGGAAGCGGACACGTTCAGCATCCTGGCCCGCCAAGCCCCGGTGGCCCGCGATCTGCGCGCCGTCCTCTCCGGCATGCGCAATGTCGCTGATCTGCAGCGCATGGGCGCCCTGGCGACGCACGTCGCTCAGATCAGTCGCCGCCGCCACCCCGAGACCGCCGTGCCGGGCGATGTGAGTGGCCATTTCGCCGAGATGGGAAGCATCGCGGTGCGGCTCGCGCAAGACACCAAATGTGTTGTGCTCGATGGGAACACCGACAAGGCAGCCCAGCTCAACGCTGACGATGAAGCCATGGACGACATTCACAGGCGTCTGTTCGTCGTGGTGATGGACCCGCAGTGGTCCCATGGCACCACCGCCGCCGTTGATGTCACCCTGCTGAGCCGCTACTACGAACGCTTCGCCGACCACGCCGTCGAAATCGCCCACAATGTCATCTACCGAAGCACCGGCACACGGGACTGACGCGGCGCCCATCGCCGCTGTTCTCGACGAGGCCGCGGCGTCTGAAGCTCACAACCCGGGTGAACCGAGTGTGAACGGCTCCTTACGGGACAGATACCGCAGGGAAACTGATTCTGGCCTGCGGATTTGCGATCGTGATTCGATGACGGCCGAGTTCACCGACGCCCATCGGGCTACTCGGCTGGATGCTGCGTCATACGAAGTCACCGAAGCCCACCACATTCTCCGTCTACGCCCCGCCGATCCGATCACGCCGCCGACGCTCAACACCCCCGAACGGGCGCCGGTAGGCCAGCACGATTCCGACGTGCTGCAGGCGCGGCGCTTCATCGAGCTGCTCGACGACGAACTAGCCGAACTGCAATCGCAGGCGACCGCGCTGCGACGCCGCGCCCAGCACGGCACCGACAAACACCTCGGCACACTGGCCACGCGCATGAACGAAGTACAGGCGATGCGCGACGCGCTCCACCGGCGTTTCCCCACCGCATGATGACCAGACGAGCACCGACATGAGCAGCAGATTCGGCAGGGCGATCACGGCGCTGATCGCCTACTTGCGCCTCGGGCAGCCGCCCATGGCCCCCGCCAACGGCTACAACCCCCTGTTGGCGCTGATGCCCCGCCGGCTCACCGACAGCGACATCGACAGACTGAAAAGTCTTTTCGCGCAACAGCACCGAGCGGCCGTATCGGACATCGATATCGCTGTCGCCGTCATGGCCATCACCGACAAACTTGCCGCCCGCACAGATATCGATCGCGTCAGGCGATCGCTGTTCGGTCTGCAGTAGCGGCGAACCGCCCTCCCGGGGCGGAGTTTTTCAAGCTACAGGAGGGGTTGTTCTTCTGTCTTCCAGTGCTGCCACCGAAGTCATTCCGGACTGTCGAGAATCTGAAGTGCGTTGTTGATCCCGGCGTCGAGCACTTGGGCGGAGACTTCGGGGTCGGTGATCGCTCGGGCGAGTTGCAGCGAGGTGACCAGAATGCTGAACAGGCCCCACGCTGTCTGTATCCGATTCGCTTCCGGCCTCACGGCCGGGAGGTGCGCGGCAATTTCCTGGACGATCGACTGCGCCCCAGCGGAATAGGCGTCCCTGACGATGCCATCGCAACGTCCGATTTCACTCAGTAATGGTGCCGTCGGGCAGCCGTCGGGTTGGTTGTCCCGGTGTTCGGTGGACAGATAGGTGCGGATGTAGCCTTCCAGCGAATCGCGATCAGCCCCTAGGGCGCTGACGGCGGCACGCTGTTGTTCGAGTTGATCGGTGATGACGCTCGCGACGAGATCGTTCTTGGATTCGAAGTGTGCGTAGAACGCGCCGTTGGTGAGGTTGGCGTCGGACATCACCGCGGCGATCCCCGAACCGTCGATACCGTCTTGCTTGAGGCGCCGGCTGGCTGCCGCGATGATGCGCCGACGCGTCTCAGTCTTGTGTTCCGCTCCATATCTGGCCATGGAACCCACCTCCGCTTGTGTCACGAACCACTCTTGACGATGATAATACAGTCATAATATTATGATCGTAATATCAAAGCCGCGCCGAGAGGTTTGACATGCTCACCTGGGAAGACACGCCCACCAAGACAATCGACGTCAACGGAGTGCCGTTCGCATTCCGGGAGCTCGGCGTCGAATCCGACGTGCCCGTGGTGTTCCTGCATCACTTCACCGCCGTGCTCGACGACTGGGACCCAAGGGTGATCGACGGCATCGCGGCGCACCACCGTGTCGTCGCGTTCGACAACCGAGGCGTTGGGGCCACCGGATCGGTAGTGCCGGACAACATCGACCAGATGGCCGACGACGCGATTGCGTTCATCCGAGCGCTCGGATTGACGAAGGTGGATCTGATCGGGTTCTCCCTCGGCGGGGCCGTTGCACAGGTGGTGGCACTCAAGGCGCCCGACCTGGTTCGGCGAATGATCTTGGCGGGCACCGGACCTCGCGGTGGCGGCGGAATCGACGCGATGCGCAAAATCGTCGCCGTCGCCTACACGAAGGCTCTCCTGACGCGGAAAGACCCCCGTGAATACCTGTTCTTTCCCCGCACCGCGGAAGGCAAACGCGCTGCCTCCGACTACTTTGCCCGCCTGCAGGAGCGAACCTTCGATCGGGACAAGAAGGTCTCGATGCAAGCGCGGCTGGCGCAGCTCAAAGCGATTGTCAACGGCGGCAAGGCCACACCCGACGACCTGTCGCGGATCACGGTTCCCGTGCTGGTCGCCAACGGCGATGACGACCTCATGGTGGCAAGTAGCTTGTCGGCGGACATGGCGCGGCGAATCCCCAACGCGGAGTTGAAGATCTACCCGCGCTCGGGGCACGGCGGGATATTCCAGCATCACACCACCTTCATTCCCGACGCTCTCGGGTTTCTCGCTGGCTAAGTGGCAGTACCACTGCAAATCCACTGCACCGCAGCACTATTGAAGAAACGAGTACCTCATGAGCAGTATCAGTGACATCATCACCTCCTACGCCAAGGCGCCGTCGCGCACTGTGACCGCCGGCGGCACCACCTATGCCTACCGTGAACTCGGTCCCAAAGGCGGCATCCCGGTGGTCTTCTTCGTGCACCTGGCAGCGACCCTGGACAACTGGGATCCGCGCATCATCGACCCGATCGCCAAGACCCGCCACGTGATCGCCTTCGACAACAAGGGCGTTGGGGCGTCCAGCGGCAAAGTGCCGGGCACCATCGAAGAAGCTGCCGATGATGCTTACACCTTCATCACGGCGTTGGGGTTCAAGAAGATTGATGTGTTCTCGTTCTCGATGGGTGGCATGATCGCTCAGGACCTGGCGCTCAAGCATCCCGAACTGGTGCGCAGGCTGGTCCTGACCGGGACCGGGCCGCGCGGCGGCAAAGACATCGACAAGGTGGCGGGCCTCACCTACTGGGACACGTTGCGGGCCACGCTGACTCGTTCGGACCCCAAGGAGTTCTTGTTCTTCCACCGCGACGCCGTGGGCAAGCGCGCCGGCAAGCAGTTCGTCAACCGGCTCAAGGAACGCACCACCGACCGCGACAAGGACATCGCGATCAGCGCCTTCCAGACCCAGCTCAAAGCGATCAAGGCGTATGGCCGTTCCGGGCCGTCGGACCTGTCAAAGATCACTCAGCCGACGTTGATCGCCAACGGTGACAACGACCGAATGGTGCCCTCGGTGCTATCCGAGGACCTACACCGGCGCATCGCGGGATCGGAACTGATCATCTATCCCAACTCCGGGCACGGTGGCATCTTCCAGTACCACGAGCAGTTCGCGCCGATCGCCGCGTCGTTCCTCGCCGGCGACGGCCAGTAGCTAATCCATTACGGCAGAAAGAGTTTCGTGATGGCTCGTGCTCGTCAGCAGACCTACTCGCTGGACCGCAAGGTCGTATTCCTCACCGGCGCGGGAGGCGGGCTCGGTGCGGCGACTGCCGCGTTGCTGACTCGCCGCGGCGCACAGGTTGCCCTTGCCGATATCGACCTGAGTGCCGCAGAACGAACGGCTCGAACGCTGCCGCCGGGACAGGTCCTGACCGTGGACTGTGACGTCACGGCGATCGACTCCGTCCATGCCGCAGTCCGCAAAGTCGAGGACCAGTTCGGGCGCATCGACGTAACCATCGCCAACGCGGGTCTGATGGGACGCGGTGGAACATTCCGTACCCTGGCGACCGACGAGGTCGACCGCGTGCTGTCGGTCAATGTGTCCGGCGTCCTGAATACGGTGTCGGCAACGATTGACTCAGTCATTCACAATCGTGGCCAGATCGCTTTGGTGAGTTCGGTTTTCGCCTACCTCAATGGCGTAGGAGCAATGCCGTATGCGATGAGCAAGGCGGCGGTCGAGCAAGCCGGTCGCGCGCTCGCCGTCGAACTGGCCAGCCACGGCGCGACGGCCATGACCGCATATTTTTCGCTCATCGAGACCGGCATGATCCAGCACGGCATCGACGAAGACCCGCACGTGCAAGCGCTGATGTCGGCGATGCCGAAGTTCATTCTCAAACGCATCCAGCCGACCACGGCGGCAGCAGTCATCGTCAACGGCCTCGAACAGCGGCGACGCACCGTATCCGCACCAGCGCGCTGGCGCCCGGTCTCGGCATTGCGCGGTGTCCTCGGCCCTTTGGTCGATGCCCGACTGGCACGTGACATCGGCGTGCAACGCGCACTGTCTGAACTCGATACCAGGCATCGGGGTTGAGCCCCGAGCCGAACTGTGCTGACGCGCGGCAAGAGCTTCTGATGGCCGCCAGCTATCGGTTCGGCGGGCAAGTGGGAACCCTTGCCCAGAACAGAAATTCGTTACAGATGGTTCGCTCGAAAGGACGGCGATGACACAGCAAGTACGAGGCGATCTGGTGATCGAGGACCACGGGCGGGTGTTGGTCGCCCGGGTAGACGGTGGCCCGCATAGTTTGTTCGGGATCCAAATCGCAAGGCAGCTCGAGGCATTGGTGGACCGGGCCGACCGTGACCCCGGTGTGCACGCCGTGGTGTTCACCGGCGCACGCCCGGGGCGGTTCGTCAGTCACGCCGATGTGCGCTGGCTACAAGCAGAAGGTGCCGCCGTGCCCGAGTTGGGCCGGCGCAGCGCGTCAGCCGCCCTGCGTCTGGCCCGCGGCGTGGACCGCGCCCGGGTCTTGGATCCGGTTGTGCAGAAGACGCCGCTGCGCGGTGTCGCGCAGCTGGATCGGCTCCACGCGACGTTTTTGAAGATGAACGCCAGTGGCGTCATATTTGTAGCCGCCCTAAACGGATCGGCTCTCGGGCTGGGTGCTGAATTCGCGTGGGCCTGCGATCTGCGGATCATGGCCGACGGCGACTTCTTCATCGGCCAACCCGAAGTGCTGCTGGGCATCATGCCCGGCGGCGGTGGCAGCCAGCGTCTGACTCGGCTCATCGGCACGCACAAGTCACTGGTCGCCATTTTGGAGGGCAAACCGTTCACTCCCGCACAGGCGCTGGCCAACGGCGCCGTCGACGAAGTGGTGGCCCCTGGGGACGTCGTGACGCGGGCAGTCGAGGTCGCCGAGTATTTCGGCAAGCGGACGAAGGGTTCGGTCGAGGCGATCAAGCGGTCGGTCTACTTCGGCGGGTCCATGTCGTTGCAAGAGGGCTTGCACGTCGAGCGCACCGAGTTCCTGGGCACCGATCAATCCCCGGAGGGCCAGCAGCTGATGTTGCAGTACCTCGCCGACACCGAATCCTCGGGTGAGCTGCCGCTGTATAACGATGACGTCTACGACCGCGCGCTGGAATCAGGCACAGTACCTGCACTCAACGGTATCGGCGCCGGGGCGGCACGGAAATGACCTCGCCACAGTCATTTACGCGACAGGACGTCTCGTTCACCTCCGGCAAGGACACCTGCGCCGGGTGGCTCTACTTGCCCACGGGTGTGGCGTCGCCACCGGTGGTGATCCTGGGGCATGGCCTGGGCGCCACCCGCGAGATGCGGCTGGACGCTTTCGCCGAGCGGTTCGCGCAGGCCGGCATCGCCGCGTTGGCCTTCACCTACCGGCATTTCGGTGACAGCACGGGTCAACCTCGCCAGCTGCTGTCGATCAAGCGCCAACTCGCCGATTGGGATGCGGCGATCGCCTACGTGAAGGGGCGGCGCGATGTCGACGGCACTCGGATCGCGGTGTGGGGCAGTTCTTTCGGCGGCGGCCATTCCATCACGGTGGCTTCCCGTCACCCCGAGCTGAAAGCGGCTGTGGCCCAATGCCCGTTCACCGACGGTCTAGCGTCGGCCCTTGCGCTCGGGCCGCTCGGTTCACTCAAAGTGCTGCCGTTGGTCGCCCGTGATTACGCCTCGATCGTGAGCCGGCGGGAACCTGCGATGATCCCGCTGGCGGGAGCCCCGGGAACCCTGGCCTTGATGAACGCTCCGGACGCACTACCCGGCTATCAGGCACTGCTGCCGGCGGATTCGACGTTCCGCAATGAGGTCGCCGCTCGTGTGGCACCGACGATCATGGCCTACCGGCCGGGCCGGGCCGCGAAGAAGGTCGCGTTTCCGATCTTGTTCTGTATCAGCGATACCGACACGGTCACCCCGCCCGAGGAGACTGAACGCTATGCACGGTCGGCACCCCGCGGCGAGATCAAGCATTACAGTGCCGGCCATTTCGCGTTCTACCTCGGCGAACCGTTCGAGCAGTTGGTCACCGACCAGACCGACTTCCTGACCCGTCACCTGAACCCGATACGTGTGGCGCCGTGAAACTATCCATGCTGACCGGCCGCCGTGCCGAGCACGATCCGCACGGACCGGCGGTGTTCGACGCCCGCCACACACTGACGAATGCGCAATTGCACGACCGCGTTCTGGCTGCGGCATACCAGTTGCGCGACAAGGGGATCGGCGTGGGGGACGTGGTGGCCGTTGCGCTACGCAACCGTGTCGAGTTCGTCGTGCTGCTGTTCGCGGCCTGGCGGCTGGGCGCCGCGATTACGCCGGTCAACCCGAGCCTCACAGACGATGAGGTCAATCGCCAACTCGCCGACTCCGGGGCACGGCTGCTGGTGATGGACGACGACATCACCACCCGCACCGAGGTACCCACCCTGGGTGTCGCTGAGTTGGCGACTGCGCCTGTGGGAGCAGATCAGGCGCCGCACGACGATCCCGCGGCACTGGCGCTGCTGATCTACACCAGTGGCACCACGGGCGCACCCAAGGGCGTGATGCTCGACCATGCCAACCTCGATGCGATGGCGCAGATGGGGCGCCAGGCCCTGCAGATCGGACCGACCGACCGATGCCTGCTGATCCTTCCGCTGTTTCACGTCAACGGGATTGTCGTCAGCGTGATCACGCCACTGTTGGCCGGGGCCAGCGTCGTCATCGCCGACCGCTTCGCACCCCGCACCTTCTTCGAGGTGATCGAACGCGAGCGCCCCACCTATTTCAGCGCGGTTCCCACCATCTACACCATGCTGGCGGCCCTGCCCGAGGACGTCACTCCGGACACGTCGTCGGTGCGTTTTGCGATCTGCGGCGCGGCACCGGCGTCGGCGGAGTTGTTGAGCCGCTTCGAAACCCGCTACGGGTTCCCGCTCATCGAGGGCTACGGGCTTTCCGAGGGTACCTGCGCCTCGACCATCAACCCGATCGATGGCCCACGTCGGGCGGGTACGGTGGGCAAGCCGTTTCCTGGCCAACGGATTCGGATCGTCGACGCCAACGGCGACGACGTTCCTACGGGCTCCGCCGGCGAGATCATCATCGCCGGGCCCAACGTCATGCGCGGCTACCTGGGCCGCCCGGAGGCTACGGCCGACACTGTCATTGATGGCTGGCTGCACACCGGCGACGTCGGTCACCTCGACAGCGAGGGGTATCTGACCCTGGCCGGGCGCTCCAAAGACATGATCATTCGCGGCGGCGAGAACATCTACCCCCGCGAGATCGAAGACCTCCTGTCCAGCGACCCCAATGTGCTGGAAGCCGCGGTCATCGGGGCACCCGACGAGAAATGGGGCGAAGTAGTGGTGGCCTATGTCGCCCCACGCCCAGGAGCCGCCATCGACATCAACGCACTACAAGCCCTCTGCGCACTCAGTCTCGCCGGCTACAAACGCCCCACCGAAATCCTCATCTTGGACACCATCCCCAAAAACCCTGTCGGCAAAACCGACAAGGCCCCCTTGCGCGCCGCTCACGCGGCGTCGACCAACCACCGCACCGAGAAGGCCACACCATGAAAGCGTTCGCCCTCACCCGCTACGGCAAGAAAGACACGGTCAGCGCCGTCGAACGTGCCGTCCCCGACCTACGCGACGATGACGTCCTCGTGCAGATACACGCCACCAGCATCAATCCACTGGACCTCAAGATCAGAAACGGGGAGCTGAAACCGCTTCTGCCCTACAAACTTCCGCTCGTCCTCGGCAACGATCTGGCGGGCATCGTGGTCAAGACCGGCCCACGGGTGCGGCGATTTGCCCCTGGCGACGCGGTCTACGCCAAACCCAACCAGGACCGCATCGGCACCTTCGCCGAGTACCTCGCCGTCAACGAGAACGACGTCGCGAGGAAACCGGACAGCATCGACATGAACGAAGCCGCCGCGCTGCCACTGGTCAGCCTGACCGCCTGGCAGGCGCTGGTCGACAAGGCGCAATTGCGGCCGGGACAGAAAGTGCTCATCCACGCCGGCTCCGGCGGCCTCGGCAGCATCGCGATTCAACTGGCCAAACACTTGGGCGCCACTGTCGCGACCACGACCAGCACCAAGAACGTCGAATGGGTGAAGGAACTCGGCGCCGATATCGTGATCGACTACAAGACACAGGATTTCGCCACCGAGCTGCGCGACTACGACGTCGTCCTGGATACCCAGGGTGGCGAGACCCTCGACAAGTCATTTCAGGTCGTCAAACCCGGCGGCAGGGTCATCTCGGTCGCCGGACCGCCCGAGCCCGACTTCGCCCGCGAATTCGGAGTGAACTGGCTGCTGGTTCAAGCGATGCGGACTCTGAGCTTCGCGGTGCGGCGCAAAGCCAAACGACGTTCGGTGCACTACTCGTTTCTGTTCATGACCGCGAACGGGGATCAGCTGCGCGAACTGGCTGCCCTCGTCGATGCCGGCGTCATCCACCCCATCATCGATCGGGTGTATCCATTCGACGCCACCCTCGATGCGTTGGCCTACGTCGAAAACGGCCGCGCCACCGGCAAAGTCGTCGTGACCGTCCGAGGCGACGATGACCACCCGTGATGGGGCTTTTGACTACGACTGGCTGGTGATCGGATCGGGTTTCGGCGGCAGTGTCTCAGCACTACGTCTGTCGGAGAAAGGGTTTCGCGTCGGGGTGCTCGAACGCGGCCGCCGCTACGCTCCGCAGGACCTACCCAGGTCGGCGTGGCAAACCGACAAGTACACCTGGGCGCCGCGGTTGGGCAAGCTGGGCATCATGCGCACCTCGATATTCCGCCACATCTTCTTCCCCTCCCAAAGCGGTGTCGGCGGCGGCAGTCTGGTCTACGGCGGCGTCCTCTATCGCGCCAAGAAAGAGTTCTTCGGTGACGCCCAATGGCGCGAGCTCGGCGACTGGGAACAGCGCCTCAGGCCGCACTACGACACCGCAGAACGAATGCTCGGCGCGGCTCCGGTCCCGTTCGATTCGGTTCACCAACAATGGATTCGCGAAATGGGCCGGCACTTCGGCACCGAAGACGCCGTCAGCCGCGCACCCACGGGAGTGTTCTTCGGCGAACCGGGAAAAACAGTGCCCGACCCCTACTTCGGCGGCGCCGGCCCCGACCGCACCGGCTGCACCCGCTGCGGTGCCTGCATGGTCGGCTGCCGCGTCGGGGCAGTGAACTCCCTGACCCAGAACTACCTGTGGTTCGCCGAGCGCAACGGCGTGCACATCCTGCCCGAGCACCAGGCCATCGATGTCACCCCGGCGGGAAATGCCGACGGCAGCGACGGCTTCCACGTCACCACCATCCATCCCACCGGCGGCCACCGACAGATCTACACGACACGCGGTGTGGTGTTCGCCGGCGGGGCCTTGGGCACCAACGAACTGCTCGCCAACTGCAAACACGGTGGCTCGCTGCCCTACCTGAGCGACCGTCTCGGCGAATTGGTGCGCACCAACAGCGAATCCGTGCTGACCGTGTTGCTGCCCGACGATCAGGGCAGCTGGCGGGATGTCACCGCCAGCAGCAGCGTCCAGGTCGACGCCGACACCCACATCGAACTTCTCACCTATGGGCCGAACGCCGACATGCTCAGCCTGCTCTACACCGTGCTGGTCGGTGACGGCACCCGGGTGACCCGGCCCCTGAAATGGATTGCCGCCATCGTGCGGCATCCGCGACGCTGGCTGGCGACGCTGCGGCCACGGGGCTGGAGTCGGCGCACGGTGATGTTGTTGGTGATGCAGTCACGCGACAATGCGATCTCGTTTCGCGCCCGAAAACGCCGGTGGGGGAGCGGCTATCGGTTGTCCACCGCCGCGAACGCCGACAATCCTGCCCCGACTTACATCGACAAAGGCAACCAAGCCGCGCGCTGGCTGGCCGAACGGACGGGGGGCATCGCCCAGAGCAACGTGCTGGAGGCGCTCGGCAACATCCCCTCCACCGCCCACCTGCTCGGTGGCGCCGTCATCGGCGCCACCCGCGCCGAGGGAGTCATCGATGCGAACCTACGCGTTCACGGCTATCACAACATGCTCATCTGCGACGGCTCCGCGATGCCGGCCAACCCCGGCGTCAACCCGGCCCTGACCATCACCGCGCTCGCCGAATACGCCATGGCGCAGATTCCCGCACGCATTTCCGCCGCCGTGTGACGGGGCAACCGGTTCTGCACAACGGGTTTCGCCGCGGTCTGACGGGGAACCCGATTGGTAGTGGGTGCCGGCCCCGGCCCGCCGTCATGAAATGTGACGCACGAATCGTTCACGTGGGGCTTACCAACCGAGGAGAAACGCTGTGGGTGAACACAATAGTGGTCCTGAAGAGGGTCTCAAGGGAGTAGTCGAGGGTGTCAAGGGCAAAGTCAAAGAGGTCGCCGGCACCGTGACGGGTCGCGACGACCTTGTCCGCGAGGGCCAAGCTCAGCAGGACAAAGGTGAGGCGGAGCGGGATGCCGCAAAGAAGGAAGCCCAAGCCGAATCGGCGCGCGCAGCAGCAAAAGTCGCTGAGCAGAGGCAACGAGCCAACCAGTAGGCCAAAATAGCCCGGTGGCCCGATCTCTTTGGCCGGCAAGGAGATCGGGTCATCGCTCGTCAGTGATGGCGCGCGGGGGAGGTCGGCGAGTTAGAACCAGACCTTGCGTCCACCGACCGGGCGCCCCACTGCGCCGAGGATCCACAGCACAGCACCTACAACCAGCAGGATGGTGCCAATGGTCTCGAGAATGGGCACCGCCAGTGCGTACCCGAGAACAAGCAAAATGACTCCCAAGATGATCACGTCAACCGCCTAACTTTTGTAGACCGCTCCAACCGCGATCACTGCTGACAGGGATACCCATACCGGCGGGCTACCAAACCGCGGGTCCGGCTCAAACGCACTAGAACGCAATGAAGCGCAAACGATCCGCCCGTGTCCGACCCCTAGGAGAGCCATGCGCGCAAGTCCATCAAGGCCGGTGCCAACATCGCCATGACGGCCGGCTCGCCAAGCGCGCAACGGGGTGGTGGTCAATCGACGGAATCTTGTGGTGCCGAACGCTGTGCTGATGAATTGCGGACGACGGTGCGGTGCGAGGTATCACACAGTGGATAGATCTTGCTGCGGCGGCAGGTGCAGATCCCGACCATGAACCGGTCAGACTCAACGATGCGACCGTCGGCCAACTCGATCCGAACAGGGCCCTCCACCAGTATCGGGCCGGACGGCACCACCCGGACAAGGCGTCGCGTGGAGTCGCTCATCGCTTGTCCGCGCGGATCACCGCGATCTGTTCATGTCGGCGGCCGCGCGGCAGCCGTCCGGTGTGCTCGAGCCAGCGTGCGCGCGCCGACAGTACCGGTCCAAACGGAATCCATTGCTGAGCAACGATTTCTGCGTCGAGACCCGACGATCTCAGGGACTGCAGCGATTCCTCGATTCCGGCGAACTCTGACTGCACCAGCATGAGGGTGCCGCCCTCGGCCAAGAGCGTCGTCGCCCATTCGCAGAGCGGACCGAGCACCTCGCGCCCGTCGCGACCGGCGTTCCATGCCAGGGCGCGACCGGCCGTCGACGGGATCGCTTCGGTATCGCTGTCGGGGCCCATCGGAACATAAGGGGGATTGCACACCACCAGGTCGAAAGGCCCCGCGGCCAGCGCGTGGTCCAGCGTGCCGAGACGAATCCCTACGTCCACTCCGACCATATCGGCGTTGGCCCGCGAGCAGCTGACTGCCCTCGGGCAGATGTCGAATGCTGTGACGCTGGCCGCTCCGAGTTGGGCGGCTGCGATTGCCACCACTCCACTGCCAGTGCACAGGTCCAGCACCCGCCGCCCCGCAGCGATGGATGCCGAACTGAGTGCATCGATGAGCAACCGCGAATCCTCTTGCGGCGCATAAACACCCTTGTCGACGACAACCGCGTCAAACACCGAGTGGTGCGTAATGGTCAACTGTGGACCTCTCGACAATCATGGGTACTGGTAGCTCCAGGACTTCAGACTGAGATTCCCTACAATCGGCCGAGTCAAACCCCCAACCAATCCGGCGGCGTAGGACGTGAGTGCTGGACGATAGCGCGAGCGCCGAATTTGGATCCGCCGAGAACGGTTAGACGTCGCCAATCCGGGTACTCGGTAATTGGCCGCGTGGCGATGTCATTTCCACATTGCGAAACCGTGGCCGGCCAAGCATTACCAAAGGAGAAGCACATGGGCGCCGTCGACAAGGCCAAAAACAAGGCAGAAGAGCTGGCCGGAAAGGCCAAGGAGAAGGTCGGGCAGGCAACCGGAGACAAAGACACCGAGGCCGAGGGTCGCAAGGATCAGGCCAAGAGCAACCTGAAGCAGGCCGGCGAGAAGGTCAAGGACGTCTTCCGAGGCTGACCACTCGTCGTCACCCCGTGGGTAACGGATTGCGTCATGCCAAATCGCAATCAGTAATGCCCACAGGTCAATTCGTACCTATTCGGCCCTAGTCAACCACTGTGAGAAGCTGACATGTCGCCAGCGCGTAACATCCGAACCGCTGACTGTCTGGCCTCCTGTTGTCGTGATTCTTCCGACCCACTCGAGAACATTGCCCGCCAGTGGGTTCGGATGTTTGTGCCTACCCGAACCGGGGTATCCGCCCACGTCGGGGAATCGCAATAGCAACTACTTCAAGGATTTCGCCTGATGCTCAAACTCAACTCAAATTCCCAACTGGCCCTCACTGCGTTGGCCGCTGGAACGGTGATTGCGGCCGCAATGGCACCGATCGCCGGCGCCGCTCCGAGCGACTGCAGTCGAGAGTCCGTCAATGCGACCGTCCAGTCGGTGCTTGGCGTGGCGCGCGGCTATTTGAATGCGCACCCTGGCGCAGACCAGGCCGTATCCGCGGTCTATACGCAACCGCGCGAGGCTGCGGCCGCCAACATCAGAACGTACTTCACGGCCAACCCGCAGGAGTACTTCGAACTCAAGGGCATCCTGGCGCCGATCGGTGACACCCAACGCGCGTGCAATGTCGCGGTGCTCTCGCCCGAGATGGCCTCGGCCTACGACGAGTTCATGGCAGGCTGACCAGTTCTTTTGCCGTGCTGGCGGAGCTCATCCGTTCTGGGCTTCCGGTAGCGGTGCTTGAGCCCGATGCCCGGGTTCGAGGTCTTTGACATCGTCGAATGACACTGGGGCACGTGGGTTCTCAGCGCGATGCCCGGCCAGCGGCTTCAACAGATAGCCCACATGGTCGCCGCCCATATCGAGGCGCCGCACGACAGCTCCGACAAACCAGGCTTCGGCCGCGTCCAAGATCGGGGTGCCCTCCGGACCCAGATGCCACGCGCAAAAGTCGAATTTGTTGACTGCGTCGTTCGTTTGACCGCCGAAGAGCCGACACAACTCGATATTCTCCCTGGCCATCAGATGCACCCCGAGATGAGTCGCCTGATGCGCTACCGACAGTGTGTGGTTCGGCTGGGACAAGCCGACGAGAAAGATCGGGGGAGTGATGCTGGCCTGGGTGGCGAAACCGACCAAGCACCCACCCATATCGCCGCGGGCGTGTGCGGTGACGATGAACATCGGGTAGTCGAGCAGCCCGACGAAATCCTCAAATGCGCTGTTACCGTCCATCATCCTCACCTGCCAACTGTGCCGGAATCCAACACCTGGACATCTGATAGGCCAATGGCCACAACGGCATACGCGACATTGTTGGCCTACCGCTGCAGCTGTTGCAACGAAGATCGGCCGTCGTTCCAGCTGTCCAACATGAGGTGTTCGAGACGATTCTCGAGGCTGACGAACGCACGCATCCCGAACACGACGTCGCTGGCCAACTGCGGCTCGTGCAGTAACAGGTTGTCGATCACATCGGTGCGCACCACCTGTTCGTGTACCGCGTCGGCCTCGACGTGTTCGGCGTAGAACCGCACACACGGTTGTGGTGCGCGTAGGCGACGCAACGCCTCCACCAGTCGATACGCTCCCGGGGGCGAAGTGATCTCGGTGGCCGCGAAGTGGCCCACGGCGGCGCCCCGCAACCCTCGGTGCAGGCTGAACAGGGACATCACGTTGACCACAGCCAGCGTCTCGGCGGCAACGGCGTCGAGGTAGGCCAGATAGCCATGGTCCAGGCCGGCGGCCTCCAGTAGATCGGCGAATAGCTCCTGGTGAACGTTGCGGCCGTGTCCAGCGCCGTATTCGTCGAACTCCACAGCCACAAATGAGGCCTTGGCCTGTCCGGTGAGTCGTGGGATCACCCAGGCGTGGGGGTCACCCTCTTTGAGGTGATACAGCGAGCGGTGCACGAAGAATTCCTGCATCTGTGCCCAGGTGCCCCCATCGCGCAGGTACGCCGACACACTTGGGCTGCCGGGGCGGACGGTGGACAGCTTGTCTATCTCGGTCGTGGGGTCATCGTCGGCCGTGATGGTGCCGACCTCGCTGCGCACGGCATCGAGGAAGACAGTTTCCATGCGACCGCGCAAGTGCAACAGGGCGCCGTCCCATTCCCATCGGGGGTCAACGTCGACGAACCCGCGATAGTGCAACTCGTAGCAAAGATAGAGCGCCAGTTGAAGATCGAGGCCGAACGGGTCGGCATCGCCGAGTGGTGTCTCAATCCGGGTCAGATGAGAGCACGGCGCACGCTCGCACAGCAGCTTGATCACGGTGTCGGACAACGGGCCGCGCGACGGGGGCAAGAGCGGCGCCACATGGTGGCGCGGACCCGCCGGGGCGAAGGGGTCTGAACGGAAGGGTGCACGCATACCTGGGTGGGTACCCGACTTTGTGCCCGGATAACCGCCGCCAGTCAGAAGGGTTTGGCGTGCTGATTCAGGACACGGGCGGCGGACTGGTAGTCATGGCGATCGCGGCCTGGTCTTCATCAAGGGCATCGACCGGCAGCGGGTCCTGCCCATCGCGAGCGCGCAGCCCGTCCAGGAAGATGGCCACGTACCGTCGCCACAGGTCAGCATTGACGTGCCCGGCGAACTCGCTGACCGTGCCTGCCAGAAGACCCAGGATCGGCATGTCGCTGTCGGAGATACCCGGCCGCAGATAGCCGTCTTTTTGGGCCCGTTCAACAAGTTTCGCGAGCTTCGGAACCAGGCGGGTACGTGCCGCATCCACCCGATTGCCGCAACCACTCTGCCCGTACAGGATTTCACGCAGGCCACGATCGGTGGCAGTCTGCTGACCCATCTGTTCGACGAACCAGGTGAATCCCGCCCACGAGTCGTCGAATTCCAATCCCGAATCGGCGAAGGCGGCGATCTCGTCGATCGCGTCCTCGAAGATGGCCTCGATCAGCTCGTCCTTGGTGGGGAACCTGCGATAAACCGTGCCGACGCCGATCCCGCCGTGGTGGGCTACCTCATTGAGCGTTGCGCCCAGGCCTCGTGTGGCGAACAGGTCGCGGGCCGCGTCGATCACACGCTGACGATTGCGCACAGCGTCCTTGCGCAGCGGTCGATCAGTGGTCTGGCGGGTCATCACCCCCGCAGTGTAATGCGAGACACTATTCAGGTAAGTGGATTGACTTCATCCACTTACCTGAATAACTTCATGCCGAACACTGTGATCGGCTGACGATTGTGGTGATCTGCGATCAGGGGGACGTGCTGTATGACGCGACATCACCGGGCCGTACGCGTGTTGGCCGCCGCCGGTATTGGACTGCTTGCGGCAGTGGCCAATTCGGGGACCGCATACGCCGATCCCGATACGGACTTCGCGAATCAATTGCACACCTACGGGATCTATGGCCCGAAGGACTACAACGCCTGGTTGGGCAAGATCACCTGCCAGCGGTTGAGCAACAACGTCGACCATGACGCCTATCAGTCGGCCAAGTTCGTCGCCACCAACTTGTCCCGGCACAACGTCACGCAGCAGAACTGGCAGTTCCTCGGTGCCGCAATAGATTTCTATTGCCCGGACAAGCATTCGGTGTTGGACGACGCCGCGCATCAGTCGCAATCGGGAGGCCGCGCATGACGATTCGATCAATTCGTATGGGATTGGCCGCCATGGCATTTGGCGTTGCGGCGTCTTCCTCTCTGTCGCTGGCCGGCCCGGCTGCGGCCGATGCCACCGACGACTACCCGATCCCGCATCGGATCATCGTCACCACCTGTGATGCCGAGCAGTATCTGCAGGCGGTGCGTGATACCAGTCCGGTGTACTACCAGCGCTACATGATCGACCGGAACAACCGGCCCGCCGACATTCAGCAGATGGCCGAGGATCGCATCCACTGGTTCTTCTCGCTCGATCCGGCGGGTCGCCGGCAGTACTCCGAGGACACCGCCACCAACGTCTATTACGAACAGGTGGCCACTCACTGGGGCAACTGGGCCAAGGTGTTCTTCAACAACAAGGGTGTGGTCGCGAAGGCCACCGACGTATGCGTGAACTACCCGGCCGGCAACATGCAAGTCTGGGACTTCGGCTCCAATAGTTGAGTGATTTGCGTCCGAATTTCCCGCGCTGACCAGCCGTTTTCCGGGGTAGATCGCGCATGTGCGGACGTGGCAGGAATGCGGTGGGGCCGCGCCGGGTTGTAACGAAGACGACATTTAAATGGATGGACTCTATCCACTTTTTCGGTTAGGTTACCTAGCTAGATGTCCTCGGGGGTCACCAATGGTGGTGTGCCGCCACATGCCCGACGACCGCGCGGTCGGCAATTTCTACAGAAGGCAGCGATGACGAGTGTGTTTCGGCGGGCATGGCTACCGCTATTGGTGATCGTCGCGGTTGGCGCCGGCGTGGTGATCGTGTCGAACGTGCGCCAGGTGTTCGGCTCGAATCCCGTTGTGATCACAGAGAAGAGCTCGGACAACGCCGAGGACTTCAACCCGAAGTTCGTGAAGTACGAGATCTACGGCACGGGCAGCACGGCCGTCGTCAACTACATGGACCTCGAAGGCAAGCCGCAGCGCGCCGCGGGAGTTTCGTTGCCGTGGACGTTGACGCTGTCGACCACCCTGCCCTCGGTGCAGCCCAACATTCTGGCCCAGAGCGACGGCAACAGCATCAGCTGCCGGGTCAGTGTCGATGACGTGGTCAAAGAAGAGAGGACCGCCACCGGTATGAACGCCGAAACCTTCTGCTTTGTGAAGGCCGCATGAGCGCGCCGGCCGACGAGGCCCAGACCGACGCCATCCCGGTGGTAGAAGACAAGGGACACAAGGGGATACCGCAGTTCCTCCGCCGGTTCGCGGTGCTGATCATCCTGGCCTGGATCGGGGTCATCGCCGCACTGAACACCGTTGTCCCGCAGCTCGAGGAAGTCGGCAAGCTGCGCGCGGTGTCCATGAGCCCCAACGACGCGCCGTCGATGATCGCCACCAAACGCGTCGGCAAGGTGTTCGACGAATACAGCACCAGCAGTTCGGTGATGATCGTGCTCGAAGGCGACAATCCGCTGGGAGCCGACGCGCACGCGTTCTACGACAAGATGGTCGCTGACCTCCGCGCCGACACCACCCACGTCCAGCATGTGCAGGACTTCTGGGGCGACACGCTGACCGCCAAGGGCGCCCAGAGCCGCGACGGCAAGGCGGCCTATGTTCAGGTCTACATCGCCGGTGATCAAGGTGAGACGCTGGCCAACGATTCGGTCGCCGCGGTGCGCCACATCGCCACCGAAAGCCCTGCTCCGCCAGGGGTAAAGGCATATGTGACCGGTCCCGCAGCGACGAGCACTGACCAGAACGTCGTCGGCGACAAGAGCATGGAGCTGATCGAACTCGTCACGTTCGGCGTCATCGCGGTCATGCTCTTGCTGGTCTACCGATCCGTCATCGCGACCTTGATCGTGTTGGTGATGGTCGTGCTCGAACTCTCCGGGGCGCGCGGTCTGGTGGCATTCCTGGGCTACCACAACGTTTTCGGGCTGACCACCTTCGCCACCAACCTGCTGGTGACGCTGGCGATCGCCGCGGCGACGGACTACGTCATCTTCCTGATCGGGCGCTATCAGGAAGCGCGACGGGCCGGAGAAGACCGAGAATCGGCCTACTACACCATGTTTCACGGCACCGCGCACGTGGTGCTGGCCTCGGGCCTGACCATTGCCGGCGCCACCCTGTGCCTACACTTCACCCGGTTGCCGTACTTCCAGACCATGGGCTTTCCGCTGGCCATCGGCATGGTGATGGTGGTCGCGATGGCGCTGACCCTCGGGCCCGCGGTGATCTCGGTCGCAACCCGCTTCCGCCGGGTCCTCGAGCCTCGAACGAACACGAGAACCGCCGGCTGGCATCGGGTCGGCACCGCGACGGTGCGCTGGCCCGGCGCCATCCTGGTCGGCGCCGTGGTGGCGGCACTGGTCGGTCTGATCGCGCTACCGGGCTATCACACCATCTACGACGACCGGATCTATCTGCCGAAGGACATCCCCGCCAACGTCGGCTATGACGCTGCGTTCCGGCACTTTTCGCAGGCCAAGATGAACCCGGACCTGATGATGGTCGAGTCCGATCACGATCTGCGGAACCCGGCGGACTTCCTGGTGATCGACAAGATCGCCAAGGCGCTCAAGAACGTGCACGGAATCGCCCAGGTGCAGACGATCACTCGCCCCGACGGTGACCCGATCAAGCACTCGACGATCCCGTACACCGTCGGACAGAGCGGCTCCACGCAGCTCATGAACAACGATTACACGCAGACCAATCTGAACAATCTGCTCTCTCAGGCAGACGATCTGCAGAACAGCATCGACGCCATGACCGAGATGATGAGCGTCCAGAAGGATCTGGCTGCCGTGTCGCAGCGGATGGCCGACAAGATGAAGACCACCTCGGATGACATGGGTGACACCCGAGATCACTTGTCGGACTTCGATGATTTCTTCCGGCCCATGCGCAACTACTTCTACTGGGAGCCGCACTGCTTCGACATCCCGGTGTGCTGGTCCATGCGGTCGGTCTTCGAGAGCATCGACGGCATCAGCTTGATGTCCGATGACTTCCAGGCCATCGTTCCCGACATGCAGCGCATGGCCGACCTCATGCCCAAGATGGTCGCGACGATGCCCAAGCAGATCGCGTCGATGAAGCATCAGAAGCAGGTGCTGCTGAACCAGTACCAGATGCAGAAGGCCCAGCAGGATCAGACCATCGCGATGCAGAAGACCGGCACCGCGATGAGCGAGGCCTTCGACGCAGCCAAGAACGACGATTCGTTCTACCTCCCGCCGGAAGCCTTCGAGACCGCAGATTTCCAGCGCGGCCTCAAGCTGTTCATGTCGCCCGACGGCCATGCGGTGCGGTTCACCATCATTCACCAGGGCAACCCGTTGACGCAGGAGGGCACCTCGCGTATCGAACCGCTCAAGGTTGCGGCGGCCGACGCGATCAAGGGCACCCCGCTCGAGGGCTCGTCGATCTACCTCGGCGGCAGTGCGGCCATGTACAACGACATGCAGATCGGTGCCGATTACGACCTGATGATCGTCGCGGCCGCGGCGCTGATCCTGATCTTCATCATCATGTTGGTGCTCACCCGTGCGGTCGTCGCTTCGGCGGTGATCGTCGGCACCGTGGTGCTCAGCCTGGCATCGGCCTTTGGTCTCTCGGTACTGCTCTGGCAGCACATCGTGGGTATTCCGTTGCACTGGATGGTGTTACCGATGTCGGTCATCGTCCTGCTGGCGGTCGGCGCGGACTACAACCTGCTGCTGGTCTCCCGCGTCAAGGAGGAAATCCACGCCGGGCTCAACACCGGCATCATCCGCGCCATGGTCGGCACCGGCTCGGTCGTCACCTCGGCGGGCCTGGTGTTCGCCTTCACCATGATGTCGATGTCGGTGAGCAAGCTGATCATCATCGGCCAGGTCGGTACGACCATCGGTCTGGGTCTGTTGTTCGACACCCTGGTGGTGCGGTCGCTGATGACGCCGTCGATCGCCAGCCTGCTCGGACGGTGGTTCTGGTGGCCGCAGCGCGTCCGTCAGCGTCCGGTTCCGCAGCCCTGGCCGAAGCCGATCCAACGCGATTCCGAGCTGACGTCAGTCTGAGTCCAGCGCTTCACTGCTGACATCGTCAGCCGCCGACGCCGGCCGTGGCCCTCCAGCCACGGCCGGCGTTGTCGATTCATGCGGTGATCCGTAGTTCCTGTATCGGGGGCGATTGTGTCCCGTATCACGCGACGGCGACGTTCGGTTCGGGCCCTGGATCACGACTACCCCCTATGACGCAGGAAATGGGGGCGTGGTGATGGGGGGCGAGCTGAAGGGATTGATGTCGTTGAGTAGCGAGTCCGACGTTGCGTGGGAACTGGTGGAGAGCATTCGTTCTCGCTTGACAGTTTCCGAGCTCAACAATGCCTACGTGAACCTGGGCATCGGAGAATTCGGCACGGTGATCGAAACGTTGATCACCGTCGTTGTCCGCGAACAACTTACGGTCCCAGAAACCCTGATGGGAACGCTGGAAACCTGGCGTGCGCTGCACCACCCCGACGGTCCGCTCTCCGGGCGCCTCATGCACCAGCTCGCACAGTGTCGCCAGCATGGCGATTCGCGATGCGGCGCATAAGTCAGCTGAACAAACGGGATTCGATCAGGTGAGGCAGTGGGGGACTTGTGATGTTGACACCGAGCGCCAAGGATGAGCTTGCCGGTACGGTCGTGCATCTGGCCAGTGCGCGCAAAGCGGAAGTGACTGCACTCCTGCAATTCGCAGGCGGGCTGCGTATCGTCAAGGGACGCGCGGTGATTGACGCAGAGGTCGACCGCGAGCCGATCGCCACGCGGGTCTGCAAAGACCTCAAGGACTTGTACGGATGTACGGCCGAAATTCGTGCACTGCCGAGCATCGCCACCCGCTCCCGATACGTGGTGCACGTTGCCCACGAAGCCGAAGATGTGGCCCGGTTGACCGGGCTGATCGACCGTCGGGGTCGGCCGGTCCGGGGCATGCCGCCGCAGATCGTCGCGGGTAGTACGGCCGACGCCGAAGCGGTGTGGCGGGGCGCCTTCCTGGCCCGGGGTTCGCTGGCGCTGGCCGGTCGCGCACGGGGGCTCGAGGTGGAATGCCCCGGGGTCGAAGCCGCCTCGGCTCTGGCCGGGGCTGCGCGCAGATTCGGTGTGCACATCCGAGCGCGCCAGTTGCGCGGTGCCGAGCGGATCACGGTGCGCGACGCCGACACGATCGACACCTTGTTGAATCGAATTGGCGCCCAACAGACCCGGGCGGCCTGGCAATCACACCAACGAACCGGCACCACACCGACCGTGGACGCGGCGCTGGTGGACTCCAACCAACGTCGTGCCCAGCAGTCGGCCATGGTGACCGCGATCCGGGCGCAACGCGCCCTGGAGATCCTCGGTGACGCGGCGCCCGCTCATTTCGTCGCAATCGCGCGTTTGCGCGTTCGGCACCCCGACCTGTCGCTGGACGAGTTGGGCCGCCTCGCGGAGCCCCCGATGACCAAGAACGCCGTCGCGGGCCGTCTTCGGCGCCTGATGGGGATGGCTGACCGGGCTGCCGAACGAGCTGGGATTGCCGGCACTGCCGTCGCCATCACTGCGGCTGACCGGGGCAGGTGCTAGGCGTCTACGCCGTCCACCGCAAGATATTGCGGGGCAACATGTTTCATCAATCAGCGGTGCAAAACCGCCGTAGTGCGTGGTGCCGGGCTATCCCAGCGGGTCGCCGTCGACGACGTCGGTGACGGTCACGTCGATGGGCCCGGCCGGAGTGCTGCCGTTGTCGTCGAGGTTGTCGAGGATGGGGCGGATCGTGTCCAGTACCAAGCGGCGGATGTCGTCGCCGAGTTCGCGCAGTTGCGTGCCGTAGCTTCCGGTGACGTCGATGTCGACGGCGCGCAGCACGGCACCGTCAAGCGTGAAGTCGATGCGGGTCGGCTGGCAGACGAATCGGCGCCGCAACTCCCGGGCCAGCAGGCTGCGTAGCGCGTGATCGCTGATGTACACCACGCCGGCGTCGGTGTCCCGCGAGGCGCGGATCGGCCAACCGGTCCGGGTTGCGCTGTGTATAGCCGCGCGCACCCGGTCGCTGATGGCGTCCCAGCCGGGTTCGGGCACCGATCGCAGGTATGAGGCTGCGCGGTGCAGGATGGGATCAGGCTCTGTCACTGCCACCTCCCCAACAGAACTCGCAACGTCTTGATAGCCCGAACGTGGTGTCCGCGCACTGCATCGGAACTGAGGTGTAGCACTTCGCCGATCTCAGGGAACGTCATCTGTTCGATCTCCCGCATCATCCACACCGCGCGCTGGCGTACGGGCAGTTCGTCAAGCGCTTGTTCGAGGGCGGCCAAAAACGCGGCGTTGGACGCGGCGGCGAAAGGGTCGGCGGACGGGTCTGGTCCGGCCAACGGTTCCAGCACCCAATCTTCGACCGGTTTTGCCCGCTTGAGCCGGTGTGTGTCGGCGATCTTGCGGTAGCAGATCGCGAACAACCACGTCCGAAGCGACGAGCTGCCGCGGAAGCCCGCGATCTGTTGCCAGGCCGCAACGAAGGTGTCCTGCACGACATCTGGGACGTCAGCTTCGGAGGCGAGCATTCGCCGCGCATACCGGTAGAGCACGGGCCCGTACCGGGTGACGATGACGTCAAACGCCTCGCGATCGCCGATGACGGCCGCGGCTCGTAAAGCCTCGTCGTCGGCGTCGCGTAGGTCGCCACCGGTTGGCGCTATCACCACACTCCGCTCTCAGCTGCGCTTCGCCGCTCCTGAAATATAGGCCCTCACTGCAAGAGTTAGTCGAGTTGTGGTTCTGTTCAGGGCATGCTGAGCTGAGAATCGTGAAATGTGTCCTGTATCACTCGCTGGACACGTTCGGTTCAGGCCCTGGGTAGCGACTACCCATGTGTCGGCAGTCGAAAGGGGAGTGATGATGACCAGTGCGGAGGCCGAAGTGGAGTCGTCCAGTAAGGAAATGAGCCCTTACCAGGGATCGCCGTTGGTGAGCTCGCAGGGCAAGACGACGATCGCGGACATCGTGGTCTCGAAGATCGCCGGGATCGCCACCCGCGAAGTGAGCGGTGTGTACGACCTGGGCGGCGGCGCGTCGCGGATGGTCGGCGCCCTCCGGGAGCGAATCCCGGGTGCCAGCGTCAACCAGAGCCAGGGCGTGTCGGTCGAGATCGGCGAGAAGCAGGCCGCCGTCGACATCGACATCGTCGCCGAATACGGCGTGGCGATTGCTGACCTGGCCGCAGGTATCCGGCGAAACGTCATCGCCGCCATCGAACGGATGACCGGTCTCGAGGTGACCGAGGTCAACATCACCGTGCACGACGTGCACCTCGACAGTGACGGCGGCGGCGACGACGCTGACGCCGCGCCCGCTCGTGTCCAGTGATGCCCCGACGCGGGCAGCAGCTCCGGAGGACGACGCTGATCGCATCGCCGCCGCGGTGACTGCGGTCAAGGGTGTGGCGGGGTTGCACGGCGGCATGTTCGGCGAGGTGGGCACCTACCTGCCGGGCCGGCGGGTCTCCGGGATTCGGATCGGGGCCGACCGCGTCGACGTGCACGTCAGTCTCGCGCTCGACGCGCCGGTGCGACAGACGGCTACTGCCATCCAACGTGCCGTCGCCGCGATCACCGACCTACCGGTCGACGTCACGGTCGAAGATCTCCTGCCGGTGACATCAGCTTCCGGTTGAGGATCGCCCTGGAGCGCCCCGGTGTGGCGGCGCGACGAGGGGCGCGCCGCCACATCGCGGTCAGCGAACACCTCAGCGCCCGAACAACTTCGATTCGAGGAAGGTTCACATCATGACCTCATCCACACTGGGTCTGGTTGCCGGTCTGCTGCTCGGCGTGGCTGCGGCGGCCGGTGGCCTGTGGGGTTTCATCGTCGCGTTGCTGCTCGGCGTGGCGGGGTACCTGCTCGGCGCCCACCGCGACGGCGAACTCGATCTGGCCAATCTGGCCGCATTGCTGCGGGGCCGCGGCCGTGACTGAGTCAGCGGCCGCGGAACCTCTACTGCCGCAACGCGAATCCGATGACGACGACGGTGCCGCCACGCGCGGCACCCTGACCGTCCGCGAGAAGGTCGCGGATCGGCTCGCGGTTCGTGCGGCGCTCGACACCCCCGATGTGCTGCCGTTCTCGGAAGGACTGACGAAGATTGCCGGCCGATCGCTGCCGCAGGCGCAGCTGACTGTCACCGGCAACCGCGTCACCGCCCACCTCAAGGTCACAGTGGCGTGGCCGGCGCCGGCGGTCGACGTCGCGCGCGCCGTGCAACGCAATGTCGCGCAGACGTTGTCGAGCATGGCCGGATTGCAGGTCGACCGCGTCGACGTCACTGTCGAACAATTCAGCACCGCCACCAAGGATGTGAAAAGGATTCAATGATGACCGCCGACGCATTTGCGCTGCCGATACCTGGTCGTGCCCCGGTCACCGCTGCCACCGCGCGATACATCGCCGTGGTGCTGGCGCTGGTCCTGCTGATCGTCGGATTCGTGGCTCTGCGCGACGCCGGAGTCGTGCTGGGCTTCGTGGCAGGCTCACCATGGATCGGCACTACCGCCACCGCCTTGAACGGCCTGCACAGCCAGTGGTGGATGGTTCCCGCTGGCGCCGGCGTGCTCGTCATCGGAGTGTGGCTGATGGTCATGGCGTTACTACCGCGGCGTAAGACGGTCGTTGCCGTCGACGCGGCGGGATCGGTGTGGATGCGCCCGCGCGATGTCGCCCGACTGGCGTCGTACGCGGCCTGCTCCGTGCCTGGTGTCGAGGTGCTGAACTCGGCGGCCACCCGCCGAAAGGTGACGCTGTACGTCGGACTCACCGGAGTTGAGTCCGAAGTCGCGGCCAAGGGCACGATCGCCGCCGTGGTCGGTAGCGCCACCGAAATCCTCATTCCGACACCGCGAATCACCGTGCGCGTCGGCACGAACGGGTCGGCATGAGCCTGAGGCCGACCGATCTGCTGGACCGCGCCGCGACGTTGGTCGCCGGAATCGTGGTGACCACGATCGGCGCGGCGGCGGTGCTGTGGCCCACCCACTGGGTGCGCGCCGCGCCGGAACGCATCAGTACCGGACCGATCGTGCGCGCCACGTCCTCGACGTGGTGGGCATGGGGGCTGGCCGGCGCAGGAACAGTACTGGTGCTGATCGCGCTGGTTTGGCTGATCTCGCATGTGCCGATCCGCAAGGCGCCGGTCCTGCGTGTGGCCGGCACGACCGATCCGGGGTTCATCACCGTGAACCTCGACGGCGTTGCGTCTGCGGCTGCGGCCGCCCTGGAACGTGAGTCGAATGTGCAGTCCGTCAAGGGGAAGACAGTCGTCGATCGGCGTGCATCCACCGTCGAACTGACTGTCACCGTTGCCCATCCGGCCGGCCTGCATCGCGTCATCTCGGCGATCGACGGCACCTGCGCCGACATCGCTCGAGCCATCGGGGATACCAGCGACAACGCGGTGGCGGTACGCGCTGTGGTGCAGATTGCCAAGAGCAAGCGCCCTGGCTGACATGATCGATCGGTGACTCAACCACCGCAGGACGGCTCGTGGGGCGCCCCGCAGCACCAGCCGTCAGTAGGCCCGCCGGGCCAACCGATCCCGTCGACGCCGGGTCAGCCGGGGTGGCAGCCGCAGCCGGGTTGGCCGGTGCCGAACCCGCAACCCTGGGCCGGCCAGCCGACGAACTACGGTCCGCCGAACCCGATGTCTGGCTTCCCGCCGCCGCGCAAGTCTGCGATCAAGCCGTGGGTGTGGATCGTGGGCGCGGTGGTATTGCTGGCTGTGCTCGGCGGCATCGCCAATGTGGCCCGCAAGGGACTGCACACCAACGCATTCGGTGCCCAGCTGAAATCGGGGCAGTGCGTCACCACTGCCGACTACGAGAAGTTCCATTTCACCTCGACCAGCTGTGAATCGTCGGATGCTGTCTACGAATTAGCGGGCGCGACCTCGATGGGTCTGTGCCCGGATGGCAAGGCGCCTTCGGACGGTCCGTACTTCTACGCCACCAGCAATCAGGATGACCCCAAGGCCGCGTGCTTGTGCTTTGCGCTGAACCTGCATCAGGGGGACTGCTACGCGCTGGATCTCACCGGTAAGAGCGTCACGAACATTGATTGCGCGCAGGCCCCGACCATCGCCAACTCTCACACCGGGGTGTTCAAGGTGGCCCAGCGCATCGATGACAGCGTCGACGAAACGGCCTGTGCCACTGCGGCAAAGGCGATGGTGTTCACGTCCCCTCAGCGGGTGTACTGCTTGACCAAGCTCGTCGACTGACGTCGAGATCCCGCCCCGCATCGCGGATTGCGACACCGGCTGAAGGCCTTCGACCCCACGTCGCCCCAGCACCGTCTAGCGTTGGGGCCGAGACACTCACGGGTGCAAGGAGGTCGGGCGGTTGTCGGAAATTGATGAGTCCGAGGTCTCATCCGAGTCTGGGGACGGATTGCCTCATGGCCATCCGCAGTCCCTGACCCGTGAGTTCATCTTGGACAAGGCCGTTGAGTTCATCGACCGGCACGGCTTGGCAAAGCTGACGATGAGGCGGCTGGGCGCGGCGTGCGGGGTGGAGGCGATGGCGCTCTACCGCTACGTCCACAGCAGGGGAGACTTGTTGACCGGTGTGGTCGATCACGTCATAGATCGGTTGTACGCCGACCAGTTGGCTGCCCGCCGGCAGGAAGACGGCTGGCAGGACTATCTGGTACGGGTTTCCCACGGCGTACGCCAGATCGCTCTGCAACATCCTGAGGTCTTTCCACTGGTGGCGACCCAGGCGCCCGAGGCGCCCTGGGTGCGGCCGCCGCTGCGCAGTTTGCGTTGGATGGAGAGCTTTCTCGACACGTTGCTTTCCTACGGCTTCGACGACGTCTCCGCAGTAGCCGCTTATCGCACCTACACCACGTTCTTACTAGGTCAACTCTTGCTCGAGGTGTCGGCGCGTGGTGCCGAGCTCAGCCCCGAAGAAGCCATCTTGGAGGACGCGGCCAGACCTCGGACAAGACTGTCGGATTATCCCCAGCTGCGGCGTCTGCAAGCCATGCTCTCGCAAGATCGCAGCGAAGCGGAGTTCGAAGAAGCTCTCGAAGCTCTGCTGGACCGACTCGAATTATTGCTGTCCCGGCGCTGAACCGCCGAGCGCGCCTGACCAGACGCGCTCCCAGTTTACAACGTAAACTGGGAGCCGCTATGGTGGCTCGAACGGTCCGTGCAGGTAGCCCTGGACCGATTGGACGTTCACGCCCTGGGCTGGGCGGCGCGTGATCGAGCATCACCCGCCTTGGGAAGCTGGAGGGAATCGGGACGTGGCAGTGCAGGAATCAGACAAGGTGATCGACATCTTGTTGGTGGAAGACGATCCGGGTGACGAGTTGATCACCCGCGAAGCCTTCGCAGACAACAAGATCAACAACGTGCTGCACGTTGCCCGCGATGGTCAGGAAGGTCTGGATTTCATCTATCGACGTGGCGCTCACTCCCGCGCGCCGCGGCCTGACCTGATTCTGCTCGATTTGAACCTGCCCAAGTACGACGGGCGGCAGTTGCTCGAGAAGGTCAAGTCAGACGCGGACTTGTGCGATATCCCGATCGTCGTCCTCACCACATCGTCGGCACAGGAAGACATCGTGCGCAGCTACAAACTGCACGCGAATGCCTACGTGACCAAGCCTGTCGACCTCGACCAGTTCATCAAAGCGGTACGCCAGATCGATGACTTCTTCGTTCGCGTAGTCCGCCTGCCGAGGTCCTGAGTACCGATGACAACAGGTGATGAGCTGCAGCCGGCCGAGAGCCGCAGTGGTAGTGCAGGGGCTGCCTGCGCAGTCGAACAGAGCACGATCGGCTCGGTCCGCGTGGTTTCGGTGTCCGGCACGGTTGACATGCTCACTGCGCCACAACTCGAAGCGGCCATCGCCGCGGCCGCCGGTGACGCATCACCAGCGGCGGTGCTGGTGGATTTGAGTGCTGTCGATTTCCTCGCGTCTTCCGGTATGGGCGTCCTCGTTGCCGCACATGCCGACCTGGCACCAGCGGTCCGCTTCGTGGTCGTGGCAGACGGGCCGACCACCAGCCGACCGCTCAAGCTCGTCGGGATCGCCGACCTGATCGAGTTGTTCGCCAACCTCGATGACGCTCTCGCTGCCCTGGCCACGTGAGTGGATGCGCGCTACCGCGTGGCCAAATGCGGTTCGGGCTGCGTGATCGTGGTGAACGTGGTTGCCGGAGAATCGATTAGGTCTACCCAGTAGACGATCGGCTTTGACGTCCGGACGTTCGCCTTGCCGTTGAGGACCTGCCTGTGCAGATCGGTTGCACTTACGGCAGCGACAGTCTCGGTGTTGTCCACAGGACCGAACGGTGAAGCGTTGGCGCGCAAGAGATGTTGGACCCGATAGTGAGAAACCGCGCTCCGCAGGCTGGGATGTGCCTCTCGCGCCAGCCGCATCGTGCAATACGAACCCGCTGCGATCACCTCGACGGCAACGATCTCTTCTCCCGCGCTTTCCAGCAGGTCGATGAATCCGGCGACCTCGTGGCCGTCGATCACATCGCCGGCCACGCTGCTGGTTACGGCGATACCCACCGCAGCGTGGCCACTACGGTCTGAGGGAACGAATCTGAAGGCACGTCCGCCCACCGACGGCAGCCCGTCACCTCCGGGACTCTGCACCGCTCCGGCTGGTTGTTCGGTGTCGAACAACCAGCGCAACCCCACCAAAAGCACAGGCATATGGACGCTTAGGTCAACTACAGGCCGCGCTCCCGCAGTTTCGTCCGCGCTGTCCGCTGTCGACATCAGCTCGTGTGTCATCCGCAGTTCCTTCATCCGGGTGACGCGCGAGTGCGTCAGCTCTCGTGGCTGTACCCGTCCGGCGAAAACGCAAAACATCTGGGTGCTGTGCGCGGATGCGACCAGTGCGAAGCGGGCAATGATCATTGAGATGCGGACGAACCCGTCGTTCAGACCTCCACATGAGCGATGGCCCAGTCCAGCATTTCGCTGGACTGGGCCATCGGCCGGCACGTTATTCGCTGCGCTGTTCGGCGCGCTCGCGCGCCTCGGCAATCTTGGCGCCGGCCCGCGCCGCGTCGGCTTCTGCCTCTTTTTTCGCCGCGTCGCGCTGGGCATCTGCCTTGTCCTGCTGGGCCTGACCTTCCCGAACCAGGTCATCGCGACCGATGACGGTGCCGATGACTTCCTTGGCCTTGCCCTTGACGCCTTCCACGACGCCGCGGACGGCTTCCTCAGGTCCCGTGTTCTTGTTCTCGCTCATGATTACCCTTCCGGTTTCCGGGTTGGATGTGAATCGTGCACGGAGAACATCTCCCCACGCCGTCAATGAGTTCCCTGCTCCAGCGGACACCAAACGCTCCGGCGTTGCGATCTGGCCCACAGTTGCGACGGATAGTGCTGCCCCACATGGTATTCCGCTGATCGTATGCAAATGTTTGGCGAATCGGCATTCCGGGTAGTCGAGGAGCGTTCGCGGGCGTTGCCCGAAAAGGAAGAGGCGCCATGATTCTCATCGGAGCTGTGCTACTTGCTCTCGGATTGCTCATCAACAGCTACCTACTCTGGTCGGCGGGCGTGGTGGTTTTGGTGGTGGGTGCGGTTTTTTGGCTGCTGGGTGCGGTTTTTTGGCTGCTGGGGGCGGCGGGACGGCCGATCGCAGGCCGGCGCTACTGGTGTTAGCCGATCTGGTGCCGGCTGATCCCTCGCATCGAATCCGCTTCGGCCGCAAGAAAAAGCCGCAGTCGAGGCAAAGGAACCGGCCCAGGCCGCCCAATGATGAAGCACTGAGCGTGCTGACTTGATCTGCCCCGCTGAGTGGAACGGATGCGTGATTGTTTGTGGAACCGAGAACTCAGGGTATGCAGACTGACCCGTGGAGTAGTCTGCATTCCGAATCGGGAGGGCACGTGGTTGAAACAGTAAGTCAGGATGGAGGGTCCCTGGGGGACCGCTCGGTTGAACTGACCGTCGCGGCCACGCTCGAAAATCTCGCTGTATTGCGGACTTTGGTTGCGGCCGTCGCCGCTTTCGAGGACCTCGATCTGGATGCGGTAGCCGACCTACGCCTCGCGGTGGACGAGGCCTGTACTCGTCTCGTTCATTCGGCGATGCCCGGGTCGAAGTTGCGGGTCGTGGTCGACCCGTCCGAAGAAGCCCTGGTGATTCAGGCGTCGGCGCGCTGCAATGTGGAAAACGCGCAGACTCCTGTGGTCGAGCCGGGAAGTTTCAGCTGGCATGTGCTGAGTTCCCTGACCGACGAGGTGTCCACTTTCGCGGCGGGCGATGTCACTGACGGTATCCAGGTGCGGGGTATCTCGTTGACCGCGAGACGAGTGAGTCTGCTGAGGTGACCGCGGACTATGCGGACGTCAGGGACATGTTCCGTGAACTCCGCGCCCTGCCTGAGGGGTCGTCCGACTACACCGTGCAGCGCGACAGGATCATCGAACGGTGTCTGCCGCTGGCTGATCACATCGCGCGGCGATTCGAAGGCAGAGGTGAGGCGCGCGACGACTTGGTGCAAGTTGCGCGAGTGGGCTTGGTCAACGCGGTCAAACGCTTCGACGTCGAATTAGGTTCGGATTTCCCGTCTTTCGCGGTCCCCACCATCATGGGTGAGGTGCGGCGTCACTTCCGCGACAACAGCTGGTCGGTGAAGGTGCCACGGCGGATGAAAGACCTGCACCTGCAGATCACCGCGGCGACCGGCGAGCTGTCTCAGCGCCTCGGCCGCGCGCCCACCGCGTCCGAACTCGCAGCCGAACTCGGGGTGGACCGCGACGAAGTGTTGGACGGCCTGATGGCCGGTAGCTCCTACAACACCACGTCGATCGACGGAACGGTGGGCGGCGGCGACGAGAGTCTCGCTCTGGCCGAGACGCTTGGCGACCTCGATCCGGGACTGGAGACCGTCGAGTACCGGGAGGCGCTGCGGCCTCTGTTGGCTGAGCTGCCAGAGCGTGAACGGACAGTGCTCGTCCTTCGATTCTTCGAGTCCATGACCCAATCGCAGATCGGCGAGAAGCTCGGCATATCCCAGATGCACGTGTCGCGACTGCTGGCGAAGACGCTGGCCCAGCTGCGGGAGCGGATGCAATAGTCGCCTGCCGTACGTGACCGGGTGCGTGTCGGTGCATGCGCGCTGCGACGCGCCATTCTGCTGGTAACGTCCCCAGCCGTAGGAAGAGCGAGTAGTGGTCAGCGAGACCTGGTGGCCTCCTCCTTTCGTGAAGGAAGTGACTGCTTGTCCGTGCCGGTGGATCCGCGGCAGATGACAGGAACCGTCTCTGCCCACGCTACGGCTGCGGTGCACCAGCAGCTGTCGCTGCTGCTGGTGGAGGATGATCGCGGCGACGCGCTGCTGGTGGAGGAGCTCATCGCCGATACCGCGATGGACATTGATTTCCACTGGTCGAGCACACTGTCGGACGCCGAGAACAGGCTGGCGGAGGTTCGGCCGGATTGCGTGCTCCTAGATCTGCACCTGCCGGATGCCGCTGGTGTCACCGCGTTGGACCGACTGCGCGCCCAGAATCCGAGACTGCCGATCGTGGTCCTTACGGGCTTGAACGATGAGCATTTCGGCGTCTCGGCCATGGCCTCTGGCGCGCAGGACTACCTGGTGAAAGGGCGGGTTGATCCGGAATCCCTGCGCCGCGCCGTGCTCTACGCCATCGAGCGCAAGCGTGCCGAGGCCACCTCGGTCGATCTGCAGGCCAGCCGGCTGCGCGCCCAGGAGAACGCACGGCTGGAACGCGGCCTGTTGCCGTCCCCGCTGCTGTTGGACGACTCTCCGCTGGAGATCATCATGCGGTCCTTGCCGAGCCGGCGCGACGCGCTGCTCGGCGGTGACTTCTATGACGTGGTTCAGACTGCTGACCGTACGGTGCACGTCATGATCGGCGACGTCTCCGGACACGGGCCGGATGAAGCGGCGCTGGGGGTCGCACTGCGGATCGCCTGGCGCGCACTGACATTCGCCGGATTGCGCGGAAATGAGCGGATGCGCCAGCTCGACCGAATCCTCACCACCGAACGACCCAGCCGTGGCACCTTCGCGACATTGCTCAGCGTGGCGCTGGAGCCCGATTCAGGAGATTTCGCGGTGGTGCGGGCCGGCCATCCGGGGTTGTTGATGCACGGTTCGGGCACCGTCGACTGGTTGGAGCCCGCGGCGGGCGCTGCGCTGGGACTGGGTGCCACCGAATGGCCCGTGCACCGACTGCACTTGAACACGGGCCATGGCCTCGTGCTGCTCACCGACGGTTTGTTCGAGGGATGCTCTGGCGATGACGGTGAACGCCTGGGCGAACAGGGACTGCTGGCTCTGGCCCGCTCGCTGGCGAGCTTGCCCGGGCCTGAATTCGTCAAGGGACTCATCAGCGAGGTCGAAGCACTGGCCGAGCCTGCGGGTGGTCTCACCGACGACATCGCGGTGATCCGCGTGGAGCGCTCCGTCCGATGAAACTGACCGTGCAGGGCTGGCAGAAGCTGGTGTTGTCGGTCATGGGCATCGTCGTGCTTTCGGGAGCCATCGGCGGCGCCGTTCTGATGAGCCGGACCGACGGAGTGTCCGATGAAATCACCGATCAGCTTCAGCCCGCGCGGGTGGCCGCCTACCAGTTGCAGGCAGGACTGCGCGATCAGGAAACCGCTGTTCGCGGCTACGCGATCGCCGCCGATCGCCAGTTCCTGGAGCCCTACGCTGCAGGCCAGGGCACCGAAGCTGATGCGGTGCGGCGTATTCGGAAGCTGGTGGGCGATCGCGCCGGCCTCATCGCGGACGTCGACGCCATCGAAAGCGCGGCGGCAGGCTGGCGCAGCAGCTACGCCCAACCGCTGATCGATAGTGTCGTCCCCGGGCATCCCGCCGTTGTCGACAGCCGCACCACCGAGCTCGGTAAAGACGAATTCGACCGTCTCCGTGCGTTGTTCGACGTGCAGAACACTCATTTCGAGCAGGCGCGTAGTGCCGACAACGCGGAACTGATCGCGATCCGTAAGTGGCGGGATCGGGTGCTGGTGGCCATGGTCGGCGCCTTTTTCGTGATGGCGTTCATCTTGGCGACGTTGGTGCGCAGCGCAGTGACGCGTCCCCTGGACGCCCTCGCCGCGGCCTGCCGGAGGATCACCGAGGGCAACTTCGATGAGCGCATCGTGCCGCGGGGACCGACCGATATCCGGGCCATTGCAAGAGATGTGGAGGGGATGCGACAGCGCATTGTCGAAGAGCTCGACGCAGCGCAATTCGCCCGCACGACCCTCGACGAGCAGACCAAGGAACTGAGGCGATCCAACGCCGAACTCGAGCAGTTCGCCTACGTCGCATCCCATGATCTGCAAGAGCCGCTCCGCAAGGTCGCATCCTTCTGCCAGCTGCTGGAGAAACGCTACGCAGACAAGCTTGATGAGCGCGGGCTCGAATACATCAACTTCGCGGTCGATGGCGCCAAACGCATGCAGGTGCTGATCAACGATCTGCTCACCTTTTCGCGGGTGGGGCGGATCAATGCCACGCACACCGAGGTGGATCTGAACCAGGTGGTGGCCGCAGCGGTGAGCAACCTCGCGACGGCGATCGGGGAGTCGGGAGCCGAGGTGCTCGTGCCGGACAGCCTGCCGCGTGTCGACGGCGATCCGACGCTGCTGGTCATGCTGTGGCAGAACCTGATCGGCAATGCCGTGAAGTTCCACCGGGAAGCGCTCGCTCCGCGGATTGTGGTCGACTGCACACCGGGCGCGGGTGAAGATGCCGAAAACTGGGTATTCACCGTTTCAGACAATGGAATTGGGATCGCTGAGGAGTTCGTGGACAAGGTCTTCGTGATCTTCCAGCGATTGCACGGCCGTGATGCCTATGGCGGTACCGGTATCGGGTTGGCGTTGTGCAAGAAGATCGTCGAACACCACGGCGGCACGATTCGGATCGACACGTCGTACGAGGGCGGAACCCGGTTTGTGTTCACCTTGCCGACCACGCCCACTACTGAGCCGAATGTCGTCGTCACGCCGGAGACGCTGGAAGGGAACCACACATGACCACCGTCGAGCGAGGCCGAATAATCGACATCTTGTTGGTCGAGGATGACCCGGGCGACGAGCTGATGACTCGGGAAGCTTTCGCGGACAACAAGATCAAGAACACCTTGCATGTGGCGCGTGATGGACAGGAAGGCCTGGACTTTCTCTATCGCCGGGGCGCGTACCGAGATGCGGTGATTCCGGATCTGATCCTGCTCGACCTGAATCTGCCCAAGTATGACGGCAGGCAGTTGTTGGAGAAGATCAAGTCCGACGCCCAGCTGTGTCACATTCCGGTGGTCGTCCTGACGACTTCCTCGTCGGAGGAAGACATCTTGCGCAGTTATAAGCTGCACGCGAATGCCTACGTCACCAAACCCGTTGACCTGGACCAGTTCATGAAGGCCGTGCGCGAGATCGACGAGTTCTTCGTCCAGGTGGTGCGGCTACCGCAGTCCTGAATCACACTGTCGCGCTGGGCAGCACGGTGATGTCGTTCCACTGGAGGCACACCCGGGTGCCGGCGTCGGTCGGCTCGATCTCGGTCCGGTCGGTCAGCGCATTCATCAACGGGATTCCGCGGCCGCGAACAGCGTTGGAGTCCCGGGTTGCGGCCGGTCGCCACCGTCCGTCGTCGGCCACGATCACCGTCAGAACCGCTGACTTCTGGTCGTAGTCGGCGTAGACGTGCATGGCACCGGGCTCGGGCGTATGGGCGTATGCGGCGTCCACCACATTGGCCAAGGCCTCGTTGACGGCGAGCACGATATCGCTGACTCTCACCCGGTCCAGCGTGAAGTGCTCCGCCAGCCAGGCAGCGAAGTCCTGACGGATGGCGGCAGCCAGCGCGGGGGTGGCGACAACGTCCCTGCGGACGAAGCGTGTGCCTCCGCGCGGCTGACCCGAATCCGCCATCTGGTCTGTTCCTGTTCGACCGTCTAAGCGGCGACGGCTGCGAGCGCTTCGTCGAGTGTGGTGAACAACTCGATCAGATCGGCAATGCCGACCAGCTTGAGCGGCCTGCTGGTCGTGGGTCCGTCTGCGACGACTACGAGGCGCAGCGTCGGCATCAAGTCTCCGTGTGCGGCGACCAGCACTCCCATCCCGGCCGAAGCCAAGAAGTCGACGGCGCTCAGATCCACGACCACGGCCGCAGGGCTATCGGCCGCTGCCGCAGCGATTGCTGCCTCCAGTTGCGGGGCGGTGAGCATATCGACGGTTCCGGACACCGAAACCACGCCGATTTCGCCGATCCGCTTCTGATCGATTGTGCAGCTGGACGCTGCTGGGTTGCCGCCTTCTTGCGTCGACTGTTGCTGGCTGGTCATCGTCACCTCCGATGGGTTCATACGTATGAACCGGTTCTTCCAAATACTATCGGCGCCGGGCGTCGTCTCCGCATCGAACCTGCCGTCGGAATTCGGCGGATTGAGCTGGCGGCAGACAACATGTTTCGGATCGTCAATTGGCGGGTATGCCAGTCCGGTCAATGCTGTTTCTGCGTTCGTCGCAGGTGTCTGGGAGGGCCGATGATCGACGATTTCGCGTTGGTAGCTCACGTTCAGCCGGGAGCAGCGGGATTCGATTTCCGTAGTCGCCATGGGATCTTTGTCACCACAGGAGGCGTGATGTCGACCGTCGCAGGCGTGGTCGCCACGACAGCCTGAACAAACCAGCCGCGGTGGGCAGCAGTGGCCGTCCTCGAACAGGTCGACGCGCGCAATCTGCCATTGCCCAACCGCTTCCAAACGTCTGGAAATTCACGACAACTCGCCGGAATTGCGGCGAGTACCTCAAATAAGTAGGGAGCACCGATGTCCATTCGACGAATGATTCTGCTGGGCGGGGCCGCATTGTTCGTGGCCGGAGTGATTGCGATGCTGATCCCGGTATCAATTTCCAAAAGTGACGGCAACAGCATCGGCTGTGGCAACGCGCTCGTCGAAGATCTGGACGGAGCGCGCTCAGCCAACAAATCGAGCATCGCCGGCGTCCCGGTGCTCAATGAGATTGTTCCGCATACCGATTTCGTGGCCCAGTGTGAATCAGCTGTCTCAAGTCGCCGTACGTGGTCCATCCCGCTGGCGGTGGTGGGGATCCTGGTCGGGGCGGGTTCCTTCGTCACCGGCCGCAGCCGATCCGTGGACAGCGTGTAGGCAGGGAACGGACCAGAACCATGACAATCGACTACGACCTCGATGCCACGACGCTGCGCAAGTGTCTGGTGGCCAGGCGGACCAAGGAATTCGTCTGTACCAGTTGCCTTCTCGTGCGTGATGGGCACGAACTGGCGGCGCGGGACAGCGAGCGCGTCTGCCTGGATTGCGCTTGATGGCTCACCGCCGCGCGGTTGGGCGCGGCGTGTTGCCCGGTGATCAAGAGCGGTCGCGACGCGGAAGTGGCGGGTGATCCTCCCGCAACCCGGCCGCGCGTCCCAGGTACGCCTTGCCATCGCGCCATAACGGTGTTATGAATATCCATAACACCGTTATGGCGAATGGAGTTGCACCATGCACCACCATGAGAACTTCCGGTTCTCCGAGTCGGCGCGCGACACGGCCGGCAGTGCCGCGATCGATACCCTCGGCGATCACATCCGGGTCGGCGACACCGACCGTGACGCCGTCTCGCGCAGGCTCAGCCGTGCCGTCGCGGACGGGCGACTGACGCTCACGGAATACGACACCCGTCTGCAGCGGCTCTACCAGGTGGAAACACGCTGCGCACTCGCCGAGATCGTGTCCGACCTGCCCGTTGAACGGCCTGAGCCGAAACGGAAACGGAGGCAGTCGATTCCGGGATGGGTCGTGATCATGTGGATGCCATGGATCGCGGTGAACGTCATGTGTCTCGCGATCTGGCTCACCACCGGCGGTGGCTACTTCTGGCCGTTCTGGGTGGCAGTCCCGTGGGGGTGCGCTTTGTCGATTCCCACAGCAATTGGTGTCCTGGCCAATCGTGGCAGGGCAGGCGGCAGCGTACGTGGCGACTGCCGTGGCGGGGTCAGATCGCATGGGGTGCAATGAGAGTCGTGCGGGCAGCAGCACTGCGCGACTGCGAATGCGGGGATCCGCGCTGAGCTCGGCTTTTGTGACGTGTCACAAAAGCCGAGTCTGATACTTCTGCCCTCGGTGTAGAGACGGCGGCCACCTGGACATTGATACTGATTCGAACAACGAGACAGCATCGGCGCTGTCGCAGCCGCCGGAACGGGGCTCGTTGATACAGAAGGGCTACAACGTGGTTGCCAAACCGGAGAATCTGATCCCGCTGGACCTGGGTAACTCCCGTCGTGTCGAGTTCGAAGGCGGCAGCTTCCAGTCGCGCATCCTCGCATTGGCGTTGAAGGCCACGGTCAAGCCGGCCTTGACGGTGTGGGCGATGGCCCCTGGTCTGCCGTGGCCGTATCGGGCGGTTGATCACGTCGGTCGCGTCCTGCGGTCGGTCTCGGGCACCACCAGAAAGCCCGTCAGCCTCGCGAATTGCTCCGCTGAGACGACCCGCCCGGCGTCGATGCGTGGGGACCGCTTTGTGGTGTACATGCATGGCGGCGCTTTCCTGGTCGGTGGCCGTCACCTGCACCGCCAGATGATCTCGCGGATCGCCGCGTCGCTGCAGAGCGAGGTCCTTGCGGTGGATTACCGCAAGCTGCCCAACCACACCCTCTCCGACGGTATCGAGGATTGCATCGATGCCTATCGATTCGCGCTCGGGCGAGGCATCGCGCCGGAGAACATCGCATTCATCGGTGACTCGGCCGGCGCGTACCTGGTGTTCATCACTGCCCTGTTCGCGGGCCAACGCGGGTTGCCGATGCCCGGCGCGATCGTCTCGATGGCGCCGCTGGCCGACTTCGACCTGCAGGCCAAGATCGATGCCCCCTCGGGAGCAACCGATGTGCTGTTCTCGAAGGCCTTTGCCCGCGCGTTCCATCAATTCGTCATGCGGCACAGCCCGCCCGAAGACGATCACCGGTTGCTCGATGCGGACCTCAAGGGGCTGCCGCCGTCCCTGATCCAGGTGAGCTCGACCGAACTGCTGTGCCCTGACGCTGAGCTGCTTGCCGTTGAACTGACGAAGGCCGGTGTGCCGCATCAGTTGCAGGTGTGGCGGGACCAGGTCCACGTCTTCCAGGCCGCGGCCTCAATCGTTCCGGAAGCGGCGCGTGCACTGCGTGAGGCGACGCAGTTCGTCGAGTCGGCATTCGCCCGCAGCGCGGCGCAGGAGCAGTCTGCGTAGTTGCGGCCGCCGAGCGCATCGGAGAGCCGCTGATGGCTGAAACGATCTGTAGCCCAGGCTTGCTCCGTCGCGTGACGGTTGCCTACGCCGCTTACTCCGTGGTGATGCTGGAGATCGAACGGCGACTACGCCAAACCGGTGGGCCGGGCATCATCAGATTCGAGCTGGCCGGCAACGCGGACCGGTCCGCAGAGATGATGGCGCGCTGGGGAACTCGGGGCCGGCGCTTGGCTCGGGTGTCTCTGTGGCTCGATTTCGGTTACCTGCTCACCTACGGTGCGCACACCGCACTCCTGGTGGAGCACGCGCGCTGCCGCCAAGGCCACTCTGCGGCGCTTCCGCTGCTGGCGGTCGGTGCCGTCGCCGGTGACGCGATCGAGGGTGTATCGCTGCTGAAAGTCTTCGGCGGCAATCAGATCGACATGTACGCACGACGCGCGCGGCGCGCTGCGTTGGTCAAGTTCGCAGTCCTTGCAGTCTGTTTGGCCTATGCCGCGGTCGGCTATGTGAAACCACCGAGATCAATCGAATCCGGCTAGGGCGTGTCTCCCGAATGTGAGGGTGTTATCGGCGACGATTGATCGGTGACACGGATGGATGTGATTTCTGACGAGTTCTGGGCTGTCGTGGAACCCTTGATGCCCTCGCATGAAGGCAAGCGG
>NZ_JXST01000017.1 GCF_000878195.1 Mycolicibacterium llatzerense | reverse complement strand
ACCGCGACCACCGGTCAACGCCTGGCCCTGTTCGCCCGCGACAAAGGCTGCACCCGCCCCGACTGCACACGGCCCGCCGCCGACTGCCAAGCCCACCACGCCGTCACCGACTGGCGTCACGGCGGCCGCACCGATATCACCGACCTCACGTTGGCCTGCGGACCCGACAACCGCCTGGCCACCGACGGTGGCTGGACCACCACCATGAAAAACGGCCGAGCGCACTGGACCCCACCACCACTACTGGACGTCGGACAACCCCGCACCAACACCATCTACCAACCCCAGCTCTACCCCACCGAGGGCGAGGATGGCGACGGTGAAAGTGACAGTCCGACAAACTGATTGACCGCTGCGCGATGCCAAATCACCGCAGAGGCGGTCCGCGCGCGGATGTCGGGAGCCAGCGTCAGCCGCCGATGAGGCGCTGCAGTTCGTCCCACGCCGCCCGCCGTTGTGCCTCCGCGTCGTCGCGGAGCTGACGGACCTGTTCGCCATGCGCGGTGCTGCGGTCCCGCAGGGCCTCCAGGTCGACGATGAGTCGGCGCCGTAGTTCACCTTCGGGTCCGTCGCTGCCGAGTACGTTGAGCTGCTCCGAGATTCGGCTCTGTGCCTCGTAGTCACCCGAGCGCGCCGCCTGGACTTGCTCGGCTTCGGATTCCAGCCGCTCGGCAGCCGCCCACCGGTCCAAGACACCGCCGAGCGCAGTGATGGTGGTCGCGTCGAGTGACCGGTCGGCGAGCCACTCTTCGAGTTGACCCGGCGCGAGATGCTCGTAGGCGATCTCGCTCGACAGCGGCCAGCTTTCCAGCACTGCCGCTTCAACCGCCTGGTGGCCCGCCGCGGTGACCGTGATGCGGTGGTTGGTCCCGTCGTCGGCGATCGCGGTGACGTTGTTCCGTGGTTCGACGCCACGCCCCTGAACACGGGCGATTTCGAAGATCACCTCGACAGGTTCGGCATGGTCGTTCTCGACCCGCAGGGTGTGCAGCTGCTCGCGGCGCTGCTCGTGCACCAGGGCGGCGCGGGCGAGCCGCACCCTGGCCGTGACGTCGCTGACGGCCGAGGTGTGCCGGCAACGCACCGCAAGGTCTTTCGCGAACGGCAGCCGCACCTTCGCGTCACGGGCGGTGAAGGGCACCATCGCTTCACCGGCATAGGCGTCCTGCTCGTAGATGACCGCGGGACCTTCCTCGAGCACGATGCCCGCGGTATTGGTGAAGGCGAGCACGATCTCGGGGGAGCCGTCGTGGCCGTGCCACACCAACTCGCGCCGGACACCGTCGACGGCCTGGACCGCCAGCGGAATCATCGACGCACCACCGCGCTTGAGCGACACCGGGGTGCTCAGCCGGTATTCGAAATACTCACCGCGGTCAGCGGTTTCGACATCGTCGACGGCATCGGCATAGGCATCGAAATATCCCGCACCGGCAGGAGCGGGCATCGCCATCGACGCCGGGACTGCGCCCAGAGACCCAGCCTTCGCCGCGACCGGCACGGGCACAGGAGCCGCGCCGCGGCGGCTTTCCTCGACGACCTCTCGATGGACGTGCTTGCTCCGGTACAGGTCGATATCGAAGGAGACGGGCTCGCCGGTGGTCAGGGTCAGCTCGATGTCGGTGAGGTCCTCGTCGACCGGGTTGTGCACGATGCCCATCGCGGTCAGCACCAGACTGTCACCGTCGCGCACCAGCCGGTACGACAGCCGCCACAGCGGAGCCGGCACCACATAGGACACCTGGACGGTCCCGCTGCCTCGAACCTGTACGCCCAGTTGGCAATGCTGGCCCGCGGTCAGGGCGCGGGAGCGGTCGATCAGGTACTCAAGGTCGGCGCGGGATGGCTCCTCGAGCAGCGTCAGCCCGTCGGCGGTGGCCAGATCCAGCACGCTGACCGACCCGGTCTCGGTGCGCAACACCAGAACCCGGCGGTCCGCACCGGAATCGTCGACGCCGATCACCTCGCCGCGATGGCGGGTCTCGCCACAACTGATCTCGACGCCGCGACCGCGCAGCCCGTCGAGCAGCCCGAGCAGCGCGCTGCCCGACTCCAACAGCAGACCACGGTCGGCGAGCTGGGTGCGCGGGTCGGTCGGGGTGTCGAACGAGACCGCTCCGACGGCCAGCTCGGTGCCAGTGCCGGTGATCGACAGCGACTTCAGCACGTCCTTCATCTGGGCGTGGCGGAATGTCAGTGCGAAATCACCGTCGACCGGACCGCTGCGTTCGACCAGCGCCATGCCGTGCTTGTACATGACCAGGCGATTGACTCGAGGGCTTTCGCTCATGTACGGAAACCCTAGTGGCCCAATCGAATCAGTGTGGGTAATACCGCGGGGTGAACACCCGGTCGCCGTCGGCGGTGGTGTGCCACACCGTCTGTGACGACCCGATGATCAGCATGCAGCGCATGTCGATCTCGGCCGGGTTGAGTTCGGCCAGGCGCACCACCCGCACGGATTCGTTCGGTCCGGCGACGTCACGGCCGATGACGACGGGGGTGTTGGGGTCGCGGTATTCCAGCAGCAGGTCCTGCATGGCGGCCACCTGCCAGGTGCGGGTCTTCGACGCCGGGTTGTAGATGGCCAGCACCAGATCGGCGCGGGCGGCGGCGGTGAGCCGTTCGGCGATGATGTCCCACGGCTTGAGGCGGTCGGACAGCGAGATCACCGCGTAGTCGTGGCCGAGCGGCGCACCGACCCGGCTGGCGACGGCCTGCGCGGCGGTCATCGCCGGGATCACCCGGACCTCGACGCCCGGCCACTGCCGGGCCTCTTCGAGCACCGCGGTCGCCATCGCGAACACCCCGGGGTCGCCAGAGGACACCACCGCGACGGTCCGGCCCTGCTGGGCCAGCTTGCACGCCAGCTCGGCGCGCGCCCGCTCGTCGGTGTTGTCGCTCGGGTGGCGCTGCTGGCCGGGACGATCCGGCACCCGGTCCAGGTACGGCCCGTAGCCGATCAGATCGGTGGCCGCTGCCAGCTCGCGACGGGTCTGGGCCGTCGTCCACTCCGGGTCGCCCGGACCCAGCCCGACCACCACGACGCTGCCGACCGGGGTCTCTGCACGACGAGAACCCGGCAGGATGGCGATCGAGAAGTACGGCACCGTCGCGGCGTCGACGTCGGCGGCCGGCAGTACCCGCTGTGCCTCGGTGCTCGCACGCTCCACATAGAACGCTTCGTCCAGCCGTCCGGCCGACGAAAGCGCCTGCCGCACAGCCGGATACGACCGGCCCAGCTTCATCACGACGGCGGCGTCGGTGTCGGCCAGCCGGCGCTGCAGCTCGCCCGCAGGCAGGGTGCCGGGCAGGATGGTGAGGACCTGTTCGCCCTGCACCAGCGGCGTCGAGATCGCGGCCGACGCGGCGCTGACGGACGTCACGCCCGGCACGATCACCGCGTGGAACCGTTCGGTCAACCGGGTGTGCATGTGCATGTAGGAGCTGTAGAACAGCGGATCGCCCTCGGCGAGCAGCGCGACGTTGCGGCCGGCCGCCAGATGGGTGGCGATACGCTCGGCGGCCTCGGCGTAGAAGTCTTCGATCGCGCCGTCGTACCCGCCCGGGTGCGACGTGGTCTCGGTCGTCACCGGGTAGACGAGGTGCTCCTCGATCTGGCCGGGACGCAGATACGGTTCGGCGATGCGTCGCGCGATGCTGTGGCCGTGCCGCGCGCTGTGGTAGGCCACCACATCGGCCTCGCCGATCAGCCGGGCGGCCTTGACCGTCACCAGTTCCGGGTCGCCTGGGCCGAGGCCGACACCGTAGAGGGTTCCCGTTGTCATTCGGTTTCACTCGCAATCGCATTCACCGCGGCGGCGGCCATGGCACTACCGCCACGCCGCCCCGTCACCACCAGATAGTCCATGCCGCGCGGCCGCGCGATCAGTTCGTCCTTCGACTGCGCCGAGCCGACGAAGCCGACCGGGCCGCCGAGCACCGCGGCAGGCACGGGCGCGCCCTCGTCCAGCAACTCCAGCAGCCGGAACAAGGCGGTCGGCGCATTGCCGATGGCCAGCACGGCACCGCCGAGCCGGTCGGCCCACAGATCGACGGCCGCCGCCGAACGGGTGCTGCCGAGCTTCGCGGCCATGGCAGGCGCGCCCGGATCGGCCACCAGCGACACCACCTCGTTGTCGGCGGGCAGCCGCGAGCGGGTGATGCCCGCCGCCACCATCGACGAGTCGCACAGGATCGGGGCACCGGCCGCCAGGGCCGCATAGGTGCGGGCCACCACGTCGTCGGTGTAGGCGACGTGCTCGGTGACGTCGACCTGGCCGCAGGTGTGGATCAGACGTACGACGACGCGTGAGACGTCGTCGGGAAATCGCGCCAGATCCGCCTCGGCGCGGATCGTCGCGAACGACTGCCGGTAGATCTCCGCAGCGTCGCGGACGTAGTCGAGCACCCGATAACCCTACGGGTGGCGTGGTTCGTACCCCGAGTTGGTCGCCACCAGCACCTCGCCGATGGCCGGGCTGCCGCACGCGCGCTCGCAGCCCACGAAATGCCGGCGGCCACCGGGCTCGCCCGCTGCCGCGGCCGCTGCGGCGTCACTGCGGACGTCGGCCAGTGACTTGGCGCACCCCGGACTCCCGGTGCAGGCACTGATCGACAGCCAGGGGGAGTGCGCGTCGAAAATCAGACCCATCGGCGCCAGCACCCGCAGGGCAGTGTCGGCGACGCCCTCTTCGAGGTCACAGATGAGTAACGAGCGCCATGGCGTGACCACGATCGGGGCGGTGATGGCTGCCACAAACTCGGCGGTACGGGCCTGCAGCACACCCAGCGGGGCGGCCGCGCCCAACGTGATCCGGCCGTCGTCCTGGGTGATCCAGCCGACGGGCGGCGCGTCGATCGGTGGCCACGTCGTACCTGACGGCTCGGTGGGACGCAATTGCGCCCCGGCCAGGAGCTCATCGGCATTGTCCAGTTCGCTTGTCCGCCAGCGGTTCCCGCGAATATCCAGGAATGAGGTGGCCAGGTCCAGCAGGGTGTCCGCGGCGTGCGCGGCGGGTATGCGAACCCCGGTATCGCGGCCCGCCACCAGCACGGCGGCGGTGTCGGGGGACACCAGATGGGTGCTCACATCGGGTGCCAGGCCAGAGATGTCGCCGCGGCCGTCGTCGGCCCCGAACCAGAACCGACCGGGCAAATCGGCCAGGTCAGGGCGTTTTTGCAGGCCGGAATCAAGGTCGCGCACGACGTCGCGGATGTCGCCAAGGCCGCCACTGCGGCCCGACAGCGGCGACGCCACGATGTTCCGGACGCGTTCGTGGGTGGCCGAGGGCAGCAGGCCCGCCGAATCGACCGCTGTCGCCAATCCCGCCTCGTCGTGGATCCCGCGCACCTGGATGTTGCCGCGCGAGGTCAGTTCCATTGCCGGCGAACCGAATTCGGCGGCGGAGTGGGCCAGCGCCGCCAGTTGTGCGGCGGTGATCATGCCGCCGGCCAGGCGGATGCGGGCCAGGCCGCCGTCAGCTGCCTGGTGCACCTGCAGGGCACCTGGGCAGGCGTCGTCGTCACGCGTCCGAATCACCTTGTCCACGTTACGTTGTACCGCAAATTGTGAAATAGGTCACTGCCGTTTCCGGCCTGTTCCGTGGCTTACAAGTCCCTTGTTTTCAATGCATCCGCCCGTACCGTGGGAGACGAACTTCCGTTTGCTACACCGCATTCGGATGACCTAAGGAGGGACGCAATGTCCGATTTCGCTCTCTACGCAGGTGGCGTCTTCGCGCTCATCGTGGCCGCCGGCCTGCCCTACCAGGGCAAGACGTGGTACTCGCGCTGGCAGACCACTGAGCGCTAATTCAGCGCCGTAGATAAGACCGCCGACGGGGTGGGTTGCATGGCAACCCGCCCCGTTGCGCTTTTTCGCCCACGCAAGGGGCACGACCGCGCGACCACGTCGGTGCTGTACGAATAGTCAGTGCCGACCGTACTGCTGCTCTCCACGTCCGACACCGATCTGATCACCGCCCGCGCCAGCGGGGGGCAGTACCGATGGGCCAATCCGTCCCGGCTGATCGCCGGGGAACTGCAGGACCTGCTGGCCGGCGCGGACCTGGCGGTCGTTCGGGTACTGGGTGGTTATCGCACCTGGCAGGACGATATCGATGCCGTCGTCGCCAGCGGGGTCCCGACTGTGGTGCTGTCGGGGGAGCAGGCGCCCGACGCCGACCTGATGAGCCACTCAACCGTCCCGGCGGGCGTCGCCCTTCAGGCGCACATCTATCTGGCGCAGGGCGGCACCGAGAATCTGCGCAATCTGCATGCTTTTCTCTCTGACACTGTCCTGATGACCGGGTTCGGTTTCGGCGAGCCCGTATCGGCTCCGAGTTGGGGGCTGCTGCAGCGCTCGTCGGATGCTGAGGGTCCGACGGTCGCGGTGCTCTACTACCGGGCCCAGCAGCTGGCCGGCAACACCGCCTACATCGATGCGCTGTGTGGTGCCATCGAGCAGGCCGGCGGCCGTCCGCTGCCGATCTTCTGTGCCTCGCTGCGTACCGCCGAGCCCGAGCTCATCGAGCTGCTGGGGACCGCCGACGCCCTGATCACGACGGTGCTCGCGGCTGGCGGCGCGACCCCGGCCACCGCGAGCGCAGGCGGCGATGACGACAACTGGAACGTCGCGCACCTGGCGGCCCTCGACATCCCGATCCTGCAGGGCCTGTGCCTTACCAGCTCGCGCGCGCAATGGGACGAGAACGACGACGGGCTGACGCCGCTGGACGTCGCGTCGCAGGTGGCGGTGCCCGAGTTCGACGGCCGCATCATCACCGTCCCGTTCTCGTTCAAGGAGATCGACAGCGAGGGGCTGATCTCGTACGTCGCCGACCCCGAGCGCTGCGAGCGGGTGGCCCGACTCGCCGTCCGGCACGCCCGGCTGAAGTACATCGAGCCGGCCGACAAGCGCGTCGCGCTCGTGTTCTCGGCCTACCCGACCAAGCACGCCCGCATCGGCAACGCCGTCGGCCTCGACACCCCGGCCAGCGCCGTCGCGCTGCTGCGCGCCATGCGCGAGGCCGGCTACCGTATCGGTGACGTCCCTGGCGTCGACGCCGAAGATGGTGACGCCCTCATCCACGCCATGATCGAGCGCGGCGGGCAGGATCCCGACTGGCTCAGCACCGAAGCGCTCGAAGCCAATCCTGTTCGGGTGTCCGCCAAGGACTACCGGGCGTGGTTCGCGACCCTGCCGGCCGAACTCACCGATGCCGTCACCGAGCACTGGGGCGCGGCGCCGGGCGAGCTGTTCGTCGACCGCAGCAACGACCCGGACGGCGAAATCGTCATCGCCGCAATGGTTTCCGACAACATCGTGCTGATCGTCCAGCCGCCGCGTGGCTTCGGCGAGAACCCCGTCGCGATCTACCACGATCCGGACCTGCCGCCGAGCCACCACTACCTGGCCGCCTACCACTGGATCAACAGGCACTTCGGCGCCGACGTGATGGTCCACCTGGGCAAGCACGGCAACCTGGAATGGCTGCCCGGCAAGACCCTCGGCATGTCCGCGGCGTGCGGCACCGACGCCGCGCTCGGTGACCTGCCGCTGGTGTACCCGTTCCTGGTCAACGATCCCGGTGAGGGCACGCAGGCCAAGCGCCGGGCGCACGCGGTGTTGGTCGATCACCTGATCCCGCCGATGGCCCGCGCCGAGACCTACGGCGACATCGCGCGTCTGGAGCAGCTGCTCGACGAGCACTCCAACATCTCGGCCCTGGACCCCGGCAAGCTGCCGGCCATCCGCCAGCAGATCTGGACGCTGATGCGCGCCGCCAAGATGGACCACGACCTGGGGCTGGAGGACCGGCCCGACGAGGACGTGTTCGACGACATGCTGCTGCACGTCGACGGCTGGCTGTGCGAGATCAAGGACGTCCAGATCCGCGATGGCCTGCACATCCTGGGCCAGGCACCGACCGGCGAGGCCGAACTGGACCTCGTGCTCGCCATCCTGCGGGCGCGCCAGCTGTTCGGCGGCGAGCAGTCGGTGCCGGGGCTGCGCGAGGCGCTGGGCCTGGCCGAGGACGGTTCTGCTGCACGCGAAGCCGTCGACACCGCGGAGAGTCAGGCCCGCGAGCTGGTCGCGGCACTGCAGGCGTCTGGCTGGGACGCCGCCGCCGTCGATGGCATCACCGACAACGCTGAAGTCGCCAAGGTGCTGCGGTTCGCCGCCACCGAGGTGGTGCCGCGGCTGCGTGGCACCGACCGGGAGATCGAGCAGATCCTGCACGCGCTCGGCGGCGGGTTCATCGCGGCCGGGCCGTCGGGCTCACCGCTGCGCGGGCTGGTGAACGTGCTGCCCACGGGCCGCAACTTCTACTCCGTCGACCCCAAGGCCGTGCCGTCGAAGCTGGCGTGGGAAACCGGTGTGGCGATGGCGGATTCGCTGCTGGAGCGCTACCGCACCGACTACGGCCGCTGGCCTGAGTCCGTCGGGCTCTCGGTGTGGGGCACCTCGGCCATGCGTACCGCCGGCGACGACATCGCCGAAGTGCTTGCGCTGCTGGGCGTTCGGCCCATCTGGGACGACGCGTCGCGCCGCGTGGTCGGGCTGGAGCCCATCGCGCTGGCCGAACTCGGCCGTCCCCGCATCGACGTCACGGTCCGTATCTCGGGCTTCTTCCGCGATGCCTTTCCGCACGTGGTGACCATGCTCGACGACGCCGTCCAACTCGTCGCGGGCCTGGACGAAGCCGCCGAGGACAACTACGTGCGCGCCCACTCGCAGGTCGACGTCGCCGATCACGGCGACCAAAGGCGCGCCACCACAAGGATTTTCGGCTCCAAGCCGGGAACCTACGGCGCCGGGCTGCTGCAGCTCATCGACAGCCGCAACTGGCGCGACGACGCCGACCTGGCCCAGGTGTACACGGCGTGGGGCGGCTTCGCCTACGGCCGCGGTCTCGACGGCGCCCCGGCGACCGACGACATGAACCGGGCCTACCGGCGAATCTCGGTGGCGGCCAAGAACACCGACACCCGCGAGCACGACATCGCCGACTCCGACGACTACTTCCAGTACCACGGCGGCATGGTCGCCACGGTGCGCGCGCTGACGGGCAAGGACCCCGCCGCGTACATCGGCGACAACACCCGGCCCGACGCGGTGCGTACCCGCACGCTGTCGGAGGAGACGACGCGCGTGTTCCGGGCCCGGGTCGTCAACCCGCGCTGGATGACCGCCATGCGCCGGCACGGCTACAAGGGCGCGTTCGAGATGGCGGCCACCGTCGACTACCTGTTCGGGTACGACGCCACCGCGGGCGTCATGGCCGACTGGATGTACGAGCAGCTGACGCAGAGCTACGTGCTGGACCCGGAGAACCGCAAGTTCATGTCCGAGTCCAACCCGTGGGCGCTGCACGGCATGGCCGAGCGGCTCCTGGAAGCGGCCGGCCGTGGCATGTGGGCCGCGCCGGAGTCCGAGACCCTGGACGGGCTCAAGCAGGTGCTGCTGGAGACCGAGGGGGAGCTGGAAGGGTGATTTCGGCGTGATTCGTAACCGTCCGCGATACGAATCACGCCCAAGTCGCGACGCCCGACTAACCTCATCGCTATGGCTCTCACCTTCGCCGACGTCGCCACCGCGAACTACGTCCTGCTGACCACTTTCACCAAGGACGGTCGCCCGAAGCCCACCGCCGTCTGGGCGGTTCCGGACGGTGACCGGCTGCTGGTCATCTCCGAGGCCAAGGCGTGGAAAGTCAAGCGAATCCGGAACACTCCGCGCGTCACCGTCGCCAAGTGCGACATGCGCGGCAACCCCAAGAGCGAGGCCGTCGAGGCCAAGGCGGCGATCCTGGACCAGTCGCAGGTCGGCGCCGTCTACGACGGCATCGGCAAGCGCTACGGGTTGATCGGCAAGGCCTTCAACTTCTTCTCCAAGCTGCGCGGCGGCATGGAGAACAACGTCGCGCTGGAGCTGCGGGCCGCATAGTGAGTCAATTCCCTGCCGGCGCGCCAAAGTTGCCGCGCCACAAGGACATCGGCCGACTGCTGCTGAACTGTCCGGACCGCCGCGGCGTGATCGCCGCGGTGTCGACGTTCCTGACCCGCTCGGGCGCCAACATCATCTCGCTGGACCAGCATTCGACGGCTCCAGAAGACGGTGTCTTCCTGCAGCGCACCGTCTTCCACCTGCCGGGGCTGGCTGCCGCCCAACCCGAGCTGGAGCGCGAATTCGCCGCGGTGGCAGAAGAATTCGACATGGACTACCGGTTCACCGATGCGTCCAAACCCAAACGTGTGGCCATCATGGCCTCGACTGCCGACCACTGCCTGCTCGACCTGCTGTGGCGCAACCGCCGCGGCGAACTCGACATGACGGTGGTGATGGTGATCTCCAACCACGCTGACCTGGCCGAGCAGGTTCGGGCGTTCGGGGTGCCGTTCGTGCACATTCCGGCGACCCGGGACATCCGGGAACAGGCCGAACAGCGTCAGCTGGAGCTGCTCAAGGGCAATGTCGATCTGGTGGTGCTGGCCCGGTACATGCAGATCATCACGCCGGGGTTCCTCGACGTCATCGGGTGTCCGCTGATCAACATCCACCATTCGTTCTTGCCGGCATTCGTCGGCGCCACGCCGTACCGGCGGGCCAAGGAGCGCGGCGTGAAGCTGATCGGCGCCACGGCGCACTATGTCACCGAGGACCTGGACGAAGGCCCGATCATCGAGCAGGACGTGGTGCGGGTCGACCACAACGACAGCGTCGAAGAGCTCGTGCGGCTCGGCGCCGACGTGGAACGAGCGGTGCTGTCCCGGGCGGTGCTGTGGCACTGCCAGGACCGCATCCTGTGCCACGGAAACGAAACCGTGGTCTTCTGATTCTGCAGCAACCTTCAACCTGCCATACAGTGGAGGTCTAGCTCAATGATGAGTGTCTTATTGAAATCGCAGCAAAGGCTTGTTATCCATGGCTCCGGCATTTGAAGATGTGTACGGCGAGAAGTACCTGCTCCTCACGACCTTCACGAAGGACGGGCGGCCGAAGCCCACTCCGGTCTGGGGTGTGCCGCACGAAGGCAAGCTGCTGATCAGCACCGACGACGGCTCGTGGAAGACCAAACGGATCAAGAACACCCCGCGGGTCACCATCCAGAAGTGCGGCGCGCTGGGCAAGGTCAAGGGCGAACCGGTCGAGGCCATCGCGCACAATCTGCCGAAGTCCGAGACCAAGCGGGTATTCGACATGGTGACCAGGCGCTACTGGTGGCATGCCTGGTGGTGGGTCCCGCAGGCCATCGTCCGAGGCGGTGTCGACAAGGTGCACGCGGCCATCGAGGTGGAGCCAGTTCCCGCCATCTAGGAACCAATTCCGGCGTTTCGGCGTTGTCCACTGCATGGCGATGCGACTATTTCTGGTTTACGCGCTCGTCGAGGTCGCGGTGCTGGCAGTCCTGGCCTCGACCATCGGTGTGGCTTGGACACTACTGGCGCTGTTGGTCACCTTTGCCGCTGGTCTGGCCATCGCAGGCACCCAGCTCACCCGGCATTTCAGCAGGTTGTCCGAGGCGCTGAGCGCTCGATCCACCGACCCGACGCTGGCCACGGACAGTGTCTTGGTGGCCCTCGGCACGGTGCTGGTTGTCGTCCCCGGGCTGGCCAGCTCGGTGCTCGGCGCGCTGATGTTGGTGCCGTTCACCCGGCGCGCGGTACGGCCGGCGGCTAACGCTCTGTTCGGCCGACGGTTGACCCCGATGGACTTCCCGACGCAGGTGATCTACATCAATCACGACGAGCGCTACCGCGGTCGCGGCGAGTACATCGACGGGGAAGTGATCGACGTCATCGACAGCTCACCGGTCGCTGTGCACCGGCAGGCCGGCTGAACGGACTAACGTCTCACCTTCGTGACGACCTTTGCGACGACGCTGCTGCTCGGCGGTCGTATTCATAGCCCGGCTGCGCCCGACGCCACCGCGATCGCAATCCGCGACGGAGTGGTGGCCTGGCTCGGTTCCGATGACGTCGGCCGGGCGCTGCATCCCGATGCCGCCGTCGTCGACCTCGAAGGTGGGTTCGTGGCCCCGGCGTTCGTCGACAGCCACGTGCACCTGACCGCCACCGGACTCACCGTGGCCGGACTGGACCTGCGCACCGCGACGTCGCTGCCGGATCTGCTAACCCTGCTGGCCGAGCACGCCGCGCAGCAGCCGGACGGCGTCATCTGGGGCCACGGCTGGGACGAATCGGGCTGGCCCGAACGCGTCATCCCGACCACCGCGGACCTCGACGGAGTGCTCGGCGGGCGGCCCGCGTACCTGGCCCGGGTCGACGTGCACTCGGCGGTCGCGACGACCGGCCTGCGGCAGCTGGTGCCCGGGCTCGCCGACAGCGCGGGTTTCTCCGAGCAGGGCCCACTGACCGCGGACGCGCACCACCGCGTGCGGGCCGCGGCCCGCAACCTGCTCAGCGCCACGCAGCGCCGCGGCGCCCAACGCGCCGCGCTCGACCTGGCCGCGCGCAACGGCATCGTCGCGGTGCATGAGTGCGCGGGCCCTGAGATCGGCGGCCTCGACGACTGGGCCGATCTGCGCGCCACCGAACACGGCGTCGACATCGTCGGCTACTGGGGCGAGGCGGTCGACACCGCCGCAGCGGCCCGCGACCTGATGAACCGGACCGGAGCCCACGGCCTGGCCGGCGACCTCTTCATCGACGGCGCGCTCGGCTCGCGGACCGCCTGGCTGCAGCAGCCCTACGCCGACGCGCCCGCCTGCTGTGGCAACACCTACCTGGACACCGACGCCGTCACCGCACACCTGCTGGCCTGCACCGAGGCCGGTATCACCGCCGGCTTCCACGTCATCGGCGACGCCGCGGTCGCTGCCGTCGTGGAAGCCCTGGACCGGACCGTGGCGGCTTTCGGGGCACCCGCGGTGGCGCGTTGCGGCCACCGGTTGGAGCACCTCGAGATGGTGGACGCCGAACAAGCGCGAAGGCTGGGATCGTGGGGCGTGGTCGCCAGCATGCAGCCGAATTTCGACGCGCTGTGGGGCGGCGCCGACGGGATGTACGCCCAACGTCTCGGTGTCGATCGAGCACAGGGTTTGAACCCGTTTGCGCTGTTAGCATCGCAAGGCGTGCCCCTCGCCTTCGGTTCGGACAGTCCCGTCACCAGCATCAATCCGTGGGAATCGGTGCGCGCCGCCATCAGCCACCGGACGTCCGGTAGCGCCATCTCGGCGCGGTCGGCGTTCCTCGCCGCCACCCGCGGCGCCTGGCGGGCCGGCGGTGTCCGCGACGGCATGACCGGGACGCTGGTGCCGGGGGCCGTCGCGTCGTACGCGGTGTGGCAGGTGCCCGGCGGCGCCGACGCCCTGGACGTCACCGCGCCGGCCGACGCCGTGCAGCGCTGGTCCACCGATCCGCGGTCGCGGGTACCCGCGCTACCTCCGCTGGGCCCTGACGACGAGCTGCCGACCTGCTTGCAGACCGTCCACCGCGGCGAGCAGATCCATGGCTGAGGGCCGCGACGGCGTGGAGGAAACCCTGGACGACAACGTCCAGGACGAGGCGGAGTCGCCCACGCCGGAAGAGCCCGAACAGCCGCAGGGTCCCGGCCGGGCCGCGCGGATCGTCGCCGGCGTGCGCCGGTTCTTCGAGCCCCGGTTGATGCGGTTGGCAGCGGCCGTCGTGGCCGGCCTGCTCTTGGGTGCGAGCTTCCCGCCCTTCGATCTCTGGTACCTGTCGTTCCCTGCGCTGGCGCTGCTGGCCTGGGCGCTGGTCGACGAACGCACAACGCCCGCAGGCGGTTTCGGCTACGGCATGCTCGCCGGCCTGGTGTTCTACGTGTTGTTGCTGCCGTGGATCAGCAATTTCGTCGGGCCGGTCCCGTGGCTGATGCTCGCCGCTCTGGAGGCGTTCTTCACCGGTGTGTTCGGGCTGACCGCGGTCCTCGTGCGGCGCCTGCCGGGCTGGCCCCTGTGGTTCGCCGCGCTCTGGGTGTCTGCGGAATGGCTCAAGTCGACCGTGCCGTTCGGGGGTTTCCCGTGGGGCGTCGTGGCCTTCAGCCAGACCGACAGCCCGCTGTTGCCGCTCGCCCAGGTCGGCGGTGCGCCGTTGGTGTCGTTCGCGGTGGCGCTGATCGGTTTCAGCGCGACAGCCATCGTGCTCGAGGCGGTCAGGCACTGGCGGCATGACCACCGCACGGGTGCCGCGGGCCCGCCGGAGGTGTTCATCCCCGGCATCTGCATCGCCATCGTCCTGCTGCTCACCGTGCTGGCCTGGCCGCACGTCCGCAAGGCCGGCGCTGGTGCGGGTGACGACCCCGCGATCAACGTCGCCGCCATTCAGGGCAACGTGCCGCGCCTCGGCCTGGACTTCAACGCCCAGCGCCGCGCGGTGCTCGACAACCACGTGCACGAGACCAAAGAACTGGCCGAGGACGTCCGTGCCGGCCGCGCACCGCAGCCGACGGTGGTGATCTGGCCGGAGAACTCGTCGGACATCGATCCGCTGGTCAATGCCGACGCCGCGGAGCTGATCTCGGCGGCGTCGTCCGCCATCCACGCGCCGATCCTGGTGGGCACCGTGCTGGCGGCGCCGGAATACACGCCGGAGCACCCGGTGACCACCAACTCGGTGATCGTGTGGAACGGGACCGACGGGCCGGGGGAGCGCCACGACAAGGCCATCGTGCAGCCGTTCGGCGAATACCTGCCGTGGCGCAGTTTCTTCCGGCTGCTGTCGCCGTACGCCGACCGGGCCGGCTACTTCGTGCCGGGCAACGGCAGCGGCGTCGTCACCGCCGCCGGGGTGCCGATCGGGGTGACGACCTGCTGGGAGGTCATCTTCGACCGCGCCGCGCGGCAGTCGGTGCTCAACGGTGCGCAGCTGCTCGCGGTTCCCGCCAACAACGCGACGTTCGACGAGCCGATGAGCGTGCAGCAGCTGGCGTTCGCCCGGCTGCGGGCCGTCGAACACGACCGGTACGTGATCGTCGCGGGCACCACGGGGATCAGCGCGGTGGTCGCGCCGAACGGCCAAGTCCTGCAGCGGACGGAGTTCTTCCAACCCGCCTATCTGGACCGGCAGGTGCGCTTGAAGACCGATCTGACCTTCGCCACGCGGTGGGGACTGGTCATCAACAGTGTGCTCATCGGGGTCGGCGTTGCGGCTCTTCTGGCGGCCATGCTGCACAATAGGAAGCTCGTCCGCCGCCGCCAGGCGGCGGCGGAACATCAGGCCGGCAATGACGCCGCGATTGATACCGACACCGACGCCGACAACGAACAGGGGAACTGACCATGGGCGAAGATCGTCCGAGTCAGCGCACGCTGGTCATCATTCCGACCTACAACGAGCGCGAGAATCTGCCCTTGATCGTGGGCCGGGTGCACGCCGCCCGTCCGGACGTCCACGTGCTGGTCGTCGACGACGACAGCCCCGACGGCACCGGCCAGCTGGCCGATGAGCTGGCGCTGGCCGATCCGGACCGCCTGCACGTCATGCACCGGGCCGGCAAGGGCGGTCTGGGTGCCGCGTACCTCGCCGGGTTCGCCTGGGGCCTGGGCCGCGGCTACAGCGTCCTGGTCGAGATGGACGCCGACGGCAGCCATGCACCCGAGGAGCTGTACCGGCTGCTGGACGCTGTCGACGCCGGTGCCGACCTGTCGATCGGTTCGCGGTACGTGCCCGGCGGTGCCATCCGCAACTGGCCCCGTCGCCGGCTCGTCCTGTCGCGCACGGCGAACACCTATGCCCGCGTACTGCTGGGCGTCAAGATTCACGACATCACCGCCGGCTACCGCGCCTACCGGCACGACGTGCTGGAGAAGATCGGCCTCGACGACGTCGACTCGAAGGGCTACTGCTTCCAGATCGACCTGACCTGGCGTGCCATCAACGCGGGCTTCACCGTCGTCGAGGTGCCCATCACGTTCACCGAGCGCGAGCTGGGTGTGTCGAAGATGAGCGGCTCGAACATCCGCGAGGCCATGTCGCAGGTGGCCAAGTGGGGCATCCGCGGCCGGTTGGACCGGGCCCGCGGCATCGTCCGCTAGACAGTTACTCCGCGAGCAGACACAAAACTGTCGTTTTCCAGGCCAAAACGACAGTTTTACGTCTGTTCGCGAGACACAAAAAGCCCCGTGCAATGCACGGGGCTTTTTTGTCTGCGCAGTTAGCCGCGGCGGCGGGTCTTGATGAGCTCCAGCCGCTCCTTGAGCAGCTCTTCGAGCTCCTCGACGGAACGACGCTCGAGCAGCATGTCCCAGTGGGTACGCGGCGGCTTGACCTTCTTGGGCTCGGGCACGTCACCCTCGAGCAGGGTGCCTTCCATGCCGTTCTTGCACGCCCAGGTGCCGGGGATTTCCGCGTCGTCGGCGAACGGAACTTCGAATTCCTCGCCGTTGTCGGTGCGGTAACGGGCCACCTGCCGCGGCGCCAGGTCATGGTTACGGTCGGTCTCGTAGCTCACGGCTCCGAGGCGACTGCCTCTCAGGACACGATCAGCCATCGTCAATCACTCCCTTGGTATAGCGACAGGGAATCAACGCAGGCCAGCGCCGTGAAGTTCCCGACTCGATTGTCCATGATACCGGGGTTCGGACCGTCTCCCGATACAGTCACGATCGTGAGGCGGACATGAAGCGCTCGAAGGCCCAACCGTGCCGGTGGTGTGGCCGGGAGGTGGCCGACGCGGGCATGGGTCGTCGTCGCCAGTACTGCCGCCAGTCGTGCCGGCAGCGCGCCTATGAGCAGCGGGCCATGGTCAAGGGAACTTCGCTGGCCGAGGACTCGGTGGTGCTCAGCGCCGAGGAAGCAGCGGCCCTCTCGGACCGCGTTTATCAGGTACGGTGTGCGGCCGAGGACGTCGCGACGGCTGTTGCCGAAGGCGCCGGACCCACCGAATTGAAAGAGCTGTGTGAGGTGCTGTTGCAGGCCGCGAAAGACGCCGACGGTTGGCGCTGACGGCGCGCGCAGCGACGGGAAAGAATTGATGCATGACTGACGACCGTCGGCGGATCCACAAGCCGACCAAGTTCCTGGGCCGCGGCTTCGAGGCGTTCCACGACGTCGAGGACCCCGTCCAGGAGAGTCGCATCGCCCACGAGACGGCGGCTGCGCTGCTGGAACGGGTTCGCAGCTACCCGGATCCCGACGTGGTGTCGCGGCTGGTGGCCTACACCGACGAACACGGCATCGAGACCATCGCCGAGCTGTGGGCGGGTGCGGGTGCGCGCAGTCTGCCCGGCGCGTTGTGGCGGGTCTATCTGCTGCGGTTGTCGATCCGCGACGACCCGTACTCGGCCAGCCTGATGTTCGGCCGCGGCACGGAGGTGCTGCACTCGATCGACCCCGTTGTTGCCGGTGCCGAGACACCCGTGGGGCCCACGGAGATCCGGGAGCTCGCCGATCGCATCCTGCGCGGCGTGTTCGAGGGCGACTTCGCCGTCGCGCTGGAACGGGCGGCGGCGTACTGCCGGGTGAGTGCGGCCGGCTGCACGAGTCTGGCCGAGGACGCGACGACGACCGCGCCGGAGCGCGCCGCGGAGCTGACCGACCGCGCTGTGACGTTCACGCGCATCGCCAACGAGCTGCATGCCGCAGCTGCGCTGTGGCGCAGCAATTCGCTGGATTGACGCGGTGGCCGACGATGTCGGCGGACTACGTCCGAGAAGTTAAAGCCAGACCGCAGAACGCCTCTCGGCGGTAGGCCGCTCGTGGCGGCGAAATTTGGGGCCCGGGGTTACTGCGGCCTGGCGCTGTTCACTCTAGCGGATGATCGCGTGCGGCGAGCAATTCCCTGATGGCGTTGGGCGCTCATTTCAGGTGTCCGGAATCGTCCCGGTGAACCGCCTCGATGTGCGTACTGTGTCGGCATGACGACGGCGTTCGTGCTGTCCGGCGGCGGCAGCCTGGGGTCCATCCAGGTGGGCATGCTGCTGGGTCTGGCCGAGGCGGGCATCACACCGGATCTGATCGTCGGCACCTCGGTCGGCGCCCTCAACGGCGGGTGGATCGCCGGGCGTTCCGACCACGACGGCGCCCTGGCGCTGGCCGATCTGTGGCGGACCCTCTCGCGCCGCAAAGTGTTCCCGACCAGCCCGAGCATGGGGCTGCTCGGGTTTCTGGGGCGTCGGCCGCACCTGGTATCCGACAGCGGGATCCGCAGTCTGCTGCAGCAGCACCTCCGCTTCCGGCGGCTGCAGGACGCGCCGACGCCGCTGCACGTGGTGGCGACCGATGTCCTGTCCGGGCAGGACGTCCTGCTGTCGTCGGGCGATGCCATCGACGCGATCGTGGCGAGCGCCGCCATCCCCGCCGTCCTGCCCCCGGTCCGGATCGGCGGACGCGACCTGGTCGACGGCGGCGTGGTGAACAACACACCGCTGTCGTATGCGGTGGAACTGGGCGCGACCGAGGTGTGGGTGCTGCCGACGGGCTACTCGTGCGCCATGCCGCAACCACCGAGGGCCGCCTTGGTCATGGCCATGCACGCCTTCACGCTGGCGATCAATCGGCGGTTGGCCACCGATGTCGAACGTTTCGAAGGATCGGTCGAGCTGCATGTCGTGCCGCCGCTGTGCCCGGTACGGGTCTCGCCGGTCGACTTCTCCCGCTCGGCGGAACTCATCGAGCGATCACTGCAGTCCACGCGGCGCTGGCTGCCGACCACTCGCCCCGAGGTCGGGCAGGCCGAGCTGCTGGAACCGCACCGCGACTGCAGCTGAACCCTCCGTGCTCCTCGCGTGCGCGGGGCCTACTTCAGCACGTTGACGGCGCGGGCGATGACGAGTGCGGTCGTCGAGATCGACACCATCGACTGCAACGTCATCATCCCCTTTGCCCACCGCGACAGTGGCATGGTGTCAGTGGGGGAGAACGCCACGACGTTGGTGTAGCTCACGTACAGGTAGTCGACGAATGTTGGGCGCCAGCCGGGTGCCGCGTTCTGCGGATCGCTCATCTGCGGGAACTGGAAGTCGGGATATGGGTTGTCACCCGCCAGTCGGGCGAACGGTCCACCGCGGTCCAGCTCCCAGAACCAGATGCCGAACACGATGATGTTGGTGATGAAGATCGCCGCGCCGCTGCCCAACAACAGCCCCGCATCGTTGGAGACCCGGCCGGACAGGATATGGATGTCGAGGACGACCGCCGACGTGGTGTTGTCGGCGGTGATGGCTGCGGTCAGGGCGGTCATCGCCCACTTGCCGACGGTGGTCTCCCGAGACATCCGCAACGGGTTGATGATCATCAGCACGACCACCAGCAGCAACTCCATTGCGATCAGCGGCCATCGGGGCACCACCGTGTACTGCTTGGGGACCGCCCATTGCAGCACCACTGCGCCGAGGATCGCGAAGATCACCGGCAGCCGGTTTTCCGGCGCGCCCGGTCGCAGCCACGACGGCACGTGGTGCTCTGCGTTGCTGGTCAGACGGTGGGTGCGCTCGACGAACGACCTGACCGCCGGCGGCAACGGTTCTGGAGTGGGGGCCATGCGCTCAGTTTCGCACCGAGATGACACCATTAGACGGTGTCTGCCGAGCTGAGCCAGGGAACCCACAGGTCGTCGCCGCTTACCGCGGCTGACATCGATGCGGCTGCCCGGCGAATTTCCTCGGTGGTCACCCGGACCCCGCTGCAGTTCAGCGATCGGCTGTCGGCGCTGACCGGCGCCCAGGTCTATCTCAAGCGTGAGGACCTGCAGGCGGTGCGGTCCTACAAGCTGCGCGGTGCCTACAACCTGTTGATGCAGCTCTCCGACGAGGAGAAGGCCGCCGGCGTGGTGTGTTCGTCGGCGGGCAACCACGCCCAGGGTTTCGCGCTGGCCTGCCGCTCGATGGGCGTGCACGGCCGGGTGTACGTCCCGGCCAAGACACCCAAGCAGAAGCGGGACCGCATCCGCTACCACGGCGGGGACTTCATCGAACTCATCGTCGGTGGCGCCACCTATGACCTGGCCGCCGCGGCGGCGCTCGAGGACGTCGCACGTACCGGGGCCACCCTGGTCCCGCCGTACGACGACCTGCGCACCATGGCCGGCCAGGGCACCATCGCGGTCGAAATCCTCGAGCAACTGGACACCGAGCCCGATCTGGTGATCGTGCCGGTCGGCGGCGGCGGCTGCATCAGCGGCATCACCACGTACCTGACCGCACACACCAAAGCGACCGCCGTGCTCGGGGCCGAGCCTGCGGGAGCGGCCTCGATGATCGCGGCACTGGCCAAGGGCGAGCCGGTGACGCTGGCGCACGTCGACCAGTTCGTCGACGGCGCCGCGGTGGCGCAGGCCGGGGCGTTGACCTATGCGGCGCTGGCTGCCGCCGGGGACATGGTGTCGGTGACGACGGTCGACGAGGGCGCGGTGTGCACCGCGATGCTCGACCTGTACCAGAACGAGGGCATCATCGCCGAGCCCGCGGGCGCGCTGTCGGTGGCGGCGTTGATGGAGAACGGCGTGGAGCCCGGTTCGACGGTCGTGTGCCTGATCTCCGGTGGCAACAACGACGTTTCGCGTTACGGCGAGGTGCTCGAGCGCTCGCTGGTGCACCTGGGTCTGAAGCACTACTTCCTGGTGGATTTCCCGCAGGAGCCCGGCGCCCTGCGGCGGTTCCTAGACGAGGTGCTCGGACCCAACGACGACATCACCCTGTTCGAATACGTCAAGCGCAACAATCGGGAGACCGGTGCGGCGCTGGTCGGCATCGAACTCGGTTCGGCCGCCAACTTCGACGGGCTGCTGGAGCGGATGCACGATTCGGGCATCCACGTCGAGCCGTTGGAGCCGGGGTCTCCGGCGTACCGCTACCTGACCTAGCCACCTCCTCGCCGAGATGACGCTTTATGACGGGATTCGGCGATGTTTCGTCATTAACCGTCATCTCGGCGGAGGATTGCGAAGGAATGTCCTTGCAGCAGAGTCGATTCGCCGACCTTCGGCTCGGCAGACGACAGCATCAGCTCGCCGGTGACGGGTACCGCGACGGGGTGCTCGCTGAGATTGCATGCCACGGCGAACGCCCCACGGTGCATGACGATCCAGCGGTCGGTTTCGTCGAACTCGATGCGCAGTTGGTCGAGCCACGGGTTGGCGAAGTCGGGTTCGGTGCGCCGCAACGCGATCAGGTCGCGGTACAGCTGCAGTAGCCGGGCGTGCTCGCCGGTGCCGGCTTCGTCCCAATCGAGTTTGGAGCGCTGGAACGTCGCGGGGTCCTGCGGATCGGGGATGTCGTCGGCGGCCCAGCCGTGATCGGCGAACTCGGCCTTGCGTCCCTCGGCCGTCGCGCGGGCCAGTTCGGGTTCGGGATGCGAACTGAAGAACTGGAACGGCGTCGATGCGCCCCACTCTTCACCCATGAAAAGCATTGCCGTATAGGGTGATCCGAGTACCAGTGCGGCCTTGACCGCGAGTTGCCCGAAATCGAGACTCTGCGAGGGACGGTCGCCGATCGCCCGGTTGCCCACCTGATCATGCGTGCACGTGTATGCCAGCAGTCGGGTGGCCGGAATCTGTGCGATGTCCAGCGGGCGGCCATGGCGGCGGCGCCGGAACGACGAGTAGGTGCCGGCGTGGAAGAAGCCGTGGGTGAGGGTGGTGGCCAGCGTCTGCATGGACCCGAAATCGGCGTAATAGCCCTGCCGTTCCCCGGAGACCGCGGTGTGGATGGCGTGGTGGATGTCGTCGTCCCACTGCGCGGCGAGGCCGTACCCGCCGCGGTCTCGCGGAGTGATCAGGCGCGGGTCGTTGAGGTCGCTTTCGGCGATCAGTGACAGTGGTCGGCCCAATTCTTGTGCCAGTGCGTCGGTTTCGGTGGCCAGCTCTTCCAGTAGATGCACCGCCGTGGTGTCGACCAGCGCGTGCACCGCGTCCAATCGCAGCCCGTCGATGCCGAAATGGCGCATCCAGCGCAACGCGCAATCGATGATGTAGCGGCGCACCGGGTCCGAGTCGGCACCGGCGATGTTGATCGCCTCGCCCCACGGGGTCCGGCCCGCCGTCAGGTACGGCCCGAACTTTGGCAGGTAATTCCCCGACGGGCCAAGGTGATTGAACACCGCGTCGAGCAGCACGCCCAGGCCCCGCCGGTGGCAGGCGTCGACGAAACGCACCAGACCCGAAGGGCCGCCGTAAGGTTCGTGCACCGCATACCACAGCACGCCGTCGTAGCCCCAGCCGTGATTGCCGCCGAACGCATTGACGGGCATCAATTCGACGAAGTCGACGCCGAGTGCCACCAGGTGGTCCAGCCGCTCGACGGCGGCGTCGAACGTACCGGCGCCGGTGAACGTGCCGACGTGCAGCTCGTAGATCACTGCGCCCGCGACAGCCCGGCCGGCCCAGGGCGCCGCGGACTCGGTTGGCCACAGCTGGGAAAGTTCGTGCACGCCATCGGGTTGCCGCGGCGAACGCGGGTCGGGTAGTGGTGGGGCGTCATCCAGGACGAAGCCGTACCGCGCGTCGGCGGGTACCTCCACGGTGACGCGCCACCAGCCGTCGTCCGAGCGGCTCATCGGGTATCTGTTGCCATCGGCCTCGAGGACGACGGTTTCCGGTGTTGGCGCCCACACCGAGAATTCGTGCTCAGACACGGGCCTTCTCCAGGAGCGCGCCGGGCAGTTCGGCGAACAGCACGTCAGCGGTCACGGTGCCGGACCAGGTCCGGCCGGTCAGGCGGTCGGACCAGTCGCCGTCGGGCAGCGGGATAGTGGTTTCGGCGCAAGCGGATTCGTCGAGCTTCAGCGTCCACCGGGGTACGACCACCAGCACCTCGGTACCCCGCAGGAACGCGATGACGTGGTCGGCGGCGGGTCCGTCGGCGACGACGGGCGTGTAGTCGCCCGACAGGTACGTGGCGGGCCGCTCCCGGCGCGACCGCAACGCTCCCGCGACGACCCGAATCTTGGGGTGGCTCAAGGTATCGAGCTCGGTTTGGCGGAGCGCGAAATCCACCGGACGCCGATTGTCGGGGTCCACCAAGCTGTCGTCGAACAGCTCGGTGCCCTGGTAGACGTCGGGGACACCTGGCACGGTGAGGGCCAGCAGCTTCTGCGCTACGGCATTGCAACGCGCGGCCTCATCGAGTTGCCCGACCAACGCGGTCACCTCATTGGCGACCGGCCCGTCGAGCAGGGCGTCGATCCAGTCACGCACGGCCCTTTCGAATTCGCGGTCCGGCTGCTCCCAGTCGGTGTGCAGCTCGGCTTCCCGGACCGCCTTTTCGGTGTAGGCGTGCAGCCGCTCGCGGAGAGCGTCGTCGACCTCACCGGACACCGGCCACACACCGATGATGTTCTGCCACAGGAACAATCCGGTGCCCTCGTCGGGCGGTACGCACACCGTGTTCCAGCGCCGCACGCGCCCTGCCCATAGGTCGGCGCACTGGGACAGCGCCGTGATGCGGGACCGGACATCCTCGCTGCGCTTGGTGTCGTGTGTGGACAGGGTCACCATGGTGGCGGGCCAGTCCCGTGCGCGCGCTACGGCGCGCTGGTGAAATTCGCCCGTGCTCATGCCGAATCGCTCGGGGGTGCCACCGACCTCATTCAGCGATACCAGGCGAGCGTCGCGGTAGAACAGCGTGTCTTCGACTGCTTTGGCCGTCACCGCGCCGCACAGCTGTTGCAAGCGGGAAGCGGGTTCGGGCTGGTCGAGTGCTGTGGCGATCAGCTGCACAGCGGATGTCAGTTCCGGTGCCGCGCTGATGGTTTCGCTGATGGCTTCGGGCAGCACCGGGGCCAACACCCGGTAGTCGGTGCGATACCCGCCAACACGGCTGAGCAGTTGGGCGATAGCCTCCGGCAGCGCGGGGTCGTCGGTTCCGGTGGTGCGTACGATCGCGCGGCCCAGCCGGGCAAGCTCGCTGGACAGGGTCCCACGGGCGGCCTCGGCCTTCAATTCCCGGGTGTCGCACCGGGTCTCGCGAGCCAGTTCTGTGAGCGGCTCGACACCGTCCGGGTCGACGAACAGCCCACCGATTTCCCGCAGCACGTCGTAGCCCGTGGTGCCCGCGATCGGCAGACGGGGTTCGAGTGGCTCGTCGGCGGCCAGGATCTTCTCGGCGACGATCCAGGCGTCGGGTCCGGTCAGCTCGCGCAGCCGGGCGAGATAGCCCGCGGGATCGGTCAATCCGTCGATGTGATCGACCCGCAAACCGTCCACCAGACCCGCGCGGAACCAGCGCCCGATCTCGGCATGGCTGGCGTCGAACACGTCGGGGTCCTCTTGACGCACCGCCGCCAGCGAGGTGATGGAGAAGAACCGCCGGTACCCGCACGACCCTGAACGCCACCCCGCCAATCGGTATGCCTGCCGGGCGTGGACCTCGGCCGCGGTGCCCGCACCGGTCCCGGGCCGGATCGGCCAGACCCGGTCACCCAGGCGCAGCACCTCACCGTCGACGGTCAGGGCGTCGGCGTCGGCGTCAGAACCCAGTACCGGCAACACGATTCGCCCGTCGGGGTCCAAGTCCCAGTCGATGTCGAAGAAGCTGCCGAAGCGCGACTCACGGCCGTGGGTCAGGACGTCCCACCACCACGGATTCTGCTCGGGCCGTTCGACGCCGACGTGGTTCGGCACGATATCCACGATCAGTCCCATGCCGCGCGCTCGCGCCGCGGCGGACAGCCGGGAGAAACCTTCGGGCCCACCGAGTTCCGCAGAGACCGCCGTCGGGTCGGTGACGTCGTAGCCGTGCGTGGAGCCGGTGACAGCGGTCAACACCGGCGACAGGTAGAGGTGCGAGACGCCGAGATCGTCGAGATAGGGCAGCAGTGCCAGCGCGTCGTCGAAGGTCATTCCGTCGCCGCGCATTTGCAGCCGGTACGTAGAAACAACGGGCAAGACCGGCGCTGCTGCCATCTCGGTCACGCCGTCTTACGCAACACCAGCAGCGAGCGGGCCTGCAGCGCGATCGTCTCACCTGCGCCGGCCACCAGTTCGGTGCGCCCGTGCGGGTCCGCGGTGTCCAGGGCCGCCGCCCATTTCTCGCCGTAGCCCTGGTCGGGAATCACGAAATCCAGACCTTCGTCATGGGCGTTGAAACACAGTAGGAACGAGTCGTCGGCGACCCGTTCACCGCGCGCGTTGGGCTCGGGGATCGCGTCGCCGTTGAGGAACACCGAGATGCTCTTGCCGAAACCGGAATCCCAGTCCTCGAGGGTCATCTCGTCCCCGGCCGGCGTCAGCCAGGCGATGTCGCGGACCTGTCCGCTGCTCCGAACCGGTTGCCCGGCCAGGAACCGGCGGCGCCGGAACACCGGGTGTTCGCGGCGCAGCCGCACCACGGTGCGCGTGAATTCCAGGAGCGCCGAATTGGTTTCGCGCATGGTCCAGTCCATCCACGACAGGGTGTTGTCCTGGCAGTAGACGTTGTTGTTGCCCTGCTGGGTGCGGCCGATCTCGTCGCCATGGCTGATCATCGGGGTGCCCTGCGACAGCATCAGGGTCGCGAAGATGTTGCGGCGCTGCCGTTCCCGCAGCGCGACGATCTCGGGATCGTCGGTCGGGCCTTCGACGCCGCAGTTCCAGGAGCGGTTGTGGCTCTCGCCGTCCCGGTTCTCCTCGCCGTTGGCGTCGTTGTGCTTCTCGTTGTAGGACACCAGGTCGGTCAACGTGAAGCCGTCGTGGCAGGTGACGAAGTTGATGCTCGCGCTCGGACGCCGGCCCGTCGCTTCGTACAGGTCCGACGAGCCCGTCAGCCGAGAAGCGAACTCGCCCAGGGTTGCGGGCTCACCGCGCCAGTAGTCGCGCACCGTGTCGCGGTACTTCCCGTTCCACTCGGTCCACAAACCGGGGAAGTTGCCGACCTGGTAGCCACCCTCGCCGACGTCCCACGGTTCGGCGATCAGCTTCACCTGGCTGATCACCGGATCCTGTTGCACCAGATCGAAAAACGCCGAGAGCCGGTCCACGTCATAGAACTCGCGAGCCAGGGTCGAGGCGAGGTCGAAGCGGAAGCCGTCGACGTGCATCTCGAGTACCCAGTACCGCAGTGAATCCATGATCAGCTGCAACGTGTGGGGATGGCGGGCATTGAGGCTGTTGCCGGTGCCGGTGAAGTCCTTGTAGAGCGACAGGTCGTCGTCATCGAGCCGGTAGTACGCGGCGTTGTCGATGCCGCGGAAGTTCAGCGTCGGGCCGAGGTGATTGCCTTCGGCGGTGTGGTTGTAGACCACGTCGAGGATGACTTCGATACCGGCTTCGTGGAACGACTTCACCATGGTCTTGAACTCGGCGACCGCGCTGCCGGCGTGCTGGTTCCACGAGTACTGGTAGTGCGGCGCGAAGAAGCCGAACGTGTTGTAGCCCCAGTAGTTTCGCAGGCCCAGGTCCAGTAGCCGGTGGTCGTGCAGGAACTGGTGCACCGGCATGAGCTCGATGGCGGTGACGCCGAGCGACTGCAGATGCTCGATGATCGCGGGATGCGCGAGCCCGGCGTAGGTGCCGCGCAGTTCCTCTGGGATCGCCGGGTGGGTCTGGGTCATGCCCTTGACGTGGGCTTCGTAGATCACCGTCTCGTGGTAGGGCGTCCGCAGCACGCGGTCGTTGTCCCAGTTGAAGAATGGGTTGATGACCACGCTGGTCATGGTGTGGCCCAACGAATCAATGCCGGGCGGCTCGCCGGTGGCCGACGGTGCCGACATGTCGTACGAGTACAGCGCCTGCGTGAAGTCGAAGTCGCCGTAGAACGACTTGCCGTACGGATCGAGCAGCAGCTTGCTGGGATCGCAGCGATGCCCGCCCGCCGGATCCCACGGTCCGTACACGCGGAATCCGTACCGCTGCCCGGGCGTGACGGCAGGCAGATAGCAGTGCCACACGTAGCTGTCGACCTCGTCGAGGTTGACGCGTTCCTCGCTGCCGTCCTTGGCGATCAGGCAGAGCTCGACGCGCTCGGCGACTTCGGAGAACAGCGAGAAATTGGTGCCGGACCCGTCGTACGTGGCACCGAGGGGATAGGCGCTACCCGGCCATACGCCGACAACCATGAAGGCAGCTCACCACCAGCCGGTGGCGGCCCCGACCTGGCGGCCGAGTTCGGCGGTCATGGTCCGCATGTAGGTGGCGGACAGATGATGAGAGTCGTGATACAGCAAGACATTTCCCTCCACAGCGCGGCAGATGTCAGAACGGCACACCGCGTCACTCATGTCGAGCGGCTTCAACAATGGGAACTGCGCGACGAAATCGAGGGTCGGGTTGTGCTCGGACAGTACCTCGGAGCGAGCGATACCGCAGGACGTTGAATTACCGCCGCTGGCAAGGCAGTCGGCCGGGAAGAACGGCTTACCGTCCTTGACCAGCCAGGGGGTGTCGCGCATGGCGAGGATCGGGATGTTCGCATCGGACAGTCGCTGCCAGATGCCGATGTAGGTACCGGGCATGACGTCGCCGGGCTTGATGTTCCATGGGCGCGTGGAGGTCGTGAAGACGAAGCTCGGGCGGTCGGTCACCAGCTTCGGCATGACCAGTTCGTTCCACTCGTAGCACTTCGGGTAGGGCCGGTTGTCGCCCATCACCAGCGGGTTGGGCTCGGTCGACAGCGGGCAACCCATCTTCAGATAGGTGACGACCTTGAAGTGGTAGCGCTTGCCGAGGATGTCCAGCGCGGTGATCCAGTGCTCGGCGTGCGAGCCCCCGGCCAGCGCCACGGTGCGGGCGGCTGCGGTGTCGCCGTACGAGCAGTTGCGGATCGACAGGTCGTCGAAGTCGGCGATACAGCTGTCGGCTGTCGTGGCCGGCACGTCGTCCTTGGCTTCGAGGACCGTCGGGCGGAACGGCAGTTTCGGCACCTTCGCGTGGTGCAGCAGGGAACGTGCACCCGGGTAGTCGACGGGGGACAGCGTGGCGAGTTCCTTGCCGTTGGCCCGTTCGGTGTTCATGTGCTCGCGCCAGGTGAATGCCGTGGCGGTCAGCGTCACACCCATCATGGCGACGACGGTCCCCAACAGCGCGGTGGGGCGGCGCAACCGGGTTCCGAGTGGGACGTCAGGCGTACGTGCCGGCCGGCGCAGCGGGTTCTCCACATAGCGGGTGGTGAGCCAGGCCAGCAGCCCGGAGACCAGCAGCACGGCGGCGCCGTCGACGAGATGTGCCCGGCTGTGGCCGCTGTAGGCCAGCCAGAAGATCAGCAGGGGCCAGTGCCACAGATACAGCGAGTACGCCATGGCGCCCAGGGACACGAACGGGGCGGTGGCCAGGAGCCGGTTCGGCGCGGGCAACCGGTCGGTGCGGTTCGCGGCGCTGAGGATGAACAGCATGGTTGCGCCGACCGGCACCAGCGCCCACGGCCCGGGGAATTCCCGCACGCCGTCGATCAGGGCACCACAGGACAAGATCGCGGCCAGCGCGACCACCGAGACCACATTGCGCAGCCACATCGGCCATCGGACGGACGGCACCAGCGCCCCCACGAGGGCGCCCAGCAGCAATTCCCAGCCGCGGGCGAAGCTGTCGTAGTAGGCGCTGACCTGGTCGGCCTGGTGGGCGACGATCGCGTAGACGAACGACGCGACGGTCAACACGCTGAGTAGCGCGATGAACGCGGGCCGGAGTCGGTCGCCGAGCCTGCGCCGGAACAGATACGCGAAGCCGAAGATCAGCGCCAGGAACGCGACGTAGAACTGGCCCTGCACCGACATCGACCAGAGGTGCTGCAGTGGGCTGACGGACTCGCCGGCCCGCAGGTAGTTCGACGCGGTCTCGGCCAGCTCCCAGTTCTGGTAGTAGCCGAGGCTGGCCAGGCTCTGGTCGGCGTACGTCTCCCAGCGGGTTTCCGGCTGGATCGCGATGGTCAGCACGGCGCCCGCGGCCAGCACGACGATCAGGGCGGGCAGCAGGCGACGGACCAGCCGGCGCAGCTGCGGACCGGGGGACAGCGGCGCGTGCGGTGTCAGCGCGATCCGCAGGAGTTTGCCGCCGAAGAAGAAGCCCGACAGGGCCAGGAAGACGTCGACGCCGCCGGAAACCCGGCCGAACCAGACGTGAAAGGCCGCGACCATGGCGATGGCGATGCCGCGCAGGCCGTCCAGGTCGTGGCGGTAGAACCCGCTCGGCGCGTTGCCCGCAGCGGAGTCCGCACCGCTGTCGGTGACGTGCACGGCGTTGCCCGACCCGGGCTGCGACGCCGGCCGCGGTGCTGCAAGAGTCGTCATGGTCGGCTGTCAATCTACCCAAGATCCAAGCCGCGTTCATGTAGCGGCGAGTCGCCCGCTCGCTGAGTAGGCCGGTTCCGACGTGCTGGGCGGGCGATTAGGCTCGGTCATCGTGCCAGCGCTGAACCCTGCCGAAATCTCGGCGATCGACACCGCCCACATCTGGCACCCGTACAGCACCATCGGCGCCGAGGCGTTGCCCGCGGTGGTTGCTACCGAGGCGCACGGCATCATGCTGACCCTCATCCACGAGGGCGAACCGGTCCAGGTCATCGACGCGATGAGCTCGTGGTGGACGGCGGTGCACGGACACGGGCACCCGGTGCTCGACGCCGCGATCACCCGGCAGCTGAGCACGATGAACCACGTCATGTTCGGCGGGCTGACGCACGAGCCCGCGGCGCGGCTGGCGCAGCTGCTCGTGGAGATCACCCCGACCGGTTTGGACACGGTGTTCTTCTCGGATTCGGGTTCGGTCTCCGTCGAGGTCGCCGCGAAGATGGCCCTGCAGTACCAGCGCAGCCGCGGCCGCCTCGGCCGGCACAAGCTGATGACCTGGCGCGGCGGCTACCACGGCGACACCTTCACCCCGATGAGCGTCTGCGACCCCGACGGCGGCATGCATTCGATCTGGACCGATGTCCTGATGCCCCAGATCTTCGCGCCGCGGGTTCCGTCGAACTACGACCCCGAATACGTCGCTGCGTTCGAGGCCCAGCTGGCCGCGCACGTCGACGAGCTGGCGGCCGTCATCGTCGAGCCGGTGGTGCAGGGCGCGGGCGGCATGCGGTTCCACGACCCGCGCTACCTGACGGCGCTGCGGGACATCTGCACCCGGCACGACGTGCTGCTGATCTTCGACGAGATCGCAACCGGCTTCGGGCGGACGGGTGAGCTGTTCGCCGCGGATCACGCGGGCGTCAGCCCCGACATCATGTGCGTCGGCAAGGCGCTGACCGGTGGTTACGTGACGCTGGCGGCGACGCTGTGCACCGCTGAGATCGCGCGCGTGATCAGCTCCGGCGAGCCGGGTGCCCTGATGCACGGGCCGACGTTCATGGCGAACGCGCTGGCGTGCGCGGTGTCGGTGGCGGCGGTCGAGCTGCTGCTGGGTCAGGACTGGCGGTCCCGGGTCGCCGAGATCTCGGAGGGACTGCGGCGCGGGCTGGCGCCGGCCGCGGAGCTGCCCTCGGTCGCCGACGTGCGGGTGCTGGGCGCCATCGGCGTCGTCGAGATGAAGGAGCCCTTGAACATGGCTGGCATGTCCAAGGCCACGGTCACCGCAATCGAACACGGCGTGTGGCTGCGGCCCTTCGGCAAGCTGCTATACGTGATGCCGCCCTTCATCTGCACTCCCGACGAGATCGACCAGGTCACCTCTGCTGTGGTCGCCGTTGCCCGTGCGTTAACCTGAACACCGTTCAATGGCACTGGAGTCAGGAGCGCGCCGATGACTGATCACTCGCCGCTGGCCTGGCTGGCCGATGTCGAACGCCAGCGCCGGGCCGCGGGCCTGCGCCGGTCGCTGCGGGTCCGACCCGCGGTGGCCACCGAACTGGACCTGGCATCCAACGACTATCTGGGTCTGACGCAGCATCCCGACGTCATCGAGGGCGGCGTGACGGCGCTGCACACCTGGGGCGCGGGTTCCGGCGGATCGCGACTGGTGACCGGCAACACCGAACTGCACGAGGACTTCGAGGCCGACCTGGCCGACTTCATGGGCGCCGAGTCGGCGCTGGTGTTCTCCTCCGGCTATACCGCCAACATCGGTGCGGTCGCAGCCCTGTCCGGGCCGGGCTCCCTGGTCGTGTCGGACGCCTATAGCCACGCCTCGCTGGTGGACGCCTGTCGGCTGTCCCGGGCGCGGGTGGTGGTGTCCCCGCACAACGACGTCGGCGCCGTGGAGACCGCGCTGGTCAGCCGGTCTGAGGAACGGGCCGTCGTGATCACGGACTCGGTGTTCTCCACCGACGGTGCCCTGGCCCCGCTGCGCGCCCTACACGAGGTCTGTCGCCGGCACGGCGCGTTGCTGATCATCGACGAGGCCCACGGCCTCGGCGTGCGCGGCACCGGCGGGCGCGGCCTGGTGCACGAGGTCGGATTGGCCGGCGAGCCCGACATCGTGGTGACGACGACGCTGTCCAAGTCGCTCGGCAGCCAGGGTGGGGCGGTGCTCGGCCCCGCCGCGGTGCGGGCCCATCTCATCGACGCTGCACGAACCTTCATCTTCGACACCGGCCTGGCCCCGGCCGCCGTCGGTGCGGCCCGCGCGGCACTTCAGGTCCTGATCGCCGAGCCGTGGCGGGCACAGGCCGTGTTGACCCACGCCGCGACGCTGGCCCGGTTCGGCGGCGCGGTCGGCACCCCGGATTCCGCCGTCGTCTCGGTGATCCTCGGCGACCCCGAGGTCGCTCTGGCCGCGGCGTCGGCCTGCCTGGACCGTGGTGTCCGGGTCGGCTGCTTCCGGCCCCCGACCGTGCCGGTCGGCACGTCCCGGCTGCGGCTGACCGCGCGTGCGTCACTCGACGACGCCGAGCTGGACTTGGCGGGCCGGGTGCTCGGCGAGGTGCTCGCCCTGGTGCAGTCGTGACCGTGCTGCTCGTCGCCGGTACCGACACCGGCGTCGGAAAGACCATCGCGACCGCGGCGCTGGCCTGCGCCGCTCGACAGGCCGGTCTCGACGTCGCCGTGTGCAAGGCGGTGCAGACCGGAATCTCGCCGGCCGCCGGTCACGGTGACGACGATCTGGCCGAAGTGGGACGCCTGGCCGGGGTCACCTCGCTGGTGCCGGGCTGGCGCTATCCCGAACCGTTGGCACCCGTCGCCGCCGCCGAACTGGCCGGCATGACGTTGCCCTCACGCGACGAGCTGATCGCTCTCATCAAGAACGTGGACCGGCCCCGCCAGCTGACCCTCGTCGAAGGCGCCGGGGGACTGCTCGTCCAACTCGGCGCCGACGGCACCACCTTGCGCGACCTGGCCGTCGAACTCGGGGCCGCGGTCCTGGTCGTCGTCGCGCCGGGCCTGGGCACCCTCAACCACACCGGTCTGACGGTCGAGTCGCTGGCCGCGCACGGCATTGCGTGCGCCGGATTGGTGATCGGCAGCTGGCCTCAGGAACCGGGGCTCGCGGAAGCCTCCAACCGGGGTGCGCTCGACGAGATCGCCTCGGTGCGCGCCGTGCTGCCCGACGGCGCGGGCCGGTTGTCGCCTGAGGTCTTCGCCACGGTCAGCGCGGAAGCCTTTGATCCACAATGGGTTTCGAGCCTGGTCGGCTGACATGGTGCACTCGGTCGAGCTGCTGTTCGACCTCGACACCGAGGCCGTGATCCGGCGCGCCTGGGACGACCTGCGGGCCGCGGGGATCGCGGCTCAGCGTCCGACGGCCCGGCCCCACGTGACGCTCGTGGTGGCGGACGGCATGGATCATGCCGTCGCCCAATCGCTTTCGACATTGTTGCCCCGATTTCCGTTGCCGTGCCGAGTAGGTTCGGCGCTCGTGTTCGGGCGGTCTGCTGCGGTGCTGGCGCGCTCGATCGTGCCTAGTGCCGGGCTTTTGGAGATTCATGCCGATGCCTGCCGGCTGGCGGCCGACCACCTGACGTCGGCGCCCATGCCGCACACCCAGCCGGGGGACTGGTCGCCGCACGTGACGCTGGGCCGCCGGATTCCGGCTGACCGGCTCGGCGCGGCGTTATCCATCGCGGGCCATCCGGCCGAGATCAGCGGTGCATTCGTCGGGCTACGGCACTGGGACGGCGACGCCCGGACCGAGCGTCTGATCTAACTCAGCCGGCTTCGGCCGCCCGGGCGGCCATACGTCATGAGAAGTACGTGGCTTCAATCACGAGGCACTTGCAGCCAGTCTGGTTGAAGCCAGGGATCATTTCCGGCTGTCAGCCGTCCCTGAGTTCAATAACTTGCGCTGGATCGCCCCTTGATCGAACTCACGTACTTTTCCAGCGGCATCTAGTTGCGACGGCTGATGGCGTGCGCCGCGAGCCCGTCGACCAGCAGGTCCAGGCCGAAAGTGAAACGGCCACCGGCGTTTTCGGACCACACCGAGTCACTGTCGGCCACGGTCGCGCCGGCCGCGTCCCACTGGAGGCGGGACTGCTCGTCGGCGGTGAAGCCCAGCACGTAGTAGATGATGGTGCGGGCCGCGAGGTTGGCATCGTCGGCGGTGAGGCCCGACTCGCGGCACGCGTCGGCCAACGCCGCCACGATGCGGCTGAGCTCGGCCGATCGCCCGGCCGAGAAACTGGCCGAGACCAGCTCGGCGCCGTCGGTGGCGGACAGCAGCGCGTCACGCAGCGCCGAGCACAACGCCACGACGCGGTCCGGCCACAATCCGCCGGCCGGTCCGCTGATCGAGCGGGGAGCCGCGGTGGCCAGCAGGCGGTCGGCGACCGCGCCCAGTAGCTCCTGTTTGTCGGCGAAATGCCAGTACAGAGCACCTGGGCTGACGCTCAGTTCACGTGCCAGCCTGCGCATGGTCAGGTCGGCTATCCCGTAGTTGTCCAGGATCTCGGCGGCCTTGGCCACCACGTCGCTTCGGTGCAGTTGCACGTCTGTATCCTAAACACCGTTCAAGTTGTAGGCCGCAGTCGGCCTGGAGTAAGGAGTGCCGATGACTCAGGCCACGACCGATGTTTTGGGTGTAGCCCGCGAGCAGGTGCTCGAGCGTGGCGAAGGCCTGAGCCAAGAGCAGGTGCTCGAGGTTCTGCAGCTGCCCGACGACCGGCTGGAGGACCTGCTGGCCCTGGCGCACGACGTGCGCATGAAGTGGTGCGGTCCCGAGGTCGAGGTCGAGGGCATCATCAGCCTCAAGACCGGCGGCTGCCCTGAGGACTGCCACTTCTGTTCGCAGTCGGGCCTGTTCGCCTCGCCGGTGCGTAGCGCCTGGCTGGACGTCCCGAGCCTGGTCGAGGCCGCGAAGCAGACCGCCAAGACCGGTGCGACCGAGTTCTGCATCGTCGCCGCGGTGCGCGGGCCCGACGAGCGCCTGTTGGCGCAGGTCGCCGCCGGCATCGAGGCCATCCGCAATGAGGTCGACATCCAGATCGCGTGCTCGCTCGGCATGCTCGATCAGGAGCAGGTCGACCGGCTCAAGGCCATGGGTGTGCACCGCTACAACCACAACCTGGAGACCTCGAAGTCGTACTTCCCGAACGTCGTCACCACCCACACCTGGGAAGAGCGCTGGAAGACCCTCGAGATGGTTCGCGAGGCCGGCATGGAGGTCTGCTGCGGCGGAATCCTCGGCATGGGCGAGACCCTGGAGCAGCGTGCCGAGTTCGCCGCGAACCTGGCCGAGCTGAACCCGCACGAGGTGCCGCTGAACTTCCTCAACCCGCGTCCGGGTACCCCGTTCGGTGACCTTGAGGTGCTGCCGGCCGCCGACGCGCTGCGCGCCGTCGCAGCGTTCCGTCTGGCCATGCCGCGCACCATGTTGCGCTTCGCCGGTGGTCGCGAGATCACCCTCGGTGATCTGGGCGCCAAGCAGGGCATCCTGGGCGGCATCAACGCCGTCATCGTCGGCAACTACCTGACCACGCTGGGTCGCCCGGCCGAGTCCGATCTGGAACTGCTGGACGATCTGCAGATGCCGATCAAGGCCCTCAACGCCACACTGTGATGACTCGCGAATTGCCCGCACCGGTCAGTGCCGGCAAGTTCAACGTCTACACCGGTGTCGCGGCGGATGCCGTCGACGGCGCCGTCATGCCGACCACGGCCCAGCTCGGCCTGGAGGCGCCCCGGTTCTGTGCCGAATGCGGCCGCCGCATGGTGGTGCAGGTGCGCCCCGACGGTTGGTGGGCGAAGTGCTCGCGGCACGGGGTGGTGGACTCGAAGGACCTGGAGACCCAGCGATGACCGACGGCGGCGACGAGCGCCGGCGCGACGAGCAGAATTTCGCGCAGAGCGCCGAAACCCTTGAGCCGCCGAAGCTTTCGCATCGCGCGGCAGCGCTGCGGGTCGTCGTCGGCCTGACGTTGGCCGGCGCGCTCGGCGGCCTGCTGTGGGCGTTTCTGGCGCCGCCGGTGGACGCCGTCGTCGCGTTGACCAAGAAGGGTCAGCGCATCCACGGGTACTTCGGCGACGAGTCGGACCGGGTGTTCATGGGTGGTGCGCTGGCCGTCGGTCTGCTGACGGTGATCGCCGTGGTGGCGGCGACGCTGGTGTGGCAGTGGCGCGCGCATCGTGGGCCGGTCCTGGCCGGTGCGCTGGCGCTCGGCAATGTGGCTGCCGCAGGGGCGCTCGCGGGTGTCGGTGCGGCCGTTGCCCATTGGCGGTACGGGACTCCCGACATTGCGGGTGCGCCGCTGTCTCCCGAGCATCGGGTGGGCTACCTGGTCGAGGCGCCGCCGGTGTTCTTCGGGCACTCGCCGTGGGTGATCGCGGCGACGCTGTTCTTCCCGGCCGGCATCGCCGCGCTGGTCTATCTGTTCTGCACGCTGGCGACCAAGCGCGACGATCTGGGCGCGTGGCCGCCGGTGGAGTGGGTGCCCGTCCGGCTACCGGTTGCCGCGGCTCCCGCCGCTACCGACGCCCAACCGGAAGTCCCAGCAGAACCTTCGTGCTGACGACGCCCAGCTTGATCAGGCCGAGGTAGGTCGCCGGGTTCAGCAGGGCCGGCCACGAGGTACGCACGGTGGGGCCCAGCGGTTTGCCGTCGAACCGGTCGGCGAGCCAGCTCAGCGTCATCGGCGCAGCCAGCGGGTGCAGGACGATGTGCTCGCTGAGGATGTCTCGGTGGTAGGTGACGTGCGAGCCGCCCATGACGTAGGTGTCGGTCAGCTCGTCGATGTTCCCGACGTTGATGATCTGGTCGTGCACGGCCTGCATCACCAGCAGCGGCGGCGTCGGCGCGGTCTTGCCGAGCTTGATGGCCTCGAAGACGTGCTGCACCTCAGGCGTGTCGAGCACTTCCTGCAGCGGCGACTTCAGCAGGCTGTCCATGTCGAGGCCGGCATGCCGGAAGACCGCCTCGGCGGTGGTCATGTCCTCGATGTTGCGCAGCATGGCCTTACCGGCCTCGGTGGCGTGCTCGTTGATGACGCGGTTCAGGCCCGGGTAGACGTGCATGAGCGCCGCGATGACGGTGGCCGGCAGGCCGGCCTTGGAGGTGCCGTTCAGCTGGCGGAAGACGTTGCCCAGGTTGGCAACCGGCGAGCCGAGGGCCGCGCCGACGACGTTGAGCTCGGGCGCGTAGTTGGCGTATTCCTCTGCGGCCCAGGCGCTGGCGAGGCCGCCGCCGGAGTAGCCCCACAGGCCGATCGGCGCGTCGGCGTACAAGCCGAGGGATTCGGTGTTGATGGCGGCGCGCAGGCCGTCGAGGATGTGGTAGCCGGGTTCGTGCGGGGCGCCCCAGATGCCGTCGGTGCCTTCGTGGTCGGGCACGGACACCGCCCAGCCCTGCGCGAGAACCGCGGCCACGAGCACGTATTCGAGCTGTGCCACGGAGCCGAGGGCCCGGGTGCGGCGGCGCAGCGCGTACGACGGGAAGCAGGCGTCGGAGACGGCGTCGATGGCGCACTGGTAGGAGACGATCGGGCGGCGGGTGTTCGGGTTGTGCCCGACGGGCAGCAGGACGGTGGTGACCGCGGCCTGCGGGGTGCCGTTGAGGTCGGTGCTGCGGTACAGCAGCTGCGTGGCGGTGACGCCCTGGGGGATCACGCCCATGAAGCCGAGCTCGACGTCGCGCGAGCGCAGGACGGTGCCGGGTGCGGTGTGCTCGAAGCCGACGGGCGCGACGTAGAACGCGTCGTCGCTGGGGCGCAGTGGGCGGGTGCCGGACTGGAGTTCCTCGTGGTACGGCTGGCCGATCCACTCGGCGTCGAACGCCCTGGCTGCATTGCCCATGGTCATCGAGAGATCATGTCTTAAGGAACCCTTAAAAACCAATTCTGGCTCGCGAAATGTGGCCGGAAAGTGACCTACGTCACGACCCGTAGGTTAACCAGGTGGGCGTAAGGCGGCGAACTCGTCCGTAACGCGATATGTCGAGTCGGTGAACCGGTACAGCGCGGCTGGGCGGCCGCCGCTGCGTCCGGAGCGGGCCGTGGTGCCGGTCGGGGTGATGACGCCGCGCCGGCCGAGCACGCGCTGCAGATTGGTCGGGTCCACCGGGTGGCCCAGCGTGGCGGCGTAGATGTCCCGCAGCGTGGTCAGGGTGAATTCCTTTGGCGCCAAGGCGAATCCGATGTTGGTATAGGACATTTTGGCCACCAGCCGGGTGTGGGCGTGCGTGATCATCGGGCGGTGGTCGAAGGCCATGGGAGGCAGTGCCGACACGGGGTGCCAGCGCGTGTCGCTCGGGAGTTCGGGTGTTGCGGGGGAGGGCACCAGGCCCAGGAAGGTCGAGGCGATGGTGCGTGGGCCGGGCACGCGTTTGGGCTCGGAGAAGACCGCGAGCTGCTCGAGATGGGTCAGCTGACGCAGATCGACCTTCTCGGCGAGTTGGCGCCGGACCGAACTGATCAGGTCTTCGTCGTGCCGCAGCTGGCCGCCGGGGAGGGACCATGCGCCACGCTGCGGCTCCATGGCGCGCTCCCACAACAGAACACTGAGCTGCGGTTTCTTTCCGTCGAGGAGGCGTACCTGAAACACGACGGCGAGCACTTCATGCGCAGTACCCACATCCGTCACGTTTTCGATTTTAAGTCGAAAACATCGGAGTTCAAAAGCGTCCGCCGGGGCGGTGGGTGGCCCTCGCTGTAACCGGCGCAGGTGCCGCCCAGTAGTTAGACTGACCAGGCGCGATTCCAGCAAACTTCATGGTCGTTACGTGGGGAGAGGGCCGGGGGCCATGCGCAATAGTGGTGTTGACCCGACGGATCCGCTCGGGTGGATGTTGACCTTTGCGGAGTTCGGCACACTGTGTTCGCGACTGAGCGTGAGAAACCACAGGTCCCTTGAACTCGTCGTCGGCACCGGTGCCGCCAACGTGTCGTTGACGAGTTACGGCAAGCGGATTTCGACGGTGTGGCAAACGATTGAGACCATCGGTGCCGGTGCTGTGAAGCCACGCCGCCTGATCCTCTGGCTGGATGACCGCGACGCGTATCTCGATCCGCCGGCAACCTTGAAACGCTTGCAGGCACGCGGGTTGGAAATTCGTCACTGCCGCGACTACGGACCACACAAGAAGTACTTTCCGTACGTCAACGAGATACTGCCGGACGAACCCGACTGCACTCTTGTCACAGCGGACGACGACGTCTACTACCCGCCCACCTGGCTCGCGGAGCTGCTCGCGGCGCATCGGCCCGGCGAGGTCACCGCTTTTCGCGCGCGCATCAGGAGCGATGGCCCGTACGGCACCTGGCCGATGTGCACCACGACCGAAGCATCCGAAACGGTATTCGCGACAGGCGTATCCGGTGTCGCCTACCCTCCGGAACTGCTTGGGGCGCTGCGGGATCGCGGCGAGGCGTTCGTCCACGTATGCCCGCGGGCTGACGATTACTGGCTGCACTACGCCGCCGTATCCAGGGGAATCCCGATCCGCCAGGTGCGTGATGTCGCCGCCCACTTCTGGCCCATCGTGCTGGTTGCCGGCCGGGGCCTTTGGGACGGCAGTGGAACTGCGAACGACGCCATCGCCGTCCAGACGCAACAGACCTGGCAGAACTATCCAGAATCGTCCTGACGCCTCGTAGGTAGCTGAGCCGTTTTCCCGAAGTGCGCCAGATCGACTGCTCGCGGCGCGGCCAGTTCGCGCTGGACGGCTTTCAGGTCCTTTGGGGTCGCGCGCGGTACACCAAGGTGAACTTCTCGTGTGCAGTGCTAGTATGTGGCATGTTTTCGATCATAAGTCGAAAACCTGGCCAGGTTCAAAGGAGACGGCCATGACGGTTCTGGACCGACCGGCGGAGTTCGAAGGTTTCGGCGACGTGGTCGCCGACGCGCAGTGGGCGGACGAGGTGCGCCGCCTGGCGAAAGAACGCAACGCCACGATCCTCGCGCACAACTACCAGCTGCCCGAGATTCAGGACATCGCCGACCACGTGGGCGACTCGCTGGCGCTGTCGCGCATCGCCGCGGACGCCGCGGAGGGCACCATCGTGTTCTGCGGTGTGCACTTCATGGCCGAGACCGCCAAGATCCTGTCACCGGCCAAGACCGTGCTGATTCCGGATCAGCGGGCAGGCTGCTCGCTGGCCGATTCGATCACCGCGGACGACCTGCGGGCCTGGAAGGCCGACTACCCGGACGCGGTCGTGGTGTCCTACGTGAACACCACCGCGGCGGTCAAAGCCCTCACCGACATCTGCTGCACGTCGTCCAACGCTGTCGAGGTGGTCGCCTCGATCCCGGCGGACAAGACCGTGCTGTTCTGCCCCGACCAGTTCCTCGGCGCGCACGTCCGCCGGATGACCGGACGGGACAACCTGCACATCTGGGCCGGGGAATGCCACGTGCACGCCGGCATCAACGGTGACGAACTCGCCGACCAGGCCCGCTCGCACCCCGATGCCGAACTGTTCGTGCACCCCGAATGCGGTTGCGCCACCTCGGCTCTGTACCTGGCCGGCGAGGGTGCCGTGCCGGACGACCGGGTAAAGATCCTGTCGACCGGCGGCATGCTCGACGCCGCCCGGGCGACCACGGCCAAGCAGGTCCTGGTCGCCACCGAGATCGGCATGCTGCACCAGTTGCGCCGTGCCGCACCGGAAACCGAGTTTCTCGCCGTCAACGATCGGGCCTCCTGCCCGTACATGAAGATGATCACGCCGGCCGCGCTGCTGCGCTGCCTGCGGGACGGTGCCGACGAAGTCAACGTCGACGAGGATGTCGCAGCCGCAGCTCGGTTGAGTGTGCAGCGCATGATCGGGATCGGGCAGCCCGGCGGCGGGGAGTAGCGGTGAGCCTCCACGCGGCCCGTCCGCTGGGCGCGTGCGGCGGACGGGGCTACTGGCGCCAACGTGCCGACGTCGTCGTTGTCGGCACGGGTGTGGCCGGCCTGGCGGCCGCCCGTGCCGCTCAGCTGGCCGGTAGCCGGGTCGTGGTCGTCGGCAAGTCCGGCGAGACGGCCACCGCGTACGCCCAGGGCGGCATCGCAGTCGTCATCCCTGACACCGATGACTCGGTGCAGGCGCACGTCGCCGACACCGTCGCGGCCGGTGCTGGTCTGTGTGACATCGAGGCGGTCACCTCGATCGTCGCCGACGGCTATGCCGCGGTGCGCGAATTGGTCGGCGCCGGTGCGGCTTTCGACGAGGTCGGACCGGGGGACTGGGCGCTGACCCGCGAGGGCGGGCACAGCCGCCGCCGCATCATCCACGCCGGCGGCGACGCCACCGGCGCTGAGGTCCAGCGCGCGCTGGCCGCCGCGACGCAGACGCTGGACATCCGGCCCAATCATGTTGCGCTGCAGGTACTGCACCACGACGGAGCGGTCAGCGGGCTGCTGGTCCTGAGCCCGGAAGGACCCGGTGTGCTGACGGCGCCATCGGTCATTCTGGCGACCGGCGGACTGGGCCAGCTGTACACCGCGACGACCAACCCCGACGGATCCACCGGCGACGGTATCGCCCTGGCGCTGCGCGCCGGATTGCCGGTCCGTGACATCGAATTCGTCCAGTTCCACCCCACGATGCTGTACACCGGCGCGGCCGGCGGTCGTTGCCCGCTGATCACCGAAGCGCTGCGTGGCGAAGGCGCGATCCTGCGTGACCGCCGCGGCGACTCGGTGACCGACGGCGTCCATCCGATGGGTGATCTGGCGCCGCGCGACGTGGTGGCCGCCGCCATCGATGCGCGCCTGGCCGCCACCGGCGACGACTACGTCTACCTCGATGCCCGCGGCGTCTCCGATGTCGCCGCCCGGTTCCCGACAGTGACCGCCGCCTGTCTGGCTGCCGGTATCGATCCTGCGCGCCAACCGATTCCGGTGGTACCGGGCGCGCACTACAGCTGCGGCGGCGTGGTCACCGACGTGTACGGGCGCACCGAGATGGCCGGTTTGTACGCCGCCGGCGAGGTGGGCCGCACCGGTATGCACGGCGGTAACCGGCTGGCCTCCAACAGCCTGCTCGAAGGGCTGGTGGTCGGTGGCCGGGCCGGTCGCGCGGCAGCGGAGCGGGCTCGCAGTGCCGGCGGAAACCGGGTGCCTGAACCTGATTTGGGCAAGCGGCCGGCGTTGGATCGCGATGCGCTGCAACGCGGCATGACGCGGTACGCGTCGGTGGTGCGCGATGCGGCCGGCCTGGGGCAGCTGGGCGAGTTGCTCGCCGGCGCCCGTGGCACGGCCATGTCGGATCGCACGGCCGTCGAGGATGCGGCCCTGACCGTGACGGCGTCGGCGGTGGCCGCGGCAGCGGCGGCCCGCGCCGAATCCCGTGGCTGCCACCACCGAAGCGACCGGCCGGACCGCGATCCGGCGTTCGGGGTGTCGATCGATGTGCGGCTGGACGCCGCCGGGCGCGCGCTGGCCGCCCTGCCGATAGGAGTGTGTAACTGATGGCATTGACTACAGCGGAACTGGCAGACGCGCACGCGATCATCGATCGCGCGCTCGATGAGGATCTGCGCTACGGGCCCGACGTCACGTCGGCGGCGACGGTGCCTGCCGACGCCACCACCATTGCATCGATGGTGTCGCGGCAGCCGGGCGTCATCGCGGGCCTGGACATCGCGGTGTTGGTGCTGGACAAGGTGATCGGCGCGGGTGCCTATCAGATCCGGGACCGCGCAGAGGACGGCGCCGAGGTCAAACCCGGCGACGCGGTGCTCACTGTCGAGGCACCGACGCGGGCTCTGCTGACCGCCGAACGCACCATGCTCAACATCGTCTGCCACCTGTCGGGGATCGCCTCGGAGACGGCCCGCTGGGTCCAGGAGGTCGCCGGCACCGACACGGCCATCCGCGACACCCGAAAGACCTTGCCCGGTTTGCGGTTACTGCAGAAGTACGCGGTGCGCGTCGGCGGCGGCGTCAACCACCGGCTGGGGCTCGGCGATGCCGCGCTGATCAAGGACAACCACGTCGCGGCCGCCGGATCGGTGCTCGCAGCCCTACAGGCGGTGCGCAACATGGCGCCGGACCTGCCGTGCGAGGTCGAAGTGGATTCGCTCGAGCAGCTCGACGAAATCCTCGGCGAGAACGTCGAATTGGTGTTGCTGGACAACTTCCCGGTCTGGCAGACGCAGATCGCGGTGCAGCGCCGCGACGCCCGCGCGCCCGGCACCAAGCTCGAGTCGTCGGGCGGGCTGAGCCTGGATTCGGCCGCGGCCTACGCCTCGACCGGCGTTGACTACCTCGCCATCGGCGCCCTGACACATTCGGTACGGGTGCTCGACGTCGGCCTCGATACCTAGCTCGGCCGTTACTATCACGGTCATGGCGGAAGACGAGAAGACCGAAGACAAGACCACCACGCTGAGCAAAGCTGCCAAGGACACCGACACGACGTCGGATTCGGGTTCCATGTCCGTCACGCAGATCATCGCGATTGCGGCCGTGGTCATCGGCCTGATCGCCGGTGCCATCGGCGGCTACGCCCTGTACGCGGTGAAGCATCAGGCCAAGACGTACACCGAGGCCGAGCAGGACACGGCCAAGATCGCGCTCTGCGACGCCATGAAGACCGTCAGCAAGGGCATCGCGATCAACACCAACCTGGCGGTCCCCGGCGGGCCGGATGACACGACGGGCGCGCTGGCCGTCGCGGCCAACGCTCGCCTGGCCCTGATCACCGGTGGCCAGTACCTGTTGAACCGGATCGATCCGGCCGCCCCGGCCGACCTCGCGACGGCGGCGCGCAAGTACGCGAACACGCTGCTGGACATCGGCGCGGCGGCGACGGCCGGCTCCCAGACCGACGACCCGCAGCAGAAGGTGCGCCTGGACGACGCGGGCGCCGACAGCAAGCAGATCAACGACATCTGCAAATAGCGGCTGACAACGAGGGCCACGCTGAATTTCAGCGTGGCCCTCGTTCGTCAGTGCGCGATGTCGGCGACGAACACGCCCTGGCGCTTCCCGACGATCCGCGCGATGCGCGGCAGCGACGGATCGTCGGTGCCTGCGGGCAGGATTCGCGGATTGACCAGGTGCAGATCCTTGCGCGAGACGTGGATGTCGGCTTCGCCGGCGGCCAGCACGTTCTTGACCCAGTTCGTCTTGCCGTGGGCGAGCCCAATCGCCAGCACATCGCCCTTGCGGTACGAGGTGACGATGGTCTCGAACTCCTTGCCCGACTTGCGGCCGCGGTGCTTGATGACCGAGAACCCCGGCAGCTTCTTGGACAACGGGCGCAGCGCCGGATTGATGTACTTGATCTGGAGGTTTTCGAACCAGACCGGGAAGATCATCGGCACGCCGGCGGCGTTGTTGGGGTGTTCCTGACGGCTTGACATTGACGCCTCCGAATTCGACTTGGCTTGCTCTCGGACAATAGTCCGGCGCGGGCACGCGCGACGGTTCTGCCGCACCGAACAGCTAACCCACGGCAACGCGGCGCAGTTCGCGCCGGACGGCTGTCGGAGTGTGCCCCGTCTGCTCACGCAGCGTGCGACAGAAGTGAGCCTGGTCGGCAAATCCCAGAGTGGCCGCGACATCTGCGAGAGTGGCGTCATCGCGGTACAGGTGGTCGAGGGCCCGTCCGACCCGAACCCGATTGCGATACCGCGTCACCGATACCCCGAGTTCGTTGCTGAACGATCGGCTCAGCCGGTACGGAGAGACCCCGAGGGCGGCCGCGAGGGGGAACAGTCCGGCGGCGGCCTCGTCGCCGTGCCGGATCGCTTCACGGGCTCGCGCAACCAATCGGCGCTCGGATGTGTGAGCCGGCGAATCGGACGCGGGGATCGGCCGCGTCGCCGCCGATCGCAGGGCCGCACCCACCAGCAGGACTAGTTGCTCGGCGAGCTGATAGTCCGGGTCGGTTCGGTCATTGCCCAGCAATCGCCGGTGTGCCAGTTCCAGGCGGGCGTCGACATAGACCGCCGCGGACCCGGTCCGTTGCGGCTCGCCGGCCAGCTGCCACCAGCTCTCGCTGCCGAGCTGGACCGACGTGCACTGGTCGCCGCCGTGCGGATGGGCGAAATGCTCGCGCTCCCCAGGCTGACCGAGATAGCCGAGCGTCGGATCGTGTTCGATGGGCCCGCCGGCGCCGCGGCGGTGAAAGCTCCCCGAACGCACCAGCACGACGCGCCCGTCGACCGCGCACTCGGGCTCGGACCACGCCTCATCCCCACCGGTGCAACGCCAGGTCGTGACGCTGAATTCGGGCCGCGCGACCAGTGTCTGGGCGGTCAACATGCCAGGGAGGTTATCGGTAGGGGCCGACACCGTCGGTCAACACCGACAGCCCGCAAGAATGTTCAAGACGTCGACTCGGACGCCCGCCCAGACTGATCCCATGGCATTCATTCACGTTGAGTTCGATGTTGTAGCTGACGGCGCTCAGGTATGGCAGGTGATCGGGGACTGGGAGGCCGGCCCGGTGCGCATGGCCCCCGGCTTCGTGGTGTCCTCCGAACCGGAGGGCGATGTTCGGGTCGTGACGTTCGCCGACGGTTTCGTCGCCCGAGAACGCCTGGTCAGCCGCCATGAAGCCGATTGCCGGATCGCCTACTCGCTGATCGGCGACACCGCGCGCCCCGCGCACGACAACGCGGTGATGCAGGTTGTAGCCATCGGTCCGCAACGCTGCCGATTCCGCTGGTCGCGCGATGTCCTGCCCGACGAAGCCGCGGGTCCGCTGCGGGCCGCGATGGAGCAGGCGGCGCCGATCATCAAGAGTGCGCTGGAGAACTCTGCAGTCGGCTAGGCCGCCACGTCATGGCGGATTTTTATGAACTGGACTGATCAGGGACAATTGACTCGATGGCCGAGTTACAGATGTCCCGTATCGACCTGCGTAACCGTGTGCTGACCGCCGCAGAGTTGCGATCCGTGCTGCCCCGAGGCGGTGTCGACGTGGATTCGGTGCTGCCCAAGGTACGCCCGATCGTCGACGCCGTGGTCGAGCGCGGCGCGGTGGCGGCCCTCGAATACGGCGAGACCTTCGACGGGGTACGGCCGGCCGCGGTGCGCGTCCCCAAGGCGGAGCTGGACGCCGCGCTGACCCGGTTGCCCGCAGACGTGCGGTTGGCGCTGGAGGTCGCGATCGAGCGGACCCGCGCCGTGCACGCCGACCAGCGGCGCACCGACACCACCACGACCCTCGCGCCGGGCGCGACCGTCACCGAACGGTGGGTCCCGGTCGAGCGCGTCGGGCTGTACGTGCCGGGCGGCAACGCCGTCTACCCCTCGAGCGTCGTGATGAACGTCGTGCCGGCCCAGACCGCGGGCGTCGACTCGCTGGTCATTGCCAGCCCGCCGCAGAAGGACCACGGCGGCTTGCCGCACCCGACCATCCTGGCCGCCGCCGCCCTGCTGGGGGTCGACGAGGTGTGGGCCGTCGGCGGTGCCCAGGGCATCGCGCTGCTGGCCTACGGCGGCGTGGACACCACGGGTGACGAGCTGGCGCCGGTCGACATGATCACCGGGCCGGGCAACATCTTCGTCACCGCAGCCAAGCGCATCTGCCGCTCCCAGGTGGGCATCGACGCCGAGGCCGGCCCGACGGAGATCGCCATCCTGGCCGATCACTCGGCCGACGCCGTGCACATCGCCGCTGACCTGATCAGCCAGGCCGAGCACGATGAGATGGCGGCCAGCGTGCTGGTCACCACCAGCGAGAAGCTGGCCGACGCCACCGATGTCGAGGTGGCCGCGCAGGTTGCCGGCACGCTGCACCGCGAGCGGGTGACGGTCGCGCTGAATGGCAAGCAGTCGGCCATCGTGCTCGTCGATGATCTCGACACCGGCGTGCGCGTGGTGAACGCCTACGCCGCCGAGCACCTGGAAATCCAGACCGTCGACGCCGCGGAGGTGGCCGGCCGAATCCGTTCGGCGGGGGCCATTTTCGTCGGTGCCTGGTCGCCGGTGAGCCTCGGTGACTACTGCGCCGGGTCCAACCACGTGCTGCCCACCGCCGGCTGCGCGCGGCACTCCAGCGGCCTGTCGGTACAGACGTTCCTGCGTGGCATCCACGTCGTCGACTACACCGAGGCGGCCCTGAAAGACGTTGCGGGGCACGTGATCACGTTGGCCAATGCCGAGAACCTGCCGGCGCACGGTGAGGCCGTACGCCGGAGGTTTGAGCGGTGACGAGCGCTTGCGCGAAGAACAGAAGGCTCTGATGGGCAAGATTTCCCTGTCCGATCTGCCTCTGCGGGAGAACCTGCGCGGCAAGTCGCCGTACGGTGCGCCGCAGCTGGTGGTTCCCGTGCGGCTCAACACCAATGAGAACCCGCACCCGCCCACCCAGGCGCTGATCGACGACGTCGCCGCATCGGTCGCCGAGGCGGCGGCCGAGTTGCACCGGTACCCGGATCGCGACGCCATGGCGCTGCGCACCGATCTGGCCGCGTACATGCAGGCGCAGACCGGTGTCGCACTGACGGCGGAAAACCTTTGGGCGGCAAATGGTTCCAACGAAATCCTGCAGCAGTTGCTGCAGGCGTTCGGCGGGCCGGGCCGCAGCGCCATCGGTTTCGTGCCGTCGTACTCGATGCACCCGATCATCTCCGACGGCACCCAGACCGAGTGGCTGTCGGCGACGCGAGCCACCGATTTCGGGCTCGACGTCGACGTCGCCGTGGCCGCCATCAGCGCACAGCGGCCGGACGTGGTGTTCGTGACCAGCCCCAACAACCCGACCGGGCAGAGCGTGCCGCTCGACGATCTGCAGCGGTTGCTCGACGTCACACCGGGCGTGCTGATCCTGGACGAGGCATACGGCGAATTCTCGTCGCAGCCCAGCGGTGTCGCGCTGCTGGCCGAGTACCCGGCCAAGCTGATCATCAGCCGCACCATGAGCAAGGCCTTCGCGTTCGCCGGCGGGCGGTTGGGCTACCTGGTGGCCGATCCCGCCGTGATCGACGCGATGCTGCTGGTGCGGTTGCCCTACCACCTGTCGGTGCTGACGCAGGCGGCCGCGCGCGCGGCGCTGCGTCATGCCGATGAGACCCTCAGCAGCGTCGCCACGTTGGCGGCGGAGCGGGACCGGGTAGCTGCGGCGTTGTCCGACTTGGGTTTCCGGGTCATCCCCAGTGACGCCAACTTCATCCTGTTCGGAGAATTCGCCGACGCCGCGGCGACCTGGCAGCGCTACCTCGACGCCGGCGTGCTGATCCGTGACGTCGGGATCCCCGGCTTCCTGCGCACCACCGTCGGGTTGGCCTCGGAGAACGACGCCCTGCTCGAAGTCAGCGCCAAGCTCGCCGCATCGGAACTAGCCCCACAAGGAGTTTCATGACCCGCCGCGCCCGCGTGGAACGCACCACCAAGGAATCCAGCATCGTCGTCGAGGTCGACCTCGACGGCACCGGCCAGGTCGACATCAGCACCGGAGTGCCGTTCTTCGACCACATGCTGACCTCCTTGGGGACGCACGCCAGCTTCGATCTGACCGTGCACGCCAAGGGTGACGTCGAGATCGAGGGCCACCACACCGTCGAGGACACCGCGATCGTCCTGGGGCAGGCGCTCGGTCAGGCCCTGGGCGACAAGAAGGGCATCCGCCGGTTCGGTGACGCCTTCATCCCGATGGACGAGACCCTCGCCCATGCGGCCGTCGATGTTTCGGGCCGTCCGTACTTCGTGCACACCGGTGAGCCGGAGTCCATGGTGTCCTTCACCATCGCCGGCTCCTCGGTGCCGTACCACACCGTCATCAACCGGCACGTCTTCGAGTCACTGGCCTTCAACGCGAAGATCGCGCTGCACGTGCGGACGCTGTACGGCCGCGACCCGCACCACATCACCGAGGCGCAGTACAAGGCTGTCGCCCGCGCGCTGCGCCAGGCCGTCGAGCCCGATCCGCGGGTGGCCGGCGTGCCGTCGACCAAAGGCACTCTGTGACAAAGAAACTTGTTGTTCTGGACTACGGTTCGGGCAATCTTCGGTCCGCGCAGCGCGCGCTCGAGCGAGTGGGTGCTGACGTCGAGGTGACCGCTGACGCTGCGGCTGCCGCCGCCGCGGACGGTCTGGTGGTGCCCGGGGTCGGCGCCTACGAGGCCTGCATGACGGGCCTGCGGTCGATCGGCGGGGAGCAGATCATCGCCGACCGTCTGGCCGCGGGGCACCCCGTGCTGGGCGTCTGCGTGGGCATGCAGATCCTGTTCTCGAAGGGCGTGGAGTTCGGCGTGCAGACCGAGGGCTGCGGGCAGTGGCCCGGCGAGGTCACCCGGCTCGACGCGCCGGTGATCCCGCACATGGGCTGGAACACCGTCGACGCCGCCGCCGACAGCACCCTGTTCAAGGGGCTCGACGCCGACACCCGGTTCTATTTCGTGCATTCGTACGCCGCCCAGCAGTGGGGCGGCCACGCCGACGCGAAGGTCACCTGGGCCACGCATCACGTGCCGTTCATCGCCGCCGTCGAAGACGGCGCGTTGGCGGCGACACAGTTTCATCCGGAGAAGAGCGGCGACGCAGGTGCGACGCTGTTGGCGAATTGGGTTGAGGGGCTATGAGTTTGATTTTGTTGCCGGCCGTTGACGTGGTCGACGGCAAGGCGGTGCGGCTGGTGCAGGGCAAGGCCGGCAGCGAGACCGACTACGGTTCGGCGCTCGAGGCGGCGCAGACCTGGCAGCGCGACGGCGCCGAGTGGGTGCACCTGGTGGACCTGGATGCCGCGTTCGGCCGGGGCAGCAACCGGGAGCTGCTGGCTGAGGTGGTCGGCAAACTCGATGTGGCCGTGGAGCTTTCCGGCGGCATCCGCGACGATGCCTCGCTCAAGGCGGCCATGGACACCGGCTGCGCCCGCGTGAACATCGGCACCGCCGCGCTGGAGAGCCCGGAGTGGTGCAAGCGCGCCATCGGCGAGTACGGCGACCGCGTGGCGGTCGGTCTGGACGTGCAGTTCGAGAACGGCAGCTGGCGCCTGCGCGGCCGTGGCTGGGAGACCGACGGCGGCGACCTGTGGGAGGTGCTGGAACGCCTTGATAGCGAAGGCTGTTCGCGCTACGTCGTCACCGACGTCACCAAGGACGGCACGCTGACCGGCCCGAACCTGGACCTGCTGAGCACTGTGGCCGGCCGCACCGAGGCACCGATCATCGCGTCGGGCGGGGTGTCGAGCCTGGACGACCTGCGGGCCATCGCCACGCTGACCGGGCAGGGCGTCGAGGGTGCCATCGTCGGAAAAGCCTTGTACGCCGAGCGGTTCACGCTGCCCGAGGCGCTGGCCGCGGTGAAGTGATCGAACCGGCGAAGTTGGCAGAGCTGGTCGCGACCGCGACCGGCGTGCTCGATGATGCTGTCGCTGCGTTCATCGCGGGCCATCAGGCGGACGCGGCGGTGCGCAAGAAGGGCAACGACTTCGCCACCGAGATCGACCTTGCCATCGAGCGCCAGGTTGTCGCGGCACTGACGTCGGCGACCGGGATCGGTGTGCACGGTGAGGAATTCGGTGGCGAGCCCATCGATTCCGAACTGGTGTGGGTGCTCGACCCGATCGACGGCACGTTCAACTACGCGGCCGGTTCGCCCATGGCGGCGATCCTGCTCGGCCTGCTGTGGCGGGGCACTCCCGTCGCCGGCCTGACCTGGCTGCCCTTCATGGGCCAGCGGTACGTCGCGACCGCCGATGGCCCGGTCCGCGACGGGGAGTTGGTGTTGCCGCCGTTGGCGCCGAGCACGCTGGCCGACTCGATCATCGGTATCCAGACCTTCAACATCGATTCGAAGGGCCGGTTCCCGGGGCGGTGGCGCAACGCGGTCCTGTCGAGCCTGACGCGGGAATGCTCACGGGTGCGGATGCATGGCGCCACCGGCCTTGACCTGGCCTACGTCGGCGCCGGCATCCTCGGCGGCGCAATCAGTTTCGGTCACCACATCTGGGACCACGCCGCGGGCGTGGCGTTGGTGCGGGCCGCGGGTGGCATCGTCACCGACCTCGCCGGTGAGCCCTGGACGGTGGAGTCGAAGTCGGCACTGGCCGCAGCTCCCGGCGTGCACGAGAGGATGCTGGAGATCGTGAAATCCGTTGGTGTGCCGGAGGATTACCTGTGAGTCTCGCAACCCGTGTCATCCCATGCCTGGACGTCGACGGCGGCCGCGTGGTCAAGGGCGTCAACTTCGAGAACCTCAGGGACGCCGGTGATCCCGTCGAATTGGCCGCCGCGTACGACGCAGAGGGCGCCGACGAGCTGACGTTCCTGGACGTCACCGCGTCGTCGTCGGGCCGCTCGACCATGCTCGAGGTGGTGCGCCGCACCGCCGAGCAGGTGTTCATCCCGCTGACTGTCGGCGGGGGCGTCCGCTCGGTCGAGGATGTCGATACCCTGCTGCGGGCCGGCGCCGACAAGGTCTCGGTCAACACCGCGGCCATCGCCCGGCCGGAACTGCTGTCGGAGTTGTCGCGGCAGTTCGGCTCGCAATGCATCGTGCTGTCGGTCGACGCGCGGACCGTGCCGGCAGACTCCGACCCGACACCGTCGGGCTGGGAGGTGACGACCCACGGCGGTCGTCGCGGTACCGGCATCGACGCCGTCGAATGGGCAACGCGCGGAGCCGAACTCGGGGTCGGCGAGATTCTGCTGAACTCGATGGACGCCGACGGCACCAAGGCCGGGTTCGACCTGGCGATGCTGCGGGCAGTGCGGGCCGCCGTGACTGTGCCGGTGATCGCCAGTGGGGGAGCCGGCGCCGTCGACCACTTCGCGCCTGCGGTGCAGGCCGGCGCCGATGCGGTGCTGGCGGCCAGTGTGTTCCACTTCCGTGAGCTGACCATCGGGCAGGTGAAGGCGGCGATGGCGGCCGAGGGGATCACGGTGCGATGAGCCTCGATCCTGGAATCGCCGCACGCATCAAGCGCAACGACGCCGGTCTGTTCACCGCCGTGGTGCAGCAGCGCGGCACCGGCGACGTCCTGATGGTCGCCTGGATGGACGACGCCGCGCTGGCCCGCACCTTGGAAACCCGTGAGGCGACGTACTTTTCCCGTTCACGCGGCGAACAGTGGGTCAAGGGCCTGACGTCGGGACACACCCAGTACGTGCACTCGGTACGCCTGGACTGCGACGGCGACGCCGTGCTCCTGGAAGTCGACCAGGTGGGCGGCGCCTGCCACACCGGCGACCACAGCTGCTTCGACGCCGACCAGCTGCTCGCCCCCGAGTCCTAACCAGGGACGGGCAGGTGCTGCTCGACCAGTGCCCGCCCCGCCGCCCGCAACGCGTCGTCGACATCGACCCCGAGCACCCGCAGCGCCGCATCGGCGATGGCCTCGGCCACTTCCTCACCGGCGATGCCCGGGTCGTCGACGCGCTGCGCGATGACCGTCTCGGTCAGGCGCACCGGGAGGCCGCAGCGGAACTCGTCGCGGCCACCGACGACGTCGACTGCCAGCTCGCGGTACACGGCGTGCAGCTCGCGGCGCCGGTCATGGAAGCCCTCGATACCGTCGACCTCCGGCAGTAGATAGAGCCGGCCCAAGTTCCACGGCACGGACAACAGGCTGGCCGCGTCGCCGGCCGTCACCGCCCACAGCGCGACCCGCGGGTCGTCCACGGACCGGGTCACCCGCCGTGCGAACTCCAGCGACGGCACCACCGTCGCATCGAGCAGCGCCTCGAGAATTGCTTCCTTGTTGGGGAAGTGGTGGTACAGCGAGGCCTGACGGATGCCGACGGCCTCGGCGATCGAACGCGTCGAGGTCACGGTAAAGCCCTTGGTCACGAACAGTTCTCCGGCGGCATCGAGGATCTGCTCGACGGCGGTGCTGCCGGGGCGTAAGGCGTCGCGGTGGCGGGGGCGGCCCGGGCGGCTCATGCCACTACTGTGCCACCCGCGCATCGTCGGCTCCCGTGAAACCCAACTGTTACACCGCGACCCACATCGGAAACTTCGGTGACCCATCCGTGTCATGGGCACACCTAATTCTGTCAGTTGACAGGTATTGACCTCTGTGGAATCGAGATCGGATGACATTGACCAACACGTCGCCGGCAGATCATGACGATCTCGCCGAGTTCGGCTACGACCAACAGCTGCATCGCTCGCTGGGCAAGTTCGCCTCGTTCGCGGCCGGTTTCTCGTTCGTGTCGATCCTGACCACGATCTTCCAATTATTCGGTCTCGGCTTCAGTTTCGGCGGTCCGGCGTTCTTCTGGACCTGGCCGGCGGTGTTCATCGGGCAGTTCGCCGTGGCCCTGTGCTTCGCCGAACTGGCCGCCCGCTACCCGATCTCGGGGGCCATCTATCAGTGGGCCCGCCGCCTCGGCGGCGAAGTCGTCGGTTGGTTCGGTGGCTGGTTCATGATTCTGGCCCAGATCATCACGGCATCCGCCGCGGCCATCGCGCTGCAGGTGGTGCTGCCGGCGGTGTGGTCGGGATTCCAGATCATCGGCACCGACACCGCCCTCACCTCGCCGGACGGCGCGGCCAATGCGGTGCTGCTGGGTACGGCGCTGCTGCTGGTCACCACCACGATCAACTGCATCGGGGTGCGCTGGATGTCGCGGGTCGCGACGATCGGGGTCTGCTGCGAGATCGTCGGTGTCATCGCGGTCGTCGGAGTGTTCTTCACCCATGCCCAGCGCGGTCCGCAGGTCGTGTTCGACACCGGCGCAACGGGTCCGGGCTATGGCTGGGCCTGGATCGCCTCCGGGCTGATGGCCGCCTACGTGATGGTCGGCTTCGGTTCGGCCGGCGAGCTGGCGGAGGAGACGCGGGATGCGCGCCGTGTGGCGCCGCGCACCATCCGGTCGACACTGACGGTTTCGGCGCTCGGCGGCGGCCTGATGATCATCGGCGCACTGATGGCGGCGCCGAGCCTGACCGACGGTCGCCTCGCGACCGAGGGCCTGCCCTACGTGCTGGGCGCGGTGCTGTCGTCGCCGTGGGGGACGCTGCTCCTCGTCGACGTGGCCATCGCGATCTTCATCTGCACCTTGGCAATTCAGACCGCGGCCACCCGCCTGATGTTCTCGATGGCGCGCGATCAGCGGCTGCCGTTCTCGTCGCTCCTGTCCCGCGTCAACCCGGCAACCGGGACACCCATTCCGCCGGCGATCGTGGTCGGTGTCGCGTGTGTCGGTGTGCTCCTGGTGAACGTCGGCAACTCCGCGATCTTCGCCACGCTCGCCAGCGTCTGCATCATCGCGATCTACATCGCCTACCTGCTGGTGACCGCACCGCTGCTGGCCCACCGGCTGCGGGGAATGCGTTGGGACGCATCGGCCACCGACGCCGGCGGTCGGCCGCTGTTCTCGATGGGACGCTGGGGTCTACCGGTCAACCTCTTCGCGGTCGCCTATGGCGTGGCGATGGTGATCAACCTGGCCTGGCCACGGCCGGAAATCTACGACCCGATGGGCACGATGCCGCTGCTCGTTTGGGCCGGGCCGTTCACCATCGTCGCGATCGTTGCGCTCGGTGCCCTGTGCTTCCCGTACCGCCGGACCCATCCGAACCCCGTCGGAACGCTCTGATGTCCGCCAATCAGCCACTGCCGAAAGGATTCTCGTGAGTCTTTCCACCACATCGACCACCACATCCACCACCGCAGCCGCTCGCGCGCACGCCCGTGCGCAGGCCGGTGCACACACGGCGGCCATGCCTGTCGTACCCGCATCGCTGTGGCCGACACCGCCCGCCGGCGTCGAAGCCGACCGCCTGACCTGGGCCGAGACGGTGCCCGGCGGCCGCTACACCAGCAAGGTGCTGGACCGCGGAACCCGGTTGCGGCTCACCGATATCGAGGGCCGTGCGTGTGCACACCTGCTGCTCTGGCGCGCCGACGCCCCCTGGGAGCGGCTCAACACCGCCGACACCGTCAAGGTGCCGTGGCAGGCGTACCTCGCCACCGGACATCCACTGCTCGATGATCAGGGACGGGTATTGGCGACCATCGTCGCTGACACCTCCGGTCACCACGATGCGCTGTGCGGCACCACAACCCGGTCGCAGAACGAAGCCCGCTACGGGGCCGGCACCGCGCACTCGGACAGCCCGGCCGGCCGGGAGCTGCTGGTGCTCGCCGCGCTCAAGCACGGCCTGGGTCCGCGTGACGTCGGCCCCGGGGTGTCGTTCTTCCACGGCGCCCGTGCCGACGATGCGGGCCAACTGGTGTCGACGGGCTCGGCCGGTCCCGGCACGGCAGTCGAACTGATCGTGCACCTGCCGGTGATCGTGGCGATCGCCAACACCGCGCACCCGCTCGACCCGGAGCCGAGTTTCAGCACCTCCGATCTGGAGGTGCTGGCCTGGTCGGCGCCCGACGACCTCGCCGCGTTGGCCGCTCGCGCCGACACCATCGGGCCCGAATACGAACGCGCCCACCGCAACACCGAAGACGTCTGGACCGCACTGCATCTCACCGGAGGAGCCAGCTAATGAGCACTGTCATCGACTCGGTCCCCGCACTGGTGGCCGGCACGACCATCCTCGACGAGATCGTCGAGGCCCGCGGCCCCTGGTCGGCGATCATCGCGGAAGGCGACGTGCTGACCATCGTCGACCTGCACGGCAATCAGGCCGTCGACACGCTGATCTACGGCGCCCATGACACGTCCCGGCGCTACAGCGCACAGACCACCATCACGGCGCAGCGGTCGCTGTTCGTCAGCACCGGAACGGTGTTGCGGGACAGCGATGGTGCGGCACTGATGACGGTCGTGGCCGACGAGGTGGGCAATCACGACACCGTCGGCGGCGCCTGCTCGCAGGAATCCAACACGCTGCGCTACGGCCACCACACCCGGCATCAGCACGCCTGCGTCGAGAACTTCCTCATCGAAGGCGCCCGGTACGGCCTCGGAAAGCGTGATCTGGCACCGAATCTCAACTTCTTCATGAACGTGCCGGTGGAGGCCGATGGCACCCTCGGCATCGTCGACGGGTTGTCGGCACCGGGGCTCCGGGTGGCGCTGCGTGCCGACACCGACGTCCTGGTTCTGGTGTCCAACTGCCCGCAGATCAACAACCCGTGCAACGGATTCGATCCCACGCCGGTGCGGATGATCGTCACCCGCCCGCTCTGATCGACGTTCGGACGTAAAGGAATACGCGCATGGCGCTGCCGACGAATACCCCGACGCTCACCGTGCTGCGGCCCGGGCCGAGCACCACCGTCCAGGACTGGCCGGGCCGCATCGGCTACTGGCAGGTGGGCGTCCCGCCGTCAGGGCCGATGGATGACCTGTCACTGCGGCTGGCCAATCTCGCGGTCGGTAATGCCGAGGGCGCGCCCGGCCTGGAGGCGACGATGGCCGGTCCCACACTGGGATTCGACGAGGCGACCGTCGTCTGCGTCACCGGTGCTCCGGTATCGGTCACGCTCGACGGGGTGCCGGCGCGGCAGTGGGCGCCCATCGCTGTCCCAGAGGGCGGCGTTCTCGAGATCGGCGCGGTGCAGGGCGTCGGGATGCGCATCTACATCGCGGTGGCAGGCGGCATCGAGGCCGAGGCATATCTCGGTTCGCGCTCGACGTTCACGCTCGGCCGATTCGGCGCAGGCGGCCGGGCCTTGGCAGCCGGTGACCGGCTCGATCTGGGCGCCGCGGTGGGCCGTCCGCGCCGACTCACCGACGAGGAGATCCCGTCGATCGGGCACGAATGGCGCCTGGCGGTCACCGAGGGGCCGCATGGTGCTCCCGAGTTCTTCACCCGCGCCGACATCGAAACCCTCTACGAGGCCACGTATCTGGTGGACCACAACCTGGACCGCACGGGCGTCCGCCTGGTCGGGCCGAAGCCGCAGTGGGCCCGGCCCGACGGCGGTGAGGCCGGGCTGCACCCGTCCAATATCCACGACACCCCGTATTCGGTTGGCGCCCTGGACTTCACCGGCGATACCCCGATCCTGCTCGGCCCGGACGGACCCAGCCTGGGCGGTTTCGTCTGCCCGGTGACGGTGGCGTCCGCGGACCGGTGGAAGCTCGGGCAGCTCACCCCCGGTGACCGGGTGCGCTTCGTTCCCGTGCGGGCCAGTGCCGCCGCACCCCTGGCAGCACTGGGCACCTCGCGGCGAGCGGCGTCACCGGTGGTGCGCAGCCCGCGCGGTGACGGCGATGACGGTGTGTTGCACCGGGGCGTCACGGGCGACGGCACAACCTCGATGACGTTGCGCCGCAGCGGTGATGACAACCTCCTGGTCGAATACGGCACGATGACGCTGGATCTGGTGCTGCGGGCGCGGGTGCACGCCCTGCACACCGCGATCGAGGCGCACCGGCCCCGCGGGATCACCGACCTCACACCCGGAATCCGTTCGCTGCAGGTCAAATTCGATGCCGCGCTCACCGATCACCAGGCGATGACGGCGTTCGTCCTCGACATCGAGTCCGCACTCGGACCCGTCGACCGGTTGGTGCTGCCGAGCCGATCGGTACGGCTGCCGTTGAGCTGGGACGACCCCACCGTCCGGCTGGCCATCGACCGGTACCGCAACGGGGTGCGCGACGACGCCCCGTGGTGCCCGAGCAACATCGAGTTCATCCGCCGGATGAACGGCCTGGAATCCCAGCAGGAGGTGTTCGACATCGTCCACGCGGCGAGCTATCTCGTGCTCGGCCTGGGGGATGTCTACCTGGGTGCCCCGGTCGCCACCCCGGTCGATCCCCGGCACCGGGTGGTCACCACCAAGTACAACCCGGCCCGCACCTGGACCCCCGAGAACGCGGTCGGGATCGGCGGTGCCTATCTGTGCATCTACGGCATGGAAGGCCCCGGCGGCTACCAGCTGATGGGCCGCACCACGCAGGTGTGGAACCACCGATTCCCGCTGTCGGCACCGGGTTTCGAACCAGAACAGCCGTGGCTGCTGCGGTTCTTCGACCAGGTGTCGTGGTACCCGGTGTCCTCCGAGGAACTCACCGACCTGCGCGCCGACGTCGCCGCCGGCCGCGGCACCGTCGACATCACCGACGGCGAGTTCCGGATCGCCGACTATCTGACCTTCCTATCGCGGGAGGCCGACGACATCGCCGCTGTGCGACAGCGGATGACCATGGCCCGCAACGAGGAGCGGGCCCGCTGGGAGGCCAGCGGCGAAATCGGCGCACGCAAGAAACCTTGCGCCACAACAGGACAGGAAGTCGCCTGATGGATCGGATCAGCGCCGCATTCGCGGCCATCGAGCAGCGGCCGGAAGCCTTCGTCACCGTGCGCGACGAGGACGTTGTGCGCCAAGAAGTTTCGCAGGCGCGAGGCCCGCTGGCCGGTCAGTTGCTGGCGGTCAAGGACAACGTCGACGTCGCGGGCCTGCCGACCACCGCGGCGTGCCCGGGCTACGCGTACACCCCGGACACCGACGCGCCCGTGGTGGCGGCACTGCGCGCAGCCGGTGCGGTAGTGATCGGCAAGACCAACCTGGACCAGTTCGCCACCGGGCTCGTCGGCACCCGAAGCCCCTACGGTGCGGTGCGCGACGCACGGCGGCCAGACAGGATTTCAGGTGGCTCGTCGTCGGGTTCGGCTGTCGCGGTGGCCATCGGTGCCGCCGACCTCGGAATCGGCACGGACACTGCGGGATCCGGCCGGGTGCCTGCGGGGTATCAAGGTCTCGTCGGGATCAAGGGCACGATTGGTGTGGTGTCGACCGCCGGCGTCGTTCCGGCCTGCCCGAGCTACGACTGCGTGACGATCCTGGCGCGCGACCTGGCGACCGCGGAGGACGCCATGGCGGTGATGGCGTCCACCACGCAGCGGCCATGGCCCACCTCGACCCGCTTCGCCGCCCCTGCGGACCCGGTGCTGGCGGTGCCCGCCGAACTACCGGCGATGGCTCCCGGCTGGGATGTCGCGTTCCAGCGGGCGGTCGATGCTGCGCGGGCCGCCGGCATGCGGATCGTGCCCATCGATCTGACGGACTTCCTGGCCGCCGCCCGGTTGCTGTACGACGGCGCGCTGGTCGCCGAACGCACCGAAGCGGTGGGGGACTTCATCGCCACTGCCGGCGACGACGCCGGGCTGGATCCGACGGTCGCGGCGATCATCAGCGCGGGCAGTGTCCACACCGCGACGGGGCTGCTGCGCGACCGTCGCGAGTTGGATCGCCTGCGGGACCGGGCATTCCGGGTATTGGGGGAGTGTGACGCGCTCCTGGTGCCCACCGCGCCGCTGCAGCCGACGCTCGCCGAGGTGGCGGCCGACCCGGTCGCGGTCAACGCGAGGATCGGCACGTACACGAATTTCTGCAATCTGTTCGACATGTGCGGGGTCGCGGTCCCGGCCGGCGAGGTCGTCGAATCCGATGGCACCACAGCGCAATTCGGGGTGACGGTGCTGGGCCGGTCGTTCGATGACGCCGTGGTGGCCGACATCGCGGCCCGGCTGAGCGGCGGCGAACGTGGTGCAGTGGCGTCCTGGCCCGAGCGGGCGGGAGCCGGCGCGGTGACGCTGGTCGTGGCCGGCGCGCATCTGCGGGATCAGCCGCTGGCTGGTCAGCTCCACGATCTCGGGGCGCGGTGGGACGGGCCTGCGCGCACTGCCGAAAGCTATCGGATGACGGCGCTGCCGTCGGGCAAGCCCGCTCTGCTGCGGCTGTCCCGCGGTGGGCGGGCCTTTGAGGTGGAGCGCTGGTCGCTCTCTCCCGCGGCGCTCGGGAAGTTCCTGGTCGCCCTGCCGACACCGATGGGACTGGCGGCGATCGAGCTCGACGACGGGTCCTGGGAGACCGGGTTCGTGTGTGCAGACGAGGGGGCCATCGCGGCGCCGGACATCTCGGAGTTCGGCGGCTGGCGGGCCTATCTGCAGTCCCGGGAGTTCGCGACGCAGTGACGTAGCGGCAGCTACGCTGCAACGAATATGACGAGCGCACCTTGGACCCTGGCGGACGCGAGCCGTCAGGACGGGCGCGTCGCGGTGGTCACCGGGGCGAACAGCGGCATCGGCGTGGAGATCGCCAAAGGCCTGGCAGGGCTCGGCGCGACGGTGGTCCTGGCGTGCCGCAACGCTGACGCGGCTCGTGAGATACAGGCCGCACTGCCCGGCGCGACAACCGAATTCGTCGCACTGGACCTGGCAGACCTGGCGTCGGTGCGGCGCTGCGCCGAGAGCCTCCGTCAGCGGCACCGCCGAATCGACCTGCTGATCAACAACGCCGGCGTCATGCATCCCGTGCGCACCGAGACCAAGGACGGTTTCGAGGGCGATTTCGGGGTGAACTTCCTCGGTCACTTCGCCCTGACGGGACTGTTGCACGACCGAGCCGACCGCATCGTGATGGTGACCAGCCTGACCCACCGCCGTGGTGTCATCAATTTCGATGATCTGCAGAGCCGCAGGAAGTTCCGCAGCGCGAAGGCCTACGCCAATTCGAAATTGGCACAGTTGCTGTTCATGTCCGAGTTCAACCGGCGACACCAGGCCATGTGTCTGGCGGCGCACCCCGGCAGTGCGCGTACCGGGATTCTGCGCGACCAGGGCTGGCAGAAGCTGGCGTATCACCCGCGGCTGCGGTTCTCGACGTCGTGGTTCGTCCAGGACGCCGACGCCGGGGCACTGCCGATTTTGCGGGCGGCAACTGACGCGGCCGCCGCTGCCGGTGACTGCTACGGGCCCAGTGGCCGTCTGCAAACTACAGGCGCGCCGGTCAAGGTCGACCTGGCTGCTGTCGCGCGCGACCCGCTCGTTGCGGGCCGGCTGTGGGAATCCGCGGAATCCCTGACCGGCGTGCGGTTTTAGCGCGGCACGGCGGGCATGACCTCGTCCACGACGCGGTGCAGGTACGGCCAGGCGAGATCCGGCGGTAGGCCACCACAGAGCGGGTGCAGGGACAGGACGCCGTCCCGGGCGATGGCCTCGATCGCCTGCTCCACCGAATAGATTCGGTGACTGCCGTTTTCGGCGCGCAGTGCGTCGATGGTCTGCGCGGTGGACAGGCTGACGATGTGGGGATCGTGATGGCCGTCGGCGTATGTCATCGCGTCGTGGAGCAGGTACGGCCCGATCTCGTCCCAGGCCCGGTCCACGTCGTCGGCCACGAAGACCGTCGTCGGGAACCCGGGCCGCGGCTGCTGCATCCGGCCGGGTACGCGGCCCCGCCTGGTGCACTCGTCGTGGTACGCCTCCGCCAGCTCCGGCAGATTGTTCTGGGCGTTGAAACCCAACCCGTACCGGGCTGCGCGCCGCGCGGCCCGCGGGGTGCCGCCGCCGTAGGACAGGCGCACCTTGCGCTCGGGTGCCGGACGGACCAGGACACCCCGTTCGCTGTCGAGGAAGCGTTCTCCGTCAAGGGCTTTCAGTAACACGGTCAGGTGGTGCTCGGCCAGTTCTCCGCGGCGGTGATAGTCCACTCCGAGCGATTCGAACTCCTCGGGCCGGTAGCCCACTCCCAGTGTGTACGAAATCCGTCCGCCGCTGAGGTGGTCCAGCACGGCGATGTCCTCGGCCAATCGCACCGGGTTGTACAGCGGCAGGATCAGGGCGCTCACCGCGATGGGTACCGAGGTGGTGCGGGCGGCGAGCGCGGCGGCCATCGGCAACGGGCTCGGCAGGTAGCCGTCTTCGGCGGCATGATGCTCGGACACGACCAGCAGGAGCAGGCCGCGGGATTCGGCCCACGCGGCCATGTCGAGCGCGGCGGGATACAGCGACGACGCCGGCGCGCCACCGGCCGGGGCCCGCATGTCGAACCGCAGGGTGAACACGGAACCCTAACTCGCCGAGGCCAACAGGGTCGCGAGCTCGGACTCGATCCCGGCGGTGATGGCGGCGGCGTCGGCGACGTGCCGGGAGTCTGCCGTCACCGACAGACACAGATTGTTGTTCCAGGACATGGCGATGACGCTGGGCCCCATGCCGTGGTACAGCGGTCCCGCCGGATGGAAGCGCAGCGCCGGCAGGTTGAGGAATACCGGATCGTCGACCGCGATGCCGCTGGCGTTGGACACGATGACGTTGCATGGCCACGAAATCCGTTCGGCCAGACCGAACCGCTCGATGGTCCGGAACAGCAGGTTGACGGCGCGGCCGGGCGCGTATTCGTTCCATTGCCGAAACAGGTTGACGCCCCGCTGTTCCTGGACCGCCTTGACCGCCCTGGCGTGTTCGGCGACGGCGAGTAGGCGCCGCACCGGATCCGTCACCGTCGTGTTCAGGTTGACCCGCAGCACTGTCGTGGTGCCGACGCCATCGGTGACGTAGTCGGAGGTGTCGGCCGTGCGCATCGCGTAGGGCACGGCCGCGACCAACGGCTGTTGCGGGCGCTGCCCCTTCCAGTGCAGCACGTTGTCCAAGGCCGATCCGACGCAGCTGAGCAGAATGTGGTTGATGGTGACCGAATACCGCTGGGCCACTGTCTGTAGGTCCTCGAGCGGCAGGACGGCCACGGCGGCGCTCGACGTGCCCGACAGCGAGCAATTCAGCGCTGTCTTGGGCGCTTTCACGTCGAGGTGGCGGGCGGCCCACTTGTCGCGCATGATCCGCGCCGAAGTCGCCACCAGTCGGGGGAGTCGGCGCAGGCGTTCAGCTTTGCGCGCAACGGCATCGCGCACGATCGTCGTCGGCCGTGCTGGAAACGTCGACGACTCGGGGACGGCCTTGGCGGGCCGGCCGCTCAGATCCCCCGGGGTCATCAGGCAGCCGGTGACCTCGATCGCCGAGTCGCCATCGACCAGCAGATGGTGCACCACCGAGATCAGGTACGCGTGCTCGGTGTCGTCGTCCTCCAGGACGTACATGTGCCACAGGGGTTCTCGGCGATCCAGATGCCTGGCACGGACTGCGGCCAGTGCTTTGGCGGCCCCGACCGCGCCACCCGGTTCGGGCATCGGCAGCGCTGTGACGTGGGCCGAGACGTCGATCTGCGGCCGGGCCACCAGCATGGGCCGGTCCAGGTTGAACCACGGGTCGTAGAGCACCTTGCGGTAGGCCGGCATCAGGTGCATGCGATTCTGCAGGGCCGATACCACGTAGTCCCGGAGGTTGCCGATCACCGAACTGCGGTCGACGAGGATGAGCGACATGCCATTGCCGACCTGCAGCCCGGTCTCCTGGTAGAGCTGCCAGGCGTCCATTCCGCTGACTCGCTCGGCGCGGGGCATCGCGGAGCTCATGCCGCCGGGGTGTAGAACTGCCGAACCCAGTGGCGGTACTTGCCGATCGGCCCGTCGCCCGGGGTCAGCTTGGGATGCTCGAGATACACCTTGTCGTCCCAGATGAGCTGGTCCCGCTGTACCTCGTACCCGACGACCTGCAGCACGATCCAGCCCGCCAGGCGTTCGACCGGCGCCAGCAGGGCACGCAAGAACCGGTTCCGCACATGCCTTTTGGCGGCGATGCCGATGTAGATGTCGACGTTGCGTTCGGCGACCGGCGTGGGCAGCACCATCTGGCGGACGGTGAGCCCGCCCTGGATGGCGATCTCCACCAGGGAGAAGCCGAGGCCGACCAGAACCGATTTGAAGTGGAAGCTGATGCCACCGATCACCGGAATGGGTTTGGTGCCACCGTATTCGGTGTAGATCCGGGGGCCGTCGATCTCCATCGGCTTGGGGACGACGAAGTCGCGGAACTTGTGGATGGTCGCGAAATGCGCGTGGTCCAAACCATTTTCGTTGACTTCCTGCGGATGGGTCTTGAAATGCAACTTCTTGGTCGCGATCGGGTGCCAGTCCGCATCGGCCGCGGGCAGGTCGAGCTCGAATGCGGGCTGCTGTCCCGGTGGGCCGTGGTAGACCATGATCATGCCCAGGTGATTGCGGACGGGCAGCGTCTTGAGCACCGCGCCACGCGGCGGCTCCCCGGTCGGCGTCGAGATACACGTGCCCGACGGGGCGAACCTGAACTCGTGGAACGGGCAGACCACGGCCTCGCCGTCGACCCAGCCGCGTTTTCCGATGTGTGCGCCCAGATGCGGGCAGTAGGGTTCTGCGGCGGATAACTCGCCGGACGCGGTCTGGAAGACGATGATCTCGCCGTCGAGAAAGCGCCGCGTGAGTACCTTTCCGGGCCTGAGTTCGTGGGCAAACGCCACTGCATACCAGCTGTACGGGTACGGCGGGAACGCGTCGCCGGCCCGGCCGAGGCTGGTCACTTCCGTCGTTGAGGTCATCGATGCCCTTTCGCTGTCCGCGCGGTGGAGTCGAATCCGAAACAGCTGATGCGGCGACGGCGCCGGCGAAAGACATGCGGCAACCCCGCACGTGTCCGTAGATGTCCCCGACTACGTTCCCGCGTCCACGTCGTTGTGGGTAGCTAATAGAACATGTTCTAGTTCGCAGTAGACCACTAGTCGAACGACTGTCGCAAGTGAACCGAAAGACTCTGTCGTGCACGTAAATTAACGACTGGAGGCGAGGTACTGGGCAGTAATACTGCTAATAACCGGACAGGGTCCGGCTATTGTGTTAGGCGGTGATCCGGCCGGCCTTTGCCCGGGCGGACCAACGGCCGTGGTCGTAGCCGACCTCGACCGGATGTGAAAAGGCCTCCGTCACATGATCGGTCGTCACGGTCGCGACCGACGGACCCGCGGCGACGGTGCGGCCGCCGGAGATCAGCAGGGCGTGGGACGTGGACGTCGGCAGTTCCTCGAGGTGATGTGTCACCAGGATCGAGGCCATCTCCGGGTGTGAATGCTCCAGCGTGTCAAGGGTTTCCAGCAGTTGTTCACGCGCGGCCACGTCCAGGCCGGTGGTCGGTTCGTCGAGCAGCAGCAGTCGTGGCTCGGCGATCAGTGCGCGGGCGATGAGCGTTCTGCCTCGCTCGCCCTGCGACAGGGTCGGCCACACCGCGTCGGCGCGGTGGGTCAGCCCCACGGTGCCGATCAACTCGTCGGCGCGTGCGATGTCTTCGGCAGTCGGCGTCCAGCGGGCCGCGATGTCGATGGTGCCGGTGACGCCGGTCAGCACCACCTCTCTCACCGTCAGCGGGTACTGCAGCCGATGTCGGGGATTGACGTGGCCGATGGACCGCCGCAGCGGTGCCAGGTCGGTGCGGCCCATCTGCGCGCCCAGCACCCGCACCGTGCCCGACGTCGGGAACGTCACCGCGCCGCAGAAGCCGAGCAGCGTGCTCTTGCCGGCGCCGTTGGGGCCGAGCAGCGCCCAGTGTTCGCCTTCCCGCACCGTCAGCGAGATGCCGTCGATGATCTGTTTGCCTTCACGGCGGAACGTCACGTTGTCGAGTTCCAGCACGGGTGTCATGAGAATGATTCCTTCAGGGTGCTCAGGTGGGTGCGGCTGGCGGCGGCCGCGGCATCGGGATCGCGCGCGGCGATGGCGTCGGCGAGCTGCTGATGCAGGGCGTGGTCGCAAGGCTCTGATTTGATCGGGCGGATCTTGAGCATGTCGATCATGGCGAGCCGCAGCCGGGGGAGGAACGCGTCGAACAGCTGGGTCAGTACGTCGTTGTGGGCCGCGGTGATCACGGCGCGGTGAAATGCCATGTCGGCGTCCACGTGTTCGGGCACCGACTGGCCGGTGACGCCGCGGGCTGCCAGGGTGCGGCGGATGGTGCGCAGGTCAGCCGGGGTCCGGCGAGTCGCGGCCAGGGCCGCGCCCTCGGCCTCGATGGCGATGCGCGCTTCGATCACCGACGCGACGTTCGCGCTGCGCAGCACGGTGTCCCAGTCGTCAGTGACGTCGAGGGCGGTGACGAAGACGCCGGCGCCCTGACGGCTGTCGAGGACGCCTTTGCCGGCCAATTCCCGGATGGCTTCGCGCAGGGTGGAGCGGCCCACGCCGAGCTGTGCGGCCAACGTCGTCTCGCCCGGAAGGCGTTGTCCCAGTGGCCATTCACCATCTTTGATGCGCGTCAGTAGCAGCTGTGCGGCTTGTGCTGCCAGAGGTTGACGCGATACTTGCGCGACCATGCGACCTCTCTACTTGTCTGAGGAGTTGTGTATAGTCTAGCCATCATGACGCGCGTGCTTCTGCTTGGCTGCCGCGGCGGGGTCTGACACGACCGGTCCCCTGCCGTGGGGCTCTGTCGCGACCGGTCACTTCGATACTTGACCGAAAGCAGACCACTGATGAGCACTTCCTGGAACCGTCAACAACCGTCACGCATGCCGTGGCACCGTTACACCGATGTCTTCAACCGTGTGGACATTCCTGCCGCCCAACGAGATTGGCCGAGCAACCGCATCACCACCGCACCGCTCTGGGTGCCCGTCGACCTGCGTGACGGCAACCAAGCCCTGGCCGAGCCGATGGACCCGGACCGCAAGCGCCAATTCTTCGAGCAGCTCGTCGCCATCGGCTACAAGGAGATCGAGGTCGGCTACCCGTCTGCCTCACAGACCGACTTCGACTTCGTCCGGCTGCTGGCCGAAACCGATATCGCGCCGGCGGATGTCACCATCGTGGTGTTCACCCCGGCCCGCCGCGACCTGATCGAGCGCACCGTCGAGTCGGTGCGGGGTATGCGCAACGAGGTCGTCATCCACATGTACACCGCGACCGCGCCCGCATGGCGAAATACCGTGCTGGGCAAAGACCGTGACGAGTTGCGCAGTCTGATCCTGCACGGCGCACTCGACGTGCTGACGTTGACCGACGATCTGCCGAACATCCGATTCCAGTTCTCCCCGGAGGTGTTCAACCTCACCGAACCCGACTATGTGCTGGAAATCTGCGACGCCGTGACACAGCTGTGGGACGCCACCGTAGAGCGGCCGGTGATCCTGAATCTGCCTGCCACCGTGGAGGTGGCGACGCCGAATGTGTACGCCGATCAGATCGAGTACATGCACCGGAACCTGGCCCGCCGCGACGCGGTGATCCTGTCTGTGCACCCCCACAACGACCGGGGGACCGGGGTGGCCTGTGCCGAATTGGCCGTCCTGGCCGGCGCGCAGCGCGTGGAAGGCTGCGTCTTCGGCAACGGTGAGCGCACCGGCAATGTCGATATCGCCACCCTGGCACTGAATCTGTATGCCCAGGGCGTCGACCCGATGATCGACTTCTCTGACATCGACGCGATCGCTCGCACCGTGTCGCACTGCACCCGGATGCCGATCCACGAGCGGCATCCGTACGTGGGCGACCTGGTGCACACGGCGTTCTCGGGTACCCATCAGGACGCGATCAAGAAGGGCCTGGCCGAACATCGCGCCCGGGCCACCGCCCAGAGCCGTGAGGAGCGCGAAATCGATTGGCGGGTGCCGTATCTGCCCATCGACCCGGCCGACATCGGGCGCAGCTACGACGCCGTCATCCGGGTCAATTCACAGTCCGGCAAGGGCGGCATCGCCTACCTGCTGCACACCGGATACGGACTGGACCTGCCGCGACGGCTGCAGATCGACTTCGCCCGGCATGTGCAGGCCCACACCGATGGCAGTGGCGTCGAGGTGACCGCGACCGAGCTGTACGACCTGTTCGAGTCCACCTATCTGGGTTCCGGCGGTCCGGTCGAACTCAAGGACTGGCACACGAGCAGCGACGAGACCACCGAGATCACGCTGAGCGTGAACGGGGCGGCGCACACCAGCACGCATCGCGGTGTCGGGCCGGTCGAAGCGCTGACCCAGGCGCTGGCCGACGTGGACCGGCCGGTCGAGATTCTGAGCCTCACCCAGCAGTCGGTCGGCGCCACCGCGGTCACCTACCTGGAACACCGCGGCGGCTGGGCCTGCGGCCGCAGCGATTCGGTGCTCACCGCGTCACTGGCGGCGGTGATCCGGGCGGCTAACGCGCCCTGAGCACCTCGAGCGCCTTGTCGGCATGGGAATCCATGCTGATCTCAGACGCGATCACCTCGAGCACCCTGCGGTCGGTGTCGATGACGAACGTGGTCCGCTTGACCGGCATCAGCTTGCCGAGCAGACCACGTTTCACACCGAATGCCTCGGCCACCACACCGGCGCTGTCCGACAGCAGCGGGTAGTCGAAGCTGTGCTTCTCGGCGAATTTGTCCTGCTTTTCCACCGCGTCCATGCTGATCCCGACCCGGGACGCACCGACGGCCGCGAACTCGGCGGCCAGGTCGCGGAAGTGGCAGGCCTCCATGGTGCAGCCCGGCGTCATCGCCGCCGGATAGAAGAACAGCACGATCGGCCCAGAGGCCAGTAGTTCGGAAAGGCTGCGGACGGTCCCGGTCTGGTCGGGGAGATTGAACTCGGCAACCCGGTCACCACGTTTCATAGGTGCCACGCTACTTCTGGGAGGATTGCCGCGTGAAGACGACCTCACGTGAGGAATTCCGGGCCCTGGCCGCCGAGCACCGAGTGGTACCGGTGACCCGCAAGGTTCTCGCCGACAGCGAGACCCCGTTGTCGGCCTACCGCAAGCTGGCCGCCAACCGTCCAGGCACGTTCCTGCTGGAATCTGCGGAGAACGGGCGGTCCTGGTCGCGATGGTCATTCATCGGCGCGGGTGCTCCGTCGGCGCTGACCGTGCGGGACGGTGAAGCGGCCTGGCTCGGCAGCACGCCGCAGGACGCACCCAGCGGCGGTGATCCGCTGCAGGCGGTGCGCGACACCCTGGCCCTGCTGCAGACCGCACCCGTGCCGGGGCTGCCGCCGTTGTCGAGCGGGCTGGTCGGGTACTTCGCCTACGACATGGTGCGCCGGCTGGAGCGGCTCCCTGAACTTGCGAAAGACGACCTCAAGCTGCCCGACATGGTGCTGCTGCTGGCCACGGACATCGCTGCCGTCGACCATCACGAGGGCACCATCACGCTCATCGCCAACGCGGTCAACTGGAACGGCACCGACGAGCGTGTCGACTGGGCCTACGACGATGCCGTCGCCCGCCTCGATGTCATGACCAAGGCGCTGGGGGAGCCGCTGCCCTCGAGCATCGCCGTCTTCAGCCGCCCGCAGCCGCAGCCGCGCCAGCAGCGCACGGTCGAGGAGTACACGGCCATCGTCGAGAAGCTGGTCGGCGACATCGAGGCCGGCGAAGCGTTCCAGGTGGTGCCGTCGCAGCGGTTCGAGCTGGACACCGACGCCGATCCGATCGACGTCTACCGGGTGCTGCGGGTGACCAACCCGAGCCCGTACATGTATCTGCTCAACGTGCCCAATGCCGAAGGTGGACTTGACTTCTCGGTCGTCGGCTCCAGCCCGGAGGCACTCGTCACGGTGAAGGACGGGGTGGCGACCACGCACCCGATCGCCGGCACGCGGTGGCGCGGCGCCACCGAGGAGGACGACATCCTGCTGGAAAAGGAGCTGTTGGCCGACGACAAGGAACGCTCCGAACACCTGATGCTGGTCGATCTCGGCCGCAACGATCTGGGCCGCGTGTGCCGTCCGGGAACCGTTCGCGTCGAGGACTACAGCCACATCGAGCGCTACAGCCACGTCATGCACCTGGTCTCCACCGTCACCGGCCACCTTGCCGACGACAAGACCGCGCTCGACGCCGTCACCGCGTGCTTCCCGGCCGGAACACTGTCGGGGGCGCCGAAGGTCCGGGCCATGGAGCTCATCGAAGAGGTCGAGTTGACCCGACGTGGCCTGTACGGCGGCGTGCTCGGGTACCTCGACTTCGCCGGCAACGCTGATTTCGCCATCGCGATCCGCACCGCCCTGATGCGCGGCGGCACCGCCTACGTGCAGGCCGGTGGCGGCGTCGTGGCGGACTCCAACGGGCCCTACGAATACAACGAGTCGTCCAACAAGGCCAAGGCCGTCCTGGCCGCCATCGCGGCCGCCGAGACGCTGAGCGAGCCGTGAGGACCACCCGCACCGCTCAGGTGCTGCTGCTCGTCGCCGCGCTGATGCTGTGGGGCGCCTCCCGGCTGCCCTGGGTCGACGTGTCGTCGTTCGACGGGCTCGGCCAGCCGAAGGCGACGACGCTGTCCGGCTCGGCCTGGTCGACGGCCCTCATCCCGCTGGCGCTGCTGGCCGCCGCTGCCGCGGTGGCGGCGCTGGCCGTGCGGGGCTGGGCGCTGCGGCTGCTGGCGCTGCTGGTCGCCGTCGCGAGCGCCGGGATGGGATACCTGGCCATCAGCCTGTGGGCGGTCACCGACATCTCGGTGCGCGCCGCCGACATGGCGCAGATCGCGGTCATGTTCCTGGTGGGGACGCAGCGGCACTACTGGGGCGCGGGCGTGACGCTGGCAGCCGCCGTATTGACGCTGGTCGGAGCGGTGCTGCTGATGCGTTCGGCAGGTCGCGGCGCGACCGCCCCGGCCACCTCGAAATACGCCGCGCCGGGCGCGCGCCGCGAAGCGGTGCAGGAAGAAGCTGCCGACGGCATGTCCGAACGGATGATCTGGGATGCCCTCGACGAGGGGCATGACCCGACCCAGAACGACGGGGGGACCAAATGAGCGTGGCCCGGTGGCAGTCTGCGCCGCCCCGGCGACTACCCTTCGAGGTGATCATCTGGCTTGCCGAACCGGCACGGAAGGACGGCGACGCGTTATGACTTCGGGGACCGTGCTCGACTCCATCATCGAGGGAGTTCGCGCTGATGTTGCCGCCCGCGAAGCCGCGCTGAGTCTGACCGAGGTCAAGGAGCGGGCCAAGAAGGCGCCGACGGCCAAGGATGCACTCGCCGCGCTGCGTGAGCCGGGCATCGGCGTCATCGCCGAGGTCAAGCGCGCCAGCCCCAGCAAGGGTGCGTTGGCGCAGATCGACGATCCCGCCAAGCTGGCCAAGGCGTACGAGTCCGGCGGTGCCCGGGTGATCAGCGTGCTGACCGAGGAGCGTCGCTTCAGCGGTTCGCTGGCCGACCTGGACGCCGTGCGCGCCGCGGTGTCGATTCCGGTGCTGCGCAAGGACTTCATCGTCACCCCGTACCAGATTCACGAGGCCCGGGCCCACGGCGCTGACATGCTGCTGCTGATTGTCGCCGCGCTGGAGCAGTCGGTGCTGACCTCGATGATCGACCGGACCGAGTCCCTCGGGATGACGGCGCTGGTCGAGGTGCACACCGAAGAAGAAGCGGACCGGGCCCTGCAGGCCGGTGCCAAGGTCATCGGCGTCAACGCCCGGGACCTCAAGACCCTCGAGGTCGACCGCGACTGCTTTGCCCGCATCGCGCCCGGCCTGCCGAGCAACGTCATCCGGATCGCCGAGTCGGGGGTGCGTGGCACCGCCGATCTGCTGGCCTACGCCGGTGCCGGCGCCGACGCAGTCCTGGTCGGTGAAGGCCTGGTGACCAGCGGTGATCCCCGTAGTGCCGTCGCAGACCTGGTGACTGCCGGCACGCACCCGTCCTGCCCGAAACCAGCCCGCTGAATTGTGGGCTCCTGCGCAAAGAGCAGTTGAGTTCTGATGTCTGATCGCACTGGTACTGAATTGCCGCGGATGAGCGCCGCGGTCGCCGAAGCCACAAGCCACGACCCGGACGCCAAAGGGCACTTCGGTGCCTATGGCGGGCGTCTGGTGCCCGAGGCGCTGATGGCGGTCATCGAAGAAGTCACCGCGGCCTACGACAAGGTCCGCACCGACCAGACCTTCCTCGACGAACTCGACCGGCTGCAGCAGCACTACACCGGCCGGCCGTCGCCGCTGTACGAAGCGACCCGGCTGTCCGACCACGCCGGCGGTGCGCGGCTGTTCCTCAAACGAGAAGACCTGAACCACACCGGTTCTCACAAGATCAACAACGTGCTCGGACAGGCGCTGCTGGCCAAACGCATGGGCAAGACCCGCGTGATCGCCGAGACCGGCGCCGGCCAGCACGGCGTCGCGACCGCGACGGCCTGCGCGCTGCTCGGCCTCGAATGCGTCGTCTACATGGGTGCGGTCGACACCGCCCGGCAGGCGCTGAACGTGGCCCGGATGCGGCTGCTCGGCGGCACCGTGGTGTCGGTCGAGGCAGGCTCGGCGACCCTCAAGGACGCCATCAACGAAGCCTTCCGTGACTGGGTCACCAACGCGGACGACACCTACTACTGTTTCGGCACCGCGGCGGGACCGCATCCGTTCCCTGTCATGGTGCGCGACTTCCAGCGCGTCATCGGTATGGAGGCGCGTGTCCAGATTCAGGAGCAGGCCGGCCGGCTGCCCGACGCGGTGACCGCGTGCGTCGGCGGTGGCTCGAACGCCATCGGCGTCTTCCACGCCTTCATCGACGACCCTGGCGTGCGGCTGGTCGGTTTCGAAGCGGCCGGCGACGGCGTCGAAACCGGAAGGCACGCAGCCACTTTCGCCGGCGGATCGCCGGGTGCGTTCCAGGGTTCGTTCTCCTACCTGCTGCAGGACGAGGACGGCCAGACGATCGAATCGCATTCCATCTCAGCCGGTTTGGACTACCCGGGCGTCGGCCCCGAGCACGCCTACCTCAAGGACACCGGTCGCGCCGAATACCGGCCGGTGACCGATACCGAGGCCATGGAAGCGTTCGGCTTGTTGTGCCGCACCGAGGGCATCATCCCGGCGATCGAGTCGGCGCACGCGGTGGCGGGTGCTTTGAAACTTGGTAGCGAACTGGGTCCGGGTTCAGTGATCGTGGTGAACCTGTCCGGCCGCGGCGACAAGGACGTCGAGACGGCGGCGAAGTGGTTCGGGCTACTGGACGGCGAGACTGGGGAAGCGTCATGAGCCGACTGGCTGGACTGTTCGAATCGTGCCGGGCCGAAGGGCGTTCGGCACTGATCGGGTACCTGCCGACCGGCTACCCGGACGTGCAGACCTCGATCGACGCGATGGTGGCCATGACCGAATCCGGTTGCGACATCATCGAAGTCGGTGTTGCGTACTCCGATCCCGGGATGGACGGGCCGGTTATCGCGGCCGCCACCAACACCGCTCTGCAAGGCGGGGTGCGGGTCCGCGATGCGCTGCGGGCCGTCGAGGCGATCAGCAACGCCGGCGGTCACGCTGTCGTCATGACCTACTGGAATCCGGTGCTGCGCTGGGGCGTTGACGCCTTCGCACGCGACCTGGCGTCGGCCGGCGGCCTCGGTCTGATCACCCCCGACCTCATTCCTGACGAGGCCGACGAGTGGTTCAGCGTGTCCGACGCACACAACCTGGACCGCATCTTCCTGGTGGCGCCGTCGTCCACGCCCGAGCGGCTGGCTGCCACGGCGGCCGCCTCGCGCGGGTTCGTGTACGCCGCGTCGACCATGGGCGTGACGGGTGCGCGCGATGCGGTATCGAACATGGCGCCGGAATTGGTGGCCCGCGTGCGGGCCGTGTCAGACATCCCGGTGGGTGTCGGCCTCGGCGTGCGTTCGAGGGAACAGGCCGCCGAGATCGCGGCCTACGCCGACGGCGTCATCGTCGGCTCGGCGCTCGTGTCGGCGCTCGGTGACGGCGGCATACCCGCGGTCCGAGCGTTGTCCGAAGAACTGGCCCACGGAGTGCGACAGAAAGTTCCCGCGTGACCACATCGTTGCTGGCATACATCCCGAGTCCGGCCCAGGGCGTCTGGCACTTGGGGCCGGTACCGATCCGGGCGTATGCGCTCTGCATCATCACCGGCATCATCGCGGCGCTGATCATCGGCGATCGCCGGTGGGTCGCGCGCGGCGGTGAACAGGGCGTCATCTACGACATCGCGCTGTGGACGGTGCCGTTCGGTCTCGTCGGTGGTCGCCTGTACCACTTGATGACCGATTGGCGTACCTACTTCGCCGAGGGCGGCGCGGGCATCGCCGGTGCCGTCCGAATCTGGGACGGCGGTCTGGGCATCTGGGGTGCGGTCGCACTCGGCGGCGTCGGCGCGTGGATCGGCTGCCGCCGGCACGGAATTCCGTTGCCCGCGTTCGGCGATGCCGTCGCGCCCGGGGTGATCCTGGCCCAGGCCATCGGCCGCTTGGGCAACTACTTCAACCAGGAGCTCTACGGCCGGCCGACCGATCTGCCGTGGGGTCTGCAGATCTTCCAGCGCAGCGATGGCTCCGGTGTGGTCAATCCGCACCTGCTCAACGGGGTTTCGACCGGGCAGGTCTACGACGTCGTGCACCCGACGTTCCTCTACGAATTGCTGTGGAACCTCCTGGTTTTGTTCTTGCTGCTCTGGGCTGATCGCCGCTTCAAGTTGGGCCATGGCCGACTGTTCGCGTTGTACGTCGCCGCCTACTGCGTCGGCCGCTTCGGCGTCGAGTTGATGCGCAGCGACACCGCCACGCTGATCGCCGGTATCCGGGTCAACTCGTTCACCTCGACGTTCGTGTTCATCGGTGCGGTGGTCTACATGATGGTGGCGCCGCGGGGCCGTGAGGATCCGGCGACGCTCGGTGGCCGTCATGCCGACGAAGCCGAGGCTGAGGCCGACGTCGAGGCCGAGGGCGCATTGTTGGCCGTGCCGGTGGCTGTTGCGGCCGGTGCTGCTGTCGGTGGCGAGGACGACGCCGAGGAAGTCGCCGACGAGGCCGACGCCGTCGAGACCCAACCCGACGAAACCGTGGCTCTCGCAGAGCAGGCCGTCGACGCGGAGGAGTCGGCTGACGAAGCCGAAGACGCGGTCGACGAGGACGCAGCCGACGCCGAGGCAGCCGTAGAGGAATCTGTCGACGAATCCGTCGAGAAGCCAGTCGATGCCGACGAGGTCGAGGACGAGGACGAATCCGACACTGAGGCCGAAGAGCTGGCCGCCGACGAGGACGAAGCCGCCGACGAGACCGGGGTAGTGGATCCCGAGGCGGAGGCAGCAGAATCCGACGACTCTGACGCGGTCGAGAGCGAAGACGCTGCGGTCGCGGAGGACGTTGTAGCGGAGGATGAAGCTGTCGAGGCTGAAACGGCTGAGGATTCCGGCGAGGACGCCGACGAGGACGCCGACGAGGCTGCCGAAGAAGCCGATTCCGCCGACGAACCTGCCGCCGACGAAGAGCCCGAAGCTGACGCCGACGGCGAAGACGGCGCAGATGAGTCCGAAGAAGTCGCCGACGAGGCTGCCGAAGAAGCCGATTCCGACGATGAACCGGCCGATGAGCCGGTCGAAGAAGCTGAGCCGAAGGTGGCAGCCACCGAAAAGGTTGAGCCAGTTGGGGTTCCCGTGTGGGAGCCGCCGGCGCCTCGTCGTCGTTGGTGGCGTCGTCAGGGCTGAGGCCAGCCCTCGTCGTTGGTCCTGAAGTGTGGGCGCGAAAGTGCGAGTGCCGGACGCCGTAGGTGCAGGGTCAACGGGGGCCTCACATTATTACCGCTGCGAAAGTGCGCGCAAGCTGGACATTCATGCGATCGGTATGTTCCTGACTCACCGGTCATTTTCGTGTTTGCGGTGGTTGGATGTCCCCTGTGGATGACATAGCCGACGGAGCGCAGCTGCAGCAGTCTCGGCAGGACCGCATCCTCAATGCTGCGCTGCAGGTGTTTGCGCAGCGGGGCACGTCGGATGCGACGCTGCAGATGGTGGCCGATACCGCCGGTGTGTCGGTCGGGCTGGTGCAGCACCATTTCGGCACCAAGGACGGGTTGATCAAAGCCGTCGATGGCGTGGCCATGAACCTCATCAGCAGCACCATGTTCGCCGCTTTGAAGAGCCCGGGTCCCGATTCGGTGGAAGCGATCGGCAGGGCGGTGCACTGTCTGCTCACCGAGCACCTGGTGGTCATGGACTATCTCGGCAGGGCGGTGGCCTCTGAAACCCCCAGTGGCATAGCGCTATTCGATGCCATGGCCCGCAGTGGCATCGAGCGGTGGGAGCGCATGGTCGAGTCCGGCGATGCGGTGGACGGCCTCGATCCGGTCTGGGCCGGACTGAACCCATTGATCCTGACACTGGGCTCGATCGTCTTGCGCCGGCACCTGGACCGGCATCTGCCCGCGTCGTTCACCTCTGACCCGGAACTGGCCAGGTGGGAACACTCGGTGAATGAGTTGATCCGGCACGGTCAGTTGCGCCAATAAGCCCACACTGCGTTTGCCCGAACCATTACAATACGGCAATATTGTCGCTGGTTCGCGGCGAACGTCGGTGTCGAGGGGTCACCGACGTCCGCTCGCCATCAGAGCTTCTTGAGTCCTCGGATGATCTGGTTGTACGGCTGGATTGAGATCAGGCCTTTCCGCAGGCTGCGCTGCATGAAGCTGACGTGGGCCACCACCAGGTAGCGGACGCCGCAGTCACGCCACTGCGCCGCCTGCTCGATGACCTCGTGCGGGGTGCCATTGAGGAAAATTTCTCGCATCAGCGACGGCGGGACCGCGGCAACGTGGGATAGCGCCGTTTCTTCGTCAATGCCATGCGGCAGGATGTCCTGCGCGCCGGAGAAGCCCGACCCAAGGGGATGTTCGGCACCGTGGCGGGCAAACACCTCATCGCTGGCGTTGAGGGCGAACGTTTTGAGCATCTCTGATTCCAGTGCCTCGTCGACGTCGTCCCTGTTGCGGCCGGTCACCACGAACAGCAGGACGGCAGGGAGGACGGTCAGGGGGTCGCGCCCGGCGTCTGACGCTGCGGTCCGAATGACTTCCAGCCGCTGGGCATAGTCCTTCGGTCGGTGTGGGAATGCCGGAAAGTAGGCGTCACCGTAGCGTCCAGCGGCGCGAAGCATGCGTTGACCATGGGCCGCGATCCAGATCTCGGGCCACTTTCCACGGTAGGGCGGTAGCTCGAATACCGCGTTGCGCAAAGGGAAATACGGCGAGTCGCGGTTGACCAGTTCGCCGCCCGAATCCCAGAGCGCGCGGATTGTGGCCATTGCTTCCTCGAAGCGGGCGACCGGCTTTGACCAGTCCACCCCGTACGGTTCGTTGCCTTCCCGTTCTCCGGGTCCGATGCCCAGGATTGCCCGCCCACGGGTGAGCAGGTGCAGCGTCGCGGCAGCTTGGGCGGTGACGGCGGGGTTCCGCCGGCCGGTGTCGGTCACGCCCACGCCGAGCCGCAGTCGACCGACTCGATTGCGGGCGGCGATGTGCCCCAACATGGTCCACGGCTCCAAGCTGGCGTCCAACGTCGGGATCAGCTTGGTGACGCCGCAGTATTTCGGCTGCCACAGCGAGCGGGGGAAGAGTTGGTTGAGGTGGTCGGGTACCCAGAACGAGTCGACGCCGGTTGCGACCGCGCCGAGGTAGTTGGCTCGGGTCAAGGCGTCGACGGTGGGACGGGCCGCCAGGATGACATCCGACGTGCCGACGCGAAATCCGGTCTTGGTGGCCATGCGCCACCCCTCCCTCCTGGTCGGTCCGTCCACTGTCCGTTGCGGGGACTCGCAGAGCATCAGCCGAACGGCGTAAATCGGCGATCAGTGTTCGGGCCGGGCATCATGGACTGATGACGTCAGGCAGGGTCGCGCGCGTGGCGGCGGTCGCCGGCACCGGGGGCGTGACGCTGGCCGCGCTGACGTACGTCGGCCTGGCCGATCCGCACCGGCCCGGATTCGGATTTCCCCCGTGCCCGTTCAAAGCGCTCACCGGATGGAACTGTCCGCTGTGCGGCGGGCTGCGCATGACCCACGACGTGTTGCACGGCGACTTCTCGGCCGCGGTGGTCGACAACGTCTTCGCGCTCGTCGGATTGCCGTTGCTGGTGGCGTGGCTGGTCGTGTGCTGGCGACGACGGCTGTCGGTGGCGCCTCCGCTGGTGACCGCGCTGGTGACGATGGTGGTGTGGACGGTGGTCCGCAATCTGCCGGGATTCCCGCTGGTGCCGACGTTCAGCCAGCCGTAGCAGCCGGCCGCGGACACCACGTCGCAACTCCCTGTTCGACTGATATTGACGTGCCGCCGGCGCTCCCGGCGGACCGTTATCTGAATCGATCCACTATGCTCATGCACTGTGAATAGGCGCGGAAAGATCGTCTGTACCCTGGGCCCGGCTACCTCCACCGATGAGACCGTCAGGGCGCTGGTGGAAGCTGGGATGGATGTGGCGCGGCTGAACTTCAGTCACGGCGAGCACGCTGACCACGCGGTGGCGTACAAGCGGGTTCGTCAGGCTTCCGACGCCGCGGGCCGCGCGGTCGGCATCCTGGCCGATCTGCAGGGCCCCAAGATTCGGCTCGGCCGCTTCGCTGACGGACCCACCGAGTGGCGCGCCGGCGAGACGGTGCGGATCACCGTGGATGAGTGCGAGGGCACCCACGACCGCGTGTCGACCACCTACAAGCAGCTCGCCAATGATGCCGTCGCCGGCGACCGCCTGCTCGTCGATGACGGCAACATCGGACTGACGGTCACCGAGGTCGACGGCAATGACGTGGTCTGTACCGTCACTGAAGGCGGGCGGGTCAGCAACAACAAGGGCCTGTCCCTGCCCGGGATGAACGTGTCCGTGCCGGCCTTGTCCGAGAAGGACATCGCCGACCTGAAGTTCGCCCTGAAACTCGGCGTCGACCTCATCGCGCTGTCGTTCGTCCGGTCGCCGGCCGACATCGAACTCGTGCACGAGGTGATGGACGAGGTGGGCCGCCGGGTGCCGGTGATCGCCAAGCTGGAGAAGCCCGAGGCCGTCGACAACCTCGAGGCCATCGTGCTGGCCTTCGACGCCGTCATGGTCGCGCGCGGTGACCTGGGCGTCGAACTGCCGCTCGAGGAAGTGCCGTTGGTGCAGAAGCGCGCCATCCAGATGGCCAGGGAGAACGCCAAGCCCGTCATCGTGGCCACTCAGATGCTGGAGTCGATGATCGAGAACTCCCGGCCCACCCGGGCCGAGGCCTCCGACGTCGCCAATGCGATTCTCGACGGCGCCGACGCCGTGATGCTCTCCGGTGAGACCTCGGTCGGCAAGTACGCGCTCGAGGCCGTGCGGACCATGGCGCGCATCGTGAAAGCCGTCGAAGCGAACTCCACGGACGCGCCGCCGTTGACCCACGTGCCGCGCACCAAACGCGGCGTCATCTCTTACGCAGCCCGCGACATCGGGGAGCGACTGGACGCCAAGGCGCTGGTCGCGTTCACCCAGTCCGGCGACACCGTGCGCCGGCTGTCCCGCCTGCACACCCCGCTGCCGCTGCTGGCGTTCACCGACCTGCCGGAGGTGCGCAGCCAGCTGGCGCTGACCTGGGGGACCGAGACGTTCATCGTCCCGCAGATGGACAGCACCGACGGCATGATCCAGGAGGTCGACAAGGCGCTGCTGGAGCTGGACCGCTACAAGCGCGGTGACCTGGTGGTCATCGTCGCGGGCGCGCCGCCGGGCACAGTAGGCTCGACCAACCTGATCCACGTGCACCGGATCGGGGAGGAAGACCACTAGCGGGAGCGACACGTGACGACAGCTGATTTCGAGGAACTGCTCAAGGTTCTCGACGTCGCCCGGGTCGATGACGACACCTTCACCGGTGGTCATCCCAGCCGGAACCCGGTCCGTACCTTCGGCGGTCAGATGATGGCGCAGGCGTTCGTCGCCGCCAGTCACACCGTGCCGCCGAAGCTGCCGCCGACGACGATCACGACGCACTTCATCGCCGGCGGCGACCCGGAGCGGGACCTGGAGTTCAAGGTGGTCCGGCTGCGCGACGAGCGGCGGTTCGCCAACCGCCGGGTCGACGTCATGCAGGGCGACACGCTGCTGGCGACGGCGTTGGTGTCACACCTGGCCGGCGGACGGAGCCTGGAGCATGGCGTCAAGGCGCCTGCCGTGCCGGATCCGTTGTCGCTGCCCACGATTGACGATCTGCTGAAGGGCTACGAGGAGACCGTTCCGCTGTTCGTCGAGGCGCTCAAACCGATCGAATGGCGCTACACCAACGACCCGGCCTGGGTGATGCGCGACAAGGGCGGCAAGCTCGACCACAATCGCGTGTGGCTCAAGACGATGGGCGCCATGCCCGACGACCAGGTGCTGCACGCCGCGGCGCTGGTTTACTCGTCGGACACGACCCTGTTGGACTCGATCATCACCACCCACGGGCTGTCGTGGGGCCACGACCGGATTTTCGCGGTCAGCATGAACCACACCGTCTGGTTCCACCGGCCGATCAAGTTCGACGACTGGGTGCTGTATTCGACGACGTCGCCGGTGGCGGCCGACTCCCGGGGTCTGGCGTCCGGCCACTTCTTCGACCGGGCCGGCCAGGTGCTGGCGACGGTGACCCAGGAAGGCATCGTCAAACACTTTCCGGGCTAAGGCCTTTCGGTCTCAGCCCTCGACCTTGACGCCGAACTCCTTCTCGATGCGGCTCCGGAAGTCCTGGACGCAGGTGCTCTGCGCGTTCTGGTCCTGCCCGGCACGCGTCATGCAGTTGGTGTAGTCGCTGAACCCGACCTGGCGGTAGAAGCCGATCACCACGAAGACGAACACCACCGCCAGGACCGTGGCCAGTGCGCCCAGCGCGATGCCCGCGCCGGCCACCACGGCGTTGTCGGCGAGTCCCTCTTTGACCCGGTTGCGACCGATGACGCCGCACGCGACGGCGCCGAGCCCGAACAGCAGCCCACCGACCACGGACCACGAGGTCAGTAGTCCCACTATGCCCAGCACCAGCGCGGTGGTGCCCATGCCGTTGCGCGGAGCCGCCGTGTAGGGCCCGTATGTCGCGTTGGCGTACGGCGGCGGTGGCGGCGGGGGATACCCGCCACCGGGATACATGCTCATGACTGCGCAGGGTACCCGCCGTTGCTGAGGTCCAGCACCCTGCAGTCCAGGTTCGCCGGCAGATGGTGGGTGGCCACCACCACCGCGCGGTCGGCGCCGAACAGTGCACCCGGAGTGAGGAGTTCGGTGAGTAACCGCTCGCTGTCCGCCGCGTCGAGGTGTTCGGTCGGTTCGTCGAGGAGCACCACGGGGAAGTCGGTCAGCAGGGCGCGGGCGAGCAGCAGTCGGCGCCGTTGGCCGGCCGATACGGCGGCGGCCCCGCCGGCGAGCAGGGTGGACAGGCCGTCGGGCAGCGTCGCCAGCCACGGACCCAGGCCGACCTGTTCCAGGGCGGTGGTGAGTTCACCGTCGGTGGCATCGCCTCGGGCCACCAGGAGGTTGTCGCGCAGCGTGGTGTCGAACAGGTGCGCATCCTCGGCGAAAAACCCTGCCGGTGAATCGGTTTCGCGGAAGCGGTCGGCAGTCGACAACAGCAAGGTGGTCTTGCCGCGGCCACTGGCCCCCAGCACGGCAACTCGATCGCCGGCCGCCGGCTCGAGCGGTGGGACGGCCGTGAGGACGCGGTCGTCGGCATCGTCGGTCAGCATGCCGGTCAGCCGCGCGATGGCGATGCGGGCCCGCGTCAGCTGCACCGCCGCGGCCGGCAGGGCGCCGGTTGCCTCGAACGCCGACAGCGGCAGCAGCATGAGGACCGCCAGCGTGGTGGGCGCGACGGTCGAGGTCAGCGAGATGGCGGCCAGCACCGCGGCGATGGCACTCGCACCGGTGGCCAGGATCGGGACCGCGGCGGCCACGGCGGCGGGTCGGGCGGCGCGGTCGGCGGCGTCGCCCCAGCGCCGGTGGTCCTCGGTGGCCTGCGCGATGACGTCGGTCAGTCGGCCGGCCACCGCCAGTTCCGCGGCATGGTCGAGGGCCAGCATGACGGCCCCGTCGCGGTCTGAATGATGTTCTGCGGCAAGGCGCTCGGTAGCCTCCGCAGCGCGGGCCGCCTGCCACGGCGCCCACCCACCGACGACCACCAACCCGGCCGCGAGGGCCAGGGCCGCGGCGGGGGAGATGAGGGCGATGACGATCACCGAGGCAGTCGAAAGCACCGTCGCCACGGCGATGGGTAGCACCGAGCGCACCAGGGTGTCGGCCAGATCGTCGACGGAAGCGCCTGCGCGCGAGACCAATTCGCCGCTGCTCAGGCGCAGCACCGTCGCCGGTGGTGCGGCGCACAGGCGCCGGTACAGCTCGGTGCGGGCCCGGCCGGCGGCCCGTAGGGCCACGTCGTGCGATGCCAGGCGTTCGCAATAGCCCAGTACCCCACGGGAAATGCCGAACAGCCGAACCGCCACCACCGCGACGGACAACTGGAGAATCGGCGGTTGTTGCCAGGCCCGGGTGATCAGCCACGCCGACACCCCGGCCAGGGCGAGGGCGCTGCCGAGCGCCGCGGACCCGAGGAAGACCGCCAGCGCCAGACGCGGGAGACGGGGTCGGAGCAACGCGATCGCGAATCTAACTGTGGACACGGGAAGCACCTCCCACCTGGACGACCTCGTCGCCGATGGCCAGCACCGCGTCGCGGTGTCCGACGACCAGGACGGTGGCGCCGGCCTCGGCGCGGGCCCGGATCGCGTGCAGTACCTGGACTTCCAGCTCGGCGTCCAAATGTGAGGTCGGTTCGTCGAGCAGCAGTACCGGGCAGGGCCTGCCGAGGACCCGGGCCAGCGCCAGCCGCTGCCGCTGGCCCAGCGACAGCCCGGAGCCACCGCGGCCCAGCACGGTGTCCAGTCCGGCGGGCAGCGTGGCCAGCACCTCGTCGAATCCCGATGCGCCGCAGGCACCGTCGAGGTCGGGGAGGGTGCCGAGCAGTTCCAGGTTCTCCCGCACGGTGCCCGGAACCAGTACCGGCCGTTGGGGCAGCCAGCCGATCTGTTGCCACCAGTGCTGCCGGTCCAGCATGGCGACGTCGAGTCGGTGCGCGTCATCTCCGATGAGTACCCGGCCTGCGTCGGGCGGCGTCAGCCCCAGAATCGCCTGCAGCGCCGTGCTTTTCCCGCTGCCGTTGGGCCCGGTCAGCACGGTCACCGCGCCGGGCGCGGCCCGCAGCGTCAGCCGGTGCGGCGCCGGCCCGTCGCGGCCGTCGATGCTGACCTGCTCCAACTCGATGGTCGGCCGCGCCCCGATCCGTGCGGTGCCGGATTCGGGTTGCCCGGCGGCTGCCAGTAGGCGGTAGGCCTGCCCGAAGGCGACCTTGCCGTCCTGGGCCGCATGAAATTCCACGCCGACGCGGCGCAGCGGCCAGAACACCTCGGGGGCCAGCAGCAGGACGGTCAGGGCGACCGGCAGCGTGACCCCACCGCTGACCAGCCGCAGACCGACGCCGACGGCGACCAGCGCCACCCCCAGCGTCGCCAGCAATTCGAGGACCAGTGCCGACAGGAACGCGATACGAAGCGTGGCCAGGGCCGAATGCCGATGTGCGTCAGACAGTTCGGTGATGCGTGGCGCGGCGCCCTCGGCGCGGCCGAGGGCGCGCAGGGTCGGAATGCCCGCGATGAGGTCGAGCAGACGCGACTGCAGGGTGGCCATGGCGGCCAGTGCGGCCGCTGACCGCTCGGTTGTCATGACGCCGATCAGCACCATGAACAGTGGGATCAGCGGCAGCGCGATCAGCACGACCGCCGCGGATTTCAGGTCGTAGGCGGCGATCACGATCACGGCCGCCGGCGTCAGCAACACGGACATGACCACGGCGGGCAGGTAGCGGGTGAAGTACGGCCGCAGTCCGTCCAGGCCGCGGGTCAGCAGGATCGCGGCCTCGTCGTGCACCGCCTGGCGACGGTGCGGCGGCAGTGCGGCGACGACGGTGAGCACCTGTGCATCGAGGTCGGCGATCATCGCGGTGGCGCCGTGCTGGCTCAACCGGGCCTGCCACCACTGGGCGCCGGCGCGCACCGCCCACAGTGCGGCGACCGCCGCCAGCTTTGGCGCCCAATGCGACAGCGGTGCGCCGGTGGTGATGACCCCGGCCACCACCTGCGCGGTGAGCACTGCCGCGGCGAGCGCCGCGGCAGTGATGACGACCCCGCTGCCGACCGTGGCTGTCAGATGCCGCCGCAGACCGGCGGTCATGCGGGGATTGGTCGACGATCGGGTCAGTGCGGCCCGCCGTTCCGGGACAACCCGATGGAAGCCGGGATGTGCTCGGCCGAAATCCGTTGCCGGAATACCCAGTACGTCCAGCCCTGGTAGGCGATCACCAGCGGCGTGAGCAGCAGCGCGGCCCAGGTCATCACCTTGAGGGTGTACCGCGACGACGACGCGTTGTGGATGGTCAGGCTCCACGCCGGGTCGAGGGTGGACGGAATGAGATTCGGATACAGGCAGCCGAACAGCAGCGCGACCACGGCGGCCACGACCGCCGCCGTCGCCGCGAATGCCCAGCCGTCGGCGCGGCGCGTCCACACCAGCCGGACGGCCGAAAGCTGTGCCACCACAGCGATTCCCAGTGCTATCCAGGTCACGTCGTCGCCGTAGGCCACCTGGGTCCAGATGCCGAACGCGGCGACGATCAAGGTCACCGGAACGGTCAGTCGGGTGGCGAAGCGGCGCGCGTCATCATGCACGGCCCCTTCGGTTTTGAGCGTGACGAACACCGCGCCGTGGAATGCGAACAGGCTGGCCGTGGCGATGCCGCCGAGCAGCGAGTAGGGGTTGAGCACGTCGCCGGCCGACAGCTGAATCTGATGGCGGGCGTCGACCGGGAGGCCGCGCAGGATGGAGGCGAAGGCCACGCCCCACAGCACGGCGGGCAGCCAGGAGCCCATGGCGATGCCGATGTCGGCCCGCCGGCGCCACTGCGGATCGTCGATCTTGCCGCGCCATTCGATGGCGCAGACCCGCACGATCATGCCGACCAGGATGGCCAGCAGTGGCAGGTAGAGGCCCGAGAACAGCGTGGCGTACATGCCCGGGAACGCCGCGAACATCGCGGCGCCCGCGGTGATGATCCAGACCTCGTTGCCGTCCCACACCGGTCCGATGGTGTTCAGTGCGGCGCGGCGGTGCTGTTCCGGGTCGCCTTTGACAGCACTGTCGGTGCGCCCGAAGAACTCCATCAGCATGCCGACGCCGAAGTCGAACCCCTCCAGGACGAAGAAGCCCAGGAAGAGCACGGCCAGGATGACGAACCAGAGGTTCTGAAGTGTCATGGCTGCCCCTTCCTAGTACGCGAACGACAGTGGGGCGACGTCGTCGCTGTCGGGTGGGGTGGGTGGTGTCGGTTCGGCGTCGTGTTCGAGTGGCCCCTCGAGCGTGTAGCGGCGTAGCAGCCAGAACCAGATGACGGCCAGCAGCGCGTAGAGCGTGGTGAAGGTGATCAGGGAGATCCAGACCGTGCCCGCGCTGTGGTCTGACACGCCTTGCCGGATCGTGAGATGTAGGTTCGGGTCGCCGGTCGGGTTGTTGGCGACCACCCAGGGTTGGCGGCCCATCTCGGTGAAGACCCAGCCTGCGCTGTTGGCCAGGAACGGCATGGGCAGCGTCACCAGTGCGAAGATGCTCAGCCACCGCTGCGTCGGGATTCGGCCCTTGCGCGTCAACCACAGGGTGGTGAGCGCGAAAAGCCCTGGGAAGGCCAGCAATCCGATCATCATGCGGAACGACCAGTAGGTGACGAACAGGTTGGGTCGGTAGTCACCCGGGCCGTACTTGGCGACGTATTCCTTCTGCAGGTCCTGCACGCCCTCCAATCGGACGCCCTCGAACTTGCTCTCGGCCAGGAAGGGCAGCACGTACGGCACCTCGATGACGTGCGTGACGCTGTCGCAGTTGTTGTGGGTACCGATGGTCAGGACCGAGAAGTCCGGGTCGGTTTCGGTGTGGCACAACGATTCTGCCGACGCCATCTTCATGGGCTGCTGGACGAACATCAGCTTGCCCTGGAAGTCCCCGGTTAGCCCGAGCGAGGCCGCTGCGACCAGCGCGATGGAACAGCCCAGCATGGCGGCCGGGCGGAACATGGTGCGCGATTCTTCGGTGTTGCCGCCGCGCACCATCCACCAGGCGCTGATCGCCGCGACGAAGGTCGAGGCCGTCAGGATCGCGCCGCCGACCGTGTGCGTGAACGCCGCGATGCCCGTGTTGTTGGTCAACAGCTCCCAGATGCTGGTGAGCTCTGCCCGTCCGGTCTCCGGATTGTAGTGCGCGCCAACTGGATGCTGCATGAACGAGTTGGCCGAGATGATGAAGAACGCCGACGCGTTCACGCCGAACGCGACGATCCAGATACACGCCAGGTGCACCAGTCGGGGCAGTTTGGTCCAGCCGAAGATCCACAGGCCGAGGAAGGTGGATTCGAAGAAGAATGCGGCCAGGCCCTCCAGCGCCAGGGGCGCGCCGAACACGTCACCGACGAATCGTGAGTACTCACTCCAGTTCATCCCGAACTGGAATTCCTGCACGATGCCCGTGGCCACGCCGAGGGCGAAGTTGATCAGGAACAGCTTGCCGAAGAACTTGGTGAGCCGATACCAGGCCGGGTTGCCGGTCACCACCCAGATGGTCTGCATGACGGCCAACAGCGGCGCGAGGCCGATGGTCAGCGGGACCAGGATGAAGTGGTAGACGGTGGTGATCCCGAACTGCCACCTCGATACGTCCAGTGCGTCCATTGAGCCTGCCCCGAGCCGGAGGGATTGATCTACGACTTACTGTAGTAGTTCATGCGGGTGGTGGTCTAGACCTGCCGAACAGGCAATTGTGTGGCCAGGCGCACACGTGCGCCCGGCCACACAGCACATTCCGGTCAGCGGCCTCAGGCGTTGGTCGTCGCCTCGTCGATGGCCTTGTCAACAGCCTTGGCGCCCTTGCGGATTCCGAACGCGGTGATCACTTCGGCGACGCCGGTGACCACCAGCCAGATGCCGGTTACCAGTGCCAACGTGCCGATCGACTCGATCGGCGAGCCCAGCACGACGAAGCCCGCGATCAGGCTGATGATGCCGAGGAAGATGTTCCAGCCGCGGGCTGGAAGGGTGGGGTCGCTGATCGCCGACACGGTGGTGGCCACCCCACGGAAGATGAAGCCGATGCCGATCCAGATGGCCAGCAGCAGTACGGCATCGCCGATGTGGCGGAACGCCAGCACGGCGAGCACCAGGGATGCCGCGCCACTGATGAAGGCCAGCACCCGGCCACCGGCCGAGATGTGCAGGCTGAAGGCGAACACCACCTGGCCGATGCCGCTGATGAGCAGGTAGGCGCCGAACGCGATCGCGGCCACCAGGATGGTGATGCCGGGCCAGGCCAACACGGCCGCACCGAGTGCTACGGCGAGCAGGCCCGAGATGAGGGCGGATTTCCACAGGTGCTGCAACAGACTTGGCGGAGTTTGCGTGGTCATTGACGCAGTCTCACATATTTGACGCGGGCTGCGCAGAGTTCGGACGACCCTGTTTTTCACGGTGGACAACCGTCGATTGGCACGCTTGATGACCACAGTGCCGATAAGGTGCTCCCAAGTCATGGCAGGTGTGATCGGTACAGAGTGAAGCAGTAGGGAAGAGGCAACGTGTCAGGTGTCAGTCGGACCCGTCGGGGCACAGCATGGCGCATTGCAGTGGTGGTGGCTGCCAGTAGCGCATTGGCGCTGTCGGGCTGCACGAAGAACACCGAATCCACGTCGCCCGCGTCGAGTTCGTCGGCCGCTCCGGCCGCCAAGGTCGAGTCGATCGCCAACACCGTGCCGGAGGCCATCAAGTCCAGCGGCAAGCTGATCGTCGGCGTGAACCTTCCGTACGCGCCCAACGAGTACAAGGATTCGAGCACCGGGAAGATCGTCGGATTCGATGTCGACCTGATGAATGCCATCGCCCAGACGCTCGGCCTGACGGTCGACTACCGGGAGGAATCGGACTTCTCCAAGATCATCCCGGCGATCCAGGCCGGCACCTACAACGTCGGGATGTCGTCGTTCACCGACAGCAAGCAGCGTGAGCAGCAGGTCGACTTCGTCACCTACTTCTCGGCCGGCAGCCTGTGGGCGCAGCGCGCGGGTGGCCAGATCGACCCGAACAACGCCTGCGGCAAGAAGGTGGCGGTCGAGTCGACCACGGTGCAGGACACCGAGGAACTGCCCGCCAAGTCCAAGACGTGCACCGACGCCGGCAAGCCGCCCATCGACGTGGTGAAGTTCGACAACCAGGACCAGGCCGCCAATGCGGTCGTCGTCGGCCAGGCTGACGCCATGTCGGCTGATTCGCCGGTGACGCTGTGGGCGATCAAGCAGACGGGCGGCAAGCTGGTGCAGGCGGGCGAGGTCTTCAATTCGTCGCCGTACGGCTGGCCGGTCAAGAAGGGGTCCCCGTTGGCCCAGTCGCTGTTGCAGGCGCTGCAGCACCTGATCGACAACGGCACCTACAAGCAGATCGCGACCAGCTGGGGCGTGCAGGCCGGGATGATCGACAAGCCGGTCGTCAACGGGGCCACCAGCTGACGTGACGAGTGCTGAGTCGGCGGCTGCCCCGCACGGGCCTGCTGCCATCGACGCGGTGCCGCTACGACACCCGTGGCGGTGGGTGGGGGCCGTCGCGATCCTCGTCATCGCCGGCCTGTTCGTCTACGGTGCCGCCACCAACGAGGCCTACGGGTGGGACACCTACCTCAAGTACCTGCTCGACGAGCGGGTGGCCGAGGCGGCCTGGAATACGTTGCAGCTCACCATCTATGCGATGACGATCGGGTTGGTGCTCGGCGTCATCCTGGCCGTGATGCGGCTGTCGCCCAACCCGGTGTTCCGGGCGGTCGCGTGGGGCTATCTGTGGATTTTCCGCGGTACTCCGGTGTACGTGCAGCTGGTGTTCTGGGGCCTGTTCCCGTCGATCTACCAGAACATCCAGATCGGGGTGCCGTTCGGCCCGTCGCTGTTCCACATCCAGCTGCAGGGTCTGTCGCTGGCGTTCGAGATGGCGTTCATCGGACTGGGCCTCAACGAAGCCGCCTACATGGCCGAAATCATCCGTGCCGGAATCATTTCCGTCCCGGAGGGGCAGACGGAGGCGTCGGTCGCCCTCGGCATGTCGTGGTGGATGACCATGCGGCGCACGGTCCTGCCGCAGGCGATGCGGGTGATCGTGCCGCCCACCGGCAACGAGTTGATCAGCATGCTCAAGACCACCTCGCTGGTCACCGCCGTGCCGTACACCCTCGAGCTCTACACGCGTACCCGCGACATCTCGGCGGTGCTCTTCCAGCCCATTCCGCTGCTGTTGGTGGCCGCCACCTGGTACCTGGTCATCACCAGCGTGCTGATGGTCGGGCAGTTCTACCTGGAGCGGTACTTCTCGCGGGGGGCGTCGCGGAAGCTGACGACCAAACAGCTTGAGGCCCTTGCCCGGGCACAACTGGGAGACCACGGGGGTGTGCCCGCATGACCCTCATGGTGCGCGCCGAGCAGGTGTGCAAGAACTTTGGTGCCTTGGAGGTACTCAAGGGCGTCTCCCTGGAAGTCGAGCGTGGCCAGGTTCTCGTGCTCGTCGGTCCCTCCGGTTCCGGCAAGTCGACGTTCCTGCGGTGTATCAATCACCTGGAGCAGGTCAGCGCCGGACGGCTGTACGTCGACGAGCAGCTGGTCGGGTACCGCGAGCGCGGCGGCAAGCTGCATGAACTCCCGCCCCGGGAAGCCGCCCGCCAGCGCCGCGACGTCGGCATGGTGTTCCAGCATTTCAATCTGTTCCCGCACCGGACCGCGCTGGAGAACATCGTCGAGGCACCGGTCCATGTCAAGGGCGTCAAGCGCGCTGTGGCGCTGAGCCGCGCGCGGGAACTGCTCGACCAGGTCGGGTTGTCCAGCAAGGCCGACGCGTATCCGGCCCAGTTGTCCGGAGGCCAGCAACAGCGGGTTGCGATCGCCCGTGCGCTGGCGATGGAGCCCAAACTGATGCTGTTCGACGAGCCAACCTCGGCTCTGGACCCCGAGCTGGTCGGGGACGTGCTCGCGGTTATGAAGAATCTGGCCCAGCTGGGCATGACGATGGTGGTGGTCACCCACGAGATGGGCTTCGCGCGCGAGGTCGCCGACGAGCTGGTGTTCATGGACGCCGGCGTGGTGGTCGAGCGCGGCGCCCCGCGTGAGGTGATGGCCAACCCGAAACATGAACGCACGAAGGCCTTCCTGTCCAAAGTGATGTAGTGGCCGTGCACCTCGCTTCCGAGCCGGACCCCGCCGCCCCGCTGTGGCGGGCCGCGCAGGGCTTCCGGCTGCTCAGCTGCCTGTACGCCTTGGGTTTTCAGCTCGCCGTGAATGACGATCTGCGGCACCCCTCCGTCACGTGGGCGCTGTTCGGGGTCCTCATGGCCTGGAGCGTGGCGTGTGCGGTGGCCTATCTGCGCGGCTTCGGCAGGCGGACGGGCTGGGTGCTGGTCGAGGTGCTGGTGGTGGTGCTGCTGGTGTTGTCGACCGATCTGGTGGCGTCTCCGGCGTGGATCGCCGGCAACCAGTCGTGGCCGACGACGTTGTGGGCCACCAACGCGACGTTGTCGGCGGCGATCCAGCTGGGGCCGGTGGCGGGCATGGGCGTCGGCCTGTTGGTGACGGCGGCTGGTGCGGTGCTGAAGGGCTACTTCGACCCCAATCTGGGGCGGCAGGCGACGCTTGTCATCGAGTTGGCGGTGGGACTCGCGGTCGGGATGGCCGCCCAGACCGCCCGCCGGGCCCACGCTGAACTGCAGCGCGCGATCCGATTGGCGGCGGCGACCGCCGAGCGTGAGCGGCTGTCCCGGCAGGTGCACGACGGGGCCATTCAGGTACTGGCACTGGTGGCCCGCAAGGGGCGGGAAATCGGCGGTGAGACAACGGAACTCGCGCAGCTGGCCGGTGAGCAGGAACGGGCGCTGCGCCGGCTGGTCAGCTCCGGCCTGGACGAGGCGACGGGTGGTCTGGTCGACGTCGGGGAAATGCTGCGGGCTCGCGCCGGGGACCGTGTCGCGGTGAGCGTGCCGCCGGACCCGGTGCTGCTCGACGCGGCCGTGGCGGGCGAGCTCGATGCCGCGGTGGCCAACGTGCTGGGCAACACGGCTGCGCACGCGGGTCCGGAGGCCCGGGCTTTCGTCCTCGTCGAAGACTTGGGGGACCAGGTGGTGGTGAGTATCCGCGACGATGGGGTGGGCATTGCCGACGGACGGTTGGCGCAGGCGGCCGCGGAGGGGCACATGGGCGTGACGAAATCCATTGTGGGACGGCTGGAATCGCTCGGCGGTGCCGCCGAGCTGACGACGTCGCCGGGAGCCGGCACCGAGTGGGAGCTGACCGTGCCGAGAACGGAGGGCATCGATGCCTGAGCCGCAACCGTCCGATCTGACGGTCATGGTGGTCGACGACCACCCGATCTGGCGCGACGCAGTAGCCCGCGATCTCGAGGACTCGGGTTTCACCGTGGTGGCCACCGCTGACGGGGTCGGGGCCGCGGGACGTCGGGCCGCGGTGGTCAAGCCCCAGGTGGTGGTGATGGACATGCGTCTGTCCGACGGCAGCGGGGTCGAGGCGACCACCCAGGTGCTGGCGGTGTCACCGGCCAGCCGGGTACTGGTGCTGTCGGCTTCCGACGAGCGCGACGACGTGCTGGAGGCGGTAAAGGCCGGCGCCACCGGATATCTGGTGAAGAGCGCCTCCAAGGCAGAGCTGGCCGACGCGGTCCGTGCGACGGGCGAGGGGCGCGCGGTGTTCACTCCAGGGCTCGCCGGGCTGGTGCTGGGGGAGCACCGGCGCATCGCCAAGGCGCCGGGCGCGGACCCGGCAGCGGGCCTGACGGAACGGGAGACCGAGATTCTCCGCTACGTGGCAAAAGGCTTGACCGCCAAGCAGATTGCCGAACGTCTGACTCTGAGCCACCGCACAGTCGAGAACCACGTGCAAGCGACGTTCCGCAAGCTGCAGGTGGCCAATCGGGTCGAAGCGGCGCGTTACGCCATCGAGCACGGGCTGGACTGAGCGCCGTCGGCCCGCGAGGCGCCGGCCGCGGACAGTCGCCCGGTCAGGTACCAGGTGTGCATCACACCCTTGCCCTTGACGTCGATCTCGCCGCGCTCCTCGAATTCGTAGGCATGCTGGAGGCGTTCATACACGTTGTGCGGCACCTGGATTCGCCCGGCGACGTCGGTGCTCTCCATCCGCGACGCGACGTTGACCGCGTCGCCCCAGACGTCGTAGAAGAACTTGCGGGAACCGACGACACCGGCCACCACCGGGCCGGCGGCGAGGCCGATACGGACCGGGACGGGGCGCCCCTTCGAGTCGGTCAGTTCGCGCACCGCGTCGTTGAAGTCCAGAGCCAGACAGGCCAGCGCCTCGAGGTGATCGGCGCGCCCGTGCGGTATCCCGCTGACCACCATGTACGAGTCACCGCTGGTCTTGACCTTCTCCAGGCCGTGCCGATCGACCAGTGCGTCCAGATCGGTATACAGCGTGTCCAGGAACTGGACCAGATCGGCAGGGGCAGTGTCGCTGGCACGCTGGGTGTACCCGGCGATATCGGCGAAAAGGATTGAGGCGTCGTCGAATTTGTCGGCGATCACCGTATGCGCCGGATCCTTGAGTCGTTGCGCGATGGACTCAGGCAGGATGTTCGCCAACAGCGACTCGGACCGCAGATACTCGGCTTGGATGGCGCGCTGGGCGATGGCGTTCTCGCGCAGGACGGACCAGACGGTCGCCATCACGATCAGGCAGGCGGACACCGCTGTGATGACGAACGACACCCGGCTTTCCAACTCGGTCTGCGCCCCGGTGTGCGCCGGGATCGTGAATTCCAGGATGGTCGCGGCGACGATGCCGACCGCGGCGACGACGGCCGCAAAGGCCAGATGTTCGAGTCCCACGATCAACAGGGCGATCGCGCCGGCCACGGCGAAATACAGCAGGATGCCGGAGCCGGTGCCGATGTTGATGGTCACGACGGTGACCGTGGTGTAGGCGATGAGCACGAAGGCCGCGGGCGCGACCAGCTCGCCGAACCGGTAGAGCTTGGGCACGATCAGGAACAGCGCCGCGCTGGCCAGGTTGACCGTGCCGATCCACATCGTGTACGGGCCCGTGGACAAGGCCTGGAACGCGAAGAAGACGCTGAGCATCGCGCCGAGGCGGCTGGTGCGGGTCAGGATTCGGCGGCTGCGGGCCACGGTCGGGCTCAGGATGTCGGCGTCGGGGTGAAGGCACTCACGGACAGTCGCGGTCGGCACACACACCGAGCGGCGCACCGCAGCGACCAGGTCGGCGTTCGGAGTCGCGGCGCTACCGGCGAGGCGAGCGTCGTCCATGATCGCCATGGGTCAAGGGTAGACGCGCAGGGCCGGATTTGGTGCTCGCCTGCGGATACTCCGCTGACGGCGAAACATCAGGCCACCGCGGTACCCATAATGGCCAGTTGCTCTGGCCATTTCCGGGGCCCGGAGGCCGGGATTTTGGTTGGTACTGGACGGCCCTTCGCCGCAACTGAAAAATAGGTACGAGGCGGATCAATATCAAAATTGCCAGATATTCGACGATGGCGTCGAATGGTGACCTCGATCGTCATCTAGCGCATATGAACTGGGAAAACTAGGCCAAAATCCTTGCTTATGGCGAATTAGCAAAGTGATATTGATTAGCTACATGCGAACATACCAGAGGTATTTAGCCTGGCTCTATATTTGCCTAATACGCATGACTGGATTATTTCAATCTGATTTCGTATTTGGACACCTTTAGTTGTTGTCGGCGCAGTAAATTAACTGCCTACGCGTCATCGATCAGTGGCGATGACCAGGTGGAAAGGGGACTGCGGTGAACCGTCTGGTCCGAGCTCTGATGTTGAGAGTCGTTGTCGTATTCATGCCGTTGGCCGTCCTGTGCGCGTACAGCCACGTGGCGCCGACGCAGCCCCGGTCGGTGGCGATCGACGTCATACCCACCGCGGAGATCGATCCGGAGGCGTCGAGCGTCGGCATCGCCGACTCGAGCCTCTATGGGCTGTCGCCGGCGGACATCAACAAGACGCTGGACCAGCTGCAGTCGATCGGGGTGCAGAACATCCGGGTCTTCGTGCCGTGGGCGTTGATCAAGATGACAGGTCCCAATGATCTGCCGAACGACGCCAACTGGCAGCTGATGAACAACGTGATGGACGCCGCTCGCGCCCACAACATGGGTGTGCTGGCTGTCGTCAGCCACACGCCGCTGTGGGCAGCGCCCAGTGGCACCATCCCCGGCGCGGGTGCGCCCGATCCGGCCGTCTACGCCGACTTCGTGAAGCAGGTTGCCACCCGGTACGGCGACGTCATCTCCGCGTACGAAGTCTGGAACGAGCCCAACAGCGCCACCTTCTTCCAGCCGATGGATCCCGTCAAATACACCGCAATCCTGAAGGCGGTCTACACCACGCTCAAGGGCGGCGACGGGACTGTGGGTGCGGACCCCACTTCCACGGTCATCGCGGGTGCTCTGGCTCCGATTCAGGACTTTTTCGGCTTGACCGCGTCTCCACAAACCTTCCTGGCGGCGATGTATGCCGCTGGCGCCAAAGGTTTTTTCGACGCGATCTCGGTCCACCCGTATGAGTTCAACCAGGTGTTGAAGTTCTCCCAGGGTGGTGCCTTGAACCCGTTCTCGGCGCTGTACCAGGTGCAGCAGATGCGGGCGATCATGGTGCAGAACGGTGACGGCCAAAAGCTGATCTGGGCCACCGAGTACGGCTTCCAGACCGTGCTCGACCAACTCGGCGTCGTGGATCCGACCAGCAACCAGAAGCAGGCCGATTTCATCCAGGACTTCATCACCACCTGGCGGGCGCTGACCTACACCGGCCCGTTGTTCATCTACACCACCCGCGATGGCGTGCCAGGCACGGACACCGGCTACGGCATCTTCCAGGCCGACTGGACGGCCAAGCTGGCGGTGAAGGTGATCTCTGACGCCATCGGTCTGCCGCCCGTCATCGTCTCACCGATCGTGGCACTGGCCGAATTGATCCAGAAGGCGTTCGCTCAGTTCCAGAAGGCGTTCACGTCGTTCACTGCTTCGTTGCAGACCGCGTTCGCCAACGCCGTCAAGGCGTTCCAGAGTCTGATCTCGGGAATCTTCAAACCAGCTGCGGCGCAAGCGAATGCCACCGCAAGTCTGGCGCCTGCGGCAGCCTCGGTCAGTGCGGATACCGTCGCGGCCGCGAACCTGGCCGCCAAGGAGTTGAAGTCTCAGGTGGGCGGTTCGAAAGACACTGCCGAGCATGCCAAGGCCGGCGACAAGTCGGAATCCGGCGACGTGAAGGTGGTTGACGCCGCCGAGCACGAAGCCGCCGGGGCTGTCGACCCGAAGGCTGTGGAGACCAAGACCGAGGGCACCAAGACCGAGGAGCCCAAGACGGAGACCCCCAAGGTCGACGACACGAAGGCCGAGACCCCGAAGACCGAGACCCCGAAGACCGAGACTCCCAAGGTCGACGACACGAAGGCCGAGACCCCGGCGGTGGCCGAGACCCCGAAGGCCGAGACCCCGAAGGCCGAGACCCCGAAGTCGGAAACGTCGCAGACTGATTCGTCCGGTTCGGACACGCCCAAGTCGGGCACCACGCCGTCGGCGACGAACGAGTCCAAGACTCAGACCAAAGATGGTGCGACGCAGGACAAGTCGGACAGCGGCAAAGCGGGTACCAAGGGCAAGGCGGGCAAGAAGCCCGGCAAAGCCAAGAAGCAGACCCCGGCTGCGGCGAACGAACCGGCAAAACCGGCCGGTCGGGCCAACGGCGATGGCGGTGGCAAGGACTCGTCGACCGACAGCAAGACACACCAGCACCAGGGCTCATAGTCCCGGGTCTGGGCGAGGCCTCCCCGGCGTCTCAGGCGCCGGGGAGGCGCTCACACTGAATAGATCGGGGCGCCGATCCCGGACATGGTCGCCCGCAGTCGGTGCGCGATATCCCGGTCCAGCGCAACGAGATTCGCGGCGAGGTGCCGGATGTCGGCGGTGTGGTCGTCGGCGATCGACTCGCGCGACTCGCGTTCCCTGGCCACGAACCGGTACCTGACCTCGGTCACCGACAGGTCGTCGGCGACCGCGAACTCGTTGGTGCGTGCTTCGTCAATTGCGTTTAGTGCCAGTCGTTTGACATCAGAGAGCGACGCCGCGCCGGTGTGGGCGATATTGGCGGCGGTCCGCAGCGCGTCGGCCGACCCGCGGACCTTGACCAGATCACGCCAGGCGACGTCCTGTGCGTTCTCCGCGGCGCTGCCTTCCCACGTGGTGCCGCCGGGGCGCAGGGTGCCCTGCCAGACGTCGTGGAATGAGTTCTCCCACAGGTCGGCAGTCTTGGTCCATTGCGCTGCGGCGTCGACCAGGTGCTGAACATCCCAATCGGTGATCTGTGCCAGTGTCGGCAGTTCGAGTTCGGCCATGGAGGCTATTCCGCCAATGCTGCCGAGGCTGAGCGGTCGGACTCGGTATAGGCACGTCCGGCGGCGGTCAGTGTGGACGCGACGGACCAGATGCGTTCGGCATGCGCGGTGGATGCGGCATCAACGCGGGTCTGGATTTCGGCGACGACATCAGCGGTGGACTGGCCGGCAGGCAGCGGCGCACCGCTGATGGTGTGCGCGGACAGAGCTTGGGCATGCTGCTCGAGTTGACCGGCAACGGCGAACAGCCCATCCGCAGTGACTCGCAGTGCCCCCATGCGTGCAGTTTAGCGGCGAGTTTTGGTGCCCTCGGTGAGATTCGAACTCACACTGCACGGGTTTTGAATCCGTTTCCTCTGCCAGTTGGGATACGAGGGCGTTTCGGCGGTGCGGTGTACCACCATAGTTGATGTGATTCTGGCGGCCACGCCGCGCCCCGAGGTCGCCTTGCGGGGCTCCGCACGCGACAATGTGGGGATGACCGGGCCAACAACTGATGACGTCGCACCACGCCGTGTTCTCGTGGCCGAGGATGAGGCGCTCATCCGGCTGGACCTGGCGGAGATGCTCCGCGAGGAGGGCTACGAGATCGTCGGCGAGGCCGGCGACGGGCAGGAAGCGGTCGAGCTCGCCGAAAAGCTGAAGCCCGACCTGGTGATCATGGACGTGAAGATGCCGCGCCGCGACGGTATCGACGCAGCCTCCGAGATCGCCGCCAAGCGCATCGCGCCCATCGTGATCCTGACTGCGTTTTCTCAGCGTGAGCTGGTTGAACGGGCCCGTGACGCGGGTGCCATGGCCTACCTGGTCAAGCCGTTCTCCATCACGGACCTGGTGCCGGCCATCGAGGTCGCGGTCAGCCGCTTCGGTGAGGTGAGGGCCTTGGAGAAGGAAGTCCTCTCACTGTCGGACCGGCTGGAGACCCGCAAGCTCGTCGAGCGCGCCAAAGGCATCCTGCAGACCAAGCAGGGCATGTCCGAACCCGAGGCGTTCAAGTGGATTCAGCGGGCGGCGATGGACCGTCGCACCACCATGAAGCGGGTGGCCGAGGTCGTCGTCGAGACGCTGGATCCGCCGGTCGCGGAAGCGACAGAGCCGTCAGCCGACTGAGTCGCGGCGCCGGCTCTCGTTAACTCTGTGTTTCGGGCCGCAGCATTTACACAGGTCCGCTCGACACAAGGTTGGCGAGCATCGCTCAACAGCGCGTATCGCCGCGTCGTGTTGGTTACTGTCTACGCGAAGTAGCGGACATCGGGCCTTACCTGCGAAGAGTCGGGCCACGTCCGGTGCCACGTAACCATGACCCGGAGGTGAAGCGTGCGCAGTCGCGTAGCTCGGAATGCTCTTGCAGTCGGCAGTGCCGGTCTGATCGTGTTCGGTGTGGCGGGATGCAGCCAGTCCGAACCGAAGCAGAGCGGCGCCGCCGGCTCGAATCTCAAGATCGTGGAGCAGGTGCAGATCGACGAGAACGGCGCGGAGATCAAGGCCGCCGGGGGCGCGACTCCCGCCGATCCCGCCGGCGACGGCAAGGCGACCTGCCCGCCGGTCTCCATCGCCATGGCTGGTGCCCTGAACGGTCCTGATGCCGCGCTCGGCATCAACATCAAGGACGGCGTGCAGCTCGCCATCGACAAGCACAACGCGGCCAACCCGGGCTGCCAGGTGACGCTCAAGACCTTCGACACCGAAGGCGACCCGCAGAAGGCGACGGGCATCGCACCGCAGATCGTCGACGACAAGTTCACCATCGGCCTGGTCGGCCCGGCCTTCTCCGGCGAGACGAAGGCCACCGGCACCGTCTTCGACCAGGCCGGCCTGGTCGCCGCCACCGCCTCGGCCACCAACGTGACGCTGAGCGAGAACGGCTGGAAGACCTTCTTCCGCGGTCTGGCCAATGACGGCGTGCAGGGTCCGTCGGTCGCGAACTACCTGAAGAACACGCTCAAGAACAAGAAGGTCTGCGTCGTCGACGACAGCACCGACTACGGCCTGGGCCTGGCCACCGCCGTGCGCACCACGCTCGGACCGGTCGCCGATTCGGCGTGCAACATCTCGGTCAAGAAGGGCGACAAGGACTTCTCGGCCGCCGTCACCCAGATCAAGGGTGCGGCACCGGACGCGATCTTCTACAGCGGGTACTACGCCGAAGCCGCGACGTTCGCGCAGCAGCTCAAGGATGGTGGCGTGACCGCGACGTTCGCCAGCGCCGACGGCACCAAGGACCCCGAGTTCGTCAAGCAGGGCGGCGAGGCCACCAAGGGCGCCATCCTGTCCTGCCCGTGCGGCCCGGCGAGCAAGCAGTTCGCCGAGGAGTACACCAAGAAGTTCGGGCAGGAGCCCGGCACCTACAGCACCGAGGGCTACGACCTGGGCACCATCCTGGTCAAGGGCATCGACTCCGGTGCGGTCACCCGGCCCGCGCTGCTGGACTTCGTCACCAAGTACGAAGGCCAGGGTGTGGCCCGCAAGTACCAGTGGAACAACAAGGGTGAGCTGACCACCAACCTGATCTGGATCTACAAGGTCCAGTAGGAACCTGCAGACGACGACGCGTCCGGACCCCGTGCCGGGCGCGTCGTTCGTTCGCAGACAAGTCACCACCGCGACAACCGAGGAGCCGCCACCCGATGACACCCGACTGCGTCGGCCCCTACGTGTGCACCGCGGCCAATATCAATTTCAATGTCGACAACCTGTTGAACGGGTTCTGGCAGTTGACGATTGACGGGTTGTCGTGGGGTGCGATCTATGCCCTGGTTGCCGTCGGCTACACGCTGGTGTTCGGCGTGCTGCGACTCATCAACTTCGCGCACTCGGAAATCTTCATGTTCGGCATGTTCGGCGCGTACTTCGCGCTGCAGATCATCCTCGGCTTCAAGCCCAGCGGTAATGCCTACAGCCTGGGCGTCGGGTTGACGATCTGCTATCTGGGCATTGCCATGCTCGTCGCGATGCTGGTCTCCGGTGCTGCCGCCGTCGGGCTGGAGGTCGTGGCCTACCGGCCACTGCGCCGTCGCAATGCGCGCGGTTTGACGTTCCTGATCACCGCGATCGGCATGTCGTTCGTCCTGCAGGAGTTCGTGCATTTCGTGTTGCCGAAGATTCTCAAAGGATTCGGCGGCAGCAATGCGCAACAGCCGATCATCCTGGTGCAGCCCAAGACTCAGTTCACCCTCTTCTCTGCGAACATCTCGAACGTCACCATCGTCATCGTGGTCGCCGCCGTCGTGCTGGCGTTGCTGACCGACATCGCGCTCAACCGCACCAAGTTCGGCCGCGGCATCCGGGCCGTCGCCCAGGACCCGGCGACCGCCACCCTCATGGGCGTATCGCGCGAGCGCATCATTCTCACCACGTTCCTCATCGGCGGCCTGCTGGCCGGCGCCGCCGCACTGCTCTTCACGTTGAAGGTGCCGCAGGGCATCATCTACTCGGGCGGATTTCTGTTGGGAATCAAGGCGTTTTCGGCCGCGGTGCTCGGCGGCATCGGCAACCTGCGGGGCGCGCTGCTCGGCGGGTTGATCCTCGGCGTGATGGAGAACTACGGGCAGGCATTCTTCGGCACCCAATGGCGCGACGTGGTGGCCTTCGTGCTCCTGGTGCTGGTGCTGCTGATCCGTCCCACCGGGATACTCGGTGAAAGTCTCGGGAAGGCACGAGCATGAGCGACGAGCGCACCCGCGGCCGGAGCCGGTACGTGCTGGCCCCCGGCGACCAGTTGCGCCAGTGGTGGGATCAGCAGAGCCGGCCCGCGAAATGGGTCTTCGGGCTGCTTGCGTTCACCGTGGTGGCGCTGCTGCCGCTGTACACGCCGCCGTTCCTCAACACCCCGGGCATCAGCTTCGGCGGCACCATGGCGCAGTTCGCGATGGTGGCGATCATCGCGATCGGCCTCAATGTGGTTGTGGGCCAAGCAGGATTGCTCGACCTCGGCTATGTCGGGTTCTACGCCGTCGGCGCCTACACCGTCGCGCTGCTGACCAGCCCGGACAGCCCGTGGAACCAGGTCGGGGTCGACGGTTTCCTCAACAAGGACTGGGCCTGGCTCGCCTGCGTGCCGCTGGCCATGGCCGTCACCGCATTGGCCGGTCTGGTGCTGGGCATCCCGACCCTGCGGCTGCGCGGCGACTACCTCGCGATCGTCACGCTGGGATTCGGCGAGATCATCCGGCTCCTGGCCGACAACCTCTCCGACCTGACCAACGGTGCGCGCGGCCTCAACCAGATCGCCTATCCGCGGGTGGGGGAGACGGACCGGCTCCCCAACGGCGTGTTCTCCAGCGGCAACTCCGCCGGCCATGCCAACTACGGCACCTGGTGGTTCTGGCTCGGGCTGGTCCTCATGATCGGCATCCTGCTGCTGGTCGGCAACCTGGAGCGCAGTCGCGTTGGCCGGGCCTGGGTCGCCATCCGGGAGGACGAGGACGCTGCAGAAGTGATGGGCGTCAACACCTTCAAGTTCAAGCTCTGGGCGTTCGTCATCGGCGCGGGCATCGGTGGCCTGTCAGGCGCGCTGTATGCCGGCCAGGTGCAGTACGTCGCGCCGCCGACCTTCAACATCATCAACTCGATGCTGTTCCTGTGTGCCGTGGTACTCGGCGGGCAGGGCAACAAGCTCGGCGTGATCATCGGCGCGTTCATCATCGTGTATCTGCCCAACCGGCTACTCGGGGTGCACCTGCTCGGCATCAACCTCGGTGACCTCAAATACCTGTTCTTCGGCCTGGCGCTGGTGGTACTGATGATCTTCCGTCCGCAGGGTCTGTTCCCGGTACGCCAGCAGCTGCTGGCGTACGGCAAGTCCGCGCGCAGGTTGTTGCGCAATGCCGACGATTCGAAGGCGGCGGCATGAGCGCCCCGATCGAGCCCGCACCCGACGAGGAACTTGCCGCACTGCACCGCGACGTGCAGGTCGCGGAGGGCGAAAAGCTCTTGGCGACAACTGATCTCACTGTCAAGTTCGGTGGGCTCACCGCGCTCGATGCCGTGACGTTCGATATCCGGCGCGGCGAGATTCTCGGTCTCATCGGTCCCAACGGTGCCGGCAAGACGACCTGCTTCAACGCGATCACCGGCGTGTACCGGCCGTCGTCCGGTTCGGTGATGTTCGACGGCGCGCCGCTCGGCAAGATCAAGCGCCATGAGATCACGCGGCGTGGCATCGCTCGCACCTTCCAGAACATCCGGCTGTGGGGTGAGATGACCGCGCTGGAGAACGTCGTCGTCGGCACCGACGCCCGGCACAAGACATCGGTGCCCGGCGCGCTCCTGCGTTCTGCGCGGCACCGGCGGGAGGAGCGCGACGCGATCGAACGCGCCACGGCGCTTCTGCAATTCGTGGGGATCGCGCACCGCGGCGAGGAGAAGGCCAGGAACCTGTCCTACGGCGATCAGCGCCGACTGGAGATCGCGCGGGCCCTGGCCACCGAGCCGAAACTGCTGTGCCTGGACGAGCCCGCCGCAGGCTTCAACCCGAGCGAGAAGTCCGCGCTGATCGAATTGATCCAGGCGATCCGGGACGACGGCTACACCGTGCTGCTGATCGAACACGACATGCGCCTGGTCATGGGCGTCACCGACCGCATCGTGGTGCTGGAGTTCGGGCGCAAGATCGCCGAAGGCCTACCGGCCGAGATTCGCGAGGACCCGAAGGTCATCGCCGCATACCTGGGGGTGCCCGATGACGAACTCTGACCAGGTCCTGCTGGAAGTCCGGGACGTCTCGGTGCATTACGGCAGAATCCAGGCGCTGCACGGGGTTTCGCTGCAGGTGCACCAGGGCGAGCTGGTCACGCTGCTCGGGTCGAACGGCGCGGGCAAGACCACGATGATGCGCGCGCTGTCGGGGTTGTTGCCGTTGTCGTCGGGTTCGGTGTGGTTCGACGGCGAGGACATCTCGAAGATGAAGGCGCATCGTCGGGTGACCGCCGGATTGATCCAGGCACCGGAGGGACGCGGCATCTTCCCGGGCATGACGATCATCGAGAACCTCGAAATGGGCTGCTACGGACGCAAGTTCGCTTCGAAAGCCGAGTATCGCGAGCGGCTCGACTGGGTGCTGGAGACGTTCCCGCGGCTGGCCGAGCGGCGTTCGCAAGCCGGCGGGACCCTCTCCGGTGGGGAGCAGCAGATGCTGGCCATCGGCCGGGCGCTGATGGCGCGGCCGCGGGTGCTGCTGCTCGACGAGCCGTCGATGGGCTTGGCGCCCAAAGTGATCTCGCAGATCTTCCACATCATCTCCGAGATCAATTCCCAGGGCACCACGGTGCTGCTGGTCGAGCAGAACGCGCAGCAGGCGCTGAGCCGTTCGGACCGGGCCTACATCCTGGAGACCGGGCGGATCACCCACGAGGGCGTGGCCCGCGAGCTGTTGTCGGACAACAGCATTCGTGCGGCCTACCTTGGTGTCGCCTGAGTTGGAGCCCGTTGGCGCCGAGCGTGAAGAAGATCCCGAGAAGTCGATGGATTCTCGCGACTTTCTTCACGTTCGGGGAGGCGGTGGAGGTGGGTAGACGGTGCCGCCGACATCCCAACCATCGGTATTGAGCGGGAAGTCGGCGTAGGCGATGGGCAGTTGGATGAGTTCCTCGACTCGGGCCAGCAAGCCGGCAAACCAATCGGCATAGTCGGTGTCGTCGGCACGTGCGGTGGCTGTCGGCAGTGCTCCCAGGATCACCTCGGCGACGGTGTCCGCAGTGGCACTGAGGTCGACGGTGCGACCGAGGAAGTCGGATCCCGCTGAGCTGGAGTAGCCGATTCGATTTTGGCCGGCTTCGTTCCCGGAACCATCGGCGTGCTCGATGCTCACCCGCCAATACGCACCGGACGGACTCAGCCCGGGCGTGAGCCGAATGCGGTGGTAGCCACGCATGTGTAGCGCCTGCACACCCTGCAATATCCGCAGGGGCGTAGCGAACATCACGAGCTGTTCGATCTTCCGGGATGTCTCCTTGTCGATCGCCACCAAACGGACGTCTTCGACCATCGTCGTGGCCGACGAAACCGTCTCAGCGGCAATCATCATTGCGTCATGGAGTGGCCAGCCGTAGATGCCCGCACTGATCAACGGGAAGGCCACGGTGCGCGCGCCGAGTTCGTCGGCGACTTCGATGCAGCGGCGGTAGCAGGACCGCAACAACTCCGGATCACGTTGGCCCGCGCGGTAATTCGGCCCGACGGTGTGGATCACCCAACGGGCCGGAAGCGCTCCGGCGGTCGTCCAGCCGGCGTCACCGGTGGCCAGACCGTCGGGGAAGCGGTCGATGCAGTCCCGCAGCACGGCCGGTCCGCCGGCCCGGTGAATCGCACCGTCGACGCCACCGCCGCCACGCATGGCGTTGTTGGCGGCATTGACGATCGCATCGACATCCTGCTGGGTGATATCGCCGAGGACTGCGGTGATGCGGAGCATGACAGCAGTATCCCCGCGCTACTCGTCGACCCGGAACCTCTTGATCCGGGCCGCGGCGCCGGACACCAACTCCACCCGCGACTTCGGCACCCCGAAATGCTCGGCGAGCACCCGGATCACCGCGGTGTTGGCCTTGCCGTCCACGGCCTGCTCACGGACGTAGACAACCAAGGTGCCGTCGTCGTCGGTCTCGACCAACGGCCCTTTGCGGCTGCCTGGCTTGACGCGGACCGAAATCATCACTGCCCCAGCGTGCAGAAAATCCCGGGGAATGGGAAATTCCTCGGGATTTTCTGCACGTTCGGCGGCCCGGAAAACTAGCGCGCGACGATCACCGACGAACCGTGGCCGAACAGGCCCTGGTTCGCGGTCACGCCCACGCGGGCGCCTTCGACCTGGCGGCCGGTGGCTTGACCCTTCAGCTGCCAGGTCAGCTCACACACCTGCGCGATGGCCTGGGCCGGGATGGCCTCACCGAAGCAGGCCAGACCACCCGACGCGTTGACCGGTACCCGGCCGCCGATGGTGGTGGCACCGGAGCGCAGCAGCTGCTCGCCCTCGCCCTTGGCGCACAGGCCGAGGTGCTCGTACCAGTCGAGCTCGAGAGCGGTCGACAGGTCGTAGACCTCCGCGAGGTTGACGTCGTCGGGGCCGATGCCGGCCTCGGCGTACGCCGCATCGAGGATCTGGTCCTTGAACACCCGGTCCGGTCCGGCGATGGCCGCGGTGGAATCCGTTGCGATGTCCGGCAATTCGGGCAGGTGCTGCGGGTACTGCGGGGTGACGGTGCTGATCGCGCGCACCGACGGCACGCCGTCGAGCGAGCCGAGGTGCTTGCGCGCGAATTCGGCGCTGGCCACGATCAGCGCGGCGGCGCCGTCCGAGGTGGCGCAGATGTCCAGCTGGCGCAGCGGGTCGGAGACGACCGGGCTGGCCAGCACGTCCTCGACCGAAGCTTCCTTGTGGTAGCGGGCATTCGGGTTGTTCAGACCGTGCTTGGAGTTCTTCACCTTGATCTGGGCGAAGTCCTCGGACGTGGCGCCGTAGAGGTCCATGCGGCGGCGAGCCAGCAGGGCGAAGTACACCGGGTTCATGGCGCCCAGCAGGTGGAAGCGCTGCCAGTCGGGATCGTTCTTGCGCTCGCCACCGACCGGGGCGAAGGCGCCCTTCGGTGTGGTGTCGGCGCCGATGACCAGCGCGACGTCGCAGAAGCCGGCCAGGATGTGCGCGCGGGCGCTCTGCAGGGCCTGCGAGCCGCTGGCACACGCGGCATACGACGACGAGACCGGCACGCCGTTCCAGCCCAGCTTCTGGGCGAAGGTCGAACCGGCGATGAAGCCGGGGTAGCCGTTGCGGATGGTGTCGGCACCGGCGACCAGCTGGATCTGACGCCAGTCCAGGCCGGCCTCGGCCAGCGCGGCGCGGGCGGCGACGACGCCGTACTCGGTGAAGTCACGGCCCCACTTGCCCCACGGGTGCATGCCCGCACCGAGGATGTACAAGGGATCTGGAGTGCTCATTTGGCGATCTCCCAGGCGTAGGTGGTCCGCTCGACGCCATCGGCATCGGTGTACAGCGGCATCGTCGTCAGTTCCATCTCCATGCCGACCTTGAGGTCCGCGGCGAGCGTGCCCTCGACGACCTTGCCCAGCACGATGAGGCCTTCGGCCTCCAGCTGGACGGCGGCGATGGCGAACGGCTCGAACGGATCAGACGCCGGGTACGGCGCCGGCGGGGGATACCGGTTTTCGGTGTAGCTCCATACCGTGCCGCGGCGCGACAACGCGACGGGCTCAAGCACGTCACTGTCGCAAGCCGGGCTGGGGCAGTTGTTGGCGCGGGGCGGGAAGACATATGTCCCGCACTGCGGGCACTTGGCCCCGATGAGGTGCGGCGCACCGCTCTCGTCGGTGTCCCACCAACCTTCGATTGCCGGCTGACTCCCGGCGTCCGTCACTCCTGGCACCAGCTCAGAGTAACCGGCGACCGGAAGAAACTGAAACGTGTTGCAGTTCTGTCCCGGACACCGGGAAAGCATCTTGAATCGCTTGAAGTGTACGAAACGGTTTCGTACACTTCGACCATGGTGCGAGGAGCTGAGCGGGAACAGGCGGTGCTGGCCGCGACGGCCGAGTTGCTCGTGGAGCGGGGTTACGCGGCATTGACCACCGATGCGGTGGCCGTGCGAGCCGGCGCCAGCAAGGCGACCATCTATCGCCGCTGGCCGAACAAGGCTCAACTCGTCCGCGCGACACTTGACGCCGCGGATGCCGCCCGGAACGCGTCGATGCCGGATACCGGGGCGTTGCGCAGTGACCTGTTCGCGGTCATGGAGGCAATCGCCGCGAATGTCGCCGATCCGTTGACGCGGGTGACGGCCGAACTCGCGACGCTCATGCGCCACGACGAACAACTCGCGGAGGCCATCCGCCAGCATCTCGACAAGGAAGAACTCTCGCCCTTCCATGACGCGCTGCAGCGCGCCATCGCGCGGGGGGACATCGCGGCCGACACCGACGTCGAGCTGGTCCACGATGTGGCCGAGGCGCTGATCTTGCGGCAGATGCATCTCGACCGACCTGTCGACGCCGCTTTCAGCGCGCGGCTCATCGATGACGTGCTACTGCCACTGTTGGGCGGTGCGCGATGACAGTGGTGATCGCCGGCGCGGGCCCGACGGGATTGACCCTCGCCATCGAACTGGCTCGGCGTGGCGTCGCGTGCCGGGTGCTGGACCGGGCGCCGACGCAGTTCCCGGGTTCGCGCGGCAAGGGGCTGCAGCCGCGCACGCTCGAGGTGTTCGACGACCTTGGTGTGATCGGCGCTGTGCTCGCGGCCGGCGAGGCCTTTCCGCCCATGCGGCTGTACCGCGGCGCAGAGGTCGTCTGGACCAAGCCGATCTACGAGCTGCTGGGTCTGCCCGAACTCGCGGCCACCCCGGCGGTGCCGTATCCGTTCACCTGGTTGATCCCGCAGTGGCGCACCGACCAGATCCTGGCAGCGCGGTTCGCTGAACTCGGCGGGATCATCGAATTCAGCACCGCGGTAACAGGTTTCGAGCAAGACGACGACGGTGTGATCGTGCGGACCGATCGAGGGCCCATCCGTGCCGACTACCTCGTCGGCGCCGACGGCGGTCGCAGCACGGTGCGCAAGGTGTCCGGCGTCGAGTTCCTCGGCGGTGCGCTGACCGAAGAACGCATCATCGTCGGCGACGTCCGGGCCACCGGGCTCGACGGCCGGTGCTGTCACCTGCTCACCGGCGACGGCGACCAGTCCAAGCGGTTCTCGTTGTGGAACCTGCCTGGCACCGAGCACTACCAACTGGTGGTCACCATGGCGCCGGGCGAGGACCCGCCCGCACTGACCCTGGCCGGCATGCAGGAACTACTCCACGAGCGCTCGGGGCGACGAGACGTGGTGCTGTCGGACCTGCGGTGGATTTCGGAGTACCGCGTGAATCTGCTGATGGCGCAACAGTTCCGGATGGGCCGGGTGCTGCTGGCCGGCGACGCCGCCCACGTCCATTCGCCGGCCGGGGGACAGGGCGTCAACACCGGGGTGCAGGACGCCTACAACCTCGGCTGGAAGTTGGCTGCGGTGCTGGTCGGCGCGCCCGACGAACTGTTGGACAGCTACGCGGCCGAACGGATGCCGGTCGCGGCGAACGTGCTGCAGCTCAGTGGTGCGCTGCATCGTCAGGGTTTCGGTTCGACCGGACCGGCGCCGTCGGCGATCCATCAGTTGGACATCAGTTACCGGGGCGGCCCGCTTGCGGGCGACGGACACGGGCCGGGCGTGCTACAGGCCGGCGACCGGGCGCCCGACGGGCTGTTGTCGGACGGTCGCCGATTGTTCGACGTGTTCCGTGGGCCGCACTGGACCGTGCTCGAATTCGGCGGAGCGGCAGTCGATTTCGGTGTCCCGCAGCTACGTCTGGCGCCGGGCGCTGACTACGACGTGCCCGCCGGCTCATACGTGCTGGTACGGCCGGACGGGCACATCGCGGCGATCACCGACCGGCCGGAGCTGATCCGCGAACAGCTGGGCCGCTGCGCGTGCTTGTCGCGGTCTCGGTCCGGTATTGCGTGGTGACCCGTGCCAATTCCGTTGAGGTCCGCGCCGCTCCCGCGACGTGCATCTCGCGATTGGCGGCGATCACGTCAGCGGTCTCGGTGCGCCGCGCCTGCTCGTAGCTGCGCAACCCGGCGACGCCGTGGGTCGCCAGTTCATCGGCGAGCACGCGTGCGTCCACGATCGACTGCGACGCACCGTTGGCCCCGACGGGGTACATCGGGTGAGCGGCGTCGCCGAGCAGCGTCACCAGCCCGTCGCCCCAGTGCGGCAACGGGTCCTTGTCGACCATGGGGTAACTGAACATCGCCGGGCTGTGGCCGATCAGCGCGTCCACGCCGAGCCAGTTCAGGTCCCAGTCGGACACGTGCGGCAAGACGTCGTTCGCCTTCGCGGGCGCGTTCCACTTTGCGTCGCCCTGCAGTGGGCCGGGTTGCCCGGTGGGGACCTGCAGCACCCAGTTCACCTGACCGCCGCCGATGGGATAGGTGATGAGATCAACGCCGTTGTCGGCCTTGATGATTGCCATGGTGTGCCCGTCCAGGAACGGCGTGATGTCGCTGGCCCCGCGGTACATCGTGATGCCCGATGACAGCAACGGGTCGGAGCCCGGATGCAGCTCCGCGCGCACCACTGAATTGATGCCGTCGGCGCCGATCAGTGCTGCACCGGCGACCGAGCCGGCCGTCGTTTCCGCGACGACGCCGTCGGCGCGCTGCCGGAATCCGGTGATCCCGCTGCCGGTGCGCACCGCGCCGTCGCCGAGGCGTTCGCGCACCGCGGCCAGCAGCATCATCTGCAGCCGGCCGCGGTGTACCGACAGCTGCGGGTAGGCATCGCCCGCCGCGAGCCCCCGCGGTTCGGTGAACAGCAGGTCGCCGCGGTGGCTGTAGAAGCGGATCGACGACGGCGCCACGGCCATCGCGTTCAACTGGTCGCCTAGGCCGAGCGCGGTGAGTTCGCGCACCGCGTGCGGCAGCAGGTTGATCCCGACACCGAGCGGCTGCAGGTCGTGCGCACGCTCGAGAACGACCGCGTCGAATCCCCGGGCGTGCAGGGTCAGGGCTGTGGTGAGTCCGCCGATACCGGCGCCGGCGATGAGTAGCTGTGTCATGAGTCCAGCCTCGGGGCGGCAGAACTATAAGTCCAATACCGATATGGTCCGCAAACTATAATCATCAGTTATGGAACTACGGCAGCTTGAGTACTTCGTCGCGGTTGCCGAGGAAGCCAACTTCACCCGGGCTGCCGAACGCATCCACGTCGCGCAGCCCGCGGTCAGTGCGCAGATCGCCAAGCTGGAGCGCGAGTTGGGGGAGCCGTTGTTCGATCGCGCTCGACGTGAGGTTCAGCTGACCGCGGCGGGGCAGGCGGTGTTGCCGCACGCGCGGGCGGCCCTGGCCGCGGCCGCCGATGCGCGCACGGCGGTGGCCGAACTCAGCGACCTCGTGCGGGGGTCCGTGACCATCGGCACGGTCACCGCGCACGATGTCGACATGCCGAGCCTGCTGGCTCAGTTCCACGAGGCGCACCCGCACGTCGACATCACGCTCAGCACCGCCAATTCGGACGCGCTGATCGAGGGCATCCGCACCGGGCAGTTGGACGCGGCCATCGTGTCGGTCGGCGCCGAACTGCCGTCCGGGCTCGCGGCCGTGGTGGTCACCGACCAGCCGATCGTGGCTGCGGTCGCGCTCGATGATCCGTGGCACGGTCGCCGCACCCTGCGGCTGGAGGACCTGGCCGGCCGCGCCGTCATCGCGCTGCCCGTCGGCGCCGGGATCCGGAACCAGTTCGACCGGGCCTGCGCCGACTGCGGCGTCGACGTGCACGTCGCGTTCGAGGCGAGCACCCCGCATGCCCTGGCCGACCTCGCCGCGCGGGGTTTGGGGGTCGCGGTATTGCCGCAATCGATGGTGCGGTCACGCGCCGATCTGCACCTCATCACGCTGATGCCGGCGCTGCGCGGGCGGCTGGTGTTCGCGTGGCGGGCCGGCGGGCCGATGAGCCCCGCGGCCCGCGAGCTGGTGAACATGGCGCGGCGGTTACTGGCTGTCGGTGCGGCTGAATAGAGTTAGGGCCGTGAGCCCCATCGCAACGGACGCCCCGCCCACCACCAAGCCAACGTTGATGCTGCTGGACGGCAATTCACTGGCGTTCCGGGCGTTCTACGCGCTGCCCGCCGAGAACTTCAAGACCCAGGGCGGGCTGACCACCAACGCGGTCTACGGCTTCACCGCCATGCTCATCAACCTGCTGCGCGACGAGAAGCCGTCGCACGTCGCCGCCGCGTTCGACGTGTCCCGCAAGACCTTCCGTAAAGAGAAGTACCCGGAGTACAAGGAGGGGCGTGCCGCCACTCCCGACGAGTTCCGCGGCCAGATCGACATCACCAAAGAGGTGCTGGGGGCGCTCGGCATCGTGGTGCTGGCCGAGGAGGGTTTCGAGGCCGACGACCTGATCGCGACGCTGGCCACCCAGGCCCAGGCGGAGGACTTCCGGGTGCTGGTCGTCACCGGCGACCGCGACTCGCTGCAGCTCGTCAGCGACGACGTCACAGTTCTGTACCCCAAGAAGGGCGTCAGCGACCTGCACCGCTTCACCCCGGACGCGGTCGTCGAGAAGTACGGGCTCACCCCGACGCAGTACCCGGATTTCGCGGCCCTGCGCGGCGACCCGAGCGACAACCTGCCCGGCATCCCCGGCGTCGGCGAGAAGACCGCGGCCAAATGGATCAACCAGTACGGTTCGCTGCAGGCTCTGGTCGACCACGTCGACGAGGTCAAAGGCAAGGTCGGCGACTCGCTGCGCGCCAACCTCTCCAACGTCATCCTCAATCGCGAGTTGACCGACCTGGTCAAGGACGTACCGCTGCCGCACACCCCGGAGGGGCTGCGGGTGCAGCCCTGGGACCGCGACCGCATCCACCAACTGTTCGACGACCTGGAATTCCGGGTGCTGCGTGACCGGTTGTTCGAGACCCTGTCGCCGGTGGAGCCCGAGGTCGAACTCGGCTTCGACGTGCGCGGCGGCCTGCTCGAGCCGGGCACCCTGGCGGCCTGGCTCGCCGAGCACAGCAACGGCAGCCGCTTCGGCATGGCCGTGGGCGGCACGCACAAGGCGTTCGATGCGGATGCCACCGCGGTCGCCATCGTGTCGGCCAGCGGTGAAGGCGTCTACATCGACACCGCGCGCCTGGACGCCGAGGACGAAGCCGCGCTGGCGTCCTGGCTCGCCGACCCCGGCCCGCCGAAGGCGCTGCACGAGGCCAAGCTGGCGTGGCATGACCTGCTGGGCCGCGGCTGGCAGCTCGCCGGCGTCACCTCCGACACCGCGCTGGCCGCCTACCTGGTCCGTCCCGGGCAGCGCAGCTTCGCCCTCGACGACCTGTCGGTCCGCTATCTGGGCCGGGAACTGCGCGCGGAAGGCAAAGAACAGCAACAGCTTTCGCTGCTCGATGATCCCGATGAGGTGGACGACGCAGCCATCCAGGCCCTGATCGTCCGGGCTGCGGCCGTCGGCGATCTGGCCGACGCGCTGGATGTGGAACTCGCCCGGATCGACTCGCTGGCGCTGCTCGGCCAGATGGAGCTGCCGGTGCAGCGGGCACTCGCCGAGATGGAAGAGGCGGGCATCGCCGTCGACATCGAACTGCTCGGCCGCCTGCAGAGCCAGTTCGCCGACCAGATCCGCGACGCCGCCGAGGCGGCCTATGCGGCAATCGGTGAGCAGATCAACCTGGGCTCGCCCAAGCAACTCCAGGTGGTGCTGTTCGACAAGCTCGAGATGCCGAAGACCAAGCGCACCAAGACCGGCTACACCACGGATGCCGATGCGCTGCAATCACTTCTGGACAAGACCGGGCATCCGTTCCTGCAGCATCTGCTGGCGCACCGCGACGCTACCCGGCTCAAGGTCACCGTCGACGGGCTGCTCAACGCGGTGGCATCGGACGGCCGGATTCACACCACCTTCAACCAGACCATCGCGGCCACCGGCCGGTTGTCGTCGACCGAGCCGAATCTGCAGAACATCCCGATCCGCACCGAGGCCGGCCGGCAGATTCGCGAAGCCTTCGTCGTGGGCAAGGGCTTCACCGAGCTCATGACGGCCGACTACAGCCAGATCGAGATGCGCATCATGGCGCATCTGTCACAAGACGAAGGCCTCATTGAAGCTTTTAATACCGGCGAGGACCTGCACACCTTCGTCGCGTCGCGCGCTTTCGGTGTGCCGAGCGAAGAGGTGACCGCTGAGCTGCGCCGTCGGGTCAAGGCCATGTCCTACGGCCTGGCCTACGGCTTGTCGGCCTACGGGCTGGCGTCGCAGCTCAAGATCTCGACCGAAGAAGCCAAGCAGCAGATGGACCAGTACTTCGACCGGTTCGGCGGGGTGCGCGACTATCTGCACTCGGTCGTCGAACAGGCCCGCAAGGACGGGTACACCTCGACGGTGCTCGGACGCCGGCGCTACCTGCCCGAACTCGACAGCAGCAACCGCAACGTCCGCGAGGCCGCCGAGCGGGCCGCGCTCAACGCACCTATCCAGGGCAGCGCCGCCGACATCATCAAGGTCGCGATGATCAATGTCGACAGCGCCATGAAGGATGCCGGGCTGAAGTCGCGGGTCCTGCTGCAGGTGCACGACGAGTTGCTGTTCGAAGTGGCCGATGGCGAGCGGGACACGCTCGAGGCCCTGGTGCGCGAACAGATGGGCAGCGCCTACCCACTGGACGTGCCACTCGAGGTGTCGGTCGGTTACGGCACCAGCTGGGATGCTGCCGCCCACTAAGCGTCGGCGGCCAGGCCCAGACCCAGCGCGACGAGGATCGCGCCCATGGCACGTTCGATGCGCTGACGGATGTGGGTGCGGCTCAGGACGTTTCGGGCCCGATCCGCGGCGAGGACGATGCCGACGCACCACGACGTGTCGATGACCAGCTGGATGGCGGCGAGCACCAGCAGCGTCGGCAGCACCGGGCCGCTGGTCGGCAGGAACTGGGGGAGCACCACGATGCCGAAGGCCGCGGCCTTCGGGTTGGCCGCGATGGACACCAGCGCCGCGCGGAATGCCGCGGCCGGGGTCCGTCCGCGCGGTGGCAGGGCCACCGCCATGTCGGTGGGGTGTTTCGCGCTGCGCCACGCACTGATGCCGAGCCAGATCATGATCGCGGCCCCGACGACGTGTAGCGCCAACGACAGCCAGTGGTTGGCCGTCAGCAGGATCGACAGTCCGCCGCCACCGGCCAGCGTCCAACCGCAGATACCGATCTCATTGCCGACGACGGCCGCCAGGCCGGCCTTGCGGCCGTCGCGCACCGAGCGGTGCAGGAACAGCGCCGTCGCCGGTCCAGGCAGCGCGGCCAGGATCACCGACGCGACGAGGAACGCCGGCAGGACGTCGAGAAGATGCGCGAGCATGCCAGTCACACCGCCCGGTAGTTGGCCAACCACTGCAGCACCGGGGCCTGCGCCCGGGTGGCGGTCAGCCAGTACGCCTCCTCGGCGTGCAGTTGATAGGTCTGCTGGTCGGCCAGGCCCCGGTCGATGCGGTCCCGAACGAACGCCAAGTCGACGACTTGCACGGCGAATTCCTTCACCGATTTCCCGGCCGCGGCGCCGCCGAACCGTGCTGCGGCGGCGATCGCGCCCTTGCGGGTGCGCATCGAGCCGAGCCACGTCGCCTCGTTCGGGGTGATCAGGCCGGAGGCGACGAGCCCGGGCAGCTTCTCGGCGACCACCCGCTGTTCGCGGCGGCGGCCCAGCACCCCGGTGACGATGGCCAACGTGAAGATCGGCACCATCCAGAACAGGTAGACCGCGAAATAGGCCCCGGCGCCAACGACGGTCGAGCCGTTCCACAACATGTGCATGACCACCGCGGCGAGGTAGCCGAGTCCGATGTACAGCACCTTCGCACCGGCGCCGCGGTGCTGCAGCGCGAGGTACACGCCGATGCCGGTCATGCTGGTGAACAGCGGATGCGCGAAGGGGCCCATGATCAGCCGCAGCGCGGCGGTCAGCAGCGAATGCGAGATCGTCTCGCCCATGGCGATGTAGAAGATGTTCTCCAGCCACGCGAAGCCCGCGGCCACGAAACCGGCATAGACCAGGCAGTCGGTCAGCGAGTTGAGTTCGTTGCGGCGCCGGCCCGTCATCATCAGCAGCAGGAACACACCCTTGGCCGCCTCTTCGATGACCGGCGCGCCGATGGCCATCGCCGCGAAGCCGTCCTTGCCCAGCAGGGGTGTCGACATCGTTTCCAGGGCCACCGAGATGACGACGCTGATCGAGGCGCCCCAGACGAACGCGAAGATCAGCAGCCGCGGCGGCTCGGGCTCCCACCGGTCGAACCACAGGTAGGTCAGCAGGACCAGCGCCGTCGCGATGCTGGCCAGCACGAACCCGATGGTCATGCCGATCGGGTTGGTGAGGGTGGTCAGAATCAGCAGGCAACCGACGAGCACACCGAGTCCGATGATCACGCCGAGCGGCGCACCGACCTTGCGGATTCGCCGCGGCATCGGCGCCAGATACGGGTACGGCGGCGGTACAGGCGACGGGGCGGGATACACGACACGCAGGATATCGGCCCGGAACGACATTCCCCTGCAGCGGAGTAGACCGCGTTTGGCCTGCGTCTACGGGTCTAGTACCCTCAACAAGTACCTGTGTCCACATGGGCTACGGGTGCGTGTGAAACGTCCGGCGGCAACGCCGCGACGCGTCATGAAACACAAACCATTCTGTCCCTACGATTCAACCTGTCCGGAGCCACCCAACACATGCCAAGTCCCTCCATCACCTCGCCGCAAGTAGCCATCAACGACATTGGCTCGGCCGAGGACTTTCTCGCCGCTATCGACAAGACCATCAAGTACTTCAACGATGGCGACATCGTCGAAGGGACCATCGTCAAGGTGGACCGCGATGAGGTTCTGCTCGACATCGGTTACAAGACCGAAGGTGTCATTCCTTCTCGCGAACTTTCCATCAAGCACGACGTCGACCCCAACGAGGTCGTTTCCGTGGGCGATGAGGTCGAAGCCCTCGTTCTCACCAAGGAGGACAAGGAAGGCCGCCTGATCCTGTCCAAGAAGCGGGCTCAGTACGAGCGCGCCTGGGGCACCATCGAGGAGCTCAAGGAGAAGGACGAGGCCGTCAAGGGCACCGTCATCGAGGTCGTCAAGGGCGGCCTGATCCTCGACATCGGCCTGCGCGGCTTCCTGCCCGCATCGCTCGTCGAGATGCGCCGTGTCCGCGATCTGCAGCCGTACATCGGCAAGGAGATCGAGGCCAAGATCATCGAGCTCGACAAGAACCGCAACAACGTGGTCCTGTCGCGTCGTGCCTGGCTGGAGCAGACCCAGTCCGAGGTTCGCAGCGAGTTCCTCAACCAGCTCACCAAGGGCGCCATCCGCAAGGGTGTCGTGTCCTCGATCGTCAACTTCGGCGCGTTCGTCGACCTGGGCGGCGTGGACGGCCTGGTGCACGTCTCGGAGCTGTCCTGGAAGCACATCGATCACCCGTCCGAGGTGGTTCAGGTGGGCGACGAGGTCACCGTCGAGGTGCTCGACGTCGACATGGACCGCGAGCGGGTTTCGCTGTCGCTCAAGGCGACTCAGGAAGACCCGTGGCGCCACTTCGCCCGCACCCACGCGATCGGCCAGATCGTCCCGGGCAAGGTCACCAAGCTGGTGCCGTTCGGTGCGTTCGTCCGCGTCGAAGAGGGCATCGAGGGCCTGGTGCACATCTCGGAGCTGTCCGAGCGCCACGTCGAGGTCCCGGACCAGGTGGTCCAGGTCGGCGACGACGCGATGGTCAAGGTCATCGACATCGACCTGGAGCGTCGCCGCATCTCGCTGAGCCTCAAGCAGGCCAACGAGGACTACACCGAGGAGTTCGACCCGTCGAAGTACGGCATGGCCGACAGCTACGACGAGCAGGGCAACTACATCTTCCCCGAGGGCTTCGACGCCGACAGCAACGAATGGCTGGAAGGCTTCGAGAAGCAGCGTGACGAGTGGGAGGCCCGGTACGCCGAGGCCGAGCGTCGCCACAAGATGCACACCGCCCAGATGGAGAAGTTCGCCGCGGCCGACGCCGAGGCAGCTGCCCGTCCGGCGACCAGCGGTTCGTCCTCGCGTTCCGAGGAGTCGACCGGTGGCACCCTGGCCAGCGACGCCCAGCTGGCGGCGCTGCGCGAGAAGCTCGCCGGCAACGCCTAAGTAGTTCAACAAACGCCCCGACTCGCTTGGCGAGTCGGGGCGTTTGTCGTTTCCGGGCCTCGAACGTGAAGACGATCGCGAAGATTCGGCGAAAACTCGCGATCTACTTCACGTTCGCGGGTGCCTGATCTCATTCAAAAGCGCCCTGACAGACTGTCCCGGTGCTTCGTATCGGACTGAGCGGCGGCATCGGCGCCGGAAAATCCACTGTGTCATCGACCTTCGCGGCCGCGGGCGGCATCATCGTCGACGGCGACGTCATCGCCCGTGAGGTGGTGGAGCCCGGCACCGAGGGCCTGGCCGCCCTGGTCAAGGCGTTCGGCGAGGACATCCTGTTGCCTGACGGTTCGCTCAACCGGCCGGCGCTGGCCGCGGTGGCGTTCAGCGACGAGGAGAAGCGCAAGACCCTCAACGGCATCGTGCACCCGCTCGTCGGCAAGCGCCGTGCCGAGCTCATCGACGCCGCGCCGGTGGGTTCTGTTGTGGTGGAAGACATTCCGTTGCTCGTCGAGTCGCAGATGGCGCCACTGTTCCCGTTGGTCGTGATGGTGCACGCCGAGGAAGATGTGCGCGTCGCGCGACTGATCGAGTACCGCGGCTTCTCGGAGGACGACGCCCGCGCGCGGATCGCGGCGCAGGCGACCATCGAACAGCGGCAGGCCGTAGCGGACGTCTGGCTGGACAACCACGGCAGTGCCGAGGAACTGGCTGCCAAGGCCCGTGAGCTGTGGGAGCAGCGGATCGTTCCGTTCGCACGCAACGTGCAATCCGGGGTACCGGCCACCGTCGCGCCGGCGGTGGTGTCGTATGACGAGACGTGGCCCGAGCAGGCCAGCCGGATCGTGGCCCGGCTGAGCACCACGTGCGGGCACCGGGCGGTGCGGGTCGATCACATCGGGTCGACAGCGGTGCCGGATCTGGACGCCAAGGACGTCATCGACATCCAGGTGACCGTGCAGTCGCTGGAGGTGGCCGACGAGCTCACCGACCTACTGTTGACGGCCGGCTACCCGCGGAACGCGGACATCACCGATGACGTCGCGAAGGACGACGCCCGCAGCACCGTCGCCGAATTCGACCATTCCGACGACAAGGCCCTGTGGCAGAAGCGTTTTCACGCCTCGGCCGATCCCGGACGACCGACGAACGTGCACATCCGGGTCGACGGTTGGCCCGGGCAGCAGTTCGCGTTGCTGTTCCTGGCGTGGATCGCCGCCAACCCGGAAGAGCGCCTCGAGTACCTCGCCCTCAAGCACGACGCGATGGCCGCCGCGCCGGCCACCAGCGGGGAATACGCCGACGCCAAGGAGCCCTGGCTCGCCGGCGCATACCGACGGGCCTGGGCCTGGGCTGACGAAACCGGTTGGCGCCCTTAGCGCGCAGCCGCTGCAGCAGCCGGTGCCGGTGTCGCGGGGGTGCCGGGCAGTTCGGCGCTGTACTGCTGGCTGGGATCGAAGTCGGTCACGGAACCACAGCTCAGGACGCCGTAGCCGGGGTCCTGGCGCTGCGGTGTCAGACGCGGGGCGACGAACTGGTCGGCCTGGGCCACGATCTCGTCGTCGACCAGGATCTCGCAGTGCAGGCTGGCTGAGTACGGCCACTGGATCGACACCTGCATACCGGCGTTCGCCGGGGAGTTGAGGACAGCGGACGCCTCGAACATCTCGCCGGGAAGCAGTGACGGCGTCGCCGAATTGAGCTGGGTATCGGTGAGCCGGTAGGTCACCAGCGTGCCGCGGGACACCCCGTCGATCCGGGCCCGATAGGTGACGTTGTGCGGCCCCGGGCTGGGCGGCGCGCTGTCGCCGGCCGGAACCGCCGGTGCAGGCGGGGCGGGGGGCGCCGGGTCTGCGGCCGACGTCGCGGCGAAAAACAGGGGGGTGCTCGTGACCACTGCGGTGGCGCACGCCAGCGATGCCGCGGCCATCCGTCCGCGCCTGATCGATGTCATGGTTGTTGACATTACCTGTTGCGCCAGGTCAGTGGCATACCGAGACTGGCTAGCCAATCACCCAGCTGGTAGTCGTGCCGGGCCAACCCGTCGATGGCGGCGGTCGCTGTGGTGATGGCGCGTTCACCGTCGTCGGTGCTCACCAGGTGGTGACGTACCGCGTCGAGTAGCTCGTCGACGTCCTCCAGTTCGACGCCGACCCCGGACCGCACCACCAGGTCCAGGTAGTGGTCCTCGGACGTCCAGACTCGTTCGCCGGCGGTGAACCGGCCGACGTCGAGGTAGAAGTCCTGGTCGCGCTCGTGCCCGGGATTGAAATGGAAGATGCTGGCACGCAGGCCGATCGAGGGCAGCAGCCACGACTCCAGGTAGTGGAACTGCGGCCGGCCGGGGGTGGGACGCGCCATGTAGAGGCCCCACGGCTCGACTCGGTACACGTCGACAGCCCGCACGATGCCCTTGGGATCGGTATTCGTGCCGGCGGTCAGATTGAACGTTTCATGCTTTGGCGGGTGGATAGCCTGAGTCTATGGTGCTGAGCGTCAAGGGGACGAGATACTCGGCGCCTGAGCGGGTGCGGGCCGCGTGGCGCCGGGTGCGGTCGGGTTCGTGCGCCCGCAGACGGTGTTCTGGAACACCCCGTTGATGTACTCATCGCTGCAGTACTCGCCGCCGGAGAGGTAGTCGCAGGTCGATTTGCGATCGTTGCCGACCATCGTCGTTCCGTAGACGCCACCCAGATCAGGGTCCTGGCACTCGGACTTGATCCTTGCTTCGGATATTGGTTTCGGAGTCGGATTCTTCGGCGTGGCGACGGCGGGCACCGCGAGAGCAAAAGCCGCTATAAGGGCGGTTGCTGTCGCGATTGTGGTGCGCAGGGTGGTCTGCATGGCGATTCCTCATTCCTGAATGGCGGACAGCTGAGAGATCGCTGCGTGGTTACAGTGTGAACCTTGACCAGCGGCAATGCTATGGGCGGTTTTGTGGCGTCATCGCGTCGGCGAAACGCCACGGAGGACGATGTCGGTGCCCGCCTCTACCCTGGTATCCATGGCCTTCGCGACCGAATACCCCGTCCTCGCGCACTCGGAGCACCGGCCGGTCGACGCCATGGTGCGGGCCGGCAACAAGTTCGAAGTGGTCAGCCCGTATGACCCGGCGGGCGACCAGCCTGCGGCCATCGAGGATCTCGAACGGCGCATCAGGGCGGGGGAGCGTGACGTGGTGCTGCTCGGCGCCACCGGTACCGGCAAGTCGGCGACCACCGCCTGGTTGATCGAGCGGCTGCAGCGTCCCACGCTGGTGATGGCGCCCAACAAGACGCTGGCCGCACAGCTGGCCAACGAGTTGCGGGAGATGTTGCCGCACAACGCCGTTGAGTACTTCGTCTCGTACTACGACTACTACCAGCCCGAGGCGTACATCGCCCAGACGGACACCTACATCGAGAAGGACAGCTCGATCAACGACGACGTCGAGCGGCTGCGGCACTCGGCGACGTCCAGCCTGCTGTCACGCCGCGACGTCGTGGTGGTGGCGTCGGTGTCGTGCATCTACGGCCTCGGTACCCCGCAGTCGTACATGGACCGGTCCGTCGAACTGAAGGTCGGCGACGACGTGCCGCGTGACGGTCTGCTGCGCCTGCTCGTCGATATCCAGTACAAGCGCAACGACGTGGCGTTCACCCGCGGCACGTTCCGGGTGCGCGGCGACACTCTCGAGATCATCCCGTCCTACGAGGAACTCGCGGTGCGCGTCGAGTTCTTCGGCGACGAGGTCGAGGCGCTGTACTACCTGCACCCGCTGACCGGTGACGTGGTGCGCAAGGTCGATTCGCTGCGTATCTTCCCGGCGACCCACTATGTGGCCGGGCCCGAGCGGATGGCCATGGCGATCTCGACCATCGAGCAGGAGCTGGAAGAGCGGCTGGCGCAGCTGGAGGGCCAGGGCAAGCTGCTGGAGGCGCAGCGGCTGCGGATGCGCACCAACTACGACGTCGAGATGATGAAGCAGGTCGGGTTCTGCTCGGGCATCGAGAACTACTCGCGGCACATCGACGGTCGCGCCGCGGGCTCGGCGCCGGCGACGCTGCTGGACTACTTCCCGGACGACTTCCTGCTCGTCATCGACGAGTCGCACGTCACGGTGCCGCAGATCGGCGCCATGTACGAGGGCGACATGTCTCGCAAGCGCAACCTGGTCGACTTCGGTTTCCGGCTGCCGTCGGCAGTCGATAACCGGCCGCTGACCTGGGAGGAGTTCGCCGACCGCATCGGGCAGACGGTGTACCTGTCGGCGACGCCCGGCTCCTACGAGATGGCCCAGTCCGGCGGCGAGTTCGTCGAGCAGGTCATCCGGCCGACGGGCCTGGTCGACCCCGAGATCGTCGTCAAACCGACCAAGGGCCAGATCGACGACCTCATCGGCGAAATCCGCAAGCGCACCGAGCGCGACGAGCGCGTGCTGGTCACCACCCTGACCAAGAAGATGGCCGAGGACCTCACCGACTATCTGCTCGAGACGGGCATCCGGGTGCGGTACCTGCATTCCGAGGTGGACACCTTGCGCCGCGTGGAACTGCTGCGTCAGCTGCGGCTGGGCGACTATGACGTCCTGGTCGGCATCAACCTGCTCCGCGAGGGCCTGGACCTGCCCGAGGTGTCGCTGGTCGCGATCCTCGACGCCGACAAGGAGGGCTTCCTGCGCTCGGCGCGAAGCCTCATCCAGACCATTGGCCGCGCGGCGCGCAACGTGTCCGGCGAGGTGCACATGTACGCCGACAAGATCACCGACTCCATGCAGGCGGCCATCGAGGAGACCGAACGTCGCCGCGCCAAGCAGGTCGCCTACAACGAGGAGAACGGCATCGACCCGCAGCCACTGCGGAAGAAGATCGCCGACATCCTCGACCAGGTGTACCGCGAGGCGGAAGACACCGAAACCGTCGAAATCGGCGGTTCGGGCCGCAACGCCTCCCGTGGTCGCCGGGCCCAGGGCGAGCCGGGGCGGGCAGTCAGCGCAGGCATCGTCGAGGGCCGCGACACCGCGAACATGCCGCGGGCTGAGCTGGCGGACCTGATCAAGGACCTCACCGCGCAGATGATGAACGCGGCACGGGATCTGCAGTTCGAGCTCGCGGCCCGCATTCGTGACGAGGTGGCCGACCTGAAGAAGGAGCTGCGCGGGATGGATGCGGCCGGGCTGAAATGACCGCTCCTTGACCTCAACCGTGGTTGAGCCTCTAGCGTCGCCGACGTGACCGACACGCACGCCGGAACCGTGACCGCAGGCAGCTGGCGGGAGCTGCTCGGTCCCAAGTATCTGGGTGCGTCGACGGTGCTGGCCGGCGGTGTTGCGCTGTACGCGACCAACGAGTTCCTGACCATCAGCCTGCTGCCCAGCGCGGTAACCGACATCGGCGGCGGACGGCTGTATGCCTGGGTCACCACGGTGTACCTGGTGGCGTCGGTGATGGCGGCGACGACGGTCAGCGCCATGGTGGCCCGCTTCGGTCCGAGGCAGGCATATGTGTTGGGGTTCAGTGTTTTTGCGCTCGGCAGCGTCGTGTGTGCCCTGGCACCGACCATGGAGGTGATGCTGGCGGGGCGCGTCGTGCAGGGCGCTGCGGGCGGCACGCTGGCCGGGCTGGGCTACGCGGTGATCAATACGGCTCTGCCGCAATCGCTTTGGCCGAAGGCGTCGGCGCTGGTGTCGGCGATGTGGGGTGTCGGGACACTGCTCGGCCCCTCGTCCGGGGGCTTGTTCGCGCAGTTGGGTGTGTGGCGCTGGGCATTCGGCGCGCTGGCCATCCTGACCGTGGCGGTGATGGTCCTAGTGCCGTTGAGTCTGCCGGGCAGGTCCGCCGACCACGTGCGCGTGCCGCTGCGGATTCCGGTGTGGTCGTTGATGATTCTCGGATCGGCGGCCATGGCGATCAGCGTCGCCGGCATCCAGCGCAGCGTGCCGCTCATGGTGGTGCTGCTGGCCGGCGGCGTCGCGCTGGTCGGAGTGTTCGTCGTCGTGGACCGGCGGATGTCCGTGCGCGTACTGCCTCAGACCGCTTACGGGCCGGGCCCGTTCAAGTGGATCTATGTGACCCTGGGCGTGCTGATGGCGGCCACCATGGCCGATATGTACGTGCCGCTCTACGGCCAGCGCCTGGCCGGCCTGGTGCCGTTGACGGCGGGCTTTCTCGCCGTGGCGCTGAGTGTGGGCTGGACGGTCAGCGAGATCGTCAGCGCCTCGGTCACCACACCCGCTCGGGTGGTGCGCATCGTGGCGGTGGCGCCGTTGGTGATGGGGATCGGACTCGGTGCTGCCGCGCTCAGCCAGGTCGATGGCGCCTCACCCGCAGTTGTCGGCGTCTGGGCGCTGTCGCTTCTGGTCACCGGGATCGGCGTCGGCATGGCATGGCCCCACCTGTCGGTGTGGGCCATGGGCCGGGTCGACGATCCCGCGGAAGGGACGGTGGCCGCGGCAGCGATCAACACCGTTCAGCTGATCTGCGGAGCTTTTGGTGCCGGGCTGGCCGGCATCGTCGTCAACACGGTAGATCGGCCCGACGCAGTCGGCGCCAGTTGGTTGTTCGCGGTATTCGCCGGCTTGGCTGCGCTGGGGTGTGTGGCGTCGTATCGGGCCGGCCAGGGGAGCCGCAGCTAGCCCACCACGGCGGAATCGCGCTGCTCGGCGCGAGCAGCTTCCCGTGCCAGCAGCCGGTCGCGTTGCTCCTCGAACCTGCTGGCCTGCTTCGACATGGTCTCGAGGTAGGCGGCCAGCTCTTCGCGGCGCTTCTCGCCGCGAGCGGTGAAATCGGTGCGATCGAAGATCTTCCACTGGCGCAGCGGCGGCAGGACGACTTCCTCCAGATGCTGGCGCAGATCGTAGATGCCGTGCTTGGCCATCAGGACGCCGTAACGCCGGAAGTTCGGCATGCCTGTGCCGGGCATCCGGAACTTCTCGATCACCGAGGCGACCGAGTGCAGGGTCTGGTCCGGTGCCAGATCGAGTGCTGCCGCACTCATCTGGCGGTAGAAGATCATGTGCAGGTTCTCATCGGCCGCCACCCGTTGCAGCAGCCGGTCAGCCACCGGGTCGTTGCAGACCTTGCCGGTGTTGCGATGGCTGACTCGGGTGGCCAGCTCCTGGAACGTCGGATACACGATGGCCATCAGCACCCCGGCGCCGATGGCTTCTTCCTCTTCGGCGGTCGGCGCAAATCCGTTGGCTACGTGCTCCATCCGGGCTTGCTCCAGTGCCACCGGGTCAACCCCTCGGTTCACCACCAGATAGTCGCGGAGGGCGATGCCGTGCCGGTTCTCTTCGGCGGTCCAGCGGTTGACCCAGGTGCCCCACGCGCTGTCCAGCGACAAATGCGTCATGGCTTCGCGGTGGTAGGACGGCAGGTTGTCTTCGGTGAGCAGGTTGGTGATCATGGCGGCTTTGGCCAGCTCGCTCAGTTGTGACTGCTCGGGATCCCACTCCTCGCCGCCTGCCGCTGCGAAGTTCTTCCCATTGGCCCACGGCACGTAATCATGCGGATACCAGTGCACCGACCTCGACAGATGCTGGTTGAGGGCGTCGGCGGCTACCGGCTCCAGCTCGGCCAAGTAGTCAGAATCAGTCAATTCGCGCGTCATACGTCCCGTCACCCCGTTAGTTCTGCGAAACGTACAGGAACATCGGGTGCCGGCGCGCCTCCGCGTGCGTCAGTCGGGATCTTCTGTGATTTGACGCACACCGATGACCCCTTCGACCTGAGCCAGCACGGCGGCGGCCCCGATGACCCCGGAACCGGCCAGCGTCACCTGGACACCGACGTGGCCAGGTGGCGCCTCGAGGGGTTCGCCGGCGGGGTCGGTCTCCAAGTCGGTGACCTGCCAGTCACGCCGGCCGCACGCCTGCAACACGTCCCGTAGGACACCGCGGTCGTCTGCATAGGTGATGTGGAGCCGGACGGTCGCGCCCAGGCGCGAGGCCAGCCGCCGGGCCAACGGCATGAACCCCACGATGATCAGCAGGTGCATCCCGGTCATCACGCTGGCCAGCAGCAGCAAGCCGGCACCGGCCGCCATGCCGATCGCCGCCGACTCCCACACCGAGGCCGCGGTGGTCAGTCCATGCACCGAGCCCCGGCGCACGATGATGATGCCCGCACCGAGAAAGCCGATGCCCGAGACGATCTGGGCCGCGACGCGGGACGGGTCGACGACCACCAGCCCTGGGGTCAGCACGTCGCCGAAGCCGTACTTGCTCACCAGCATGATCAGCGCCGCTGCCGTGCCGACGATGGTCTGTGTGCGCAAACCAGCGCTCTTGCCCTGGATTTCGCGTTCCAGTCCGATGAGTGAGGTCAGGCCGAACGCGACCACGAGTTCGATGATCTGCCGCGAGCCCTGCCCGGGCCCGCCGAAAAAGGCGGGATCTGCCAGCCATTCCATGGGGGACAAACTAACGCGCTCCGATGACTTTTGGCGGGAGTCGAAGTCTGTCTTATGGAGCCGATATCTGACGAGGAGTGATGCCATGCCCGCGCAACCAACCGCTTACCCCGATGTCGTAACCCGGGAGGAATGGATCGGGGCTCGCACGAAGCTCCTCGCCAGGGAACGGGAGGCGACACATCTGCGCGACGCGGTCAACGCCGAACGCCGTCGGCTGCCGATGGTGAAGATGGAGAAGAACTACGTGTTCGACGGACCCGACGGCGCCGTCAGCTTGCTTGACATGTTCGAGGGTCGCAGCCAGCTCTACATCCACCACTTCATGTGGGTCGACGCGATCGATGCCGGCTGCCCGAGCTGCACCGCCGCGGCCGATCTGACGTTCACCGACGAGGATCGAAAGCTGTTGCACGGCAAGGGTGTCACGTTCGCGTGCGTGTCTCGCGCGCCCTACGCGAGCATCGCCCGGTACCGCGACCAGCACGGCTGGACGTTTCCGTGGTACTCGTCGCGTGACGGCGACTTCACCTACGACTTCCACGTGACGCTCGACCCGGCGCGGGCGCCGATCGAGTACAACTACAAGTCGCTCGGCGAGCTGTACGCCGACGGCTGGACCGACGATGACCTGCGCGGAGACTGGCCCGGTGCGAGCGTCTTTCTGCGCCGCGGCGACGAGGTGTTCCATACCTATTCGGCGTACGCGCGCGGGCTCGATCATTCGGCAGTGGGCTATCCGTTCCTGGATCTGACCCCGTACGGACGTCAGGAGCCGTGGGAGGACTCGCCGGCCGGCTGGCCGCAGGGCGGCCCGGTGGTGGGTCGGCCGGTGGGGGAGTGCTGCGAGGGGTAGTAATCACCGCGATCCCAACCATGGGCACACGCAGCCTCTGCTGGCACTGTGGTCATCAGTGCGGGTGTGGCTGAGTGGCTAGGCACCGGCCTGCAAAGCCGTTCACACGGGTTCGAATCCCGTCACTCGCTCCACTACTGGAGCTCGGGTAGCTGCCACCAGCTCCCGAGCTCCAGGTCGAATGCTGCCGTTTGGCCCGCAAGCCGAGTTGAACCCGCGCGAATACCCCTGAAAGTCGTGATTTTTCAGGGGCATTCCGTTTTGTTCAGTGCGGTGGTGGTTTGTCGTTTTCGCCGGCCTCGCGGGCTGCTTCGCGGGCTGCGTGGCGTCGGTCGGCGGCTTCTTGGCCGGCCGCTATCGCTTGGAGGTCGGCTTCGTTGAGGGCGCGTTCGTAGGCGACGCGCTGGGCTTGGGTCTGGGCGCGGGTGCGGCGCCGGATGGGCAT
>NZ_JXST01000016.1 GCF_000878195.1 Mycolicibacterium llatzerense | reverse complement strand
GCCGTGGTGGCCGCCCGCCTCTCTGCCCTGCGCCACCAGCACCTGGACCCCCGCGTCGAGGGCCTGCCTGGCTTCGTCGAGGGTGTGGACTTGGGACATCAGTGGGATGTTCGCGTCATGGATGGCCTTGGCATACGGGGCCGGGTCGCCGAACGACAGCATGATGGCGGCGGGTTGTTGGGCGATGACCCAATCGACGATCTCCTGATTGACAGCCCAGGTGAGTAGACCTATACCCCAGGGCTTTTCGGTGTCCTGCGTGGCCAACTGGCATTCGGTGGCGAGCGTGGTCAGGTCACCACGACCGCCGCCGATCAGGCCCAGCCCGCCCCCTTCGGACACCGCGGCCGCCAGCCGGCCACCCGACACGTCGCCCATCGGGGCCAGGACGATCGGATGGGCGATGCCGAACAGCTCGGTCAGTGGGGTGTGCAGCGCCATGGTTTCACTCTATCCACCCGTCGAACGTGAGCTTGATGGCGAACTTTCGCGAGATCTTCGCCACCACGCTCACGTTCGACGTACGCTCGCCTCGACATCGAGCGGGAGACGGCTGATGACAGAAGCATTTGTGCTTGGTGGTGTCCGCACTCCATTTGCGCGGTACGGCAGTTCGCTGTCGCACATCCGCACCGACGACCTCCTCGGCATGACGATGAAGGGTGCGTGCGAGCGCGTCGGCGTCGATCTCGGAGCCATCGAGGACGTCGTTGCCGGCTGTGTGAATCCTGCGCACGAGGGAATGGGCGACATCGCCCGCTGGGCGGCGCTCGCCGTCGGATTTCCCGACACGGTGGCCGGAACGACCATCAACCGGTTCTGTGGGTCGTCGCTGAGTGCCACGATCAACGTCGCGCACGCCATCAAGGCCGGCGACCTCGGCGTCGGTATCGCGTGCGGTGTCGAGTCGATGTCACGATCGGGCTGGGCCTACATGAAAGGTGACGCGGCCTTCGCGCCGCGCGGGCCGGTCATCCTGCTCGACACCATGTGGGCCGGCGCCGGCGGCCCACCCAACCCGGCGCTGCTGGCGCGCAACGCCTACATCAGCATGATCGAGACCGCGCAGAAAGTGGCCGATCGCTATGGCCTGACGCGCGAGGAGATCGACGCGTTTGCGCTGCGGACGCAGCGAAATGCCAAGGCGGCCCGTGATTCCGGGCGCCTGGCCAAGGAGATCATGCCGGTCCAGATCGCCGCGACGAAGAAGACGCCGGCACGGCTGTTCGAGCACGACGAATTCATCCGCGAGGAAACCACGGCCGAGCAACTGGCGGCCCTGCGCCCGCAACCGGGCACGACGCAGATGACCGCTGCGAACTCGACGCCGCTGACCGATGGCGCCAGCGCCCTGGTCCTGGCGTCCGGGGAGCGGGCGGCAGAACTCGGCATCGAGCCGTTGGCGCGGGTGGTGTCCTCGGCGGTGTACGGGATCGATCCGCTGTTCATGGGTCTCGCGCCGGCGTGGGCGCTGCCTCTGGCGATCAAGCGTGCAGGGTTGACGCCCGAGCAGATCGATGTCTGGGAAGTCCATGAAGCGTTCAGTGCGCAGGCCCTCGGCGTGCTGCGGGAACTGCCGAATCAGCTCGACGGGTTCGTCGTTCCCGACGAGAAGCTCACGCCCAACGGAGGCGCCGTGGCGATCGGCCATCCGTTCGGCGCCACTGGTGCCCGGTACGTCCTGACCCTGGCCACCGAACTGCGTGAACGCAACGCGCGGTACGGGGCCATCGGCGTCTGCGTCGGCTCAGGTCAGGGCGTTGCGATCGTGATCGAAAACCCTTCTGCTGCTTGAACAGTACAGTTTCTCGCTCTCCACCCGGAGCGGCCAAAATTTGTCGGTGCCTTCTGCTTTGATGGTGTCATGTCCAGCACTGCAACGGCTTTCGATGTTGAGGCGTCGCCGTGTGAGCGTATGGATGCGTTCTTCGATGAGATCGGTGAGCTGACCGGGCAGCGCAACGCGATCGACGCGCGGCTGGTGGAGATTGCGGCCGAGATTGATCGTGATGGGTTGTGGGGTGCGACTGGTGCCCGGTCGCTCACGGCGTTGGTGGCGTGGAAAACGGGTGTGTCGCCGCGTAATGCGGAGGTGATGGTGGCGGTCGCGCATCGCCTGGAGGAGTTTCCGCGGTGTGCTGAGGCGATGCGTGAGGGTCGGTTGTCGTTGGATCAGGTCGGGGTGGTCGCCGAGCATGCCGGCGAGGGTTCTGATGAGCACTATGCCCAGTTCGCGGCCAGCGCTACGGTCACCCAGTTGCGTACGGCGGTGAAGCTCGAGCCGCGGCCGGAGCCGGAGTCGAAGCCGGATCCTGAGCGGTCGATCAAGAAGACCACCCACGATGACGGTTCCACGACGTACACGATCCGGTTGCCGAAGCTGGAGGCGGCGAAGTTCGATGCCGCGCTGGCCTCGCACCAGGACGCGTTGGTGGCGGACTGGAAACGCGACCACGAGAACGATGACCGTGTGTCGGAGGAGGCGCCGCCGTTTCCCAACCAGGTGGACGGGTTCATGAGCCTGGTCGAGGCCGGCTGGGACACCGACGTCGCACGTCGCCCGCACGGGCAGCACACCACCGTCGTGGTGCATGTGGACCTCGACAAGGACACTGCCGCATTGCATCTGGGCTCGGTGCTCACCGACGACGAACGCCGACTGCTGTTGTGCGACGCCACCTGCGAAGTGTGGCTCCAGAAGCACGGTCAGCCGATCGGCGCCGGCCGCAGCACCCGCCAGATCAGCCGCCGCCTGCGCCGCGCCCTCGAATACCGCGACCGCTGCTGCCGCGTCCCCGGGTGCGGGGCCACCCGCGGCTTGCACGCCCACCACATCATCCATTGGGAGAACGGCGGTCTCACCGAACTGCACAACCTGGTGCTGGTGTGCCCGTACCACCACCGGCTGCACCACAAGCGGGTCATCACCATCACCGGACCCGCCGACCGACTCGTCGTCACCGACGCCGCAGGCCGCCAACTCGACGGCGGATCCCTCGCGCGGCCACCCACCACACCGCCACCCGATGTGCCGCCGTGCCCCGGACCGACCGGGGAACGCGCGCAATGGTGGTGGTACCAACCATTCGAGCCACCACCAACACCGTCGTCGAACTAGACGGACCATCCCGGTCCCGCCGAGGTGCGGAAAAGCACTGGCCATCAAGAGAATTCACGACGGCCGGTACGGCGTCCGATGGCTTCAGGTCACGGGAGCAGCGGCAGCCGCCACAGCGGCGCGCTGGGTTCGAGGAACCACAGCCGCGTCGCGGTCAGGCGCAGAATTCGGAGCGCTCCGGTCATCATGAGTACTGCCAGTGGCAGTTCGATCAGCACCGCGGTCACCAATGGCACCGCCGAATCGTGGCCGAAATCCGATGTCATGACGTCGAACCAGGCGTCGCACACCAACAGCACCCCGGTGGTGAACGCGGTGAGTAGCACCAGTTGACGACGCAACCAGCCCAGCACGGCGGTCGTGGCCATGAAGGCGACGAGCAGACCGTCGAACCCGATCCAGGTGGCCGGCCAGTTGTGCGCCGTGTAGCTGTCCGGAAGCGTGAATCCGAGGTAGATGACCCACGGGATCAGCACGATGCAGCTGCCGGTCATCAACGTCAGCCGGATGCGCCGCATCCTTCTGGCCATGGCAGGCGGAAACACTTCGTCCAGCGGACGCTGCAATCGCATGATCAGGGCGTGCCGCTGAGCCGGTGTCATCGCGGCGATGGCGGCGTCTGACAACCCGTTATCCATGGCCTCGATACTGCCGAACGTGAAGCCGGAGGCCTAGCGCAGACGCAGCCCACGCGGAGTGCGGGAGAAACCGGCGCTGGCCAGCGCCGCATGGACCTGCGCCTGCTCGGCGTCGGGGGTAGGGGCCAACACCGGCTCCCCGTTGACCTTTTCGATCAGCAGCGACTGCAAGCGCCCCGCACTCACCAGGTCCGCCAGCGCGCCGGCCGCCGCACGTTGTTGATCCGGGGTCGCGTCGAACGACAACAACGACTTGCCGCCGCGTTCCAGGAACCACACCAACTCGCCGTCGACCAACGCCACCAGCGCGCCCGCCTTGCGACCTGGCCGGTGGCCGGCCACCTCGGGCCACGGGAGCGCGACGCCGTAGGGGTTCGCGGGATCGGTGGCGGCCAGCACGATGGCGGTGTAGTCAGGGCTGCTCTGGTCGACGCTGTCGAGATAGTTGCGCAACCGGTCGACCGTCGAGGCCACCGCGAACTGCGCGCCGCCAAGCGATTCGATGAAATATCCGCGCTGGCAGCGCCCGGCCTCCTCGAAAGCCGTCAGCACTTTGTACAGCGTGGCGAATCCGCCGGGCAGGCCGTCGGCAGCGCCGCGAGTGACAACGCCGTAGCGGTTCAGCAGCAGCTCGGCTTGAAAGTGTGCCCGCATGGTGGATTCCGGCTCGGCGGGCGGCAGTGCCGACCATCGACCGGCGACCGTCGGGTCGACGGCGCGGGCCTGCGGCCGGGCGACGCTGTAGCGACTGAGCCGTGGCGGGCGCTGCTGCCGCTGGCGGTGCGCGCCACCGGGCTTGCGCCCCGCGTTGCCCAGAAGCGCCCGCACCGGGGCGAAGGTGTCGCCGGTGATCCAGCCGGCCCAGATCAGTTCCCACAGCGACTGTTTCGCCTCGGCGTTGTCCTCCGACGCCAGCTGGCGGAAAAAGTAGGCGCCGCCGGGCCCATCAGCTGAGCCGAGGGTTTCCATGATCGCGCGATGCGTGTCGGTGAATTCGATCTCCGTACCGGGTGCCAGGGACAGTGGCGCGGTATCGGCCCGATGGAAGACGACCCACCCGTCACTACCGGCGATCTGTCCCGCGCCCGACCAGGTGACCTCACCGGAGGCCAGCAGTTCGTCGAGCATTGCCGGTTGGTAGTCCGACACGCGCTGACCGAACACGAGCGGCTCGACCGCCGACGCCGGAATCGGCACGCCGGCAAGCTGTTCGATGACCGACGCCAGCCCGTCGACGCCGCGGGCCTCGCCGAACTGCTGCCAGACGGGCAGGAACCGTGCGTATGCGGCCGTGCTGACCGGTTCGATCTGGGCCCGCAGCGCGGCCAGCGACCGGCGCCGCAGAATCTTCAGAACCGTGGCGTCACACCACTGTTGATCGACGCTGTCCGGAATGTCGGTGAACTCACCGCGAATGAGCTTGCCGTCCAACACCATCCGGCTCAGGGCATCGGCGGTCACCCGGTGACCCAGGCCGAACCTGGCGGCCGCCTGGGTCGTGGTGAACGGCCCGTTGGTCCGGGCATAGCGGCCGAGCAGTTCGCCGAGTGGATCGGACACCGCAGCGGTGAAACTGGCCGGCACCCCGACCGGCACCGCGACCCCGAGGCCGTCGCGCAGCAGCCCCATGTCTTCGACGGCGGCCCACCAGCTCTGCCCGGCGAAGGTCACCGCGACGGCGCGTTTGGCGGCTTGCAGGGTGGCGCACCAGGCCTCGACATCGCTTGCGGTGCAACGCTGCCGAAGTTCCTCGGTGCTCAGTGGTCCGAGCAGCCGCAGGAGGTCGGCGATCCCTTCGGCATCGCGGGCCGCCCGGTCCTCGGTCAGATGCTGCAGCTGCCGGATGGTGGCCGCCACCACGTCGGGTTCGAGCAGCTCGCGCAGTTCCACCCGGCCCAGCAGCTCGGCCAGCAGGGTGGCGTCCAACGACAGTGCGGCAGCGCGACGTTCGGCGAGCGGGCTGTCGCCCTCGTACATGAACGCCCCGACGTAGCCGAACAACAACGACGCGGCGAACGGTGACGGTGTGGCGGTCTGCACGTCGAGTACCCGGATCCGGCGCTGCGCGACGCGGCGCATCAACTCGGTGAGCATCGGGACGTCGTAGACGTCCTGCAGGCATTCCCGCACGGTCTCCAGCACGATCGGGAAGTCCGGGTACTTGCGCGCGATGTCCAGCAGCTGGGCTGCCCGCTGCCGCTGATGCCACAGCGGCGACCGCTTGCCGGGATGACGCCGCGGCAGCAGCAGTGCCCGTGCCGCACACTCGCGGAAGCGGGAGGCGAACAGCGCCGACCCGCCGACCTCGGCCGTGACGATGGACTCGATCTCGTCGGCGTCGAACACGAAAATGTCTGCGCCGGGTGGGGTTTCGCCGGTGTCGGGTAGCCGCAGCACGATGCCATCGTCGGATGCGGTGGGCTTCTCGTCGATGCCGTACCGCTCCATGATCCGGCGGCCGACGGCCAGTGCCAGTGGCCCGTGTACCCGCAGTCCGTAGGGGGAATGCAGGACGATCCGCCAATCGCCGAGCTCGTCGCGGAACCGTTCCACCACGAAGGTGGTGTCGGTCGGTACGGTGCCGGTGGCCTGGCGCTGCTCGTCCAGCAGCTGCCACAGATTGTCGGTGGCGTAGCCGTTGAAACCCATTGTGCTGCAGTACTCGTCGAAGTCGGTGCGCGTCAGTCCGGCCAGTTTCCCGGTGAAGGCACCGATAGCGGCACCCAGCTCGGCGGGGCGGCCGACGGCGTCCCCGCGCCAGAACGGCAACCGCGCGGGCTGGCCGGGTGCGGGCAGGACCAGTACCCGGTCGTGGGTGATCTCGGTGATCCGCCAGCTGGTGGCGCCCAGGGAGATGACGTCGCCGGGGCGCGACTCGTAGACCATCTCCTCATCGAGTTCGCCTACCCGCGAGGGCTTTTCGTCACCGGTGGCCAGGTAGACGGTGAACATGCCGCGGTCCGGGATCGCGCCGCCGGAGGTGACGGCCAGTCGCTGCGCGCCGGGACGAGCGGTCAGGGTGCCGGTGTCGCGGTCGTAGACCAGCCGCGGCCGCAGCTCCGCGAACTCGGTGGACGGGTACTTGCCGGCCAGCAGATCCATTGTCGCTTCGAAGGCGCTGCGCGGCAACGCGGCGAACGGCGCGCTGCGGCGGACGGCGTCGAACCACCGGTCGGCGTCGAGCGGCTCGAGCGCGGCTGCCGCGACGGTGTGCTGGGCCAGCACGTCGAGGGGATTGGTGGGTACCTGCAGGGTTTCGATCTCGCCGGCGCGCATCCGCTGCACGGTGACCGCGCAGTTGATCAGGTCGATGCGGTGCTTGGGCAGCAGCACGCCCTCGGAGATCTCGCCGACCTGGTGACCGGCGCGGCCGATGCGCTGCAGGCCGCTGGCTACCGACGGTGGCGCTTCGACCTGGATGACCAGATCGACCGCACCCATGTCGATGCCGAGTTCGAGGCTCGAGGTGGCCACCACGGCTTTGAGCCGGCCGCTCTTGAGATCGTCTTCGACCTGGGCGCGGGCCTCCTTGCTGACCGATCCGTGGTGAGCCTTGGCCAGCAGACTCGGTGCGCCGAAGGTCTGGCCGCTGGCCATGATGGTGGCGGGCGCGCCGCCACCGATCTGCGGGTTGCGTTCGTTGGGCAGTTCGATGCCGGAGCGGGCGGCGTGAATCTCGTTGAGCCGTGCGGTGAGCCGTTCAGCCAGCCGCCGGGAGTTGGTGAACACCAGGGACGAATTGTGCGACTCGATGAGGTCGACGATGCGTTCCTCGACATCGGGCCAGATGGTGCCGCCGTCGAGGTTGGCCATGTCGGGCACCGGAACCTCGACGGTCAGGTCGAAGGTCTTGGCGGCCGGTGGCTTGACGATGGTGGTGGGGGCTGCGCCCGACAGGAAACGGGCCACCTCCTCGGCCGGTTTGACGGTGGCGGACAGGCCGATCCGCTGCGCCGGCGCGGCGGTCAGCTGGTCCAGCCGCTCCAGTGAAAGCGCCAGGTGTGCACCACGTTTGGTGGCAGCGACCGCGTGCACCTCGTCGACGATGACGGTCCGCACTGTCGCCAGTGTCTCGCGGGCCGCCGACGTCAACATGAGGAACAGCGACTCGGGTGTGGTGATCAGGATGTCCGGCGGTTTGGCGATCAGCTGGCGGCGCTGCGCCGGGGAGGTGTCACCGGACCGCACACCCACGGTGATCTTGGGCGCCGGCTTGCCCAGGCGCTCGGCCACTCGAGTGATGCCGGTGAGCGGCGTGGAGAGGTTGCGTTCGACGTCGACCGCGAGAGCCTTCAACGGCGACACGTAAAGCACGCGGGTGCCCTTGCCGTCGGGCTCCTGCGCCAGCTGATCGATCGCCCAGAGGAACGCCGCCAGCGTCTTGCCGGACCCGGTAGGGGCGATGACCAGCGTGTTGTGCCCGTCCGCGATGGCTTGCCAGGCCTGCGCCTGAGCCGGGGTGGGCGTGCTGAAGGCAGCCGCGAACCACTCCCGGGTCAGGTCACTGAACCGGGCCATCGGGTCGGTCGGGGCCACGGCTCCATACTGCCTGGTGGGTCCGACAAACCTGGCCCGACTTAGGTCAGTACCACCTGATCAGCCGGGGGTTGGGGAGCTTGAGCTCGTCGAGGGTCGCGATACGGGTGGGCTTGCCGGTGCCGTCGGCACCGACGACGTAGATGCCGCCCTGCGTGGCGTTGGCACCCGAGGCGTTGTCGGTCAAGAAAGCGAGTTTGGTGCTGTCGGGGTTCGGGACCGGGTTGTGCGCGTTGCGGATGCCAAGGTCGACCAACATCACCGCGTGCGCGTTGGTGTTGTCGGGAACCGGGCAACCGTTGGGGTCTGTGATCACGGGGACTTTGGAGATGGCGAACCCGTTGTCCGAGGAACCGGCGCCGGGCAGGCCGACCTTGACGGTGACCGTCACGAAGCTGTTGGGGCCGAGCCACTTGATTTGGCGGTTCGCGCATCCGAACCGCAGTGTGCCGTCGGGGTTCTGCAGGGGCATGGGCTGTGTATGCGGCGTCGGCGTGATCTCTTGCGGGTTCGACTTCGATCCCGCCGCCAGCTTGTAGAGGTGGGTATTGGCCTCCCCGTTGCCGGTGCCGCCCCAATAGTAGAAATTGCCGGCACCGTCGAATAGCGGCGAGCGGTACACGGGAGCAGTACTTTGCGGGAAGTCGGTCGTGGCGGGTGCGGCCGGTGTGACGTCGGTGAAATCGCCCTGGGTGTCGATCCAGCCGACATGCGATGAGCCGTTCATCGGGCTGTCGCCTGGTTTCGTGACAGTTCGTTCGGCGGCGAATTTGGTCAGATCTGGTGAGACCTGCAGCATGTCGATGTCGCCGGCCGGTTCTTTGGCCTTGAATGTCGAGATCTGCGTGTACTTACCTGTGGTTGGGTCGATGGACCCGAAAGTGGCTGTGTCCCAGCTGTCTCCGGACATCACGATGATCCCTGACGGCGTTCCGGCGGTCGTTGCGGATACCTGCGGGCCAGGCGCAGTCGAGGATGGCTGTCCGCTCGGGCTGGATGAAGTCGACAAACCGGTTGTCTGCCCGAAGAAGTGGTCGTAGGTGGGGTACACCAGTTTCAAACTCGCCGGTATCGCCGCGGCGGCGACGAGGGCCGTCGTGCCGATGGCGACGGTCTTGCGCAGCGCCGACCGCGGTGACCGGAAGTAGATGGCCGCCGCGATGACCGAGAGCACGGCGACGAGCGCGATGCCGGGAACGAACGTCCCCAGCTTCACCCGCCCAGCTACCGTGACCGCGATGGCGAGTACGAGGGCGATGACCGCGAGTATGAAGCCGCGCTTGCTGAAGGCGGGTTTTTTGGGCGCTGGGGGAGTGGGATCGGTCATCGTGGTGCTCCTGGGTCAACCTGCACGGCCTTGCTCGATATCGAGCGGGTACAAGGATCAAAAGGGGTCGGGCTCAACGGATTCTCAATGGCCTATCGGTCTGCCATACGGAACCCCCCAATGGGCCGCCCGATCACGCCGCGCCCACGAAAATCGGCGATAGCAAACAGGTATACCAAACGCAAGGTGCGTGCGTCCGACTATCCGCAAATTCTTCGACGTGGCTGTGCCTACCCCAAGGTGCGCTGGTACCGGCGCATGCCGGCGATCCAGCGGTCGTAATCGGCGCCCTTGTGCCGGTACATCTCCAGCACCTCGGGATGGGGCAGGACGAGAAAGGAGCCGTCCGCCGATCCTTGTCCGATGGCCTGGACCACCAGGGTGGCGACGTCGTCAGGCCCGACGACGTTGCCGGCGTGGGTCACCGCGTTGGCTGCCACCCGCATACCGGCGTCGGGGGAGTCAGACATGTCGCGCAGCAGCGGGGTGTCCACGCCCATCGGGCAGACGCAGCTGACGCCGATGCCCTGGTCGCCGTAAGTGATGGTCAGCCACTCCGCGAAGCCGACAGCGGCGTGCTTGGTGACGCTGTACCCGGCCGCGCCGAGTTGGGTGAGCAGGCCGGCGGCCGAAGCCACGGTGACGAAATGTCCGGTGCCGCGCTCAACCCATTCGGGCACAACAGCTTTGGCGGCGCGGATGTGCGCGCGCAGGTTGATGTCGATGATGCGGTCCCAGGCGGCTTCGTCGTCGCCCAGTCCCGGTGCCCCGGTGATGCCGGCGTTGGCGACATAGATGTCCACCGGTCCGTACGCCTCGCGGGCCGCGTCGAGCAGCTCGGCGATGCCGTCCACCGACGACGCGTCGGCCCCGACGCCGACACCCCCGAAGCCCGCGGCCGTCTCGGCGGCGGCTTCGGCGTTGATGTCGCCGGCCACCACGGATGCACCCGCAGCGGCCAGCGCCGTCGCGATGGACCTGCCGATGCCCGACCCCGCCCCGGTGACCACAGCCACCGCACCTTCGATCTTCACGGGCTCATGTCTACCGCATCGCGGGCTCAGCCGAGCGTGGTCAGTTCTTGAGGTTGTCTGCGATCTGTTTGACGATCTTGGTTGCGATAGCAACGGTGTCGGCCTCTGCGTAAATGATCACGTTGTCGACCGCCATTTGTGCCTCGGCACTCTTGCCGTCGCCGGCATCGGATTCGTAGGTGAGCTTGTTGGTGAGAACTCCATCTGTCTCGGAAACGGAACTTATCGTCTGCCGCTCAGTTTGACCGTCGGCAAAGGTCACGGTGAATTCCTTGTTGGCGCAGGATTTCACGCTCTTGGCATCGAACTCGAGGAGCTCCGCTGCACCGTGTGCGGACGGGTAGAGCGTCACCGAGTTCGTAGCCCTGCGGGAGTCCGCCGAATCGTCGAACACTTGGCTGCGCATGGCGGTGGCGTCGGCGTAGCCCGACGGGGAAGCGCCGAATAGGCGCTTGCACGCGACATTTCCCTTGGTTACGCGTGACTTGTCATCGAGGGTCTTGTCGATTTTCTCGGCTGTCAAGCCGTCGATGCCTGTTGCCCTGCTCATCTGATCGGCAGTGAGCAGCAGACTTTCGAGTTCGTCCTCGGCGATCGGGCCGCTGTCGCGCACGTCTCGGGTATTCGCCGGCTCGGCGGCCTCGGTTTGCGATGAGTGATTGGACGACTGAGAGCGGTGGTGCCTGCCACATCCGCTGGTGCCGAAGCACGCCGCAATCAGCATCGTGGCGACGAGTGGGGTCGACACGGACGAGCGGATATTGGTCATGAGCGTCAATGTTATTGGCCGGCCTGGCGTGTCCAAAGTTGAGGTCCATGCCGTCGCTAGGTCTGGCGCCCGAGTGGGATGCGCACCGTGCCGCTGTGCTACCCGAACTGAACTCCTTGAGCCAGAGGCAGATCGGACGAGTAGTTGACGGTGTTGGTGGCCCGGCGCATGTAGGCCTGCCAGGAATCCGAGCCGGATTCGCGACCGCCGCCTGTCTGCTTCTCGCCGCCGAACGCTCCGCCGATCTCCGCGCCTGATGTGCCGATGTTGACGTTGGCGATGCCGCAATCGGACCCGTCGGCGGCCATGAATCGCTCGGCCTCCCGGATGTCGGTGGTGAAGATGGCCGACGAAAGGCCCTGTGGCACAGCGTTGTTGAGGGCGATGGCCTCCTCGAGGGTGTCGTAGGTCAGCACGTACAGGATGGGCGCGAACGTCTCCTGGTGCACGATCGCCGTCTGCCCGGGCATCCGCACCACCGCCGGTGTGACGTAGTAGGAGCTGGGGTGCAATTGAACGCGCTCGCCGCCGGTGACCTCGCCGCCCTCGGCGCGGGCCTGCTCCAGCGCGCCGACCATGTCGCGGTAGGACCGCTCGTGGATCAGCGGCCCGATCAGGGTGCCCTCGGCGGAGGGGTCGCCCACCGGAAGGCTCTGGTACGCGGTGACGATGCGCTGCACCAACGTGTCGGCCACGCTGCGGTGCGCGATGACCCGCCGCAGTGTGGTGCACCGCTGGCCGGCGGTGCCGGCCGCGGCGAACACGATGCCCCGCACCGCCAGGTCCAGGTCGGCCGACGGCGTGACGATGGTCGCGTTGTTGCCGCCGAGCTCCAGCAGCACCTTCCCGAATCGCTCGGCCACGCGCGGGCCGATCTGCTGGCCCATCCGCACCGACCCCGTCGCACTCAGCAGCGCGACGCGGGGGTCGTCGACCAGCTGCTCGCCGATCTCGCGGCCGCCCAACACCAACCGCGACACCGCGCTGGGCGCCCCGACATCAGCCGCGGCGCGCTCCAGCAGCGCCTGACAGGCGACGGCGGTCAGCGGGGTCAGCTCGGAGGGCTTCCACACCACGGTGTCGCCGCACACCAGTGCGATGGCGGTGTTCCAGGCCCACACCGCGACGGGGAAGTTGAACGCGGTGATGACGCCGACGACGCCGAGCGGGTGCCAGTTCTCCATGAGCCGGTGCCCGGGGCGTTCGGAGGCGATCGTCTTGCCGTAGAGCTGTCGCGAGAGGCCGACCGCGAACTGGCAGACGTCGATCATCTCCTGCACCTCGCCGAGGGCTTCCGAGGTGATCTTGCCGGCCTCGATGGTCACCAAGGTGCCCAGATCGGCCTTGTGCTCGATGAGTAGCTCGCCCAGGCGGGCCACGAGGGCGCCGCGCACCGGGGCCGGGGTGGTGCGCCACGTGGAGAAGGCCTGTGCCGCTTCGGCGATCGCGGCATCGGTCTCGTCGCGCGTGCTCTCCGCGATGGTGAACAGGACCTCACCGGTGATGGGCGTGCTGGCGTGCAAGCCCTGGGCGCCGGGCTCGCCCAGGGCGACGTGCGCTCCCACGGCCTGTAGCGCGGCTCGTACGCGGTCCCGGAGCTGGTCGGCGGTGGGCAACAGTGTCTGCACGGAAGTCATGATGCCGCTTTCTCGTAGAGGTCGTAAGGGTCATGGATGTGATGGCCGATGGCGCCGGCCATCCAGTCGAGGCTGTAGTGGGTGGGGTCGGCGACGGCGTCGTTGGCTCGCGTCTCGCTGTCGAGGTTCGAGCGGAAGATGCCTGCCGCAGACGCCGGTAGGAAGTCCTCGTAGACAACGGGTTTCGCGGGATCGCCGGCGCGGTAGTAGGCCAGGCCCTGCGCCGCCATCTCGGCGTCGGAGGCGGGGAAGTGCCGGTCCCAGTGTTCGCGGTCGGCCATGGCGGCGTCGTAGCGTTCCCGGCCCGCGCGGGTCAGCGCCACCCCACGTGCCTCGACCTCGCCGAAACGCACCCGCAGACTCCCCTCGAACACGGTGCCGTCCGGGGCGCGGAACGTGCGCGGCTCGGCCAGAGCCCGAAACGACGTCTGCCGCAACAGGACCGGTGGTCCGTCGGTGCGGGGCGGCCCCTGGATCGCATCGATCATGGTGATACCGAGGGCTGTCATCCGGCGGTACAGCTCATCGATGTCGAGGACGCGTGGCGTCAGGTGATTGATATGGGTGGTGCTGACGCCGGCGATGTCGGCGGCGACGGCGGAGATGGCGCTGAGCTCGTCGTACCAGGCCTTGTCGATCGGTGTACGGGACAACGAGAACGCCGCGGCGCAGCGGCGGACGAACTCGCCGGCATCGGCCGTCGGGCAGCCGTCGACGGCGATATGACGGGCCTGCGCGATCAGTGCCGGGTCGAACAGCTGACGCTGCCCGACGAACCGTTGTACGCGCGTCCGCAGGTCGGAGGAGAAGAAGCGGGCGTCATCGGTGGCCAGCATCGAGGTGAAGACCCGAAACGGGTTGCGGTCCAGCTCGTCTGCCTCGATGGGACGGAACGCGGTGGAGACCACGGGGACCGGTGAGGCGGCCTCGCGCAGGTCGTAGAAGCCGACCGGGTACATGCCGAAAGCCGCGAAAAGGTCTGCGACGTCGGCGAGTTCGGCCCGGCTGCCGACCCTGATCGCGCCGTGGCGTTCCGCGGTGACCCGGTCGAGGGAACCGAGCCGGCCGTCGGTGGCGCAGTCCCGGTTCACGGCCGTGCTGACGTCCACGAGTGTGGTGTAGGCCGGGACTTCGGCGCCGTACATGCGCGACAGCGCGGCGGCGAACGCGGCGCGCAGCTCCCACGTCTGAACTGTCATGACTGTGCCTGGGGGTAATCTCCGGCCATGGCCGAAGCGGAGCTGGACGACGTCGATCGAATCCTGGTGCGGGAGCTGATAGCCGACGGCCGGGCGACGTTGGCGCACCTGGCGACGGCGGCGGGGCTGTCGGTGTCGGCGGTGCAGTCACGGGTGCGCAGGCTGGAATCTCGCGGCGTGATCATCGGGTACACCGCACGGATCAACCCCGAGGCCGTCGGCCACATGCTGTCGGCGTTCGTCGCGATCACCCCACTTGATCCTTCCCAACCTGATGATGCCCCGGCGCGGCTGCAGTCCTTCACCGAAATCGAGTCCTGCCACTCGGTGGCCGGCGAAGAGAGCTACGTGCTGGTGGTGCGTGTTGCCTCGGCGCGGGCGCTGGAAGGCCTGCTGCAGCGGATCCGGACCGTCGCCAACGTTCGCACGCGAAGCACCATCATCTTACAGACTTTTTACGATGATCAGGTGTCGCTACCGGAATAGTTCCTGTGCGAGGTCGAGCAAACTGTAAATATTGCGTTAGGATGGCGGCATGACCGCTGTTCTGACTTCTGGTGATGGGCTGTCGGCGGACAGTGCCCGCGACGTTCGTGACGTTCTGGGGCGCAGCATCCTGACCGACGGGTTGGACCTTGTTCTCGATCTCGACCGCTCCGGTGGCTCGTATCTCGTCGATGCGCGTGACGGCAGCCGGTATCTCGACATGTTCACGTTCTTCGCGTCGTCGGCGCTGGGGATGAACCATCCGGCGTTGACCGACCCGGCCTTCCGGGCCGAGCTCGCGCAGGCGGCGGTGAACAAGCCGAGCAACTCGGATGTGTACTCGGTGCCGATGGCGCGCTTCGTGCAGACGTTCGCGCGCGTGCTGGGTGACCCGGCGCTGCCGCACCTGTTCTTCGTTGACGGTGGTGCGCTGGCGGTGGAGAACGCGCTCAAGGTCGCATTTGATTGGAAGAGCCGGCTGGGCGAATCGCGCGGGATCGACCCGGCGCTGGGCACCCGGGTGCTGCACCTACGTGGCGCCTTCCACGGCCGCAGCGGGTACACCATGTCGCTGACCAACACCGACCCCAACAAGGTGGCCCGCTTCCCGAAGTTCGACTGGCCGCGTATCGACGCGCCCGTGGTGGCCCCGGGCGTGGATATCGTTGCGCTGGAACGGGAATCGCTGCGGCAGGCCCGGGCGGCTTTCGAGGCGTACCCGCACGACATCGCCTGCTTCATCGCCGAGCCGATCCAGGGTGAAGGCGGTGATCGGCACTTGCGGGCCGAGTTCTTCGCCGCTATGCGGGATTTGTGCGTCGAGTACGACGCGCTCTTGATCTTCGACGAGGTGCAGACGGGCGTCGGGATGACCGGAACCCCCTGGGCCTACCAGCAATTGGGCGTCACGCCCGACGTGGTGGCCTTCGGCAAGAAGGCCCAGGTGTGCGGTGTGATGGCGGGCGGGCGCGTCGATGACGTCGCCGACAACGTCTTCCGGGTGAGCTCACGGATCAACTCCACCTGGGGTGGCAACCTCACCGACATGGTGCGGGCCCGCCGCATTCTCGAGGTCATCGAGGCCGACGGGCTGATCGGGAACGCCGTGCGGATGGGGTGGTACCTGGTCGGCCAGCTGCGTTGTCTGGCAAGCGAATTTCCTGATCTGGTGCTCGACCCGCGCGGTCGCGGGCTGATGTGCGCGTTCAGCATGCCGTCGGCCGCGCAGCGTGACGAGGCGATCCGGCGGCTCTGGGAGCGGCATGTCATTCTGCTGGCCAGCGGCGTCGACTCGGTGCGATTCCGCCCGGCGCTGACAGTGTCGCGGGCCGAGATCGACGAAGCTGTCCAGGCGGTGCGGGAAGTGCTACGGACGCTCTAGAACCTGCTGCCGGATCAATCCGCGGAGCCGAGTCAGTTCGGTGCCGCTGACCAGGGTGCAGTCGTGCAGTTCGGCCAATTTCCGTGCGGCTGCGGTGAAATCGTTGTTGGTGACCACCATGGTGTGCGCGCAGTCCTGCATGGGAGCGCCGGCGACCACCTCCTGCACGGCACCGGGGCCTACGGGCCGGGACAATCTCTTGCATTGAATGGCAAGGCGATTGGGGCGTGTCCCGACGATCAGGTCGACGCCCCAGTCCCCGGACAGCTCGGTCATGATGACGGGCACACCGCAGGACCGGGCGATACGTGCGACGTAGTCCTCGAATTCGGTGCCGGACATGTCGTGCACGGGGTCCTCGCGGCGGCTCGGGGTGCGCATTCCGGCGACGACGTGCGGGATGGCGGCGAGCAACAGCGGGACGCCGACGGCCACGGCCAGCGCCGGTGGCCACGTCCAGCCGTGCAGATACGCCGCGCCGCCGGCGAACAGCCCTGCCGCGCCCAAGAGTTTCATCCGCACGCCAGAATCGTAGCCCGAGGATTACGGGCGAAATGCTCTGTGCCGGTGGGCAACCAGGTCAGCTGGACCGGCCTGGCGCGGGTGCCTGCGGCACCGTGACCGGGGCCTTGGTCGGCGGCGGGGTGTCGCCCTGATTCGGTGACACGCTAGCCGACCAGCTGCAGTGCGGGTACGGCTCATGCGCCGGGTCCCAGGCATAGCCACCGCCGTTGTCGATGCAGCAGCTGGTGAAGCTCTTGACTCCCTCTTTCATGCAGGCCAGGTAGCCGTTCCGATCGGCGGAGGCGACCGGTGCGCCGGCCACGGCAATACAGGCGATGGCGGCTGGGATTGAAACGATGATGCGCGCTGGGGAAGTCATGGCGGACTCCTGGGGGTGGGTGGCGCAGATTTGAGTGTTTGCTGTGTGGTACCTCGACAACTGCTGAGTGTAGGCGCCGTCGGTCCGGGGCGGAGACCAATCAGGTCTTTACACGACACCGCATGACTACTACTGTTCGTAGTAGAGGTGATCCGGATGACTGGTGATTCCAGGAATTGGCAACGTAACTTCGATTGGGCTGCAGGCTTTTTGGCGGTCGCGCTGGTGCTGCACGGTGCCGATCATCTGAGGCGGGGAATGGACGTCATCCCGCCGGCGGTGATGGTGGGCGGCACGTTGCAGCTGATCCTCGCGGCCGTGACGATCGCGTTGGTGTTCAACCGGAACAGGTGGGCACCGCTCGCCGCCGTCGGGATCGGCTACGCCGGCGCGGTGGGATTCACTGCGGCGCACCTGCTTCCGAAATGGGGATTCTTCAGCGACAGCTTCATTAACGCGCCGCCATGGGCGCGGGTGACGACGTTTTCGTGGGTGACCGCGATCCTGGAGATCGCCGCCAACTTGGTCTTCGGCACCATCGGGCTGATGTTGCTGCGGGAGCGCCGCGTCGCACAAACTGCAATCTGACGGTTGCAGTACGAGCGGGGTTGTGCAACTCTTGAGTTGCACACAACGCCACTCGAAGGGGAATCATGGACACGCTGGACATCACCCGCACCATCGACATCAACGCTCCGATCCAGCGCGTCTGGGATGCGCTGACGAAAGCCGAGCTCATCGCGCAATGGTTCGGTGACGAAGCGGAACTCGAGGCGATCCCGGGTGGCACCGGGTTTTTCGGTTGGAACGCCCACGGCAAGTTCCGCGTCGTGGTCGAAAGCGCCGACGCGCCGCACACCCTGGTCTATCGGTGGGCGCACCGCGAGGCCGACGCCGATCCGACTCCCGAGAACTCCACCGTCGTGCGCTTCGAGCTGACCGAGATCGAGGGCGGTACTCGACTTGACCTGTGCGAGAAGGGATTTGAGAACCTCGCCGACCCGCAGACCGCGCAGGCCGAGAACACCGGTGGCTGGGCGGCCGAACTCGACGACCTGGTGGCGTACCTGCAGGTGTCGATGTGACCGACACCCACATGCCGGCGGTGTTGGCGGTGCTCGCCGACGAGACCCGGTGGCGGATCCTGACCGAGCTGGGAGCCGATGACCTGTCCGCGAGCGCACTGGCGGGCCGGTTGCCGGTGAGTCGGCAGGCCATCGCCAAGCATTTGACGGTGCTGGCCGACGCGGGGTTGGTCGAGCCGGTCAAAGTGGGCCGAGAGATTCGCTACCGGGCGCTGGGTGCCAAGCTCAGCGCGCTGGGCAACGAGCTGGAAACCATTGGCAGGCAATGGGATCGGCGACTGGCCGCGATCAAGCGGATTGCCGAGGGGCCGCTGGCGCCCTAGCGCCCGGCGAGCGCATACTGGGGTTGGCGGTGATATCGATGCTCAGTCCGACAACTGACCAGTTCCGCGACGACGATCCCAGCGTGCACGAGGCCGCGCGATTCGGTCTGGTGATGGGGAGCCTCGGGGTCGGGTTCATGGTGCTGGCCGCCGTCTGGGTCCGGCACTGCCACGGTATTGATACGACGGAGTGCGCCTGGGTGTATTCAAAGCCCTACCGAACGGTGCTGGCACTGGCCGGTCCGCTGTTCCTGTTCGGCAGCGGCGTGTGGGCCTTCGTCCGGACCTATCGGGCCTGGCGCGACAACCAGGTCTGGTGGGCCTGGCAGGGCGCCGGATGGTTCCTGTTGCTGCTGATGTCCATCGTGTTGACGATGAGCCTGCCGGTGCTGCTGTTCTAGCCAAGCATCGCGGCGGCGAAGCGGCGCACGGACTCGACGCCCGTTGCGGCGGCTTCGTCGAACCCGGCGCGGGTGCGGACGGAAATCTCCCGCGTGGCGGGGTCCAAGGTGATCTCGGCGAGCAGTTCACCGGTCGTCGGCTCGCATACCGCCCACGAGTACAACGTGTCGGATTCCCATTGCGCCGTGCGGGTTTCCACGTGATCGGGGGAGTGCTCGCCCAAATCCGCCAGGGACGGCCGGTCGTCCATCCGCTCATCGGCGCGCAGGGCGCGCAGATACCAGGCGCCGGCGTTGATCTCGATGGCTTCCATAAGAAAAAAGTCCGCCGAGTGGCCAGCTATGGCACGGATTTCAGGGAAAAGCGTGCGATAACTGGCCGCTCGGCGGAAAGAAAGAACTAGTCCTTCAGCTCAGCGATGACGGTGCCCTGCGTGATGGCGGCGCCGGCCTCGACCGACAGGCCGGTCACGGTGCCGTCCTTGTGGGCCGTCACCGGGTTCTCCATCTTCATGGCCTCCAGCACCACGATCAGGTCACCCGCGGAGACCTGCTGGCCCTCCTCGACGGCGACCTTCACGACGGTGCCCTGCATCGGCGCGGTGACGGAGTCACCCGAGGCAGCCTTGCCGCCCGCAGCGCCACGCTTGCGCGGCTTCGGCTTCTTCTTGATCGCGCCGGCGGCAGCGCCACCGCCGCCACCACCGATGGCCAGGTCACCGGGCAGCGACACCTCGACGCGACGGCCACCGACCTCGACGACGACCTTCTGGCGCGGGGTGGCGTCCTCGTCGTCCAGCGGCTCGCCACCGGTGAACGGCTCGACCGTGTTGTCCCACTCGGTCTCGATCCAGCGGGTGTGCACGTCGAACTTCTCGCCGTCACCGATGAAGGCCGGGTCGGAGACCACGGCGCGGTGGAACGGGATGACCGTGGCCAGACCCTCGACGTTGAACTCCGCCAGCGCACGACGCGAGCGGGCCAGGGCCTCGTCGCGGGTGGCGCCGGTGACGATCAGCTTGGCCAGCATCGAGTCGAACTGGCCGCCGATGACCGAACCGGTCTCGACACCCGAGTCCATACGGACACCGGGGCCGGTCGGGGCCTCGAACTTCGAGACGGGGCCGGGGGCCGGCAGGAAGCCGCGACCGGCGTCCTCGCCGTTGATCCGGAACTCGAACGAGTGGCCGCGCGGGGTCGGGTCCTCGGTGATGTCCAGGGCCTCGCCGTTGGCGATCTTGAACTGCTGCAGCACGAGGTCGACGCCTGCGGTCTCCTCGGTGACCGGGTGTTCCACCTGCAGACGGGTGTTGACCTCGAGGAAGCTGATCAGGCCGTCCTGGCCGACCAGGTACTCGACGGTGCCCGCGCCGTAGTAGCCGGCTTCCTTGCAGATGCGCTTGGCGGACTCGTGGATTTCCTTGCGCTGCGCGTCGGTCAGGAACGGCGCGGGGGCCTCCTCGACCAGCTTCTGGAAGCGGCGCTGCAGCGAGCAGTCGCGGGTACCGGCGACGACGACGTTGCCGTGCGTATCGGCGATGACCTGAGCCTCGACGTGGCGCGGCTTGTCCAGGTAACGCTCGACGAAGCACTCGCCACGGCCGAAGGCGGCGACGGCCTCACGGGTGGCCGAATCGAACAGCTCGGGGATTTCTTCGATGGTGCGGGCGACCTTCATACCGCGGCCACCACCACCGAAGGCGGCCTTGATGGCGATCGGCAGGCCGAACTCCTTGGCGAAGGCGAGGATCTCGTCCGCGTCCTTGACCGGGTCCGGGGTACCCGGCACCAGCGGAGCGTTGGCCTTGGCGGCGATGTGCCGCGCGGTGACCTTGTCACCCAGGTCGCGGATCGACTGCGGGCTGGGCCCGATCCAGATCAGGCCGGCGTCGAGGACGGCCTGGGCGAAGTCGGCGTTCTCGGAAAGGAAGCCGTAACCCGGGTGGATCGCGTTGGCGCCCGACTTGGCAGCGGCATCCAGGATCTTGTCGAAGACCAGGTACGACTCGGCCGAGGTCTGGCCGCCCAGCGCGAAGGCCTCGTCGGCGAGCCGCACGTGCGGCGCATCGGCATCCGGCTCCGCGTAAACGGCGACGCTGGCCAGTCCGGCGTCCTTGGCAGCCCGGATGACCCGGACGGCAATCTCTCCACGGTTGGCGACTAGCACCTTGGAGATCTTGGAACTGGCGTGGTTGGCCACAGTGCCTCCTGACGGCGGTTCTCTAAGAAATGTCTTTAAGAATGTATCGGGTGCAGTGTAAGGCCAATGCAGGTGGATCCCCGATTCGGGTAGCGGGTCGTTAGGAGATTTTCTTAGAAATCGCCGAATCTGCCGGTTTCACCGGCACTTTCTGCCGTGTCCGACGGCTTGAGCAATACTGATGCGGCACCGGTCCCGCCAGGGATCCGCGAGTAAGGGGACACCGTTGTTCGTCGAGCCGCAGGCATCAGACCCGGAATTGATCGCACGTAAAAGAGCGGTCAACCCGAACGTCCGCATCCCACCGAAGATGCAGTGGGTGACCGACGAGGACGGCAACATCCTCAAACACGAGCTGCCGGGCGAGACCCTGTGGCACCGCATCCGGGACACCTACGCGGCCCTGTTCTACAGCTCGGTCGTCACGCACATCCCGTTCCACTTCATCCGGCTGGGCTATCTCCGGCTGTTCGGGGCCAAGATCGGCAAGGGCACCGCGATCAACCGTGGCACCAGCGTCTGGTCGATTCCCTACCTGGTGATCGGTGACCGGGTCTCGATCGGCTTCCGCTGCCTGCTGGACGCGCGCGCGGGCATCGCGATCGGCAACGACGTCGTCATCGCCAGCGACACGCACATCATCGCCGGCGGGCACGACATCAATCACCCGAACTTCGTGCCGGCACCCAACCCGCCGGACCCCATCGTGATCGACGACCACGTGTGGATCGCGACCCGCGCCATGATCCTGCCGTGCCTGCTCGGCCGCGGCGCCGTCGTCGCCGCACACACTGTGGTGAACAAGGAGGTGCCGCCGTTCGGCATCGTCGGCGGCGTGCCCGGCAAGATCATCGGGCAGCGCAACCCGGACGCGCTGCACTACAGCGGCAAGTTCAAGCTGCCGTTCTTCTGAGCCGTAGCCGGGTCAGGCGTCGCGCAGGCGGCGCTTGATGCGCGTCAGCATCGCTGACATACCCCGCAGGCGCAGCGGGCTGATCAGCTTGGCCAGCCCCAGATCGGCGTAGAAATCGTCGGGCACCGCCAAGATGTCGGACGCCGGCAGACCGTCCAGGCCGGCCGCGAGGATGGCCGCGAAACCCCGCGTCGTCGGCGCTTCGGCCGGTGCGCTGAAGTACAGCCGCACGTGCTCGGGGTCCTGCGCATCGACATGCAGGAACAACGGCGACTGGCACTCCGGCACCGGCTCCATCGAGGCTTCTTCGAGCGACGACGGCAGCGGCGGGAGTTCGTTTGCGAACTCCAGCAGCAGCGCCAGCTTGTCCTGTCCCTGGACGTCGGCGAAATCCGACACCACCTCGGCCAGGGCCGCGGGCACGGTCATGCCGGGCCCGGAGCCGGCCCCGGTTCCTCGCCAACAGCCACCGGCACCCGCACCGCGTTGCCCCATTCGGTCCACGAACCGTCGTAGTTGCGGACGGCAGGCAGGCCGATCAGATGCGTCAGCACGAACCAGGTGTGGCTGGAGCGCTCGCCGATGCGGCAGTAGGCGACGGCCTTGTCGTCGGGGGAGATGAAGCCATACAGGTCGTCGAGTTCGGCGCGGCTGCGGAAGCGGCCACTGTCGTCGACGGCCTTTGCCCACGGGATGGACCGCGCGGTGGGGATGTGGCCGCCGCGCAGCGCACCCTCCTCCGGGTAGTCGGGCATGTGGGTGCGCTCGCCGGTGTACTCCTGCGGCGACCGGACGTCGATCAGCGGCTCTTTGCCGAGGATGGCGAGGACGTCATTCTTGAAGGCGCGGATCGGAGCGTCGTTGCGCTCGACCACCGGGTAACCCGTGGTCTGCTTGCTCGGGACGTCCAAGGTGGTGTCCCGGCCGTTGGTGATCCACAGATCCCGGCCACCGTCGAGCAGGCGGACATCGGGGTGCCCGAAGAGGGTGAACACCCACAGCGCGTAGGCCGCCCACCAGTTGCTCTTGTCGCCGTAGATCACCACGGTGTCGTCCCGGCTGATGCCCTTGCGATCCATCAGCGCGGCGAACTGCGCGCCGTTGATGTAATCGCGGACATGCGGGTCATTGAGGTCGGTATGCCAGTCGATCTTCACCGCACCGGGGATGTGGCCGGTGTCGTACAGCAGGACGTCTTCGTCGGATTCGACGATGACCAAACCGGCGCGTCCGATGTTGCCTGACAGCCAGTCGGCGGTCACCAGGCGATCGGGATGCGCATAGGTGGAGAAAGCGGGATGCGGGTCTGCGGGCAGCGGCACACTGTGAGCGTACCTAGGCCCGAAATGCGCCGCAGACCCGTAAGGTCGAAACTTGTTTGCGCGAGAGCCGCTGCGGTATGAAAACAGCCGTCTCCCACAGGGCTGACTGGAGGGATTGAGGATTTGCCAGAGAAATACGACGTCGGAATCATCGGCCTGGGCTATGTGGGGCTGACGCTGGCCACCGTGCTCGCGGAAGCCGGAAACTCCGTAATCGGAATCGAGACCCGTCAGGAATTGGTCGAAATGACCAATCAGGGTTTGCCGCATTTCACCGAGACCGGCCTGCCCGACGCCCTCGAGGGCGTCACCCGATTCGGGAAACTGAAGGCCGTCACCGCATTTGACGACAGCTTCTCGTGCGACACGTACATCATCACCGTCGGCACCCCGTTGTCGGCGGACGGCGTGGCCCGTGTCGACATGATCGAGGCGGCGGCCCGCGACATCGCCGGCAACATGCAGGACGGCGCGCTCGTCATCCTGCGGTCGACGGTCAAGGTCGGCACCACCCGCGACGTGGTGGCGCCGCAGCTGGCCGCCAGCGGCAAGAGCTTCGACATCGCGATGTGCCCCGAGCGCACCCTGGAGGGCAAGGCGCTGCAGGAACTGCGTGAGCTGCCGCAGATCGTCGGCGCCGACGACCCGGCGGTCGCCGACCGTGCCGCCGCGGTGTTCCGCAAGCTCACCAGCTCGATCGTGCTGGTCTCCGATATCGAGACCGCCGAGATCATCAAGCTGGTGAGCAACACGTTCCGCGATGTGCAGTTCGCGTTCGCCAACGAAGTCGCCCGGATCTGCGATGCATTCGGCGTCAGCGCCTATGAGGTGATCTCGGCGGGCAAGCTCGGATACAACCGCACCAATATCCCGTTGCCGGGTCTGGTCGGCGGGCCGTGCTTGGAGAAGGACCCGCACATCCTGATGGAGAGCGTGCGCGAACGCGGCGTCACGCTGGACATCACCGCAGCCGGGCGCCTGGTCAACGAGCGCCAGCCCGCCGAGACGGTGCGCTTCATCAGCAGCGAGATCGCGCGCCGGAAGCTGGGCGCCGAAGGGCCGCTGAAGATCAACCTGCTGGGCATGGCGTTCAAGGGCCAGCCCGAGACCAGCGACCTGCGCGGGTCGATGTCCATCAAGGTGCTTGGCGAGTTGAAGGCTGCGCACCCGGATGCCGAGATCGGGGTCTACGACCCCGTCACGCCGAATGACGTGCTGGCCGAAGCGTTCCCGGGGCACACGATCTACAAACGGTTCGGTGACGCGGTGAGCGGCGCGGACGTCGTCGTCCTCGGCAACAACCACCCGTCGCTGGGCACCATCTCGCCGCGCACCATCAGCGAGTTCATCAGCCCCGACGGTTTCGTCTTCGACTACTGGAACCACTACAGCCACCTGCCGTCCACGGAACTGGGCGACAGCTACTTCGCCGTGGGTCGCAGCGGAAAGGTCGTCGAGCGTGTCTAAGCGGGTCGTGGTCACCGGTGGTGGCGGATTCATCGGTGCCTACCTGGTCAAGCGACTGGTCCGAGACGGCTGGCAGGTCGCGGTGGTGGACTCCATGGTCCGCGGCGATGCCAGCCGATTCGCCGAAGTCGCCTCGGACGTCGAGCTTTTCACGTGCGACGTCCGCGATCAGGACGCGCTGGAGAAGGCGTTCGCCGGCGCCGAGGTCGTCATGCACCTGGCCGCCATCAACGGCACCGAGAACTTCTACAAGCAACCGGAACTGGTGCTCGACGTCGGCCTGCGCGGCGCGCTCGCGGTGACCAATGCCGGACGCGCCGCGGGGGTGCCGGACCTCATCGTCGCCTCGACCGCCGAGGTCTACCAGACACCCGCGATCATCCCGACGCCCGAGACCATCCCGCTGATGCTGCCCGACAGCCTCAATCCCCGGTACTCCTACGGCGGCGGCAAGATCGTCAGCGAGCTGATCGCCTTCAACTACGGGCAGGACCACTACCGGCAGGTGCAGGTCTTCCGGCCGCACAACGTGTTTGGGCCCAACATGGGGTGGAAGCACGTCGAGCCGCAGTTCATCCTGCGGGCGCTGGGCTGCCAGGAGGCCGGCGACCCGGCGTTCCCGATCCAGGGTGACGGCAGCGAGACACGCTCGTTCTGCTACGTCGACGACATCGTCCAAGGCATCTTGACGATGTACGAAAAGGGCGGGCACCGCGAGGTTTACCACATCGGCAGCGACGAGGAACTCAGCGTTCGGGAGCTGGCGACCCGGATCGGCCGGGCCGTCGGGGTCGAGCTCGAGATCAAGCCCGGCGAATTGCAGGCCGGTGGCACACCGCGCCGGTGCCCGGACATCTCGAAGATGCGGGCGCTGGGCTGGTCGCCGCAGGTGGCCCTGGACGACGGTCTGGCGCGCACGGTCGCGTGGTACCGCGAGCACCGAAATGACGTGCCCGCAAATGACTTGATGTAGCCCAGGCAGAATGGCGGCATGAGGGCGCGCATCTTGGCACTGGTCGTCATCGCTGGGCTGCTCCTCACCGGGCTGGCGGCGCTGGTCTACAGCCTGACCCGCCCGGACCAGGAAGCCACCCAGGCCAAGCCGTCGGCACAGTTGCCGATGGTGGACAAGGCGTCACTGGAGCGGGCGATCCACGACGCCTTCACCAGCCAGCCGCCCCAGGCGGTGATCTGCGAGCGCGGCCTCATCGCCCGCGTCGGGCAGAGCACGCGCTGCGATGTCACGATGTCGCCGGCCTACGGGATTCAGCCGACCATCACGGTGTCGGGAGTCGACGGCGGCAAGGTCAGTTATTCGATGACCCCGGCCGTCTCCAAGCCGCAGTTGGAGGCGGCGGTGGCCGACATGGTGACCCGGGCGCGCAAGTCCGCACCCGATGCCGTGGTGTGCCTGTCGGGGCTCGAGGGCAAGCAGGGGGCGGTGGCCTTGTGCGACATCACCGATGACGGTTTCACCAGCCGGCGCACCGCCATCGTGAGCGAAGTATCCGGGCTTGCAATGAATTACGGCCTGACGCCCGTGTTGGAGAAGTCGGTTGCGGAGAGTTCCCTCGCAGCGCAGCTGGGCCAGAGTGCGGGCACCGTCAAGTGCGCCGGGGATGTGGACAGCAAGGTCGGGGCGACCCAGAAGTGCACCGCGGTCGTCGGCGGGCAGAGCCGCGACTACACCCTCAAGGTCACCGACGTCGCCGACGGCAAGGTGTCGTTCAGCTATAAGCCGGTGAGCTGATTCACCGTTTCTGAAATCTCCTCGTGGGTATTCCGGACCCATCCGCCGGCCGGGTGGCTCCGAATCTCACCTGAGGCCGAATCGACTCGGAGGTTTCATGGGGATCGAGTACAGCAGTGTTGTCGACGCGCGCCGCGACGACGTGTTCGCCTGGCATGCCCGGCCCGGTGCCATCCACCGGATGCTGCCGCCGTGGCAGCCGATGAGTGTCGTCTCGGAAGCGACATCGCTGGCCGACGGGCGCGCGGTGCTGGGCCTGCCCGGGGGCCTGCGCTGGAGCGCGCAACACAATCCTGATCACTACGCCCCGCCGGCCAGATTCGTCGACGAACTCGGCCAGGGCGGATTGCGTTCGCTGCCAACCGGTCTGATCGGCCATTGGCGGCACGAGCACTGTTTCGACGCGCTCGACGACGGGCGTACCCGAGTCACCGACCGCGTCGATACGCCGGTGCCCGGTGCGCTGCTGCGGCCGACGTTCCGCTACCGGCATCGCCAGCTGAGCGACGATCTGGCCGCCCACCGATGGGCGCGTGAGCACGGTGAGCCACCCGGGTCGGTGGCGGTGACCGGGGCGTCGGGATTGATCGGCAGCGCGCTGACCGCCTTCCTGTCCACCGGTGGCCACCGGGTGATCAGGCTAGTGCGCCACGAACCGCGCGACGACACCGAACGCCGCTGGAATCCCGAATCGCCCGCCGAAGATCTGCTCGACGGCATCGACGCCGTGGTGCACCTGGCGGGCGCCTCGATCGCCGGGCGGTTCACCGACGCGCACAAGAACAAGGTGCGCGACAGCAGAATTGAGCCGACCCGGCGGCTGGCCGAATGCGCCGCACGAGCGACGGACGGGCCGGCGGTCTTCGTCAGCGCGTCGGCCATCGGCTGGTACGGACACGACCGGGCCGACGAGGAACTCGACGAATCGGCGCCACCGGGCGACGGATTCCTGGCCGAGGTGGTCGCCGAGTGGGAAGCGGCGACGGCACCGGCAGCCGCTGCCGGACTGCGCGTGGTCAACGTTCGCACCGGGATCGTGCAGACGCCACGAGGAGGCACGTTGCAGCTGATGCGGCCGTTGTTCGCCGCCGGTCTGGGCGGGCGCTTGGGCGACGGCAGCCAGTGGCTGTCCTGGATCGACATCGACGACCTGATCGATGTGTACCACCGGGCTCTGGTCGATGCCGGGTTGTCCGGCCCGGTGAATGCGGTTGCGCCACAACCGGTCCGCAACGTCGACTACACCCGGTCACTGGCCGGGGTACTGCACCGCCCGGCTGTGCTGCCGGTGCCCGCGATGGGGCCGGGGCTGCTCCTGGGGGCACAGGGTGCTCGCGAGCTGGCCTTGGCGAGCCAGCGAGTGGTCCCCGCCCGGCTCATCGCGGCGGGACATCGATTCCGGCGTCCCGCGCTGGAGCAGTGCCTGCGCCACCAGCTGGGTCATCTCGAGGAGACCTCGTGAGGGCGAGCCGATGATCGACGCACAGCGACAGTTGGTCGTGGATGGGCGGGCGGACGCCGTGTTCGCCTACCTCGCCGACTTCACCACCACGCAGCAGTGGGACCCCGCGACCGTGCGCACTGAACGCATTGCCGGCGACGGCGGGGTGGGCACGCGCTACGTCAATACGTCGCGCTTCGCCGGCCGCACGTCGGACATCACTTACGAGGTGACCAGCATGACGCCGGGGCGGTCGATCGAACTGCGCGGGGTCAACCGGTACCTGATCGCTCGTGACACCATCACGGTGAGTCCACATGCCGACGGGACCCGCATCACCTACCGGGTCAGATTTGCCTTTCAGGGTTGGCTGCGGTGGCTCGAACCGCTGCTCCAACTGGCGGTGGCGCGCCTACTCGACGACGGGGCGCGTGGCCTTCGCCGCGAATTGGCGCGAATCTGATTCCGCGACAGCCGAAGTCGTCACAAGTCCACGGCGGCGGTGCAGTACCGCCACACCTCGTCCAGCTCCGCATCGGCGTGGTGCGTGGTGGGCAGATAATGCGTGGGACGGATCCGGCGGTCGTGCCAGAACTGTCCGGAAACTGGAGTGGGTTTGGTCGCGGTCAACCAGACCGCGGTGTCGGCGGCCTCCTCGGAGCTACGCAGGATCGGCCGCGTCAGCCGACGGAATCCGGGCAGCGACTGAGCCACGCCGGGTGTGTCCGCCCAGCCGGGATGCATGGCGGCCAGCATCACGCCGGACCAGCGCTGCGCCAACAGTGGAGTCAACGCGACCTGGATGCGCTTACTGCGGGCATAGGCCGTCGCGCCGCGGTAGCGCCCCTGCCGGTACTCGATGTCGTCGACCGGAAGCGGCTGGGTGTACATGCCGCCGGAGGACATGAGCACGGCGCGTGGGTCTGGCGCCGCGGCCAGCGCGGGCAGCAGGAGTTCGGTCAGCAACACCGGACCCAGCACATGGGTGGCCAACGAAAGCTCATGCCCTTCAGCGCTTTCGGTCCGGTGTTCCGGCATCACCCCGGCGTTGTGGATCACCGTGTCCAGGCGTGGACGCCGGCGCAACAGGTCGCCTGCGAACGTGCGGACCGCGGCCAGGTGCGATACGTCGCACACCTCGACCACGATGTCGGCGTCCGGCACGTCGGCGAGCACGTCGCGGCGCGCGGCCTCCCCACGGGCCCGGTCGCGCACCGTCATCAACACTGTCGCGCCGAGCCCCGCTAGTTGGGTGGAAATGGCTTTGCCGATGCCCGAATTCGCGCCGGTGACCATCACCGTGCGGCCGGAGAGCGCGTCTGACGGCAGGCCGGACGCGGGCCAGAACCGTTGCCGCACGGCCAAACCCACACGTGAATACCCGAGCACCACGGTACGGTCCAGCAGCTGGTCGAACAATCCTTCGGCGGTCATGATCAGGTCAGCGAGACGACGACCACGGGTGTGCTCGTCGGTTGGCTAGAACCCGTTCCGGGCTCGACGGTCACGGCCACCTTGGCGGCCGAGTTCAGCGCCGGTATCACCTCGCCGCCGGGCGGCGGCATGGTGTCCGCGCTCATGGTGCCGGCGGACCGCGGTGCTCCGGACGCCGGGATGAACCACATCTGATAGACGTGACCTGCCGGTGGCGCAGGCACATTGGACATGGCCACGACGACGGCGTTCGCCTGTTGTGAGGCGCTGAGCGTGATGGTGCCGCCGGCGACCGCAGCGGAGAACGTGCGGATGTCGGGGTTGGCCAGCACCTGCGAAACCGTCTGCTGCGCCGGGTGATTCGCGAACCGCTCGGCTACCACCGTCGTGCCGATGACGATCGCGCAGACCGCGGCGGCGGCTGCCACCACCCGCAGGATCAGCCGCCGTTGTCGAATGCGCCTGAGCGCCAGTTCATCTGAACCGCCGTCTGCCGACCGGATACCGATCGCCTCCAGGATGCGCGTGCGCAGCTCGGGGGATGGCGGCAGGGCGTCGCCGGCGGTGACCAGTGCCATGGTCTCCTGAGCGTCGCCGACGATCCGGGCGAATTCCTGTGCGGTGTGTGGCGCGACCGCACCGAGGCGACCCGCGATATCCGAGCGTTCGGCTTCGGACACCGCATCGAGTGCGTACACATAGGCCAGATCGAGCAATTGCTGTTCGTCGTCGGTGTAGCTGTCAGGCATCGGTGCCCACCCCCAGGCAGTTCTTCAGGCGGATCAGTCCGTCGCGGATACGGGCCTTGATGGTGGGGAGCGTGACGTCGAGGTGTTCGGCGACCTCCCGGTAGGTGTGGCCGCTGTAGTACGCCAGGCCGATGGCTTCACGCTGGACGGTGGTCAGTCCATCGAGGCAGTCGGCAACCTCTTGTTCGTCGAGTCGCTGTCCCACCTCGTCGGCGACGGCATCGTGTTCCCGGCCGAGGCTCGAAACGCCGTAGACATGATTGCGGTCGGCAGCCGACTGCTCGGAGCGCACCCGATCGACGCTGCGACGATGGGTCAAGGTCAGCAGCCAGCCCATCGGGCTGGCGAGCGCGGGATCGTATTGCCGCGCCGCCGTCGTCCACACCTGGAGGAACACCTCCTGGACGACGTCCTCGGCCAGCACCCGGTTACGTACGACGCGATAGGCAAGCCCATGCACGCGCGCAGAGGTCAGATCGTAGAACTCGGTGAAAGCCGCGCCGTCGCCGTCGGCGATCGCGGCCAGAAGTGCGGCGCGGTCCGGCTCGGCCTCCATCCGGGCATCGTCGCACAGCCGGGCAGGAACCGTGTCGATCCTGCGCAACCCGTCGGATCCGGACGGCGTGCTCACGAGCGCGCCTCCGGCTGCAGCACCAGCTGGTGCAGGTCCAGGTAACCCGAAGCAAAGCCTGCTTCGGAGTAGGCGAGGTAGAAGCGCCACATCCGCCGGAAAACCCGGTCGAATCCCAGTGCGTCGGCGCCGGCGCTGTTGGCCGTGAATCGCTGCAGCCACAGTCTCAGGGTGTGGGCGTAATGCGGCCCGAACGAATGGCGGTCGGTGATCCGGAGTGCGGTGTGCGCCGCGATCGAGCGCTCGATGAGCTTCACCGACGGCAGGAACCCGCCCGGGAAAATGTACTTGTGCACCCAGGTATAGGTGTCGCGGGAAGCCAGCATGCGCTTGTGCGGCATGGTGATCAGCTGTAGGCCGATGCGTCCGTCGACATCGAGGAGGCTGTCGAGCGTGCGGAGGTAGGCGGGTAGGTAGCGATACCCGACGGCCTCGATCATCTCGATGGAGATGATCGCGTCATAGGTGCCGGTGATGTCGCGGTAATCGCACAACTCGACGGTGATCCGGTCCGACAGCCCGGCGGCGGCGATGCGCTCCCGGGCCAGCAGTTGTTGCTCGCGCGAGAGTGTCACGGTGTGCACGTGTGCTCCACGCTGCGCGGCGCGGATCGCCAATTCGCCCCAGCCGGTGCCGATTTCGAGCAGGCGCGTGCCGAACCCGACGCCGGTGGCATCGAGCAGCCGGTCGATCTTGCGGTGCTGTGCGGACTTCAGGTCGGGCCAGGCCGGCGGTGGGTCGAGCGTGCCGAACAGCGCGCACGAGTAGGTCAGCGTCGGATCGAGGAACATGCTGAAGAATTCGTTGGACAGGTCGTAGTGATGCGCGATGTTCGCGCGGGTGTCCGCGCGCGCCCCGCGGTGGCTACGGGGTGTCCGGGGCAGTAGAACGGTGCGCAGTCCCTGGAACATGGCCGGTACGACCGTGTCGATGCGCGACGCCAGCGCGGTCAGTACGGCCGTGAGCTCGGGCGCCGACCAGTCGCCGACCATGTACGCCTCGCCGAAGCCGATCAGACCACTGTTCGCGATCCGGCCGAAGAAATCATCGGGGCGGTGCAACAACATTCGCGGTGCGGCCGGGTCTGCCGCTCCGGCTGCACCCTGTACGGTGCCGTCCGGATATTCGACCCGCAGCGGCAGGTCCCGTACGGCGCCCCGGAACAACGCGCGGGCGACGGGGGCACCCAGCCTGGTGCGCAGACCGCTTGGTGCCTGGGCGATTTCGGTCCACCTGGCCGGCAGGAACGGATCGTACGCAGCACCGTCGTGGAGCTGATTCGTCATAGGGCGGCCTCCTGGGGGCGGGGGTGCAGGGGCAGGCCGCGCGCCCAGAGGCGCAGGCCTTGCCAGCGGATGCGTACTGCGACCAGCAGCGGCGCCAGCGGCGCTGCCAGTGCGGTGGTCAAAACGGTTGCGGGGCGGGCGGGGTGGATCGACCCTGCCCAGCTGGCGGTGAGGACGACCGCACCGGACGCGTCGCGCAGCGTGATCGCGACGCTGAGCCGGTCATGCGAAGGCGCAGGCACCCGGAGCGCGTACCGGCCAGCCACCGGGTTGAACGGCGAGACGTAGAACGCCTTCGGCACGCTCGCCTCGCCGCGATGATCGACGCGCAGCAGGTACCGGTGCCGCCCGCCGTACGTGTTGTGCACCTCGGCGACGACACAGACCAGCGCGCCGCCGGCATCGTGGCACCAGTAGAGGGTCAGCGGATTGAACACGAAGCCGAAAACCCTGGCGTTGGCCAGCATTCGGATCTGACCGCCGCCGAGGTCGATCCCGTGTCCGTCCAGATAGGAGTCGACGTTCTCGCGCAGCGTCCGGTGCGGATCACCGACGTGGTCGGCCGCATGAAACCCGGCGAGCGGCCGCAGCAGCCGGGGTAGTTCGGGCACGGCGTCGAGGTCGACCAGCCAGCTGTAGCTGCGATAGGTGAACGCGTGGCGCACAGGGCAGGTGCGAGCGTGGTGGATGCTGGTCCGCACGATCTGTGGGGGGCTCATGCCACGCTCCCCGCCGGACGGAGCAGCGGCGGCACCGGACCGCTCCACCTGCCGCCGAGTCGCTCCGCCGCGACGACGCCGGACACCGCGCCGTCCTCGTGAAAGCCCCAGCCGTGGTAGGCGCCGGCGAACGCCAGCCGGTGATCGCCGAGCGTGTGCAGGCGCTGTTGCGCCGCGCGGAATTCGGGGGAGTACTGCGGATGGTCGTACAGCATGGTGGCGATGATCTGGCTCGGGTCGACCCGGCCGCTGCCGCCCAGCGTCACCACGAAGCGGCGATCGGCGATCCCGTCGAGTCGCTGCAGGCGGGTCAGGTCGTAGCTGACCAGGACCTGGTCTGCGGTCACGTCGCAGGCCGGCATCCGATAGTTCCACGACGCGCGGGCGCCAGGACGTCGTGGTAGCAGCGACGTATCGGTGTGCAGCGCAGTGTGATTGATCGAGTACCGCAGCGCGCCGAGAATCTCGATCTCGTCCGCCGTCGGCTGGTCCAGGATCGAGAGGGCCTGATTCGGATGCGTCGCGATCACTGCCGCGTCGAACTGCTCGACTCGGTTCGCGTCGTCACGCACCGCCACCCCGTCCGCGTTGCGGGTGACGGTGCGCACGGGCACCCCGGAGCGGACCGACGGTAGCCGAGCTGTGATCGCCTCGACGTAGCGCGCCGACCCTCCGGTGACCGTGCGCCAGGTCGGCGAGCCGAACACCGTCAACATCCCATGGTGGTCGAGAAACGCCAGCAGGTACCCGACCGGATAGTCGAGCGCGACGTCCGGCGGGCACGACCAGACCGCGGCGACCAACGGCACCATGAAATGCGCGATGAAGTAGCTGGAAAAGCCTGCTGCCGTGAGGAATTCACCGAGGGTCCGGCCGTCGGCCACCCCGGCCGCGAGTTCGGCGCGCGCGAGCCGGTGGAAGCGCGTCACCTCCGCCAGCATGCGCAGATAGCGCGGGGTGAACAGCGAGCCCGGCGCGGCGAAGAGACCGGTCAGCCCCTTTGCCCCGGCGTACTCCAAGCCGCATCCTTCGCAGCAGACCGACATCGACATGTCGGACTCCTGGGTGCGGACGCCGAGTTCGGCGAACAGTCGAAGCACGGTCGGGTAGGTCCGGTCGTTGTGCACGATGAAGCCAGAGTCGACGCCGACGGTGCCGCTGCTGCCGTGACGAGCGGCCAACTCATGCGTGTGGGCGTGACCACCACATCGCGGTTGAGCCTCGAACAGCGCGACTTCCGCGTCCCGCGCGAGCACCCAGGCCGCGGTGAGCCCCGATATGCCGCTCCCGATTACTGCAATCCGCCGCACCGTGCCGTCCCTCCTGGTTGGTCACCAGGAATTCGGAGCGGCCTGCGGTGCGGATAGGTGGGTTCTGGGAATAATCTATTCGGCCGGTCCGGGACTGTTCGTCGCCCACAATTCGGCGACGGAGACTCCGAGCTGGGCCAGCAGCCGGCGCAACAGCGGCAGGCTCAACCCGATGACGTTGGACGGGTCGCCGTCGATCCCGTCGATGAACCAGCTGCCCAGGCCGTCGAGAGTGAACGCGCCCGCCACCCACAGCGGTTCGCCGGTGCCGAGGTAGGCCTCCAGGTCGGCGGGGCTCGGCTCGCCGAAATGCACTGTGGTCGAACCGAGTTCACTGACCGCGGCGGAGACGTTGCCGTCGGTCAGGCGTAGCACGCAGTGACCGGTATGCAGGACGGCGCTGCGGCCGGCCATCGAATTCCATTGCTGCCGTGCCACATCGGGGGAGCCCGGCTTACCGGTCAGTCGGCCGTCGAACTCGAGCATCGAATCGCAGCCGATCACAACGCAATCCGACGACAGCTCCGGGTCGAGTGATTCGGCGACCCGCTGTGCCTTGGCGGTCGCCAGTGCTCGTACGACGTCGCCGGGGCCGGCGTCGCCGAGAGACGCGATGATCGCGTCCTCGTCGACATCGGACGCCAGCACGACCGGTTCGACACCGGCCTTGCGCAACACGCTGAGCCGGCCGGAGGAGGCCGAGCCGAGGACGAGCCTCATCGACGGATGAAGGTGCGCTCCACCAGGGTCACCAGCTGCCAGCTGGTGTACGCGTACCGCAGCTTGGAGACCGGGTGGCCCCAGTCGTTGCGGTCGCCTGCCTCGGCGGCACCGCCGCCGGAGGCCGAGGCCAGAACCGTCACCAGAGCAGCGAGCTCCTCGTCGGACGGGTTGCCCTTGACCACCTGGAACAGCGGCGCCACAGGCGCTTCTGCGGCTTCAGCTTCGGACACGTTGTCGGCGCTCACGTCTGCCAAATCGTTCGCCCCGCTCACAGTGGGATGTTCCCGTGCTTCTTCGGCGGCGTCTGGACGATCTTGCGCTCCAGCAGTCGCAGCGAGTTGGCGATGTAGCCGCGGGTGTGCGACGGCGGGATGACGGCGTCGACGTAGCCGCGCTCGGCCGCGACGTACGGGTTGACCAGGGTGTCCTCGTACTCCTGCTGCAGCTGCAGGCGCAGGGCGTCGACGTCCTCGCCGTTGGCCGCGGCGGCCTTGAGCTCGGAGCGGTAGACGAAACCGACGGCGCCGGAGGCACCCATGACGGCGATCTGGGCCGTCGGCCATGCCAGGTTGACGTCGCAACCCATGTCCTTGGAGCCCATCACGCAGTACGCGCCGCCGTAGGCTTTACGGGTGATGACGGTGATCTTGGCGACGGTGGCCTCGCCGTAGGCGTACAGCAGCTTCGCGCCGCGGCGGATGATGCCGTTGTACTCCTGCTCGGTGCCCGGCAGGAAGCCCGGGACGTCCACCAGCATGATGATCGGGATGTTGAAGGCGTCGCAGGTGCGGATGAACCGCGCGGCCTTCTCCGAGGCGTTGATGTCCAGGCAGCCGGCGAACTGGGTCGGCTGGTTGGCCACGATGCCGACCGGACGGCCGTCGATGCGGCCGAAGCCGATGACGATGTTCTGCGCGTAGCCCTGCTGGATCTCGAGGAACTCGTCGTCGTCGAGGATGCGCGAGATGACCTCGTGCATGTCGTACGGCTGGTTCGGCGAATCCGGGATCAGCGTGTCGAGCTCGAGGTCCTCGTCGGTGAGGTTGTCCTCGATGGCGCCCGGGTGCGGCGGCGCGGGGAAGCGCGGCGGCTCGGCGTAGTTGTTCGGGGGCAGGTAGCTCAGCAGGTCGCGGACGTAGTCCAGGGCGTCCTGTTCGCCGGAGGCGACGTAGTGCACGGTGCCGGACTTGGCCTCATGGGTGTGGGCGCCGCCCAGCTCCTCCATGGTGACCTCTTCACCGGTGACGGTCTTGATGACGTCCGGTCCGGTGATGAACATCTGGCTGGTCTGGTCGACCATGACGATGAAGTCGGTGAGCGCGGGGGAGTAGACGTGGCCACCGGCCGCGGCACCCATGATGAGCGAAATCTGGGGGATGACACCTGAGGCCAGGATGTTGTTGCGGAAGATGCGGCTGTACAGGCCGAGCGAGACCACACCCTCCTGGATGCGGGCGCCGGCGCCGTCGTTGATGCCGATCAGCGGGCGGCCGGTCTTGATGGCCAGCTCCTGGACCTTGACGATCTTCTCGCCGTAGACCTCGCCGAGGCTGCCGCCGAAGACGGTGGCGTCCTGGCTGAAGATGCAGACCTCGCGGCCGTCGATGGTGCCGTAGCCGGTCACCACGCCGTCGCCGAGCGGGTGCTTGTCGCCCAGGCCGAAGTTGGTGCTCCGGTGCTTGGCCAGCGCGTCGAGTTCGACGAACGAACCCTCGTCCAGCAGCGCCAGGATGCGCTCGCGGGCGGTGAGCTTGCCCTTTTGGTGGACCTTCTCCACGGCGGCCTCGCCGACGGGGTGCAGGGTCTCTTCGGTACGCCTACGCAGGTCTTCCAGCTTGCCTGCGGTGGTGTGGATGTCGATCGCCTTGTCCACCGTTGGCTCGGTCACGCTCGTCATGGCGACGATGTTAACGGTTCTCTAAGAAAGTTGTGAAGTTGGGGTGCCCGCTCGGCGGGTCACGCCGGTTTGCGCAGGACCACTGCCGCGAAACTCGTGAGCGCCGGGACCGGGTGCTTAAGAAGGAAACGGCTCTTCGCGCGCTCGAGGGCGTCGAGCGGCGGCAGCACGCGGTAGTAGCCGTGGCCGTACGCGCCGGACCAGGATTCGACCTCGAAGCCCACGCTTTCGTAGCGCTTGATGGCCTTCTGGGTGGGGCCGGTGGTCCAGCGGTAGTAGGCCGGGAACTTCTCGTGGTGCGGGTTCTGCAGGCGCCCCGGCTGCAGCTTGCTGATGACCGTGCGCGCCGCCTGCTCCGGGATCAGCAGGTTGACCACGAACGGGAACGCGAACAGCGTCGGGAAGAAATGCACCGAAAGTCCGCCCGGGCGAAGGAGTTTGAAGCAGTTCTCATGGAACGTCCGGGCGTCGGGCAGATGCTCGCAGAGCATCTTGGAGAACACCAGATCGTATGCGTTCAACTCGTTGTCGATCGGTTTGCAGAGATCGGCGACGCGGGTGTGCACGCGGCTGTTGGCCTTGGCCAGCTCGGTGGCCGAGATGTCGATGACGACGCGCTCGTCGGCGAAGTTCCAGTCGTCGCCGCCGATGATCGGATTGGCTCCGCCACCGAGTTCGGCGACGGCCTTGACGCCTTCGCGCTCGGCCAGCGTGCGGACGGACTCGTCGTAGCCCTGCCACAGGGTGTCCAGGTCCTTGTAGTCGACGTCCACGTGTGTACCGCTCATCTGCGCACCGTTCATAGATTGTTCCGCCCCCGTGGCTGGCGCGTCCTGCGTCAGCAGTTTGCTGGTAGGTAAATATACACTCCGCGCGCGTGTCCCGCCCGTAACTCGGGTTGAACACCGTTCAGGCCGTGGCATTTGCTGACCGGGCACTGGGCGCCGCCGGCTGCGTGGGCCGGGCCGGCGCGGGGTAATGCCTGGTCGGGCCCATCGAGTCTGGGTATTCCCGCTGTGGCGTCCGGCGGTCACAGGCGGACCCGCGGTACCGGCTGGCGCTTAGCTGAGGCGGCAGGTGCGCGACGTCTGGGGTGGGTCCTGTGCAGGTCCGATGCATTTAGCTTGTCATTTGCGTAAGTTTGCGGTTCGATATGCGTGCCCGCTGTTTTCGGGTAGCTGACTTCACGACCGCGAAATGATCCGCCGATCGGCGCAAGGGGATATTCAACAGTGCATTCGACGCGCAAGTACGACGGAGTGGACGGGCCGAAGGTTGCGCTCGCCCACGACTATCTGACCCAGTTCGGTGGCGCGGAGAAAGTTGTCCTCTCGATGACCAAGGCGTTCCCGGACGCCCCGCTGTACACGATGCTGTACGACCCTGAGCTGACCTATCCGGAGTTTGCCGACCTGGATATCCGGGTTTCCGCGCTGAACAAGGTGGGTCTGGCCCGCAAGTACCACCGGGCCGCCCTGCCGATCTACCCACGAGTCGCCGAGTCGATGTACATCGACGCCGACGTCGTGCTGGCGAGCTGCAGCGGCTGGTCGCACGGTTTCCGTACCAACGGTAAGAAGCTCGTCTACTGCTACAACCCGGCGCGCTGGCTGTACCAGACCGAGGCCTACCTCGGGGACCACGCGAACCCGATCAAGAGTCTGGGCCTCAAGCTCACCAAGAAGCGGTTGCTGGACTGGGACCGCCGGCAGGCGCTCGCCGCCGACAAGTACCTCGCGATCTCGACCATGATCAGCGGGTACGTCAAGAAGGCCTACGACATCGATGCCGAGGTGATGTTCGCTCCGGTGGCGATGTCGCGGTCGTACGCCGTCGAGCCCGTCGAAGAGCTCGAGGACAAGGTCGATCTGAGCGATCCGGACGGCAGTTTCTACCTGGTGGTGTGCCGACTGCTGCCCTACAAGAACGTCGACGTCATCGTGCGGGCGTTCGCGGGCAGCGACCGGCAACTGGTGGTCGTCGGCAACGGTCCGGAGGCCGACCGCCTGCGGTCGATGAAGACCGACAACGTCACCATGCTCCACAACCTCACCGACGGTCAGATGGCCTGGCTCTACAAGAACTGCCGGGCACTGATGTCGTCGAGTTTCGAGGACTACGGCCTGACCCCGATCGAGGCGGGGGTGTGGGGCCGGCCGAGCGTCGCCCTGCGCTTCGGCGGCTTCCTCGACACCATCGACGAGGGTGTAACCGGCCTGTATTTCGATGAACCGCAACCGGATTCGGTTCGCGAGGCGCTGGACCGATTCGAGTCGGCGACGTGGGACCAGGAGAAGATCAAGCACCACGTCTCCCAGTTCACCGAGGACGCGTTCAGCGCTCGGCTGCATGAAGCGGTCGACAAGCTGGCCGGGTACTGATGGCGCCAGACGCGACCCCGGTCGCCACGCTGAAGGACTACCGCCTGGTGTACGTCGGGCCGGCGGATCACGAGACGGCGGTCGGCGACTACGCCGAGAACCTGACCCGCGCGCTGCGGCCACACGTCGGCGAGCTGGTCGAGCACCGCACGTTGGGTCCGGGGTCGGACAGCGCGCGGGAAGTCCTGCAGCACCGGCGCGCGGTGGCGGGTCTGGTTGCGGCCGGCAAGCCGGGGCGGGTGTTGGTGCACGCGGAGCTGGCGGCCGGTGCGGTGTCGGCGTTCTGGTCGATCGCGGGATTGCGTGGGGTGCCGGTGACGGCGACGGTGCACGATCCGCCGCAGGGCATCTGGTGGCCGGGGCGCACGAAGTTCGTGGCACGGCACAAGCTGGTGATGCATGGGCTGCACTACCCGTTGCGTCCGGTGTCGCGGATGCTCGAGGGCATGGTCAATGGCGATCGGACGTTGTTCGCGCTGAGCCAGATCGGCGCGCAGTCCATTCGTGACACCTATCCGAAGACCGATGTGGCGTACGCCCCCTATCTCGTCTGCGAGCGGCCCAAGGTCCGCCCGGTGATCGAGCGGCCGAAGGCGGTCGGGTTTTTCGGGCATGTGTACCGGGGCAAGGGTTTTGAGCAGATCGCGCGGATTCGCCGGGAGTTGCCCGACGACATCGTGATCCGGGTGGCGGGCCGGGGGACCGAGGCGTTGCCGGGCGGCCCCGGCGTGGAGATCGTTGGTGCGGTCGACGGTGCGGCCGAGGATGCGTTCTTCGATTCGGTGCGGGCCGTGGTGATTCCGTACGGCAAGCGGCATTTCTATGCCGAGACCTACCCCGCGTCCTCTGTCGCGGCGCACGCCCTGGCCTACCGCACACCGGTGGTGTGCACCGACTATGGCTCCCTGGCCGAATTCGGCACCGAGACCGGCGCGGTCGTCGTGCCCATGGACTCCGACGACCCGAAGGCGCTGCCGGCCGGCTTCTCCGCGGCCATCGAATCGCTACTCAATGACGAAATCCGGCTCAAGCAACTGGAGGTGAACGCCGACCGGACCCGTCAGGAACGCTCGCCGGAGAACGTCGCCGCCGCCTACGCCGCAAAGTGGTCGGAGATGCTGGCGCGCCAGGGCCGACTGCACTGACGAGGCCGAAACACTGTGGTTAACTCGGAATCCGGGACGACGGGAGCGAACAACGTGATTGGCGAGCCGGCAACGGCAGACCCGGCAGATGTGGCACGTAAGAAAGCGGCCGCGCCGACTTTGAAATTGCCGCCCGAGCCGGAATGGGAGCTCGGCGAGGACGGTCGCGTCACTTACTACAAGATGCAGGCCATGGATGTTCGCCGCAAGGCGCGCAACCGAATTGGTGAACTGCTGTTCAACATGTTCATCACGCACATCCCGTCGCACGCCATCCGCCAGGGCTTCCTGCGGCTGTTCGGCGCCACCATCGGTGAGTGGTCGACCATCATGCGCGGGACCACCATCCTCGATATCGAATTCCTGACGATCGGCAACGGCACCACCATCGGGTTCCGGTGCCTGCTCGACGCGCGCGCCGGCCTGTGGATCGGCGACAACGTCACCATCGCGAGCGACGTGCACCTGCTCGGTGGTGGTCACGACATCAATCACCCGGACTTCCTGCCGATCCCGATCCCGACCGTGATCGAGGACTACGTCTGGATCGCCAGCCGGGCCATGGTGCTGCCCGCCCTGATCGGCCGCGGCGCCGTCGTCGCCGCACAGGCGCTGGTGGTCAAAGATGTGGCTCCGCTCGACGTGGTCGGCGGCAACCCCGCCAAAGTGTTCGCCAAGCGAAATCCGGATGCCTTGGGCTACAGCGCAAAGTACCGGCCGCTGTTCTGCTGATGCCGGTCGATCTACGCGAGTACCGGCTGGTCTACGTAGGGCCGGCCGAAGGCCAGACGGCGGTGGGTGACTACGCCGAGAACTTCGTCAACGCGGTACAGCCACTGTTCGGCGAGGTCGTGCAACGTCGCACCCTGGGACCCGGCGCCGAGACAGTGGCCCAGGTGCGGGGGCACCGGCGCGCCGTCGCCGAAATGGTGGCCGCCGGGAAGCCGGGGCGGGTGTTGGTGCACGCGGAGCTGGCGGCCGGTGCGGTGTCGGCGTTCTGGTCCATTGCCGGGTTGCGTGGGGTGCCGGTGACGGCGACGGTTCACGATCCGCCGCAGGGCATCTGGTGGCCGGCGCGGACGCGGTTCGTGGCCCAGCACCGGCTCGTCATGCACGGCTTGCACTACCCGTTGCGTCCGGTGTCGCGGATGGTCGAGGGCATGGTCAACGGTGATCGGACGATGGTCGCGTTGAGTCAGATCGGCGCGGACTCCATCAAGGCCACGTACCCCGATTCCAACGTCGCCGCCGTGCCGCACATCATCTCCGAACGGCCGCAGTTGCGTCCGCTGACCGAGCGGCCGAAGGCGGTCGGTTTCTTCGGGCATGTGTACCGGGGCAAGGGTTTTGAGCAGATCGCGCGGATTCGCCGGCAGTTGCCCGATGACATCGTGATCCGGGTGGCGGGCCGGGGGACCGAGGCGCTGACCGGTGGCCCCGGGGTGGAGATCGTGGGCCCGGTCGACGGTGCTGCCGAGGATGCGTTCTTCGATTCGGTGCGCGCAGTGGTGATTCCGTACGGCAAGCGGCATTTCTACGCCGAGACCTACCCGGCGTCCGGCTCGGTGGCCCACTCGATGGCGTACCGCACGCCCGTGGTGTGCACCGATTACGGCGCGCTGGCCGAACTGGACGAGCGGACCGGTGCCCTCGTGGTCCCCATCGGCGACAAGGACGCCGAGCAGGTCGCGGCCTCATTGGCCGAGGCCATCGTGTCCCTGGTCGACGACGATCAGCGGCTGGCCGAGTTCGGCCGGCACGTCGAGGCCTACCGTGCAGCTTGTTCCGGGCCGCGCACCGCCGAGGCTTTCGGCCGGGTGTGGACCGACCTGCTGTCCCGATCGTCTGTGAGCGTGTGACCTGACTGCCACCGAAGCGCCCGGCCGAAATGTGGCGAAGACGCTCATCTCCCTGATCTGGATCTACGGCGGTCGCGGGGTGGGCCTGCTGTGGACGCTGATCATCGTCCAGCGCCTCGGCGTCTCCGAATACGGTTTGTACGCCATGGCGACGGTCCTCAACGGCATCGTCGGCAACACCATCGACAACGCCTTCGCGGTCCGGGCCATCCGGGAATCCGAAGAGCACTTCCTTCGCGAACGCACCATGCGCTACCTGCTCGCGCTGGGGCTGGTCACCGCCGGCGCGGCCACCTTCGACCTCAACTACGTCATCGGCTTCGGCCTGATGGTCGCCGGCGGTGAGATCGCCATGAACGTGGTGAAGAGCCAGTCCGCGCGAGATGGACACCCGGACAAGGTGTATCGGCTCGACACGGCGCGGCAGTTCACCAGCGCAGGCATCGGCGCGGTGTACCTGTACACGGCGGCGCACCCGACGCTCACCCACGCGTCGCTGCTGTACTGCACGCCCTACGTGCTGGCGCTGTTGGTCGGGGCCAAGTTGGCCGTCGGTCACCGGCCGGCACCGCCCGGCCCGCCCCGGTTGATCGCGGCGCTCACCGGTGAAATGCTCGGCACCACCCTGTATCTGGGCGGCGACGTGCTGCTGCTCGGCACCCTCGTGGACACCAAGGCGGCCGGCTACTACCAGCTGGCGTGGGTGGTGGCGGCGGCCGTGGCGGCCGCCGGGCAGTCCTTCGGCATGACCTACCACGAGCCGCTGCGCGAGAGTGGCGGTGACCTGTCGGCGGCCCCACCGCTGCGCAACATCCTGCGGATGGCAGCACTCGGCGGGTCGCTGCTGCTGATCATCGGCGCCTGCCTGTTCGCCTTCGGGGCGCCCACCCAGCTGGCCACCACCATGATGATCATGGGCGGCTTCGCCGCGCTGCGCATCTGCATCTTCGTGCTCCAGGTGATCCTGTACACGCAGCGTCGCGACGTCTTCCGGCTCACCATCGCGGTCGGACTGGTGCCGGTGAAGCTCGGCATGGTCGCCGCCCTCGCGACGTTGACGCCGCTCGGCGCCGTGGGCGCCGCCATCGCGGCCACCGTCGCCGACGCCATCATGCTGGCCGGGTTCACCTGGGCCGTGTACCGGCCGCGCGATGCCGTACCGACCGCCGAGCCGTCCGATCACCCCCAGGAATCATGACCACACCGAAGGCCGCGTTCATCCTGTCGAAAGACCCGGTGCTCGAACACACCGGTGACGTCGCGCTGGCCCGCATGCTCATGCAGCTGGCAGCCGACTCTTTCGAGGTGTCGGCCATCGCCCTGTCGCCCGAACCCGGCACCGTGACCGCCGACCTGATTCCCGGCGGCCTGCCGCTGGAACGGGTGCACAAGCCGGCCGTGCGCCCGCACCGGCTGCTCATCGACGCCCTGCGGCGCCGGCGCAGCTTGGTGCATGTCCGCTTCGACACCGACGAGCTGGTCCGAGCCATCGACCGCAGCGACGCCGACGTGTTCGTCGCCGAACACAGCTACATGGCCGAATCCTTCTTCCGCAGCAAGCATTTCGGCAAGAGGCGACTCGTCGTCAACACGAACGTGAGCGAGTCGCTGGTCTGGCGGGCCTCCCGCGGCGCGCTCGGCCGCATCGAGGAGCCGCGGCTGATCCGCGACGAACTGCGCGTCGCGCGCGCGGCCGACGGCGTCAGCACCTACGACGCCGAGGAAGCCGGGTACTACCGCGACAACGGTGTCCGCGACGCCCGCTTCATGGACATCACGATGCCGCCGGGCACGCAGGTCGACGTCGCGGCGTCCCCGCCACGGCTGGTGTTCATGGGCACCCGCGACTGGCCACCCAACCAGGAGGGGTTCCTGCGGGCCCTCGTACTGTGGCCGCGGATTTCGGCGGGTATCGCCGGCGCCGAACTGTGCATCATCGGGGCGAAGAAACCCGGCGCGGCCGACCCCGTCTACCCCGACGGGGTCCGCGACCTCGGATTTGTCGACGACCTCGGGGCGTTCCTCGGCACCTGCCGTGCCCTGATCGCGCCGATCAGCACCGGCGGGGGAGTCCGGGTCAAACTGCTCGACACCATCCGGATCGGGCTGCCGGCGGTGGCGACCACCGCTGCCATCGGATCACTCGGGCCGATCTTCGGTTTGCGCCCGTTGGACGACGACGCCGCATTCATCGCCGAATGCCGCCGCCTGCTCACCGAGGTGCCGGCCGCGGTCGACCTCGGGAACCAGCTGTACGAGATCAATCGTCAGCGGTGGCAGGACCGGTTGCCGCACCGGGCGGTGGCCGACCTGCTGCGCGGCGAGAATCAGGTGTAGTAGACCTTCACGCCCACCCACGGCGCCCAGACCATGTAGCCGTGCTGGAAGTCGACGCGGTTGGTGCCGTTGACGTAGCGCTCGTCGATGGTGGCCAGCCCCAGTTGCGGCTTCCAGGCCTGCGCGAACGCGCTCGAGGCCCAGTGTGCACCGGTCTCGGGCGACCACCACACCCGGAACTGGCTGCCCCCGGAGAAGTCCTGTTGGCCGTTGACGAACAGGCTCGCAGGCACTGAGTTGCGCGCCATCGCAACGTCGGCCACCGGGCGCGGCGACGACACGTAGCCGCTCGGCATCTCGTAGATCGTGTTGATCGTGCGCACCTGCGCCCACACCGTCTTGGTGGCCTTGAACACTGGGCTGAGGACCGAACCGTGTGCCGGGTCGGTGATCTGCGAAAAGCGCTGGAATTCCGGTGATTTCGGCACGCCGGCGGCGATGGTCGCCGCCAGTTCTGCCGCCGCGGGCTTCGGCGTCCAGTCGCTGCGGTAGAGGCCGACGGTGGCGTCCGCCTGATTGCTTCCGGTCTTCCGGTCGCGCGTGGTGTACACCATCAGCGGGCCCGTGTAGGGCATCTCCTGCCACTTGGTGTAGATGTCCTTCAGGTAGGCGGCCTGGGTGGTTTCGTTGACCACCGAGGTGGGCTCGCCGTACTCGGTGGCCCAGATCCGCTTTTCCTCGTCGCCGTTGTCGATCATCACCTGGCGCATCTGAACCAATTGCAGGACAGGCGAATTCGCGATCAGCATGCCGTCGGAGAACTTCAGGTTGTAGTTGTACGGGTGAAACGACAGCGCGTCGAAGTTCCCCTTGGCGCCCGCGGCGTACATCCCGGCGATGAAGCGCACGGGGTTGATGGACCACGAGCCGAAATCCACCACCGCGCCGACGACCCCGCCGATCACCGTCGCGTCCGGATCGACGGCCTTGATCCGTGGGTAGGCCGCCTTCAGCAGGTCGGTGTAGCCGGCGGGATCCGGTGCCGGGCTGTAGAAGAACACCGCGTTCGGCTCGTTCCAGATCTCGTACGCGGAGATCTTGCCCTTGTAGCGGGTGGCCACCTTCGTCATGAAGTTCCCGTAGGCGTCGGGGTCCGACGGCCGGCTGCTCAGCGGCAGGCCGCCCTGCGACATGGCCCAGGGCGGGGTCGCGTTGACGAACGCGATGATCGACATGTTCATGGCAGCAGCGGCATTCACGGTCTTGTCGACCAGGCTCCAGTCGAGCTGGCCCAGAAGCGGCTCGACCCCGGCCCACGGAATCATCAACCTGATGGTGTTCACCCGGTTGTTGGCCATCAGGGTCAACGTCCGGTTCACGTCGTCCTGTGACAGGCCATAGATGTCGGAGTCCGCGAAACCGATGGTGGTCGGCAGGGTGACGACGTTGGCCCGCTCGGCCACCCTGACCCGCTGCGGGGTGTCGCCCGGGATGCCGGTCAGGGCGATGAGGGTGCACACCATCGTGCCGGCGATCGTCGACGCCACGCTGGTGAAGCGGCGGGCAGATCGTGTGGGGCGCTTCCCGGGCATCATGCAACCGCCCTTCACCTATGAAGTGCGTCGCAGGGAGCAAACGCGCACTCAGTGTGCAGCAGTAATGGGCATTTGCTGTGAATCTGCTTGGGCGTGTCGCAGCCGTATCTCTTCTCGGCGTTCTCGGTCTATATGCACCAGGAATGCCAGCAAAATCGAGAATTTGAGGGTGGCCGGCGGGATACCGACCACCGGGTGATCGAGTTGGAGCGCGACAACGCAGAATCCGATGAAGATGCCGCCATACACCGCCCACGGAAATGAATTGGAGCGGATGGCCCGGTAGCTCATGATGCAACCGATCAGCATGATCGCAAAGAACGCCAGGCCGGTGAAGATGCCGCCGCGGTAAATCGTCAGCAATGGCGCGTTCGACACGTGGTTCAGCACGAACGCATAGTTGCCGTCCCGGAATTCGAGTCGGTTCCAGCCTTTTCCGAACAACCAGTAGCCGGCCATGGTATCGGGGAATTCGCGGATGGCATCAATTCGTGAAGTGGAGCCGACGTCGTCACTGCTGAAGGAATGCATGAACCTGGTGCGCACTTCGGGTATCGCCGCCGCGAGGCCCAGGGCGGCCACCATGGCGGCGATGGCGAGCGCGCGATCCTTCGACCGCATGGTGTGGAAGGCCAGCACCAGCAGCGTCCCGGCGACGACGGTGAACATGCCGGCCCGACTCAGCGTGAGCAGCAACGCGACCGCGAAGATGCCGGTGATCGCGATGCGCTGCCAGCCGGCAAATACGACCAGGGCGACGGCGATCGCGACCACGAGCGCGATGCCTTCGGCATTGGGATCGACCGACGTGCCGCCGAGTCGCATGGAGCGGGCCATGCCGCCGTCGGTGAAGGCGAAACGGGTGGCCGTGTATTCCGCGGCATAGCCGAAGACTCGCAGGTATCGGAACGAGGTCTGATTGGGGTCGAAAGCCACGATGTACAAGCCGAATACGGCGTTGAACAACGTCCCGTAGACGAATATCCGGCCGAATTTCTCCAGATGCTCGGTGGTCAGGCTGCTCAGTGCGATCGCGACGAGGGTCACGACGGACCAGCGGACGATCTGGATGACGTCACCCATGCCGACGCCGGTTACCGCGACGGAGGCGATCGAGGTCAGCACCAGAGCGATGATCGACCATTCCATCGGGTGAATCGGGCGGGCCAGTCGGGGATGCACGAACAACGCGACCACTGCACCGAATGCGAACGGCAGATATAAGGGGACGTGAACGCCAGGGAAATACCCGAATGGCAGAGCACCGGTGACGAGCGCCAATCCGTACAAGAACCACAGTGGATGCCGCAAACCGACATAGATGCCGGCGACCAGTGCGGCAATAGCGACAATGCCCAACAAAGTGAGCTGGCCGAAAGACGTCGCCAACCAGACCAAGCCCATGATCCCAGCCAGAATCCCGGCCGATGATTTAAGATTGCCGAGTTGACCCAAACGGGCGTTCATGCCGACTATGTTCTCAGCTCAACCAGCTAAGCTCAAGCAGGTTGCCCGGACCCGTGGCGAGTCTGAATGGTCGGTCCGGTTCCCAGCCGTTAATCTGTGAGCTGTCGCATTGCTGAAATAAGGGGCACGACCTTGGAGATCAAAGAGTACCTGCGGATATTCGGCCGGTACTGGTGGGCGATCGTGGCGCTCGCGGTTGTCGGGGGTGTCGCGGGCTGGTCGTGGTGGGAATTCGGCGATCGCGAGTACCAGTCCAGCGCGACGCTGTTCGTGGCGACCCAGAACGGCACCTCGGTCACCGAGGCCTACCAGAACAACCTGTTCTCCCAGGACCGCGTGAACTCCTACGCCACGCTCGCCATGAGCGAGCAGGTGGCCGCCCGTGCGGTGGACCAGCTCAAGGCCACCATCTCCGCCAACGAGCTGCGGGCCAAGATCACCGCCGTCCCGCTGCCGAAGACGGTGTTGCTGCAGGTCTCGGTGACAGACAAGGATCCGGGCCAGGCGCAGACCTATGCCAGCGCGGTTGCCGATCAGCTCGCCGGACTGGTCGGGGAGCTGGAGACCTCCCGCCGCGGCGGCAGCCCGGCCGCGGGCGCCATCGTGGTGGACGAGGCCGGTTATCCGACCAAGCCCCTTGGTTATTCGATGATCACCCGGATCGGGATGGGTATCGCCGGCGGTGCGGTCCTCGGTCTGCTGGCCGCGATTGCGCTCGGCATCATCGACCGTCGGGTTCGTGGCCGCGAGCGCGTGGCCGACGCCAGTGGTTCGCTGCTCATGGGCGCGTTGCCCGCGGACTCGGCGCGAAGCCACGCGCCGGTGGTCGACCTGACCGCCGAGGGGGCCTACCCCGAGGCCCTGCGCGAGCTCCGGAACAATTTGCGGTTCGCCGTGCCGGCAAACCGTGATGAAGCCGCTCGGGTGATCGCGGTGGCCAGCCCGTCGCCGTCCGATGGACGTACGACCGTGGCGATCGACCTGGCCGCGGCACTCGCCGAGACCGGCAAGCGCGTCGTGCTGGTGGACGGTGACCTGCGCAACCCGGCGGTGGCGCAGCGATTGGACCTGACGCCGGCGGCCCGTCAAGGCGCAGCCGATCGCGGCCTGACCACCGTGCTGGTCGGCGAGAACACCCTCGCCGAAGGCCTGATCCCCGAGGTTCCCGTAGGTCAGCACCGGATCGCGGTGTTGCCGGCCGGCCCCGCCACCACCCGTCCGGGGGAGCTGTGGGCGGGCGACCACACCTCTAACCTGTTCGCCGAACTGTCCGCCCAGTTCGACTACGTCGTCGTGGATACCCCGCCGCTGGGCAAGTACAACGACGGTGCCGTTGCCGCCGCGCTGTCCGATGGTGCGCTGCTGGTCGGCCGCATTCGGCACACCACGAGCAGCGCGCTCACCCGTGCCGTGCAGACCCTGAAGTCCGCCAACGCGGTGCTGATCGGCTCGGTTGCCACCGACGAACCGGTCGAGTTCAAGATTCACATCGGCGGGTCCGACGGCCCGAAGTCCGGTGGCGGCAAGAAGGCGGCGGCGAAGGCCGCGCCCAAGGCCGCACCCGAGTCCGAGGCCAAGACGGCGGCGCACCAGAAGCCGTGATGCGACGTCGGGTTGAGCTGCGGCGCACCGTACTGGCACTGGCTGCGGTGCTGGTCACCGTGGCTGCGTGTGGCCAGTCGGGCCCGGTGCCGCCCCGATCGGGTGACGACGCGCGTCCCACCCGAGATCTGACGCCGATGTTCCCGGGCGCCGAGGCCCTCCCGGCTCCTGACCTCACCGACGACGGCCCGGGCTCGCTGGTCGAGTTGAAGCCCGTCAAAGGTGACCGGAGCTTCGACGAGGCAGGCGCCACCGCGGCGCGCATCGTCTACCGCTCGACCAGCGGCGTGGACGGCCGTCCCATCCAGGTCAGCGCCCTGATCGCAGTGCCCGCGGGCCCGGCGCCGAAGGGCGGCTGGCCGATCATCTCGTTCGGACACGACACCACCGGGCTGCTGCCCAAGTGCGCGCCGACCCTCGCCCCGCAGTTCTGGGGCTATTCGACCGGGATGTCGGTCTATCTGCGGCGCGGCTTCGCCATCGCCCTGTCCGACTATCAGGGGCTGGGCATCGACCCGGGTTCCAGCGCCCGTCAGCACTCCATCCTGGATACGGCCAGCCTCGGGAACAGCATCATCGATGCCGCCCGCGCGATCCATCGCGCCGTACCGTCCACCAGCACCAACTGGGGCGCCCTCGGCGCCGGCGAAGGCGGCCTGGCCGCGTGGGCCGCGGCAGAACGCAACGGGGCCTACGGCGCGGGCATGAACATGGTGGGCGCGGTGGCCGTCAACCCGATCGCCGATCTGGCGCCGCTGGCCGACCCGGACCGCACGGCCGCGCTGGCGACGGCCGACCAGTATCGGCTGCAGATTCGGATGCTGCAGAGCCTGGAAACGATGCAGCCCGATTTCGATCTCGACGCGCACCGCTCGGCGAAACTCAAGGACCAGTGGGACGTGTTGGTCGACTGCGCCCCGCGCGACGTCGCGGCCGCCCAACTGGCGCTGAACCAGTTGACGCCCAACGATTTCCAGGCCAAGGATGCGGCCGCGGCCGCGGACCTCAAGCGTCGCCTCGGCGCCGTCGCACTGCCCGGTGCCGCTGCGGGACCCGCTGATCCGCCGGTGCTGGTGGCATTCGGCACGGCCGACACGGTCAATCCGCCGGCCGGCGTGCTGGCGGCCACCGGGGCCGCCTGCGCCCGCGGCCAGCAGATCGTGGTGATGCGCGGCGTCGGCGACAGCGGCCAGATCAACGATCAGACGATGCAGAACGCGCTGGCCTGGCTGCAGGCGCGGTTCGACGGCGAGCGCGTCGCCGACGTCTGCGTGGGGGCGACATGATCACCCCGGCCGCAGTGCCGCGGGTGCGCGACTACGTGCTGTTCGTCAGGAACAGTTGGGTGCTGGTGCTGATCACCACCATCGCGAGCGCGCTGGTGGGCTGGGTCGGCTGGGACAACGCCAAGCCCGAATACCAGTCGACCGCATCGGTGTTCGTCAGGACCGAGGGCAGTGCCTCGCCGCTGGACGCCTACTACGGCGACGCCGACATGCTCGGCCTGATGGAGACCTACCGGCAGCTGGCCACCAGTTCGCAGATCACCGCGCCGATCATCCAGAAGCTGGGCCTGATCGAGTCCGACAAGGAACTCGCCGCCCGGATCGTCATATTGCCCAGTGCCACAGCGATGTTGAACGTCACGGTCACCGGCGGTGACGCCGACCAGACCACGCAGATCGCGCACGAGGTCGTCAACGACATGGTCGCGGTGGGGACCCGGCTGGCCCTGGTCGCCGGTACCGGTGCGACGCTCGTCGTGATCGACGACGCCAGTCCCGCCCAGCGGGTGGGCGGGGTGTGGTCCTACGTGATGACCGGGACGGTGCTCGGTTTCGCGCTGTGTGTCATCGCGGTGATCGCGCGGGCGCTGATCCTGGATCGGGTACAGAGTCGCAGGCACCTCGAACGGGTGGTCGGTGACGCGAGCGCCGGGACGCCGGGATGAACTCGCGGCGGCTGCGGCGCGCGGTCTCGGCGGGTCTGCTCGCCGCGGTGTGCCTGACCGCACCGGCCTGCCAGAGTGATTCGCCCCCGAAAAAGGCCGGGCCCGTTACGGCTGCGGGGATCGATCTCAAACCGGACACCAAGGGCGCCGGTCAGGTACCCGGCGCACTGGTGTCGGCGTCGACGTTCCCCACGCTGGACCTGCGGCTGAAATCGGCGGTGTCGCTGGCGGCCCGCATCGCCTACACGTCGACGTCGGGCATCACCGGTGAGCGCACCGAGGTGTCGGGTTCGGTGTTCGTGCCGAACGGGACGCCGCCGCCGGGCGGGTGGCCGATCGTCGTCTTCGGCCACGCCACGTCCGGCATGCAACCGGAATGCGGGCCGTCCGGGTCGTCGACGCTGCTCGGTCTCTCGCCGACGGTCACCGCGCTGGTCAAGGCCGGCTACCTGGTGAGCCTGCCGGACTATCAGGGCCTCGGGCCGGGTACCGCCGGCCATCCGTACGCCGACGCCACCACGGTGGGCTACAACGTCATCGACTCCGCGCGGGCGGCGCACCGGCTGGTGCCGGAATCGGCGGACCGCTGGCTCGCGGTCGGGGTATCCCAGGGCGGCCAAGCCACCTGGGCCGCAAACGAACTCGCCGCCCGCTACGGCACCGGACTGACGCTCGTCGGCACCGTCAGCCTGTCGCCGGCCACCGATCTCACCGGCCTGGCCTCCGGGGCGGCGGCCGGTAGCCTGTCGAAAGAGCAGGGCGCCATCCTGCAGCTGATCCTCGCCGCCCTGGCCAAAGAGAATCCGTCGCTGAACCTGCAGGACTATCGCCGTGGCGACGTGGCCGAGCACTGGAACGTCCTCGCGTCGTGCCGCACCGAAGACGCCACCGCCCGGGCCGCGGCGATCGACAAGATCACGCCGGCGGACCTGCGGCCCGCGAGCCCGCAGGCCGAAGCGACCCTGCAGGAACTGCTGGCCAAGCGGAGCCTGCCCAAGGACCCGACATCCGCGCCGATGCTGGTGCTGTACGGGGGTCAGGACACGCTGCTGCTGCCCGACTGGACGAACAAGGCGCTCTCCGCCGCGTGCCGGCTCGGCGACGTCATCGACATCATGTTCCAGCCGACCAAGGGGCACGCCGACATCGACGTGGCCATGTCCTCCGACTGGATCAAGGACCGCTTCGACGGCGTCCCCGCGCCCAACAGTTGTCCGTCATTCGAATCCACCCAGGGAGCAGGACAGTGAACGCGCCGACATCGGCACCGGTCCGGACCCGGGCCCGCATCATCGGGCTGGACGGCGCCCGCGGGCTGTCGTGCCTCGGCGTCGCCGTCATGCACGTCACCGGCCACTACTCACCGCACACCGCGGCCCACTGGAAGACGAACCTGGTCGGGCTGTCGCTGATCTTCTTCTACGCACTCAGCGGGTTCCTGCTGTTCCTGCCGTACGTGCGCAACCTGATCGAGCAGCGCGAACAGCCGAGCACCGCGAATTTCGCCGTCCACCGCATCGCCCGGATCCTGCCCGGCTACCTGGTGATCTTCCTGCTGTGCAACTACCTGCTGCAGATCGTCTACGTGCAGAACGCGTCGCTGCAGCCGACCCGCACCGAAGACGGCACCGGCATGATCACCGACCCGTGGCAGTTGATCGCCAACCTGACCCTGACCCAGTCGTACTTCCCGAAGTACTTCCAGACGGGCCTGAACCCGTCGTGGTCGCTGACGCTGGAATACGCCTTCTACCTGTCGATCCCGCTGCTGGGCATGCTGCTGTTCGCCCTCGGCCGGCGCTCGAACCTGCGGCCGTGGCTGATCGTGACGCTCGGGCCGGCGCTGCTGATCGCGCTCGGGTTCATCGGCCGGGCATTCGTGCCGTGGATGATCTCGGCGCTGCATCTGACCGACCCGACGCAGATCAACTGGGGTGCCAACTGGGTCGCGGTCTACACCAAGACCTTCCTGACCAACTCGGACACCTTCGCGTTCGGCATGGCGGCCGCGGTACTGGTCGTGGCCATGGAGCACCAGGTGATTCGTGAGAAGCTCAGCCGCCGCGTCCGGCTGTACAGCTTCTTGGCGATGTTCCCGGTGGGTGTGGTCATGCTCGGGCTGATCGCGCTGGCGAACCCGTACGCCACGTCGGCCCTGGCCGTGCTGTGCGCGCTGGGCATCCTGGTGATCGTCGCGCCGCTGTTCCGCGGCGAGCGGTCCGGGCTGGCGGAGCTGCTCGACACCGCGCCCTTCCGGTTCGTCGGCAAGGTCTCGCTGTCGGCGTACCTCTGGCACTTCCCACTCATGCTGTTGATGGGACGCTGGGGTCTGATGGCCGGCGACACCGTGCCCGGCATGCTGCGCAACGTCGCGCTCGTCCTGGCGGTGACACTGGTGGTCTCGGCCGTCACGTACTACGCGGTGGAAGAGCCCGTCATGAAATTCGCCAAGCGGTACCGGACCAGGTGGTCCTGAATGCGTCGTGCGATCCAATGGGGTGCCGCGATCGCCGCAGTGCTCCTGATCGCGGCGTCGCTGCCGGTGATGTGGCAGGTCGGTAGTTGGGCGCTGGACAAGCTGCGGCACGGCGGCATCGGTAACCCCGTGCCGATCCGCACCGCCGACCTCACGGCGTCCGGCCCGGGCAGCCTGATCAGCGCGATGACCATGCCCACGGTGACCAACTCGGTGGAAGGCAAGGACCTGCAGGCCGCCCGCGTGGTCTACCGGTCCACCTCCGGCGACACCGACGCGCCGACAGTGGTCTCGGGATCGGTGTTCACGCCCATGGGCAAGGCGCCGGACGGCGGCTGGCCGGTGATCGCGCTGGCGCACGGCACCACCGGCATCGACCAGCCCTGTGCGCCGTCGCTGTCGGCGAATCTGCTCGGCAACGTGGTCTTCGTGCAGGGCTTCGTCCACCTCGGTTTCGCCGTCGCCCTCGCCGACTACCAGGGGCTGGGTTCGCCCGGCGTCCATCCGTACACCGACAGCCGCACCGCGGGACGCAACGTCATCGACTCCGTTCGGGCCCTGCGCCACACCTTCCGCGACATCTCCAACCGCTGGGCCGTGTTCGGGGGCTCGCAGGGCGGCGGTGCGGCGTGGGCCGCCGACGAACAGGCGCGGACGTACGCCCCCGAACTCGACCTGATCGGCGCGGCGGCCAGCGTGCCATCGGCCGACGTGGCGGGCATCGTCGACAAGGCCGGCATCTTCGATCAGGGCAGGGCCGGCACCATGACCAAGGACCAGGAAGCGGCGTTCCAGGCGATCGTCGAGTCGCTGGCCCGGCTGCATCCCGACCTGAACCGCGACGACTACCGCAGGGGCGCGGCGACCAGGTACTGGAAGGTGCTGTCGGCGTGCTCAGGTCCCGACGTCGCCTACCGCGCCGCCGCCATCGACGAGATCGGACCGACCGACCTGGCCCCGGTCGACGCGGCAGCAGCCGACCGGCTGCGGCGCTACCTGCAGGACTGGGCGTTGCCGCAGCAGCCGTTGTCGGCGCCCATGTCGGTGGTCTACGGCGGCAAGGACAGCTTCCTCGACGCGGCGTGGACGAAGGCCGCCATCTCCCGCGCGTGTTCGCTGGGCGGTACGGTGGTCTGGAATTTCCAGCCGGATGGCGGGCACGCGGACATCGACGGTCCGGGTCAATTGCGGTGGCTGGCAGAACGATTCAGGGGAGGCGAGGCGGTCAATGACTGTCCTGCGCAGGGAACCACGTAATCCCGACGGCGACAGCCCGATTCATCAGCAGTTGCTGATCGAGGCGAAATGCATCGTGAAGCGACTGATCGCGCCGCGCGGCACCGCCGTCGGCGCCCCCGAACGGCCGTACCTGATCCTGCCCATCCTGGGGCAGTCCAACGCGTTCGGCATGGGGCTGCCCGTCGACCCAGACGGGTTGGACCGGCCGCATCCGCTGGTGCACCAGTGGGCCATGTGCGGGCCGTCCAAAGGCACCGCGGTGTTGGCGACGCAGCCACTGCTGCACGAGATACCGTGCAAATACGTCGGTTTCGGCCCGACCTTCGCCAAGCAACTCGCCGAGGCCACCGGGCGCCCGGTGCTGCTGATCCCCGGTGCGCGGGGCGACACCTCGTTCACCCCGAAGAACGGGCACACCTGGGATCCGGCGGACCGCAAGACCCGGGTGAACCTGTACCGCCGGGCGGTGGCGGCCATCGATGCGGCACTGGCGCGGTTTCCCGGCAGCGAGATCGCCACCGTGCTGTGGCACCAGGGCGAGACCGACGTGCCGCTGATCTCGGGCGCGCAGTACCAGGTCAAGTTCGACTCGCTGATCGGTGACCTGCGCGCGCGGTACGGCGCCGGCCTGCCGTTCGTCCTGGGGCAGATGGTGCCCGAGGAGATGGAGCTGAGCGGCAAGCCCTACGCGGCGATCGACGCCGTGCACGCCGACACCCCGAACCGGTGGCCGCTGAGCACCTTCGTGCCGGGACCGCGGGATTCGTACAACAGCCCGGACGACCGGCACTACAGCGCCGCCGGGCAGCGCGAGTTGGGTCGCCGCATGTGGCAGCAGTACCGCGAGATGTGTGGGGAACAACTTGCGGACCATGCCGCGCGCTGATCTCGGCCGGGTCATTCGTCGGGTCATCGCCGTGGTCACGGTCGTGGTGCTGGTCGATGTGGGGCTCGCAGGGGTGGCGCTGTTCGCCAACGCCAAATCCGATCAACTGCAGCGGGCCGACGCCATCATCGTGCTGGCCGGCGAACACGACGGCCGCGAACAGTACGGACTGAGCCTGGCCCGGCAGGGCTGGGCGCGCACCGTCGTGCTGTCCAATCCGTATCTGCCGGGCGACCCGCAGATGAAGAGCGCCTGCGCGCCGGCGACGGACATCGAGGTGATCTGCCGGAAGCCGGAGATCCTGACGACCCGCGGCGAGGCCATGATGATGCGCGAACTTTCCGAGGGCCGCGCCTGGCACCGGATCATCGTGGTCAGCTGGCGGTATCACCTGCCGCGTGCCCGCTTGGTCTTCCGGCAGTGCTATTCGACGAACCAGGGTTCAGTGGTTGCGGTGGCGCTGCCCAGGGACTATGACTTTTCGCCGATCGGGTGGGAATTGACGTTCTTCTATCAGTTTGCCGGGTTCGCTAAGGCCGCCCTCCAGGGACACTGTGCTTGACCTGCCTATTTTTCCGATCGGTGGTAATTTCGAGCAAACGATGCGATAGTAGTCGCAGTTCGCTGAGCGGGGGCTATAGCGAACTTCCAGCAAATGGGAGGGAGTAGGCGTCAGTGTCAGTGGCAGAAGAACTCTTCGTTCAAAAGGCTTCTCCCGCGCCTCCTGTACGGGCCGTCGCGCCTTTAGCTGACCGAGCATGGCAAGCGCGCTACCGGTGGTGCCTGATCGCATTCGATCTGCTCGTGGTGGTGTTGGCCCTGGCGAGTGCCCAGTTCGTCAAGCTCGGTACACCGAATGCGTCCCTGGAGTTCACTTCGACGTACCTGCACGTCTTCTCGTACTACTCGGTGCTGTCCCTTTTCGTCGCCGTGATCTGGCTTGCCATGCTGGCCGCGTACCGGACCCGTTCGCCGCGCATCGTCGGCGCCGGTGTCGAGGAGTACCGCCGGGTCTTCTCCGCGACGCTGGCCACCGTCGGCATCATCGCCGTCGCACTGATGATCTTCCGCCCTGATTACGCCCGCGGCTACTTGGCCGTCGCGCTGCCGCTCGGTCTGGTCGGCCTGGTGGTCGGCCGGACCGTCTGCCGCCGGGTGCTGGCGCGGCTGCGCCGGCGCAACAAGTGCGTCTCCTCGGTGCTGGCGGTCGGCGACCCGCGCGCCGTGAGCAATCTGGTGCAGTCCCTGCACCGCGAGTGGTGGTACGGCTACTCCGTCGCCGGCGTCTGCCTCACCGGACGCCCGGCAGGTGGCACCTTCGAGGTGGCCGGGGTCGGCGAGTTGCCGGTGCTCGGCAACGAGTCCCAGGTCTCCGATGCCATCGCCAAGGCCGCTTTCGACGCCGTCGCCCTGACCACGACCGATCATCTCGGGCCGGAAGGGATGCGCGAGCTGTCCTGGGAGCTGGACAAGCTGGGCATCGACATGGTCGTGTCGCCGAGCGTCATCGACGTCGCCGGCCCTCGGCTCACCATGCGTCCCGTCGCCGGACTGCCGCTGATCCACGTCGAGCGTCCGCAGTACAGCGGAACCAAGAAACTCCAGAAGCGGGCCTTCGACATCTTCGTCGCGCTGTTCGCGCTCACGGTGACCTCGCCGCTGATGGTCCTGTCGGCCATCGCCATCAAGCTCACCAGCCGCGGCCCCGTCTTCTACCGCTCTGAGCGAATCGGCCTGGACGGCAAGCCTTTCCAGATGACGAAGTTCCGCACCATGGTGCAGGGTGCCGACCGGATGGTCGACGACCTGATCAGCCTGGATCTCAACGAGAGCGGCAGCGGCGTGCTGTTCAAGATCCACGAGGACCCGCGAGTCACGCTCGTCGGAAAGTACCTGCGGCGCTACAGCATCGACGAGCTCCCGCAGTTCTTCAACGTGCTGTGCCGCGACATGAGCGTGGTCGGTCCGCGGCCGCCGCTGCGCCGTGAATTCGACACCTACAACGAGCAGGTGCGCCGCCGGCTGCTGGTGCTCCCCGGGATCACCGGGCTGTGGCAGGTGAGTGGCCGGGCCGATCTGTCGTGGGAGGACTCGGTGCGACTCGACCTGTCGTACGTCGAGAACTGGTCCATCACCAACGATCTGCTGATCGCGGCCAAGACGTTCCGCACCATCATCGGCGGTTCCGGCGCCTACTGAACCCGTTCGGGCGACCGCCGGTGAATAATCCCCTTTGATGCGTAAAGCCCTGCCGTGGATCGTGGTCGCCGTACTCGTCGTCGGTGGACTCACCGCCGCGACCTACCTGCGACCACTGGTGTTGATCGGGACCTCGAAGGTCCTGGACATGTTCATCCCGCTGTCGGGCGCTCCGGAGCCGATCGGTTCGGCCGATCTCACCGGCTCCGGTCCGGGCAGCCTGCTGTCGGCGACCACCATGCCGGGCGTCACCAGCACCTTCAATGGCCAGGGGATTCGCGCCGCACGGGTGGTGTACCGCTCCACCTCGGGTGACACCGGTGCACAGACCGTCGTCTCGGGTGCGGTGCTCACCCCACTGGGCCAGGCGCCCAAGGCGGGCTGGTCGGTGGTGGCCCTCGGCCACGGCACCCTGGGCATCGACAACAATTGCGGGCCGTCGCTGTCACCGACGCTGATGAACCTGCTGCCCATCGCGAAAGTGGTGATCAATCTCGGGTACGCCGTCGCGCTGCCCGACTACCAGGGCCTCGGCGTCAAGGGCATCCACCCGTACTCCGACGCCCGCACCGCCGGTCTCAACCTGATCGATGCGGTCCGCGCGGCGCGTCATGTGTTCGGTGACGTCGGGACGACGTGGGCGGCCTTCGGTGACTCGCAGGGCGGTGCCGCGGCATGGGCCGCCGACGAACAGGCCGAGCCCTACGCCCCGGAGCTCACGCTCGTCGGTGCCGTCGCCGTCGCTCCCGCGGCCGATGTCAGTGGCCTGGTGTCGAAATCGCAGACGGGTACGTTGACCAGCGAGCAGCGGCCGGTGCTGCAGGCACTGATCGAATCGCTGGCCCGGCTGCACACCGACCTCAACCGGGACGACTACCGGCACGGCGGGGCGGCGCGCTACTGGAATGTGCTGACGGACTGCAGTGCGGACGCGGCCTACAAGCGCGCCGTCGCCTCCGGGCAGCTCGGGCCGCGCGACTTCCTCCCGGTCTCGCCGGATGCCGCCGAGCGGCTGCAGAATCTGTTGCAGGCATGGGCGATTCCGCAACGACGGCTGACGGCGCCGCTGTACGTCTGGTACGGCGGTCAGGACCCCTTCATCGATGCCGGCTGGACCAAGGCCGCGATCGGGCGGGCCTGCTCGCTCGGTGGCACGGTGACCGCAGAGTTCGATCCGCGGGGCGGACACAACCCGCCCGCGGCGCAGGAGATGCTCGACTGGATGGCGGATCGGTTCGCCGGGAAGAAGGTAACCAATGACTGCTGACCGGCTGCCGCTGGACGCGGCGGCGATCCAGGCGGAGTCCGGTGACCGCTGGCGGGTCGAGGTGGTGGCCGAAACCGGCTCCACCAACGCCGATCTCGCGGCCCGGGCGCAGGCCGGTGAGAAGGTCGCCGGGGTGGCCCTGTTCACCGAGGACCAGATCGCGGGCCGGGGACGCCAGGGCCGCGCCTGGTCGGCGGTGCCGCGCTCACAGATTCTGGTGTCGGTCGGCGTGGACGCCACCGACGTGCCGAGCGAAACCTGGGGTCTGTTGTCGCTGGCAGCCGGGGTGGCCGTCGTCGAGGCGATCGCCGAGGTGGCCGGCGTGCAGGCCGCACTCAAGTGGCCCAACGACGTCTTGGTGGGCACCGGAAAGCTGGCCGGGATCCTCGCCGAGGTCGCGGCACCCGGTGGCGGGTCGCCCGTCATCGTCGTCGGGATCGGCCTGAACGTGTCGCTCGCGGCTGACGAACTGCCCGACCCGGTGGCCGTGTCATTGTTGAGTCTCGGTGTGGCGCAGCCGGATCGACAGCGGCTGGCCGTGGCGCTGTTGAACCGTCTGCAGGCCAGGATCGCCGAATGGCGCGCGGGCGGCAACGTCGAGCTGCTGGCTGTCTACCGCGACCACAGCAGCACGCTGGGGCAGTCGGTGCGGGCCGAACTGCCCGGCGGGCGCGAGGTGGTCGGGCAGGCGACCGACATCGACGTCAACGGTTCATTGGTGATCAACTCGGCCGACGGCGTCGTCGCGGTCTCCGCCGGCGACGTCGTCCATTTGCGGCCCAGCACCACCTAGAGTCTGGGTATGGGTTACCCGGACAACGTGCTGGCCGCCGACGAACATGTCGTGCTGCATCGGCACCCGCACTGGAAACGGCTGATCGGCCCCGTTGTGGTGCTCCTGGCCGGGACGGCGCTGGCCGCGTTCGTCGCGGCGGTGGTCAACCACACCAACTGGGACAGCAACGCCAAGAACATCATCTTCGCGGTGATCGGGGTGATCTGGCTGGTGGTGGTCGGCTGGCTGACCGTCTGGCCGTTCCTGAACTGGCGCTCAACGCATTTCGTGATCACCGACCGCCGGGTGATGTTCCGGCGCGGGGTGCTGACCCGCTCGGGCATCGACATTCCGCTGGCCCGTATCAACAGTGTGGAGTTCCGGCACCAACTGCTCGACCGGATACTGCGCACCGGCACCCTGATCATCGAGTCGGCATCGCAGGATCCGCTGGAATTCCATGACATTCCGCGAGTGGAGCAGGTCCACTCGCTGCTGTATCACGAAGTCTTCGACACCCTGGGGTCGGAGGAGTCGCCCAGCTGAGGGTCGTCCGAGAGCCCGTCGTAGGCCTCGGCGAAACCGCCGGCGGTCATGGTCGCCTCGAGCGTCATGTCGGGTGCGTGCTGCGCCATCTCGTCGGGGAACACCCAGCGCCGGAACGCCCAGAACCGGAACGCCATCTGCAGCAGGTTGCCGATGATGTACGCCGACACGAAGTCCGCGATGTTCTCGACGGTCAGCGACACATTGGGCACGCGCAACTGCAGCATGTAGCTGGACACCCACAGCGGGGCCATGCTGAGCAGCACGCCGACGCCACTGACCGCGAAGAACAGCAGGGCCTCGTGGTGCCGTTCGCGGCCGCCGCGGTTCTGGAAGCTCCATTCGCGGTTCAGCACGTACGACGCGATCACCGCGACGATGCCGGCGATGATCTTCGCCGTCACCGGCTTGGGCTCGAGCACGGTGAGCTTGAGCGTGTAGAAGATGCCCGAGTCGATGACGAACGTGGTGGCGCCGACGATCGCGAACTTGATGAGCTCGTGATGCCGTTCGGCAAACGGCCTGACCACTCGCGGGAGCCGCGCGATTGTGGCCTCGGTGAACGACATAATCGGGCAGTTTACGGAAAGTACCTGCATTTCACGTACCCGTGCAGGTAGCGGGCGGTAGCTAGGCGGCATAGGCAGATTCGGGGGACATCCCTGGTGCGTGACAAACTAGGCGCCGTGACGCAACCCCCCGTCGTGGCAATGATCGGTGGCGGCCAGCTGGCCCGCATGACCCACCAGGCAGCCATCGCGCTCGGCCAGACCCTGCGGGTGCTGGCGGTCTCCGCCGACGAGCCGGCCGCCCAGGTGAGTCCGGCGGTGGTGCTGGGCTCGCACACCGACCTCGCCGCGCTGCGTGAGGTGGCGGCCGGTGCGTCGGCCCTGACGTTCGACCACGAGCACGTCCCCACCGAGCTACTGGAGGCCCTCGTCGCGGACGGGGTCAATGTGGCCCCGCCGCCGTCGGCGCTGGTGCACGCGCAGGACAAGCTGGTGATGCGCCGCCGGCTGGCCGAACTCGGCGCGCCGGTGCCGCGCTACCGGGAGGTGGCGTCGGCCGCTGATCTCGATGCCATCGACGAACTCGCCGCCGAGGTTGGCGGCGGGCTCGTCGTCAAGGCCAGCCGTGGTGGCTATGACGGCAAGGGCGTCACCCTGACCGACGACGTGGCGCAGGCCCGCGCCGCCGCCGAGGGCTACCTGGCCGACGGTGTCGCCGTGCTGGTCGAGGAGAAGGTCGCCATGCGCCGCGAGTTGGCCGCGCTGGTCGCGCGCTCGCCGTTCGGGCAGGGCGCGGCCTGGCCCGTGGTGCACACCGTGCAGGAGGACGGCATCTGCGTCGAGGTGATCGCGCCCGCGGCGCGGCTGGATGCCGGAGTGGCCACCGCGGCCGAACAGCTCGCCCTGCGGATCGCCGACGAGCTCGGTGTGGTCGGCGTGCTGGCGGTCGAGCTCTTCGAGACCGTTGACGGGGCGTTGGTGGTCAACGAGCTGGCCATGCGGCCGCACAACTCCGGGCACTGGACCATGGACGGCGCGACGACCAGCCAGTTCGAGCAGCATCTGCGGGCAGTGCTGGATTACCCGCTGGGGTCGACGGCACCGCTGGCCCCGGTGACGGTGATGGCCAACGTGCTGGGTGCGCCGACGCAACCGGAGATGACCATGGACGAGCGGCTGCATCACCTGTTCGGCCGGCTGCCCGAGGCCCGGGTGCACCTGTACGGCAAGGGGGAGCGGCCCGGCCGCAAGATCGGGCACGTCAACATCGTCGGCGCGCCGGGCGGCTCGCTCGACGACGAGGACTACGTGGCAGACGTGCGTGAGCGGGCCGTACGGGCCGCGCACTGGTTGTCGCACGCTGAGTGGACGGACGGATGGAGTGGACATGAGTGAGCACGTGGCCGGACAGGCTGGACCGCGGGTCGGCCTGATCATGGGCAGTGACAGCGACTGGTCGGTGATGGAGGACGCGGCCACCGCGCTCGCCGAGTTCGAGGTGCCGTTCGAGGTTGGCGTGGTGTCGGCGCACCGCACCCCGCAGCGCATGCTCGACTACGCCAAGTCCGCCGCGGGCCGGGGCGTCGAGGTGATCATCGCCGGCGCCGGCGGTGCCGCGCACCTGCCCGGGATGGTGGCGTCGGCCACCCCGCTGCCGGTGATCGGCGTGCCGGTGCCGCTGGCCCGCCTGGACGGCATGGACTCGTTGCTGTCGATCGTGCAGATGCCCGCCGGTGTGCCGGTGGCCACCGTGTCGATCGGCGGCGCACGCAACGCGGGCCTGCTGGCGGTACGCATCCTGGGGTCGGCCGATGCCGGATTGCGTGCCCGGATGCAGCGCTTCCAGGCGGACCTGGAGCAGATGGTGCTCGACAAGGACGAGGCGCTACGGAATCGGTTGCTGGGCAAGTAAGCTCACGAGCGATGAAATCTTCATTCGCGCGGTACCGCAGCGTCGGCCACAAGCTCGTCACGGGATTCATGGAGCCAGAGGTGCTCCTGGTCGCGGGGGCGCTGGACGAGGCCCAGCGGGCCAGGTCCGTCGCCGGTGCGGTCGCCGAGATCGGCGTGCACCACGGCAAGCTGTTCATCGGCCTGAACCTGTTGCAGCGAGACGACGAAAAGTCTGTTGCCATCGACATTTTCGGCGACCAGGACCTCAACATCGACGGTTCCGGGGCCGGTGACCTGGCGAAGTTCACCAGCAACGTCGATGTGTGGTCGTCGATGAACGGCGTGGTGATCCACCAGGGCGACTCCACCAAGCTGGCACCCGAGGTGCTGCTGGAGGAGGCGGGTGGGCCCATCAGGTTCTTCAGCGTCGACGGTGGGCACACCGAGGAGATCGTCTACAGCGACATGCAGCTGGCCGAGGCCACGCTGGCCGACGGCGGCGTCGTGATCGCCGACGACGTCTTCAACGAGTTCTGGCCCGGCGTCGCGGTCGGCACACTGAAGTACCTCGACGACGGAGCCGGGCTGGCCCCGTTCGCGATCGGGTTCAACAAGGTGTTCTTCACCCAGCCGGAGTACTGCGACTACTACCAGGCCGAACTGGAGTCGGCGGCGCACCGCTCGGCCCGCATGCAGCACACCACCTCGGTTTTCGCCGGGCATCCGGTGCTGCTGCTCGGCCCGGTGACGGCCGTCGACGTGCTGCGCCGTAGCGAGACGCTGCGCACCGTCTATCACCGCACCTACCGCGAGTTGGTCCGTGGTCTGCAGAAGGTGTCGGGCCAGGGGCGGTAAAGTTACCGACGAGTAGCAACCCGTATCTCGCCACATGAGCAGGCAAGGAGCCATCAATGTCTCTCGGTAACCCGTCATTCGATCTGTTTCAGCTGCCGGAAGAGCATCAGGAGCTTCGGGCCGCGATCCGGGCCCTGGCCGAGAAGGAAATCGCTCCGTACGCCGCCGACGTCGACGAGCACGCCCGCTTCCCGCAGGAGGCCAGTGACGCGCTGACCGCGTCGGGCTTCAACGCCGTCCACGTCCCGGAGGAGTTCGGCGGCCAGGGCGCGGACTCGGTCGCCGCGTGCATCGTCATCGAGGAAGTCGCCCGGGTCGACGTCTCGGCGTCGCTGATCCCCGCGGTCAACAAACTCGGCACCATGGGCCTGATCCTGAGCGGGTCCGACGATCTCAAGCGCAAGGTGCTGCCGGATTTGGTTGATGGCGCGCTTGCTTCTTATGCGCTGTCCGAGCGCGAGGCCGGTAGCGACGCCGCCGCCATGCGCACCCGCGCCAAGGCCGACGGCGACGACTGGATCCTCAACGGCGCCAAGGCGTGGATCACCAACGGTGGCAAGTCGACCTGGTACACCGTGATGGCCGTGACCGACCCCGACAAGGGCGCCAACGGCATCTCGGCGTTCATGGTGCACCTCGACGACGAGGGCTTCACCATCGGCCCGAAGGAGCGCAAGCTCGGCATCAAGGGCTCGCCGACCGTCGAGCTGTACTTCGAGAACTGCCGCATCCCCGGCGACCGGATCATCGGCGAGCCGGGCACCGGCTTCAAGACCGCCCTGGCGACGCTCGACCACACCCGTCCCACGATCGGCGCGCAGGCCGTCGGGGTGGCGCAGGGTGCGCTGGACGCGGCCATCGCCTACACCAAGGACCGCAAGCAGTTCGGCAAGTCGATCAGCCAGTTCCAGGGCGTGGAGTTCATGATCGCGGACATGGCGATGAAGACCGAGGCGGCCCGGCTGATGGTCTACAGCGCCGCGGCCCGCGCCGAGCGTGGTGAAGGCAACCTGGGCTTCATCTCGGCGGCGTCGAAGTGTTTCGCCTCGGATGTCGCGATGGAGGTCACCACCAACGCCGTGCAGCTGTTCGGCGGCGCCGGTTACACCGTCGACTTCCCGGTGGAGCGCATGATGCGCGACGCCAAGATCACCCAGATCTACGAGGGCACCAACCAGATTCAGCGGGTCGTGATGTCCCGCGCTCTGCTGCGCTGACGCGTCGGGCTAGAGGTCTTGGGTGACCTTCTCCGTCGCGCGGCGCCGCTCCAGCGCGCCCGCGTCGGGGTTGGCCACCTGCACCAGGGAGGCGCCGCCGGCGAACACTGCCAGCAGGTTGGCGACGAGTTCGTCGGCGGTACCCCAGGCGGCGGTCGACAGCAGCCTGGTGCCTGCGGTGAATCCCTTTGCCGCAGCACCGCTGCGGGCTTCGGCGAGCACGTCGTCGACCGACCGGCCGGCCAGTGCCGGACCGGGCGCGCGTTCGGGCACGATCTGGTCGCCGTGCACCCGCACGGCGGTGGCGTAGTCGGTGACCCCGATCGGCAGGTCGGGGACGGACTTGCCGAACGGGTCGAGTGACAGCACCACGACTTCGGCGGCGCCGGTCTCGTCGGCCGCGTCGAGGAGCTCGGCCGTGCACAGCGCGACGTCACAGTCCGCCGGAAGTGATTCGCCGGCAACAACTTCCGCGCCGATGTACCAGATTCCGAACAGCACGCCCGCCGTCTGCCAGTGCGCGGGCAGCAGCACCGCGACCCGGCTGCCCGGCCCGGCGCCCAGTTCGTCGCGCAGCAGGTTGGCGGTCTTGGCGGCCCAGTTGCCCAGCGTCACCGCCGACAGCTCGATGCGCTCGCCGGTGGCGTCGTCGTAGTAGGTGATGCGCGGCCCGGCCGGGTCGGCACGCAGCAACGGGTCGAGGATCGCGCTGGACAGATTGGTCATGGTCAGTCGACGCACTTCGGATCGGAGGTACCCGCCGTGATGATCGGGGACGGCGGCACCGGCGTGGTCGCACCGGAATCGGTGGTGTCGGCAGCGGATTGCGTCACGGTGTGCGTTCCGCCCTCCAAGCCGGAGCCGGGCCCCGCGTAGTCGTGCGCCAGCACCACCCGCACGGCACCGCTGGGCACCGATGCGTTCTCCACCACGGGCAGATTGCCCAGTTGCTGGGCGATGGCCTGCGCCCCGAGATCGTCCGACTTCGCGGCCTGGATCTGGCTCGCCGTCACGTGGTCGGCCTCGTTGTTGCCGATCTTGCCTGCGACGAAGCCCTTTGCGGTGAGTACCTCCGACACCGCCGCGGCCAGCCCGTTGATGTCACTGTCGTTGACCACGTCGACGGTGGTGTTGCCGGGCGTGTAGGCCAGCTTCTCGGTCTTGCCGTCGGCCTGATCCTTGAGCAGACCGGCCACCCACTCCTGCACCTCCGCGGGATCGACCCGCACGACGCTCTGGGTGCCGTCGTCGCTCCAGCCGTCCTCGGCCAGCACCGGGATGGTGGCGAATGCCACGTTGCCGCCCGCCAGCTTCTGCATCTGCTGGACGAAATCCATGATGTCCCAACCGTCGGACAGCACCACCGACCGCTGCACGGCCTGGCGCAGCCGGCCCAGGGTGCTGGGGCTGGACAGAGTCTGCCCGGAGATGATGTCGTGCGCCAGCGACGCCATGAACACCTGCTGACGGGTCACCCGGTCCAGGTCGCCGCGGGGCAGATCGTGGCGCTGCCGCACGAAGCTCAGGGCCTGCGGGCCGTTGAGTTTCTGCCAGCCGGCCGGGAAGTTGGCCCCCGACAACGGTTCGTCGACGGCGTTCTTCAGACACACGTTGACGCCGCCGAGCGCGTCGGTGATCAAGGCGAAGCCCAGCAACCCGACCTCGGCGTAGTGATCGACGGTGACGCCTGTGAGCTTTGCCACGGTTTTGATCAGCGCTTCGCGTCCGGCCTCGACGGCCTTCGGTTCCGCGGTGGCCGCGTCCTCGCGCTGCTGCTCGACGAGTTCCTTCATCTTCTCGAGCTTCACCTGACCGAAGACGCCGTTGATCTTGGTCTTGCCCAGACCCGGCGACTGCACATAGGAGTCGCGCGGGATGGAGATGGCGGTGGCCGAGCGCCCGTTGTTGGGGATACGAACCAGGATGATGGTGTCGGTGTTGGTGGAGACGTCGTCGCCGGCCCGCAGTGTCGCGAGTTCGTCCTCTGACAAGGGGTTTCCGTGCGCGTCGGTGCGGCTGTCCATGCCCACCAGCAGGATGTCGACGGCACCGTCGTCGCCCCCGCCGCCCAGGGCCGCGGCACTGATGCGGTTGATGCCCGATTCCAGCGAACGCAGGCTGCTCCAGGCCAAGCCGGTGCCCACCGTCACGAGCACCGTCAGCATGACGGCGAGGATGCGGAACAGTCGACCTGGCACCAGGACAGGCTACTGGTGAGCGGTTGCCGTGGCCGGTAGCCCGGGGTTCGGCGGGTCACACCCTGGTGCGGGTACGGCCGTCGGCCCGCTAACCTCTAGCCCGTGATCGAGCAGCCTTCCGGACCGCCGAGGACGCAGTCCGACAGATCACCTGTGCCGGACCGCCCGCTGCTCGTGGTGACGGTGACCTATTCGCCCGGCCCGCATCTGGACCGTTTCCTGAAGACGCTGGCGCACGCCACCGATCGCAAGCTGCTGGTGGTGATGGCCGACAACGGATCGACCGACGGTGCCCCCGAGGCGGCCCTGCACCGGTATGCCGACGTCGAGTTGTTCCGTACCGGCGGCAACCTCGGCTACGGCACCGCGGTGAACCGCGCGGTGGCGGCCTACCTCGACACGCCCGACAGCGTCGTCGACCAGGAGTTCTTCGTGGTGGTCAACCCTGACGTGCAATGGGGGCCGCACAGCATCGACGAGCTGTTCGCCGGTGCGGCGCGCTGGCCGGCCGCCGGCTCGGTGGGACCGCTCATCCGCGATCCCGACGGTTCGGTGTACCCCTCGGCCCGGCATCAGCCGAGCCTGATCCGCGGTGGCATGCATGCCGTGGTCGGTCCGTTCTGGAAATCCAACCCGTGGACGGCGGCCTACCGCCAGGACCGGCTGGAGCCGAGCGAACGCGCGGTCGGCTGGTTGTCGGGTTCGTGTCTGTTGTTGCGCACCAAGGCGTTCCGGCAGATCGGCGGATTCGACGAGAACTACTTCATGTACATGGAGGACGTCGACCTGGGCGACCGGCTGGCACGCGGGGGCTGGCAGAACGTGTACGTGCCGGCCGCCGAAATCCTGCACGACAAGGGACATTCCACCGGACGTGACCCGGCCCGCAACCTGGCCGCACATCACCGCAGCACCTATACATTCCTGGCCGACCGGCATCCGCGCTGGTGGCAGGCCCCGCTGCGATGGACCATCAAATCGGCCCTCGGCGCCCGCGAACGCGCGGTGGTGGGCAATTCCAGGCGTAAGCGCCGTCGGGCAAACTAGGCTACCTGCGACGACCGATCGTGGCGGGGGCTTGCATCGGCGCAGACATCTTCAGTCAAGGTGAAAGGACGCGAGTTGAGTGACGCGGTGAATCCGGTTGACGTCGACGCGGTCATCCTGGTGGGTGGACAGGGCACCCGGCTGCGCCCGCTGACCCTTTCGGCGCCCAAGCCGATGCTGCCGACCGCTGGTGTGCCGTTCCTGTCCCACCTGCTCGCGCGGATCGCCGCCGCGGGCATCCGCCACGTGGTGCTGGGCACCTCGTACAAGGCGGAGGTGTTCGAGGAGGAATTCGGCGACGGTTCCAAGCTGGGCCTCGAGATCGAGTACGTGGTGGAGGAGGAGGCCCGGGGCACCGGTGGCGGTATCGCCAACGTGGCGCCCAAGCTGCGCCACCGGACCGCCATGGTGTTCAACGGCGACGTGCTCTCCGGCCTGGACCTGCGCGCGATGCTGACCAGCCACCTCGAGCGGCAGGCCGATGTCACGCTGCACCTGGTGCGGGTGAGCGACCCGCGGGCGTTCGGTTGTGTGCCAACCGATTCCGATGGTGTGGTGACGGCGTTCCTGGAGAAGACGCAGGACCCGCCGACCGACCAGATCAACGCCGGCTGCTACCTGTTCCAGCGTGAGGTGATCGACGAGATCCCCACCGGCCGTGAGGTGTCGGTGGAGCGCGAGGTGTTCCCCAAGCTGCTGTCCGACGGTTTCAAGGTGTGCGGTTACGTCGACGCCAGCTACTGGCGTGACATGGGTACGCCCGACGACTTCGTCCGTGGCTCAGCGGATCTGGTGCGCGGTATCGCGCCGTCGCCGGTGCTCGACGGGCACCGCGGCGAGAGCCTGGTGCACGAGGGTGCCGCGGTGGCGCCCGGTGCGTTGTTGATCGGCGGGACCGTGGTGGGCCGCGGCGCCGAGATCGGCGCCGGTGCCCGGCTGGACGGTGCGGTGATCTTCGACGGCGTCAAGATCGAGGCGGGGTCGGTGATCGAGCGGTCCATCATCGGGTTCGGCGCCCGGATCGGCCCGCGCGCGCTGATTCGCGACGGCGTGATCGGTGACGGTGCCAACATCGGCGCCCGGTGCGAGCTGCTGCGCGGTGCGCGGGTGTGGCCGGGGGTCACCATCCCCGACGGCGGTATTCGTTACTCGACGGACGTCTGAGCGGCCCGCGCGAGCCGTTCCAGGCCGGGGTCGGGGTCCGGGAGTGCGTCCAGGGGCCACCACCGCAGATCCAGCGATTCGTCGCTGCAATGAATTTCGGCGTGCTCGGGCGCGACGGCCAGGTACTGCACGTCGAGATGCCGGGTCGGGACGCCCAGTGAGCAGGTCAGCGCGTGCACGTGCAGCGCGGCCGGCAACTCGGCGATAGTCAATCCGGCGATACCGGATTCTTCGGTGGCCTCACGCAATGCGGCGGCCCGGATGTCGGTGTCGACGTCCTCGCAATGGCCGCCGAGTTGCACCCAGCGGCCCAACCGCGGGTGCAGGGTGAGCAGGGCCTTGGTCCGGGTGTGATCGAGCACCAGAGCCGACGCGGTGATGTGCCCGGGCTCGCAGGCCCGCCGGCAGGCGTCGGGCCTGGCTGCGACGAATGCCGCGACCGCGTGCCGCAACGTGTCCTGGTCAGCGTCCGGGGCCGGCCAGTCGCGCAGTGCTGCCACAACGGAGGCGTGCAGGGTGTCGCTCATCGGCGGATCAAGAGCTCGTCGGTGGCTACCGGCTCCCGCGGTGCCCGTGGCTCGTCGGTCTCGGGCAGATGGCCGATGGCGATGGCGCCCAGCGGTTCCCAGTCGGCCGGCAGGTCGAGTTCGGCGCGCACGAGGTCGGCGGCGAAGATCGTCGACCCGATCCAGCAGCTGCCGACATCCCGCGCGGCCAGGGCCACCAGCAGCCCCTGCACCGCGGCGCCCACCGCGACGGTGAACATGGTGTGCTCGGCGTCGGTGCGGGCCGTGTCCGGATAGCTGTGTGCGCCATCGGGAACCAGGAACGGGATGACGAGTTCCGGTGCGTCGTAGAGGATCTGGCCGCGTCCCACGCGCCGGTCGACCGAATCGGCGGGCCGGCCATCGCCGGTCAGGTCGGTACGCCACTTGTCTTTCATGCGGTCCAGCAACCGGATCCGCGTGTCGTGGTCCTGCACCCAGACGAAGCGGACCGGGCGGGTGTGGTGCGGTGCGGGCGCGGTCAGGGCCTCGGCGACGGATTCCTCGATGAGTTCCGGTGCGACCGGCTCGGCGCTGAACGTGCGCACCGAACGACGCATTAGCTGAGCCTGCCTGCGGCCCAACGCCAGTGCTTCCTCGGTGCCCAGCCAGAACAGGTCGTCCTGACCGGCGCGCACCAGGGTCCGGCCGTTCGAGCCGTCGTCGCGCGGCGACAGGCCCCGCACGACGGCGACGGGGATGCCGGTCAGCTTGCCCTTGACCAGATCGGCGGCGGCCGCGATCTCGTCCGCGATGGCGACCTCCGTCACCAGCAATTCGTTGCCATGGGTGTCCTGGACACCGGAATAGCCGTGCAGCACAGCCAGTCCCGCCGCGCCGATGGCGGCATCGATCTGACCGTTGCGCCAGGCCCGGCCCATGGTGTCGGTGACGACGACGGCGACGGTGACGCCGAGCCGCTCGGCCAGGCCGGTGCGCAGCCGGGCCGCGCTGCCGTCGGGGTCGACCGGCAGCAGGGCCAATTCGGTTGTGCTCACATTGGAACCGTCGACACCGGCGGCGGCCTGGACCAAGCCGATGGCGTTCTCGGTGATCAGGGTGCGGCCCTTGCGGGCCAGCACGCGCACGGCCTCGTCATTGATCAGCCTGCGCCGCAGGGCGTCCCGCTCGTCGGGGTCGGTCGGCGCGGCCACGATGCGGCCCTCGGACTTGGAGAGCACCTTGCTGGTGACGACCAGCACGTCGTCGTCGCGCAGCCAGGGGGCGGCGGCGGCGATGACGGCGGCCACGTCGTCACCCGGGCGGAATTCGGGCAGCCCTGGCACGGGCAGGATTTCGATGGCGGCCGCGGCGCCGTGTTCACTCACTTCGGCACGTTCGGTCACAGCTGGATTCCGGCGAGTTGCAGTCCGGCCCGGACCATTTCGGCCGTGGCCGCCGGGTCGGTCATCAACAGCGGCACGGCTTTGACATTGACACCTTCGATCTCGGCGTGGTCGCCCTCGTCGATCAGCCAGCCGTCGAGGATGCCGGTCGTACCGCGGGCGCCGTAGTGCGTGCCCACGGCTTCCGAGGTGCTGTCGACGCCGATCACCTTGAGGCAGTCATCGGCCATCCCGCGCAACGGTTTTCCGGCCACGATCGGGGAGTACCCGATCACCTGTGCGGGCGTGGACCGCAGCGCGCGGCGCAGGCCGGGCACGGCGAGGATCGACCCGATGCTGACGACCGGATTCGAGGGGGCCAGCAGCACCACGTCGGCGCCGGCGATGGCGTCGGCGACTCCCGGTGCGGCGGTGGCCTTCTCGGTGCCGATGAACGCGAAGCTGTGGGTGGGGATCTGGGCGCGGTAGCGAACCCACCACTCCTGGAAGTGGATGGCGCGCTGGTTGCCGGTTTCGGGATCGGTTACCACCACGTGGGTTTCGCTGCGGTCGTCGCTGGCCGGCAGCAGCCGGGCGCCGGGCTGCCAGCGGTCGCACAAGGCCTCGGTCACCTGGGACAGCGGATAGCCGGCTCGCAGCATCTGGCTGCGTACCAGGTGGGTGGCCAGGTCGCGGTCGCCGAGCCCGAACCAGTCCGGCTGCACGCCGTACGCGGCGAGCTCTTCCTTGGCGTGCCAGGTCTCGTCGCGGTGGCCCCAGCCGCGTTCGGGGTCGATGCCGCCGCCGAGGGTGTACATGCACGTGTCGAGGTCGGGGCAGATGCGGACGCCGTACATCCAGGCGTCGTCACCGACGTTGACGATCGCGGTCAGCTCGTGCGGCGAGGGGGCCGAGGAGTTTGTGCCGGGTTCGGCGAATTGACCCAACCCCAGAAGTTTCTGGACGCCGAGCAGAAAACGAGCGCCGCCGACGCCACCGACCAGAACCGTCACCTTCACGTCGACTCACCCTAGGCGATGACGGCCGGGTGGAATGACGCGCCCGGAAAGGCAATTTGGCGCGCAGCAAACTTTAAACCTCAGTATTCACTTGAGTAACAGGCGTATCGGCTATCGCAATTACCAAGTGCGTTGTGCGGCAGCGTGTTATTGGTCACTATCGCGACACGCCGCGATAACGACGCGCCGTAAACAGGTCACAAGATGGTAGGAAATGCGCTTCATCCGCTTGACCATGGCAGCTAACCCGTGTGTAATCACACCAGTGTCATTCCCGGTTTGTTTACCGGTTCCGGTGCAGCAGACTGAGATTCGACCGTATGTTCGAATTTTGATCGCCACTGACGGCACGCAGGGCAAGTAGTTGGACTCCGTTTTGAAAACTACGTAAAGCAGGGGAGGAGGCGGCAAATGTCTTACGAACACGCTGATTTCGATCATGTCGTTCAATTCGATGGGCGGATGCTCGGCTCTGTTGGGACCGCACCGCACACGAACACCGGACCTGTCCAGCACGTCGTCGCCGGACGGCCGCAGCTGAGTCTGGTGCCCGAACACATCGACAACGAGTCCGAGCTCACGGAGGACCAGTGGCAGGAGCGTGCCCTGTGCGCGCAAACTGACCCTGAGGCGTTCTTCCCTGAGAAGGGTGGCTCGACCCGGGAAGCCAAGCGCATCTGCCTGGGCTGCGAGGTGCGCGACGCGTGCCTCGAGTACGCCCTGGCGCATGACGAGCGCTTCGGCATCTGGGGTGGTCTGTCGGAGCGCGAGCGCCGGCGGATCAAGCGCGGCGTCATCTGACACACCGCGCTAGCGGGTAGGTCGACCGGCCTGTCAGTCGTCCAGCATGGTCGGGTCGATCACCGATGGTTCAACGCCGAGATACGTGGCTACCTGCGCCACGAGAATCTCGTGCAACAGGTCGGCGAGGTCAACGGAGTCCTTCGCCCTCCGCTCAATGGGCTTGCGGAACAACACAATTCGCGCCCGTGTCGAATTCCCCCGAACATCCACCCCGGCCGGGATGAGCCGCGCCAGCGCCACCGGCCCGTCGGCGATCACCTCGGGCGGCCACTGGATGGCATCGGGGTCCTTGGGGGAGATCCGCGGAATCTCATCGACTGCGACATCGAGCCCGGACACCCGGCTGCTCCAGCGGCGCTCGATGGGTTCGTAGGCCTCCAGCACCGCCATGTCGAATCGTTCGGCGCGACTGCGCCATCCGGGAACGGTCGGGGGGAGTAGCGGGCCGCGCATGCCGCGACGGCGGCGCACACGCGAGTGGGCCATCGGCCGATAGTAACGGTTGGAGATCGACGTACCCGCGACGCGCGTGTCCGGCAGTGGGCGCGTCGGCGGCGCGATAATCTCGCCGAGTGAATGTTCCTCGTCGCTGCTGCCGGCCAGGTTGCCCGCACTACGCCGTGGCGACGCTGACATTTGTCTATTCGGATTCCACGGCAGTCGTAGGTCCGTTGGCCACCGTGTCGGAGCCGCATTCGTGGGACCTATGTGTGTCGCACGCCAGCCGCATCACCGCGCCCCGCGGGTGGGAGTTGGTCCGCCATGCGGGTCCGCTGCCCACGCCTTCGGACGATGACGACCTCGTCGCGCTCGCCGACGCGGTGCGCGAAGGTCGCGACTCGCCGTCTCGCGGCGGCATCCCAACAGGTTTCAGCGATCCGCCCCCCGGCAGCCACGCCGGAGCGCAGGGTGGCGCGGTCATGGCACCGCCCGCCCCGCGCACGCAGCACGGCGGGCAGCCCAATGGACGACGCCGCGGCCACCTGCGGGTCCTGCCCGATCCTGCCGACTGATCACACGACAATCGCCGGGCGAAGGCTGGAGCCTTCACCCGGCGATTGTGTGTCTGGTGCGCCTCAGGAGAGCGGCAGACACACCGTCTTCATCACCTTGTCGGCGATGGTCTGTCGCTTGGCGTCGAAAAGCGGGAACAGGAACCCGATGTAGCAGATGACGGCGTCCAGAAAATGGGCCAGCTGGCGCACGATCGACATGCCCACGCCGATGGGCTGGCCGGTCTGCTCGCTGACCACCTTGAATTTCATGATCGACTTGCCGATGCTCGACCCCGTCGTGCCCTGCTTGAAGCCGTAGTTCCAGACCAGGTACACCAACCCCACGGCCACCGAGGCAAGGAAGGCGGCCACGCCCATCGTGGAGTTCCCGGTGACGCAGAACTGTCCCAGGTTGTACTCGGAGGAATCATTCGCGCAGATCGTCTCCTGGGTCATGGCCTCGATGCCGTAACCGATTCCGACGATGATCGCGTAGGGGATGTAGTCGATGAGGAACGCCAGAACCCGGGTGAGCCAGGGTGTGTACGGACTGTCCGACGGCGCACCCGCGGACGGCGGCGGCTGGTAACCGGCGGACGGCGGCGGGTAGTTGCCCGGCGGAGGCAGCGGTTGTTCGGTCATCGATGATTACCTTTCTCTGGGGTATTCCGAATACGGTGGCGGCGCACAAGCGATGTGCCGATCTACAGCGGGCACACCTGTTTGATCCACCCTTCGATGGCGTTGTTGAACTTGTCGTACTTGGGGTCGTCGAACTGTGCTCCGCTGGTGGAGACGAAGTGCTCGACGGCATCCTTGACCTCGGCGGGAAGGTCGTATTTCTCGAAGGCGTTGCCGGCGGTACGAGCCGCGTCGGCGTTCGAGGCGGTCGCCAGGTCGAGATTTGCCTGGGTGATCTCGACGCAGGAACTGGCATCCAGTTTCGCGGCGGGAGCACTGCTTTCCGCCGAGCTCGCCGATGATGCGGAACTCATCGCGGCCGAGCTGGACGCGCTTTTCGATGAACCGACGGTCACCTGCTTCGTGGTAGAGCACCCGGTGATCGCCACGGCGACGATCGCTGTGGTGAACATGAGCTTTCCGTACATCCAGACCTCCTCCTAGCTGCGACGATGAGGCAAACTAACAATCGGAGTTTGGAAAGAGTTTGGACGGCGCGGACCGTGCAAGACCGCCGGCAGGCACGTCAGCCGACGAGTACAGCGAGTGAGACGACCATGACCGCGACGCCGTCTACACGTAGGTGTACGTCACCTTCGGCTGATAGCTGCGGTGCCTTCCCCAACACCCTTCACGACCCAGCGAGGCGGTCAGTGGGACGACTTCGCGGCTGAGACCGCCGCACCGTGAGTCATGTTGAAGGAGCGCATCTTTCGGACCGTGGAGAGGTATCTCAGGCCGGCGGCGACGGCCGCCGGCGCCACGATGAATGCCGAACCCGCCAGGGCCACGCAGCGAGCGTACCGCGGAGCGGAAAGTGCGCTGCGCCGAAGCGGTTTCGGTATCGCAAGCGTGACTGACCTCGCATGAGTATCGTCTGGCCGAACAGTACGTTTGCTAATCAAGGTCAGGGGAGCATGGTCGACTACGTGCTGTCCGGTGCCGTGGAGGTCCGCCGCGGGGGCAGGAGCGTGCCTCTCGGCGGGGTGAAGCAGCGATGTGTCCTGGCGGTGCTGCTCGCCAATCACGGCTCCGTCGTCAGTACGGACCAACTGATTCAGCATGTGTGGGAAGACGATGCGCCGCCCAAGGCTCTGGCATCGTTGCGCGCATACGTCTCGAATCTGCGGCGAGTGCTTGGCGATGACGACCGTGACGTGGCCGATGCAGACCCGGTACGACTGGAAACGCGCCCGCGGGGATACCGCCTGAATCTGTTCCACGGCGATTCGGTGGATTTGCACCGGTTCGAATCGTTGGTCTGCGCCGCGCGGACGGCGCTCGATGACGGCGATGCCGGCGGCGCCGTGGGCATGCTCGGAGAATCGTTGGTGCTGTGGCGAGGTGATCCGTTCGGCGATTTCGCCTACTCCGAATTCGCGGCACCAGAGGTGCAGCGGTTCGCGGGGCTGCGGTCAGCGGCGACGGAGCTGCGGTTGCGGGCGGCATTGCAGCTCGGCGGCGGAGCTGAATTGATCCCCGAGATTCGGGCGGCGTTGGCGCAGAATCCATTGCACGAGCCGTTGTGGGCTCATCTGATGCTCGCTCTGCACCGTGCCGGCCGGACATCCGACGCGGTGCGCGCCTTCGACCGGGCGTGTGAGGTGCTCAAGCGTGAGGTCGGCGGCCAGCCCGGAGCTGACCTGCAGGCCACCTTCGATCAGATCACGACCGGGACGACCGAGCTCGACGGGCAATTGGCTGCCCGCATCCGTCCGGCCCCGTCCGCATTACTTGGCCGTGATCGGGAATTGAGCCTTGCGACGGAAACGGTGTCGCGGGTGCGCGACGGTGTCGGGGGCATGGTCCTCGTTGCCGGTGAGAGCGGTATCGGCAAGACATCCTTCGCCCGTGCGGTCACGAAGACTGCCCGGGCGGCCGGTATCGCGGTGGCCTGGGCAGGGCATCCCTCCGGTATCAACCTGCCGCAAAACTGGGCGTGGATACAGGTGCTACGGCAGTTGGGCAACGAGTTCGGTGACGACGGCCGTGGCGCGATCAAGCGCGCGGCCGCTGGTGTGGTGGATGCCTTGGTGCCCGAATGGAATTCGGCCACCCCGGCTGTCGGTGCCTCGGTGCCGGCGGCGGGATTCGCGCTCGCCGAAGGAATTGTCCTTGCGCTGGAAGCACTCTCGGCGCTGCGTCCGGTCCTCGTGGTCATCGACGATGCGCAAGGTGCCGACGCGGCGACACTGGACGCCCTGGTGGTGTTGGCCGCGCAATTGCCACGACTTCGCCTGCAGGTCATGGTGAACTGGCGGTACCACGGTGTGGCGCGGCCGGTCAATCGTGCTGCGCTGGAGCGGCTGGCCGGCCGCACCGACAGCGTCACGATCCACTTGGGCGGCATCGACGCACAGGCGACCGGTGAACTCATCAACCTCGTGACGGGTACGGCGGCAGCGCCGGAGGTTGCGGACTACGTATCGCAGTACGCGCGCGGTAATCCCTTCTACATCAAGGAAATCGCGCGGACGCTCGATGCCGGTTCGACTGCGGTCCCCAGCCTGCCCGAGACCGTCGTCGACGTGCTGCGCCGGCGGCTTGACGAGCTCGGCCGGCCGTGTCGGCAGATTCTGGCCGCGGCGGCGGTGCTGGGACCTGGGTTCGACCTCGCGGAGGTCGCCGCGATGGTCAACCTGTCCACCTCGACGGTCGAGACGCGATTGCGTCCGGCCCTTGCCGACGGCGTGGTCGACGAGACGGCTGACCTGCCGGGGACATACCGGTTCAGCCACGGGCTCACCCGTGATGCGGTACTGGCCACGTTGTCATCGGAACACCAGGCCGAGCTGCATGCGGCGGCGGCGAGTGCGCGAGCGTCTGGGCTCGAATCCGACCCGTACGAAATCGTCATCGCCGCCGCCGATCACGCCTGGCAGGCCGGTACCCACATCAACCCCGTGACCGCGGTTGATGTGCACGAGACGACCATTCAGCGCGCGCTGCACCGTTCCGCGTATGCGGACGTCGCCACCCTCACCGAGCGCGCCCTGCACCTGTGCCGCAGGCTGCCGGCCAAGCCTGAACTGCTCGAACGTCAAGCGGCACTGTGGCTCCATCTCGCCGGTGCCCGCGGGATTCTCGACGGTCAGGGGAGCGCCTCGGCCACCGAGGCAGTACAGCGGGCCTTCGAGATCGGGGCCCACATCAAGGGCCGCAGCTTCTACGGAGCTGTCGCGGTGCAGGCCTCGATGCTGTGTGCTCACGGGCGCATCGACGAGGCCGACGTCATCGCCCAGGGTCTGCGGGAGCAGTACGGCAACTCGGGCGACGTGGACTGCGGTGTCGCCAGTGACTTCGCCACGGTCGTGGTGGCGGGCCTGCGCGGCGAGACGGATCTGCAGATCGAAGTCGGTCTGCACATGATGAATACCTTTCCCGCGCCTGAAACCGTCACCGACCCAATGCATTTCTTCCATCCGCGGGTCTACACCTGGATGTCTCTGGGGGAAGCGCTGCGTGGCAACGCCGACGCGTCACGGCGCTACGGGACGCGGGCGCTGCAATTGGCGAGTAGTCGGGGCGACGTGTTCAACGTCCTCGGCGCCAAACTCACGCTGGTCGAAGCGGCGGCCATCATGGGCGAGCTGCGCGGCACCGCAGCGGCAGCGGCGGCGGTTGAACAGGAGTTCGCGGCGGCCGGTGGTCAGCAATGGGGCGCCGCCGCCAGAATCGTCAACGTCTGGGCGGAGGCCATGGAAGGCCGCGTCGTCGATTCGCAGGAAGGGTTCGATGCGTTCGACACGCTTCGGTCCGACGGTACGTGCGTCATGCACGCGTACTTTCTCGCTCTCCTGTCCGATATCGAGCTTCGTGTCGGCCGGCGCGATGCCGCGGCGGCACTCATCGAGCGGGCGCGCAACCTCGTCGCGATGACGGGCGAACACGTGTGGGACGAGTTCCTCGACCGTCGTACCGCTGCGATCGCGGCCGCCGAGCCGGGCATCGCTGGTTCGCCGTCGAACAATGTTGGCTGAACGCCACCGACCACCCGCGAGCCCATGGGTGTGCCGATAGGCTGACTGTCACAGGCCCTCGGTATGCAGTGGTCTGCAAACGATGAGATCGGGAGGGCTATGTCTCGGCCTGCTGCCTCTGTACAGCGCGTTATCAAGGCATATGACGTACGCGGGCTGGTCGGCGAGGAGATCGACGAGTCGTTTGTCGCCGACGTCGGCGGTGCGTTCGCTCGGCTGATGCGCGCCGAGGGCGCCACCCGCGTGGCGGTCGGTTACGACATGCGGCCCAGCTCACCGTCATTGGCCGCGGCGTTCGCCAGCGGGGTCACCGCGCAGGGTTTGGACGTGGTCCGGATCGGGCTGGCGTCGACCGATCAGCTCTACTTCGCCTCGGGTCTGCTCGACTGCCCGGGCGCCATGTTCACGGCCAGCCACAACCCGGCGGCCTACAACGGCATCAAGCTGTGCCGCGCCGGGGCGAAGCCCGTCGGCAAGGACACCGGTCTGACGGACATCAGCGATGAGGTCATCGGCGGCGTGCCCGGTCACGACGGCGCCGCCGGCACGGTTGAGGATCGCGACGTGCTCGCCGAGTACGGCACCTTCCTGCGTTCGCTGGTCGACGTCTCGGGGCTGCGTCCGCTGCGGGTCTCGGTCGACGCCGGAAACGGCATGGGTGGGCACACCACTCCGGAGGTGCTGGGTACCGTCGCGTCGATCGCCTTGCTGCCGTTGTACTTCGAACTCGACGGCACGTTCCCCAACCACGAGGCCAACCCGCTGGATCCGGCCAACCTGGTGGACCTGCAGAAGCATGTCATCGACAACGGCGCCGACATCGGTCTGGCCTTCGACGGTGATGCCGACCGCTGCTTCGTCGTCGACGAGAAGGGCGACCCGGTGTCGCCGTCGGCTGTGACGGCACTCGTCGCCGATCGCGAGCTGGCCCGGGAGGCCGGCGCGACCGTCATCCACAACCTCATCACCTCGCGTGCGGTGCCCGAACTGATCGCCGAGCGCGGCGGTAAGGCAGTGCGCTCGCGCGTCGGCCACTCGTACATCAAGGCACTGATGGCCGAGAGCAACGCGATCTTCGGCGGCGAGCATTCGGCGCACTACTACTTCCGCGATTTCTGGGGGGCGGACTCGGGCATGCTCGCCGCACTGCACGTGCTGGCCGCGCTCGGGGAGCAGGACCGTCCGCTGTCGGAGCTGATGGCCAAGTACCAGCGGTACGAGGCGTCCGGCGAGATCAACTTCACCGTCGCCGACGCACCGGCGTGCGTCCAGGCGGTCATCTCCTCGTACGGCAGCCAGATCGTGTCGACCGACGAACTCGACGGCGTGACCGTCGACCTCGGCGACGGGCGCTGGTTCAACCTGCGCACCTCCAACACCGAACCGCTGCTGCGGCTCAACGTCGAATCCCGCACCGGCGCGGAGGTCGACCAGATCGTCGAGCACATCGCGGCACAGATCAAGGCGGTCAGCGGGCGCACCGGCGAGTCGACGCCATGAGTGCCGCCCCGGCGACCCTGGACCTCGACGATGTCGACGGCCTGATCGCGGCCGACCGCGACGGACTGCTGCGGGCGGCGTCGATGGCCGGCGCGCAGACCCGCGCGGTCGCCGCGGCACTCACTGAAGGCGAACTCGACGAGCTGCGCTCCGACCAACGTCCGCGCACCGTCACCTGGGTGTGCGGGCGCGGTGCGTCCGGAGCACCCGGCGCGGCCGGGGCCGTGCTGGCCGCGGCACTGGGGGCGACGTCGTCGATCCCGCTGGTGGTCACCCCGGATGTGCCGCCGTGGATCGGCGCACTGGACGTCGTGATCGTGGCGGGCGACGACCCGGCCGACCCGGCGCTGGTGACCGCGGTCGCGACCGGTGTGCGCCGCGGTGCCCGCGTGATCGTGGTGGCGCCCAACGACGGTCCGTTGCGCGACGCCGCCGCCGGCCGTGCGGTGGTGCTGCCGCCGCGGCTGTCGGTGCCCGACGACTTCGGCCTCACCCGGTACCTGGCGGCGGGGCTCGCGACCATGATGGTCGTCGACCCGGCACTGCGCATCGATCTGGATGCCCTGGCCGACGAGTTGGACGCCGAGGCCCTGCGCAACAGCGCGGCCCGCGAGATTTTCACCAACCCGGCCAAGAACCTGGCCGAGCGGATGTCCGGCCGGCAGGTGGTGCTGGCCGGGGAGGGCGCGGCCATGCTGGCGTTGGTCCGCCATGCCGCGACGGTGCTGCTGCGGGTGGCCCATCAACTGGTGACCGCGACCGGCGGCGCCGACGCCCTGGTCGCGTTGCACGGCGGGCTCGGCCGGCAGACGGTCGAAATGTCTTACGCGGACTCGCTTTTCCACGATCCAGAGATCGACGGGCCCGTGCCGGCCCGGGTCCGCACCGTGGTGCTGTGTGCCGATGAGGAACGCCCCGGCGTGATCGCCCGGATGGACGCCCTCGGTGGTGACGTCGACGTGCTCAGCGCCGACGACGTGCCCGATGCGGGGCTGCAGGTGCCGGGCAGCCGCTTGGAACAACAGATCGCGATGCTGGCGGTACGGCTGGAGATGACGGCCGTGTACCTGAAACTGGTTCGAGGTTAGACATAGTGCATCTGCTACGAGGCGCGGTCAGGAACTACGCCTGGGGGTCGCGTACCGCCTTGGCCGATTTCGCCGGAAGGCCCAGTCCCACAGCGCATCCCGAGGCTGAACTGTGGTTGGGTGCGAACCCGGGGGACCCGGCGCGGCTGGAGACCGCCGACGGCGAGGTGTCGCTGCTCGATGTCATCCGGGCCGATCCCGGCGCTGAGCTGGGGTCTGAGGTCCTGGCTCGGTTCGGTGAGATGCTGCCGTTCCTGGCGAAGGTGCTGGCCGCCGACGAACCGCTGTCGCTGCAGGCGCACCCCAGTGCCGAGCAGGCCGCCGAGGGCTTCAATCGTGAAGAGCGCCAAGGCATTGCCGTCAACGCGCGCAATCGCAACTACCGGGACCGCAGCCACAAACCCGAGTTGATCGTGGCCCTTGGCCCGTTCGAGGCGCTCGCGGGATTCCGGCCGGTGGCCCGCACCGTCGAGTTGATGCGGGCGCTGGCGGTGTCGGACCTCGATCCGTACATCAACCTGCTGGCCGGCCAGTCGGACGGGGCCGGGCTGCGGGCCGTGTTCACCACCTGGATCACCTTGCCGCAGCCCGATCTCGACGTGCTGGTGCCGGCCGTGCTCGACGGCGCGGTGAACTATATCCGCTCGGGCGCAACGGAATTCGCGGCCGAGGCCAAGACGGTGCTCGAACTCGGCGAGCGGTACCCGGGCGATGCCGGCGTGCTGGCCGCCATGCTGCTCAACCGCATCAGCCTGGTCGAGGGGGAGGGCATCTATCTGCCCGCCGGCAATCTGCACGCTTATCTGCACGGCCTGGGGTTCGAGGTCATGGCCAACTCCGACAACGTGTTACGCGGTGGCCTGACTCCCAAGCACGTGGATGTGCCGGAACTTCTTCGCGTACTCGACTTCACCCCGACCGATGGTCGGCCGATCCGCCCGCGGCCGGCCGAACATGGCTCAACCGCCGGCGTCGAGGAAGTGTTCGACACGCCCGCACCGGAGTTCGCGGTGTCGATCCTGCGGATCGGCGACGACCGGGTGGGCAGTGCGGTCGAGGTGCCCAAGGAGCACGCCGGCCCGCAGATTCTGCTGGGCACGCAGGGCCGGGTGCAGGTGCATTCCGCAGGTGGCGAGCTGACGCTGAACCAGGGGGCCGCCGCCTGGATCGCCGCCGGGGAGGGACCCGTGCGGCTGGTGGCCGAAGAGCCGTCGACGGTGTTCCGTGCGACGGTAGGGATCTAAAAAACCTACGAAAGGGCAGGTCATGTCGGCCTCGGGGAGTGCGCGCGCGATTGTCGCGGCGCTGTTGGCCAATGCCGGGATCGCGGCGGCGAAGTTCGTCGGCTTTCTGATCACGGGCAGTTCGTCGATGCTCGCGGAGTCGGTGCACTCGCTGGCGGACACGTCCAACCAGGGGCTGCTGCTGTGGGGGCAGCGGCAGGCGCGCAAGGATGCCGACCATCTGCATCCGTTCGGCTACGGCCGCAGCCGCTACTTCTATTCGTTCGTGGTGGCGCTGGTGCTGTTCAGCCTCGGCGCCATGTTCGCGCTGTACGAGGGCTATCACAAGATCAGTCACCCGGAGCCGCTGTCCTCGCCGATCGTCGCCGTGGCCATCCTGGTCGTCGCGATCGGGCTCGAGGGTTTCAGCTTCTACACCGCGGTGAAGGAATCGCGTCCGCTCAAGGGAACCGGCAGCTGGTGGCGGTTCATCCGGACCTCGCGTAACCCGGAGCTGCCGGTGGTTCTGCTGGAGGACACCGGCGCGCTGATCGGTCTGGTGCTGGCCCTGGGCGGTGTGGGCCTGTCGATGCTGACGGGTGACCCGGTGTGGGACGGCATCGGCACCGCGGCCATCGGTGTGCTGCTCGGCATCATCGCGGTGGTGCTGATGGTCGAGATGAAGAGCCTGCTGATCGGTGAAGGCGCGACCGTCGACGAGACCGGCAGCATCCGCAGCGCGCTGGAGCAGACGGCGCACATCGACCGCGTCATCCACCTTCGGACCCAGTACCTGGGGCCGGAGGAGATGCTCGTCGGTGTGAAGGTCGCGCTGGCCCCGACGACCGACCTGGAGACGGTCGCCACGACGATCGACGCCGCCGAGGTCGCGATCCGCGCAGCGGTCCCCAATGCCCGCATCATCTACATCGAGCCCGACCTGTATCGCGGCTGACGCCGACAAAATCCGCAGCCACCTGCAGCGGTGACGGCTGCCACAAGTCGTTTTACAAAATCGCCTCCAATGTCTAGACCGGCGACAAAATGCGATCTATAGTCAAGATCACAAGTTGTCGGCAAACCAATGGAGGTGGACCCGTGTCAGTCGAGGTATCCGACGTCAACGTTGAGCAATGGCGTGATCGCAAGCGTCATCTGTGGCTCATGGGCCTGATCGCGCCCACGGCGCTGTTCGTGATGCTCCCGCTGATCTGGGCACTGAACCAGGCGGGATGGCACGCGTTGGCGCAGGTGCCGCTGTGGATCGGCCCCGGCCTGCTCTATGTGCTGCTGCCGATCCTCGACCTGAAGTTCGGGCCCGACGGGGAGAACCCGCCCGACGAGATGATGGACCAGCTGGCGAACGACAAGTACTACCGCTACTGCACCTACGTCTACATCCCGTTCCAGTACGCCAGCGTCATCATGGGCGCGTACCTGTTCACCGCCAAGGACCTGAGCTGGCTCGGCTTCGAGGGCGGGCTGGCCTGGTGGGCCAAGCTCGGCGTCGCACTGTCGGTCGGCGTGCTGGGTGGCGTCGGTATCAACACCGCGCACGAGATGGGGCACAAGAAGGAGAACCTCGAGCGCTGGCTGGCCAAGATCACCCTGGCTCAGACGTTCTACGGCCACTTCTACATCGAGCACAACCGCGGTCACCACGTCCGCGTCGCCACCCCGGAAGACCCCGCGTCGGCCCGCTTCGGTGAGACCTTCTGGGAGTTCCTGCCGCGCACCGTGTGGGGTGCCCTGAAGTCCTCGGTCGAGCTGGAGGCCCAGCGCATCCGTCGCCTCGGACGCAGCCCGTGGGACCCCCGCACCTACCTCAAGAACGACGTCCTCAACGCGTGGCTCATGTCGCTGGTGTTCTTCGGCGTCCTGATCGCGGTGTTCGGGCCCGCGCTCATCCCGTTCGTCCTGATCCAGGGCATCTACGGATTCAGCCTGCTGGAGTCGGTCAACTACCTGGAGCACTACGGCCTGCTGCGGCAGAAGACCGAGAGCGGACGCTACGAGCGCTGCGCGCCGGTGCACAGCTGGAACTCCGACCACATCGTCACCAACCTGTTCCTGTACCACCTGCAGCGGCACAGTGACCACCACGCCAACCCGACGCGTCGCTACCAGACGCTGCGCAGCATCGACGGCGCCCCGAACCTGCCCAGTGGCTACGCCACCCTGATCGGCCTGACCTACATCCCGCCGCTGTGGCGCCGGATGATGGACCACCGGGTCATCGAGCACTACGACGGCGACATCACCAAGGTCAACGTCCACCCGCGGGTGCGGAACAAGGTGATGGCCAAGTACGGGGTGGCCTGAGTATGAGGTCATACGCTTGCCCGGGCTGTGGTTATGTCTATGACGAGGCCAAAGGGGCTCCGCGTGAAGGGTTTCCGGCCGGCACGGCGTGGGATGATGTCCCCGACGAGTGGTGCTGCCCCGACTGTGCGGTCCGCGAGAAGGTCGATTTCGAACAGGTGGGAGTGAACCAATGAGTGAGCCGTTCAAGAAGTTCGTCTGCCTGCAGTGCGGCTTCGAGTACGACGAGGAGAAGGGCTGGCCGGAGGACGGCATCGCGCCCGGCACCCGCTGGGCCGACATCCCCGACGACTGGAGCTGCCCGGACTGCGGCGCTGCCAAGGCCGATTTCGACATGGTGGAGGTCGTGGCGTCGTGACCGCCGCCGCCGCAGTACCCGACGGACCCGAGGTGCCGCGCCCCGCGGCACCTCGTGTGCCGTACGCCGAGGCCTCGCGGGTCCTGCTGCGGCACTCGATCCTGGACGGCATGCGAGAGCTGTTGCTGGCCAAGGACTGGTCGTCCATCACGCTCTCCGACGTCGCCCGCGCCGCCGGCATCAGTCGGCAGACCATCTACAACGAATTCGGCTCGCGCCAGGGCCTGGCCGAGGGCTACGCGATGCGCCTCGCCGATCGCCTGGTCGACGCCGTCGAGCACTCCATCTACGCCAACGTCGGTGACATCCACGCGGCGTTCCTGCAGGGCTTCCGGATGTTCTTCACCGAGTCGGCGTCCGACCCGCTGGTCATCTCGTTGCTGACCGGCGTCGCCAAGCCGGATCTGCTGCAGATCATCACCACCGACAGCGCGCCGATCATTTCGCATTGTTCTGTGCGCCTGACCGAGATCTTCCGCAGCAGCTGGGTGCGGACCTCCGACGAAGACGCCGGGGTGCTAGCTCGGGCGATCGTCCGGCTGGCGATCAGTTACGTGTCAATGCCGCCGGAAGCGGACCACGATGTGGCCGCTGACCTGGCCCGGCTCATGACGCCGTTCGCCGACCGTTACGGTAGTACGGATACTCCGTAGCCGTCAGCGCGCCATGCGAGCAGTTTTCTTGGTGCCTGTCCCGCGAGCCCGCAGGCCATGGGGTCACTCCGGTGCGCTTTGGCGCACGCACAGGCAACTGACGAATGAATGGGGCTCTAATCCATGACGGAATTGAAGGCAGACGTCCGTAACGGCATCGACTACAAGGTCGCCGACCTGTCCGAAGCCGAGTTCGGCCGCAAGGAGATTCGCCTCGCCGAGCACGAGATGCCCGGCTTGATGGCGCTGCGTCGCGAGTACCACGACGTGCAGCCGCTCAAGGGTGCACGCATCTCCGGCTCGCTGCACATGACCGTGCAGACCGCGGTGCTCATCGAGACGCTGACCGCGCTCGGCGCAGAGGTCCGCTGGGCGTCGTGCAACATCTTCTCCACCCAGGACCATGCCGCCGCGGCGATCGTCGTCGGCCCGCACGGCACTCCCGAGGAGCCCAAGGGCACCCCGGTCTTCGCCTGGAAGGGCGAGACGCTGGAGGAGTACTGGTGGTGCGCCGAGCAGATGCTCACCTGGGACGGCGAGCCCTGCAACATGATCCTGGACGACGGCGGCGACGCCACCATGCTGGTGCTGCGCGGTGCGCAGTACGAGAAGGCCGGCGTCGTGCCGCCCGCCGAAGAAGACGACTCGGCCGAGTGGAAGGTCTTCCTCGAGCTGGTGCGCAACGGCTTCGAGAACGACAAGACCAAGTGGACCAAGATCGCCGAGTCGGTCAAGGGTGTCACCGAGGAGACCACCACCGGCGTGCTGCGCCTGTACCAGTTCGCCGCCGCGGGTGAGCTGGTCTTCCCGGCCATCAACGTCAACGACTCGGTCACCAAGAGCAAGTTCGACAACAAGTACGGCACCCGCCACTCGCTGATCGACGGCATCAACCGCGGCACCGACGTGCTGATCGGTGGCAAGAAGGTGCTGATCTGTGGCTACGGCGACGTCGGCAAGGGCTGTGCGGAGTCGATGGCCGGACAGGGCGCGCGCGTTGCGGTCACCGAGATCGACCCGATCAACGCGCTGCAGGCGCTGATGGACGGCTTCGACGTCGTCACCGTCGAGCAGGGCATCGCCCAGGCCGACATCGTCATCACCGCGACGGGCAACTACGACATCATCCTGCTCGATCACATGAAGGCCATGAAGAACCAGGCCATCCTGGGCAACATCGGCCACTTCGACAACGAGATCGACATGGCAGCGCTCGAGAAGTCCGGCGCCACCAAGCTGAACATCAAGCCGCAGGTCGACCTGTGGACCTTCGGTGAGACCGGCAAGTCGATCATCGTGCTGTCCGAGGGGCGTCTGCTGAACCTGGGCAACGCGACCGGCCACCCGTCGTTCGTGATGTCGAACTCGTTCTCCAACCAGGTCATCGCCCAGATCGAGCTGTGGACCAAGAACGACGAGTACGACAACGAGGTCTACCGCCTCGCCAAGCACCTCGACGAGAAGGTCGCGCGCATCCACGTCGAGGCTCTCGGCGGCACGCTGACCAAGCTGTCGAAGGACCAGGCCGAGTACATCGGCGTGGACGTCGAAGGCCCGTACAAGCCGGAGCACTACCGCTACTAAGTAGCCTTCGCGGCACGAGCAAACGCGAAAGCCCCCAATTCTCAAGGGAATTGGGGGCTTTTGCGTGCCCGCGAAAGGTGTGACGTAATCGCCTTGGGGCGGATGGGTGTGAGATTAGCTGAGGCGTGCGCCTGCGGTGGCGGCTTATATTGCAATGCGCGATAATTACGATTCCGGCGACGCGCTGCAGTGTTTGCTGAAGAACTGCTGATCAGCGGGTTTCAGAGTTAGAATTTCCGCACATCAGGGCACCCTCGTGACGGGAGGTCGAGGCATGCGAAACAACCCGGTGGGAAGGCTCGTCGCGTTGCTGGCCCTGGTTGGGGTGGCGTTGACCGGCTGCGACGGCGTGAATCTGGGCAGCCTCGACTTCTTCGGCGGCACGTCGCAGCCCGTCAAGGGCCCGCCGGTACCGCCGGGGATGGTCCGGCACGACGTCCAGCAATTGGTCTGGCAGTTCCCGCAACTGCACAAGCCCGACGAAGCGGTGTGGGTCACCTGGAACAACAGTGGTGATCCCAGCCTGGCCGGCAAGGTGAACTGGATCGACGCGGTGGTCAAACTGTCGCCTGCGGAGACCACCCGGCTGTTGGCGGAGTACCACCCGGTTGCCACCGACCGGCAACCGATGGTGCAGAAGATTCTGCAGTCGGAGCTGCCCGACGGTCCGTACCTGTCGGGCCCCGAGCTGAACAAGCTGTTCTCCAGCCCCACCATGGCGACCCAGGCGTTCCTGGACCGGGATCAGAACGTCCTGGTCCTGACGACGACGTCGGGCGGCCGCGGGCTTCCGTAACCGCCTGCGCACACCCGATTTCGGCGAGGCACTAGCGTAGAAGCGTGCGCGCTTTGATCCGCGGTGCGGTGTTCGCGATGGTGCTGGTGCTGTTGGCCGCCTGTGGTGCCGACCGCCCGCCGGGCTCGCTGTTTCCTGCTGCCGCGGGTCGGGGGCCGTGCGCGGTCGATACTCAACGCGACGTCGGCGCCACCATGCGCGACGGCGTCGTCCTGCGCGCTGACGTATACCGCCCGAAGACCGCTGACCCCGTACCGGTGCTGCTCATGCGCACGCAGTACGGAAAGTCGGGGGCGCAGACCTCGCCGGAGCGCTACCAGCCGCCGGACTGGTTCGCCTCGCACTGCTATCTCGTTGTCATTCAAGATGTTCGGGGCCAGGGCAGCTCCGGCGGGGTGTTCAGTGAGTTCACCAACGACATGGCCGACGGCTACGACACCGTCGAATGGGCAGCCGGACTGCCCGGGGCCAACGGCAAGGTCGCCATGTACGGGTCGTCGTATGTCGGTGCGACGCAGTGGCTTGCGGCGGTGACGGCGCCGCCGCATCTGGTGACCATTGCGCCGGCCAACACGGCGTCCGACTACTACGACGGCTGGACCTACGAGGGCGGCGAGTTCCGGCTGGGGTTCGTGCAGCCGTGGGCCATCGATTCGATCGCCCTCGGGGCCGCGCAGAACCGCCGGGACGCCCAGGCGGAGCAGCTGTTGCGGGATGCTGCAGCCGACCCGACCCGCTGGCTGAATTTCCGCCCGCAACAAGACCTTCCGCCGATGCAGCCGCACAACCCGGCGGTGGCGCCGTGGTATTTCGACTGGGTCCGGCACAACACGCGTGATGCCTTCTGGCAGCAGCTCAGCATCCGCGACCGGTATCCGGCAGTGCGAATTCCGGTGCTGCACTTCGAGGGCTGGTACGACGCCTTCCTGGCCGGGGGAGTGGAGAACTTCGCCGGGATGGTCGCCCACGGCGGCAATGACGTTGCGCGTGCGAACCAGCGCTTGGTGATCGGGCCGTGGGACCACGTGGCCTGGGGCCGTCCCGATTCCGAACCTGCCCCGATGCTCAAAGACATTGGGGCAGTGGGCAACAGTCCGATCAACGAGCTGATGCTGGCCTGGTTCGACCACTTCCTCAAGGGAGTCGACAATGGCGTGGCCGGCAAGCCGCGCGTCGACTACTTCACCATGGGCTCCAACACCTGGCAGACGGCCACCAATTGGCCACTGCCACAGACTCAATGGATCAACTACTTCCTGTCCGGCGCCGGCGGTATCGCCGACCGCGAGGGGAAGCTGCTGTCCGTCCTGCCCGGACCGCAGTCGCCCGACACCTACACCTACGACCCGCTGAACCCGGCTCCGAGCCTGGGCGGGCACTCGTGCTGCGGTGCGCGTTCCGGTCCGCAGGGACCCTATGATCAGACACCCGTGGAGCAGCGCTCCGACGTTCTGGTCTATACCGGCGACCCGGTGCCTCACGCCACCGAGATCACCGGGGCGGCCACCGTCACGCTGTGGGCCCAATCCTCTGCGGTGGACACCGATTTCACGGCCAAGCTGGTGGTGGTCAAGCCAGACGGGACGGCCGTCAATCTGAACAACGGGATTCTGCGGGCGTCGTTCCGGGACTCGCTGTCAGCACCGACGCCGATCGTGCCCGGTCAGCCCTACCAGTACCGCATCCAAATCTGGCCCACCAGTTACCAACTCAGCGCGGGGGACCGGGTGCGGGTGGAGATTTCCAGCAGCGACTACCCGCAGTTCGCGCCGAATCCCAACACCGGGGCGCCATTCGGGCGCGACGCGGCGACCGTGGTGGCGACGCAGACCATCCTGCACGACCCGGCGCATCCGTCGTCGATCACGTTGCCGGTCATCGCGCACTGAGCTTCCGGGCGCTACTTGCTGCAATCCAGTGACACGGTGATGGTCCGGCGGACCACCACGCGGATGACCTGATCGCGGTTGCCGGGACCGTCCACCCGAATGAGCCTGGTCTGCTCCTGCGGGTTGCGGACACTGGTCACCACACACTGATCGAGCGGCCCGCTGCCGACCCGGTCGACGTTGACGTGGAATCCCTCGGCCTCCAACTGGCCGATCGTGGCGATGGCTGACTCGGCCGCTGCCGGCGCGGCGGGGGCAAGAACGGCGGCAGTGGCGGCGAGAGTAATGAGAGTTATTAGTGCAGTACGCATCTCAGGGTCCTTCCGGTCCTATACCCGTTGACACGTAGGGCGCGCGGAAATCGTTCAATGCGGTGTAGGGGCTGCCCCGCCGAACATTTTTATAGTATCGTTCAGTTATGAGTGAGGCTACAAAAATGGTACTGGCGGCTGCCGTCCAGACGGAGGCGAAGGTCGGTGACATCGACTACAACCTCGAGGACTGCGAGCGTCTCGTGAACCGGGCCGCCGGTGACGGCGCGAGCTGGGTGGTACTGCCCGAGTTCTTCGCCACGGGCGTCGGTTTTCTCCCTGAATTGGCCGAGAATGCGCCACCGGCCGACGGCGAGCCGACCAAACTCCTTGCGCGCCTTGCGCAGTCACACGGCATCCATGTCGGCGGCTCCGTCATTGTTCGCGACAGCGATGGCGAGACCCGCAACGCGTTCTTCCTCTACGGTCCCGGCGGAGACCTCGTCGGCCGCCATGACAAGGACCTCCCCACGATGTGGGAGAGCGCTCTCTACACCGGCGGCACCGACCCGGGCCGCTTCGAGGCCGGTGAGCATTCCGTCGGCGTGGCCATGTGTTGGGAACTCATGCGCTCGCAGACCGTCGCCCGACTCGGCGGGCAGGTCGACCTGGTCGTCGGCGGTTCGGGCTGGTGGAGCCTGCCGGCCAACTGGCCGCTGCTCACGCGTCTCGAGCCCGGCAACCAGGTTCGTGCGACCCGGGCGCCCGCGACCTTCGCCCGCCACGTCGGCGCACCGGTCATCCACGCCGCCCACGCCGGAACCGTTGAGTGCCGCTTCCTCGGAACCCCGTTCACGTATCGAGGCCACTTCGAGGGCGGCGCTCAGATCGTCGACAAGACCGGCCGCGTCCTCGCCCGTCGAAGCCGTGAGCAAGGTGAAGGCATCGCCATGGCCCAGGTCGAGTTGGGCCGCACGACCGAGACGTATGCCAGCGACCGGTTCTGGCTCCAGCAGCGCGGAACCATCGCCGCCGCGGCGTGGAGCTACCAGAACCTGGTCGGTCGCCGCTTCTACGACCGCGCGCAGGCCGCGCGGCGCAAGGAGATCAACGCGTGAGCGCGCGTCCCTCCGGGCTCGTCACCTCCGGTGTCGTCGAGCTCGCCGCCGCAGCCCTGTCCGGGTGGGTATACACGCTCGCGATGACCGACAAAGAAAAGGCCGAGCGCCTGGGCATCGTCAGTGCCGAGCGCGTGCGGCAATGGCACCTTGACCTGGTCATGCTCGGGACCTGCACCGTGGCTCTCGGGCTTGCGGTCCCCGACGCCCCGAAGATCGTCCAGCGCTCGCTGGCCACCGGCGCGTGGAGCAACGCGATGCTGTTCCTGCCACTGGCGTTCGAGCCAAAGCTCTTTCAAGACAAGAAGTATCAGGCAGCGGCGGGGGTTTCGTTCGTGTCGACGACCGTCGGGTTCGTCGGGATGGCTGTTACGGCCGTGCGCCGTCGACGCGCAGCGCGTCACTGAGGAGTTGCAGGCCCACGTTGAGGGTCTGTTCGAGCTCGGCGTCGTCAACGCGTAGGCGATCCTGACGCAACGCCAAAGCGATGACGCCGTTCCATGCGCCCCAAACGAAGCGCATCACGCGGGCGAGGTCCAGATCGTCGCGGATCTCGCCCGCCTGCGCTGCCAGTACCAGGTCGGCATGTACGGCACCGACAAGGGCTTCGACGCGATCGGCAATGCGACTTTCCACCTCCGGGTCGTCCTGGCCCGAGCCCGGCTCGAGGACGCGCAGCGCAATCATCTGGAACGCGCCCGGCTCCTCGAGGTGGAACCGGAGATACGCCTCGCCAGCCGCAAGGACCCGCTCGAGCGGGCTTGCGATGTTCTGCTCGGCAACTCGAGCCATCGCCTTCTCGTTCAAGTCCAAGGCCCGTTCGACCAGTGCCAAATACAGGCCTGACTTGTTCTTGAAGTGCACATAGACGGACCCGACCGAGACATCGGCCTGTTCGGCCACGTCGTCAATCGTGGTGGCCCGAACGCCACGCTCACGAAAGAGCACCTCGGCGGCATCCAGGATCGCGGCATAGGTTCGCGCTTTTTTCCGCGAACCCCGCGACTCCTCGACCCCGGTCATGCGCGCCAACCTACCGTCTGGTGTGCCCCCGATTCAGGCAGCGTGGATTCTTACGACGTGGATGTCGCTGGTGAGTACCCGGGCACCGGTGGGGGTCGGTGGCGCGGTGCTGCGGTAGGTCCGGCCGGTAGGTGTGATGACCTCGGTCGTGTGCCGACCGTATTGGTCATAGATGGTTCTGGTCTGCCACCCGGGCTGTTCCTTGGTGTAGTTGCACCTTTCGCAGAGTCCTTGGCCATTGCGGGCACTGGTGGCGCCATGGGCGGCGTGTGGGTTGACGTGGTCGATGTGGCGGATGGGGGCGTCGCAGTAGGGGGTGCGGCAGGTTTGGTCGCGCAGTTTGATGAGCCACTTGAGGCCCTTCGGGAATGCGCGCGCCCGTGATTCCATGGCGACGAGGTTGCCGGTGGCCGGGTTGGCGTACAGCCTGCGTACCGCGGCGTCGGTATCCGGGTCGACCACCGTGGCCCAGATCATCTGGCGCGCAACGGCCGCTGGGATGGGGCCGTAGCCGTCGAGGATCGCGGGTTCGGTGCCCTGGGCCAGCAGGCTTTCGTCGGACAGCACCAGATTGATGGTGATGGGGACGGCGGCGCCGACGTCGCGACCGGTGGTGCGGCGGTAGAACGCGTCGGCCAACAGCTGTCCGCGGCTGCCGAGTCCGCCGCCGCTGGCGATCGATTCGGCGGCTGCGTCGGCCGCATCCTGTTGCAGTGCCTGCTGCACGGCACAGGCTTCGGCGGCGGTGAGTAGGGCGGTGACATATGCCATGCCGTAGGGCGCGGGACGCACAGTGACGGTGCGGTCGCATTGGTGGCGGCTCATTGCGGCCAGGACGGCGTCGCTGTCGAGCCGGAAGGCGATGCGCCCGGCGTCGGCGTGGATCTTCTTGTCGCCCTTGCCTTCTAACTTGGCCGGGTCGGCGCACAGTTCGGCGTCGAGTGCCCGCCGGTTCTCGGGTGACAGGCACTCCGCATGGCCGGTGATGATCATGGCCCGGTGCTCGGTGAGCATTCCGCCGGCCAGTGCGGCCATCGTGTGAGGCATGTCGTCGACCAGGATGCGGGACATCTTCAGGTACCTGGCGCCGTGCCACGGCGAGGCTTGGCGAGCCAGCCCGATTTCGGTGGCGAGGCCCTTGCCGCGCTGAGACGCCGGCACGTGCTCGGCGTCTTCGCGTGCCTTGCGCTTGGCTTGCAGCAGTGCGGTCACTTGGGCCTGGGCTGCCGCGATGCTGGAGGTGGCGCGGCTCATCGCGGCGAGTTGATCGACCAACGCCGCCTCGGTGGCGTCGGGATCGATGGCGAGTTGATCGACCAACGCCGCCTCGGTGGCGTCGGGATCGATGGCGAACAAGGCCTCGCACATCTGTTCGATACTAGTTGCGTTGTGTGGTGCGGCGCAACCGTGAAATCGCGTGAATTATCCTGTGGTGCAACATGATTCGGGCCATCGACGCAGCATTCAGCGACCGGCCTCCGCCCACGTTCATGACGGTACCGCCTGCCACCGACAAAGAAATTCGTGTCAGAAGCCCTCCGGTTTCGCCCTTACGTTGGATGGCGTGGATGAAGCGCCGTTGGTACCCCCGACAATCGGTAAGGGCAAGTTCGAGGCCGCGGTGGTTGCGGCACGGATCATCACGCTCGCCGAAATCCTGTACATCCCCGGCTTCACCGAGCTGACCCCCGAGCAGATGTCTCGAGTGGCCTACACGCCGTTCAACATGCAGTGGGTATCGCGTCCCGTGTACTGGATGCAGAGCGGTCGCAGCGCTCAGTGGCTGCGTGGTGTTGACTCCGGCTATCAGGCCGACCAGGTGGCGCTGGAGGAAGGCGTGCGCGCCCATTTGCGCCACGTGGTTGCCACGGCGGCTGCCGGGGACACAACTGCGCTCGACCAACTCGACTACGGGGTGCCGTCGACGGTCACCGGGCCGCGCAAGCTGGCGGAGCTGTGTGCCGCCGACGAGGTGGCGGTGTTCGAGTCCCCGGTCCCGGACATGGCGGGTCCGTTCGGGGTGATCGCGTCGTGTGGCGATCCTGCCGAGCGTGTGCAGCTGGCACTGGCCCGGTGGAATGACGATTTCCTGGCCATGGTGCCGGGTTTCGCGGACGCACTGCGAACGCGCCTGCGCGACGTGCGCGTCAGCTTCTGGCGTGAGGATGGCGTCGCGCTGCTGTATTACTTCGAAGGCGCCGACGGTGATTCGCTCATCTGGGTGGGTTGGGATCCGCGGTTCAATCCCGGACCGACTCCGCCGTATTGGGAATCCCTGCCAGCCGCGGTGCGCACGTTCCTCGCCGACGTGCACCCCGGTTTCACCATGCTCGACGGTGAGTCCTACGGGCTGGCGCAGCCGTCGTACATGTCCACGTTCGCCGCGTGGGCGGGCTTTCCCGATTTTCCCGACGGCATCCCGGATTGGAACACCGAGGACCGTATCGCTTCGACGCAGATGCTGTGGCTGACCACCAACGGCGGCGACACCGCCTGGTGCACCTCACCGGAACTGGAGGTCGGGCAGGTGGCGGTGAATTTCGAAGGGGACTTCAGCGTTTCAGAACTCGGCCCAGAGCTCGATCAGTTGATGCTGCGGCCGTTGGGATTGTGAGCGTGGCCGCCAGGGCACACGCCCGGGCGGCAATTACGCTCCTACCGTGCTGATCGCAATCGAAGGCGTCGATGGTGCGGGGAAGAACACCCTGACCCAGGGGCTGCGGGCGCAGTTCGAAGCCCGCGGCAAGTCGGTGACCACCGTGGCGTTCCCGCGGTACGGCCGGTCCGTCGAGGCGGACATCGCGGCCGAGGCGCTCCATGGTCAGCATGGCGACCTCGCCGAGTCGGTGTACGCCATGGCGATGCTGTTCGCGCTCGACCGCGCCGGCGCCAAAGCCGAGATCGCAGCGATGAACGACGCGCACGATGTTGTGATCCTCGATCGGTACGTCGCCTCCAACGCCGCGTACAGCGCGGCCCGGCTGCATCAGGACGCGGACGGGGACGTCGTCGCCTGGGTGCGGCAGCTGGAGTTCGAGCGATTGGCGCTGCCGGTGCCGGACTGGCAGCTCTATCTGAATGTGCCGACGGAGTTGGCCGCTGAGCGGGCGGCGCGCCGGGAAGCTCAGGACTCTGCCCGCACCCGCGATGCCTACGAGCGCGACGGGGGTCTGCAGGGCCGCACGGGCGCGGTATACACCGCGCTGGCGGCCGAAAACTGGGTCGGGCGTTGGGCTTTGGTCGCCCCCGACGTCGACCCGGGGGAGCTGGCCGGACGACTCCTGGGCTGACCCGGCTGCGCCGTTTACCAGCAAGTTGTCAGGTAAGAAGCAAAACACCCATCGGAGATCACAGCTTTATCGCGATCTGGTGACACCATGGACGCCATGAGGCAACGCATTCTGGTCGTCGACGACGACCCATCTCTGGCCGAGATGCTCACCATCGTGCTGCGCGGTGAAGGCTTCGACACCGCCGTCATCGGTGACGGCAGCCAGGCGCTGACTGCGGTCCGCGAGCTGCGCCCTGATCTGGTGCTGTTGGACCTCATGCTGCCTGGAATGAACGGCATCGACGTGTGCCGTGTGCTGCGCGCCGACTCTGGCGTGCCCATCGTCATGCTGACCGCCAAGACCGACACGGTCGACGTGGTGCTTGGCCTGGAGTCCGGCGCCGACGACTACGTCATGAAGCCGTTCAAGCCGAAGGAGCTCGTGGCGCGGGTGCGGGCGCGGTTGCGCCGCAACGACGACGAGCCGGCAGAGATGCTGTCCATCGCCGACGTCGACATCGACGTGCCGGCCCACAAGGTGACCCGTCAGGGTGAGCAGATTTCGCTGACTCCGCTGGAGTTCGACCTGCTCGTCGCCCTCGCGCGGAAGCCGCGCCAGGTGTTTACTCGTGACGTGCTGCTCGAACAGGTGTGGGGCTACCGTCACCCGGCAGACACCCGTCTGGTGAACGTCCACGTGCAGCGGCTGCGGGCCAAGGTCGAGAAGGACCCGGAGAACCCGCAGGTGGTGCTGACCGTTCGAGGAGTGGGATACAAGGCCGGACCGCCGTGATCGGTCGGCTCGTCAAGCCCGAGCCTGAGACCGTAGGGCGCCGGTGATCTGGGGATCCCGACGGCGTATCCGTGGCGGTTTCGGCTCGGGCGCTTTCGTGCGTGGGTTGGGTGCTGTCGGCCGGGTGGTCGGCTACGCCTGGCGCCGCTCGTTGCAACTGCGCGTGGTGTCCCTGACTCTGGGGTTGTCCCTCGCTGTCATCCTCGTGCTGGGTTTTGTGCTGACCAGTCAGATCACCGACCGCATCCTGGAAGCCAAGGTCCGCGCCGGCACCGAAGAGGTCGAGCACGCCCGAACCACAGTTGGCGGCATCGTCGGCGGCGAGGAGACGCGCTCGCTGGGCAGCAGCCTGCAGTTGGCGCGCAACACCCTCATCGACCGCAAGGTCGATTCGGGCTCCCGCCTGGCCGGTGCCTTCGACGCGGTTCTGGTGGTCCCCGGTGACGGTCCGCGCGCGGCCACATCGGCCGGCCCGGTGGGGGAAATTCCGAACTCCTTGCGCGACTTCGTCAAAGCCGGACAGGTCAGCTACCAGTACGCCACCGTCCACACCGACGGCTTCTCCGGTCCCGCGCTGATCGTCGGTAGCCCGACGTCGTCGCAGGTCACCAATCTCGAGCTGTACCTGATCTTTCCGCTGAGCAACGAAGAGAGCACGATCGCGCTGGTGCGCGGCACCATGGCCACCGGTGGCATCGTGCTGCTGGGTCTGCTGGCGGCCATCGCGCTGCTGGTGGCCCGGCAGATCGTGCTGCCGGTGCGGTCAGCGTCGCGCATCGCCGAGCGGTTCGCCGAGGGCCACCTCACCGAGCGCATGCCCGTGCGCGGCGAGGACGACATGGCGCGCCTGGCGGTGTCGTTCAACGACATGGCCGAAAGCCTGCACAAGCAGATCACCCAGCTCGAAGAGTTCGGAAACCTGCAGCGCCGCTTCACCTCTGACGTCAGTCACGAACTGCGGACGCCACTCACCACGGTCCGCATGGCCGCCGACCTGATCTATGACCACAGCGAGGACCTCGAGCCGGCGCTACGGCGCTCGACCGAGTTGATGGTCAACGAACTCGACCGCTTCGAGACGCTGCTGGCCGATCTGCTGGAAATCTCCCGGCACGACGCCGGTGTGGCCGAGCTGTCGGTGGAGTCGGTCGACTTGCGCGACACCGTGCAGAGCGCGCTCGACAACGTCGGGCACCTGGCCGACGACGCGAATATCAAACTCGCCGTGCATCTTCCGGACGAGGCCGTCATCGCCGAGGTGGATCCCCGCCGCGTCGAGCGCATCCTGCGCAACCTCATCGCCAACGCGATCGACCATGCCGAGAAGAAGCCAGTGCAGATCAAGATGGCGGCCGACGTGGATACCGTGGCAGTGACGGTCCGCGATTTCGGCGTGGGTCTGCGACCGGGCGAGGAGAAGATGGTGTTCAGCCGGTTCTGGCGGTCCGACCCCTCGCGGGTGCGCCGCTCCGGTGGCACCGGCCTCGGCCTGGCCATCAGCATCGAGGACGCCCGCCTGCACCAGGGCCGGTTGGAGGCCTGGGGCGAACCCGGCCACGGCGCCTGCTTCCGGCTCACGCTGCCGCTGGTGCGGGGCCACAAGGTGACCACGAGCCCGCTGCCGCTCAAACCTGCTGGGCCCAAATCGGTTACGGCCCTGTCTGCCGGGGAACTGCCCGCCGTGGAGACCTCGTGAAGGGGGCATTGGCGGTCTGCGCCGTGCTGCTGCTGGTGTTGACGGGGTGCGCTGGGGTGCCCAGTTCGTCCGCGCCGCAGGCCGTGGGCACCGTCGACCGGCCCGCGCCGCGCAATCTGCCGACACCGTCGCCGGGCATGGACCCGGACCTGCTGCTGCGTGAATTCCTCAAGGCCACCGCCGATCCCGCGAACCGGCACCTCGCCGCACGCCAGTTCCTCACCGAATCGGCATCCCGCTCCTGGGACGATGCCGGTAGCGCCCTGCTGATCGACCGCGTCGTGTTCGTGGAAACCCGTGGCACGGACAAGGTTTCGGTGACCATGCACGCCGACATCCTGGGCTCGCTATCGGATGTCGGGGTGTTCGAGACGGGGGAGGGCGCGCTGCCCGACCCCGGTCCCATCGATCTCGTGAAGACGCCGCGGGGCTGGCGCATCGACAAGCTGCCCAACGGGGTTTTCCTGGATTGGCAACAGTTCCAGTCCACCTACAAGCGGGACACGCTCTACTTCGTCGACCCGACCGGCAAGACCGTCGTACCGGACCCGCGCTACGTCGCAGTGTCCGACCCTGACCAGTTGGCCACCGAACTGGTCACCAAGCTGCTGTCCGGGCCGCGGCCCGAGATGGCCAGCAGTGTCCGGAATCTGATGGCTGCTCCGCTGCGGCTGCGTGGTCCGGTGACCCGGGCCGACGGTGGCAAGACCGGTGTCGGGCGCGGCTACGGCGGCGCCAGGATCGACCTGGAGAGCCTGTCGACCACTGACCCGCACAGCCGGCAATTGCTTGCGGCGCAGATTATCTGGACGTTGTTCCGGGCCGGGGTCAACGGCCCGTACGTGATCAACGCCGACGGCGCCGCTCTCGACGATCGGTTCGCCGAAGGCTGGAACACCTCCGACGTCGCGGCCACCGACCCGGGTGCCGACCCCGGCGCCGCGGCGGGATTGCATGCCCTGGCCGGCGGATCGCTGGTGTCCCTGGAAGGCGACAACGCGCCGCGGGTGGGCGGGGCCTTCGGGCAACTGCCGGGCCAGACCTCGGCCGCGCTGTCGCGCAGCGGGCAGGAGGTCGCCTCGGTGGTGACGTTGCGGCCCGGTGCCCCGGACATGGCGCAGTCGCTGTGGGTGGGCCCGGTCAACGGCGACGCCGCGCAGGCGCTCGACGCGCACACCCTGTCGCGTCCCAGTTGGTCGCTCGATGACGCGATCTGGATCGTGGTCGACGGCACCAACGTCGTGCGGGCGATCCAGGAGGCGGCGTCGGGCCAACCCGCCCGTATCCCCGTCGACTCGTCGGCCGTGGCCACCAAGTTCCCCGGCCCGATCAGCGGGCTGCAGCTGTCCCGGGATGCCACGCGGGCCGCGATGGTGATCAACGGCCAGGTGATCCTGGCCAGCGTCGAGCAGGGCCAGGGTGGTCAGCTCGCGCTGACCTACCCGCGCCGACTCGGTTACGGCCTGGGCAACACGGCGCTGTCGCTGTCCTGGCGCACCGGCGACGACATCGTGGTGACCCGCACCGACGGCGCGCATCCCGTCTCGTACGTCAACCTCGACGGCGTGAATTCCGATGGGCCAACACGGAATCTGGTGGTTCCGGTGTCCACCGTGGCGGCCAACACCTCGACGGTGTATATCGCCGACCAGCGCGGGGTCCTGCAGCTGTCTGGCTCAGCAGCGGACAACAACCTGATGTGGACCGATGTCCGGCCGCTGATGGTCGCCGGCGCGCTGCCCGTGCTTCCTGGCTGAGTCGGCCTGTCACACCCCTGCGTCATGCTGACCTCATGCTCGACCTGGTCCTGCCTGTCGAATGCGGTGGCTGCGGTGCACCGTCGATCCGCTGGTGTGCCGCCTGCACGGCGGAACTGACCGTCCGCCCCGACGAGCCGCACGTGGTCACGCCGCGCGCGGACCCGGGGGTGCCGGTCTTCGCGCTCGGCCGTTACGCCGGCGCGCGGCGGCAAGCCATCGTGGGCCTCAAAGAGCACGGCCGGACCGATCTCGTCGCGCCACTGGCGGACGCGGTCGCCGCGGCTTTGCGGACGATGATCGCCTGGGGCCTGATCGTGCCGCCGCTGACGGTGGTGCCTGCACCGACCCGGAGCCTGGCCGCCCGGCGCCGCGGCGGCGACCCCGTCGCGAAGATCGCGCGCGCCGCGGCAGCGGATCTGCCGGGTGTCGCGGTCGAGCCGGCGCTGGCCATGCGCGCCTTCACCCGCGACTCCGTCGGGCTGTCCAGCGCGCAGCGCCAACGCAACATCAACGGCCGGGTCCGGCAGCGGACTCCGGTGGCGGGGGAGGCCATTGTGTTCGACGATGTGGTGACGACGGGCGCGACGGCGGCTGAGTCGGTTCGGGTCCTGCAAACATCCGGAGTGCAGGTTTCGGCCGTGCTCGCGATAGCCCACGCTTGACTTGGCTGGAAACAGCGCCGGTTGGGACTGCGGCGACCGGCGGAGCGGATTCAGCGGATGTCGGTGCGCAGACGCCACACGATCAGCGAAAGTGCTCCCAACAGTGAAATGGCGAAACTGCTGAGACTCCGCACTCCGGCGTTCCAGTGAGTAGTGAGTGGCGCGATGATCGCCTGCAGAGTGAGGAATGAAGTCAACAGCGCGACGCCGAACTCCTGACTTTGCCGAGTGAGTGACGAGCGAGTGTCTCGCCGGACGAGTATCGGCGAAAGTTGTTGTATGCCAAGCCGTTGCCGTGCGTCACTGTCAAGCCACAACGGTGAGAGATCGTCGCCGACCACACCCAATATCTGCTTGGGGCAACGATAGCGAGCGTCCCACAGCCGGTCTCGTGTCTGTTCCTGGTCGTCGCGACGTTGGGCGATCTCATCGGACCCAAGCGCCAGGGCTTTGGCGGCGACAACTGACAGGGCCCGGCGACCTTTCTTGTCGGTCTTCGCCGCGAAGAGCAGAACCAGGGATCCGGGATTTGTTCCGATGGCGGCAAGATCATCGGACCTGATACGGCACAGGTCCTTCTCGATATCGGCCGGCTTGGGGGGCGCTGCTCGCAGCATGACGTATCGCCGCCCGGTGATGACACTGGTCAGGCTGCGTAGTCGATTGCGGTACGAAGCGTAGACGGGCTCGACGGCCAAGCCTTCGATGACCGGGCTGACAGCCGGCAAGATGGTCGGCATGCCAAGTGCGGTTCTGATCGTTTGGTCACATCGCATCTGGGTGCCGGAGCAGCCCCGATCTGCGATGACATAAGCCAGCACGCCAAGTCGACGTGTGGGGTCGAAACTGCGGGTCAGATACGTCAGCCGTAGATGGCCGGCGGCGCGGCCCGCCAACTCTGGGGACATCACCACGACATACGGTTGGCCCAGGCGCTGGTGATCGCGGGCCGACGTCGCTCCGACCGTCATGGGAGGAAGCGATTGCGGCGAGAAGTCGACTACGGCCATCTGGATCCCCTTGGCGCCAATTGCCGATTCAATGCTGCGTGCAGTTCGCGGTCCATGATGACGGCGTGGACCAGCCCCGCGGCGTCGAATCCGAGGATCTCAGCTACAACATCGATCGCCGTTCGCTCGCTGATTTCCGCGAAGGTCCTATTGCTGCCAGGGATGTCTGCCAGTGCGGCTGGACGATCACCGATGAGTAGCGCTCCGGAGCGTGCGACGTACGTCAGCACTCGCCGGCCGGGTAGCTCGGGGAAACAACCATCCGGCATTTCGACCAGGTCGTAGCCCACCCCGAGTGATTCGGTGCTGTTCATCCGCTCCAATTGACGTCCGTTCAGGAACGTCACGTGCACTCGGATCGACGTCCCCGGAGATGGATATGGCGTAGCGGGAATCGATCCGTACTTGGAGACCCTCGCGGCATATACGGAGTCGAAGTCCCGGATTTCGGTGTAGAGGACCGGAATAGCTTCGGTCACCGCTCCGTCCGGCGGAAACTTGCGACTGAGCTGAGATGGTGAGGCGTTTGAGCCGACGGCCGCGACCGGCACCAGCTGACGGTCCTCGATCATTTCGTAGTCGAACGGGTCCGGTGTGTGGGTCTGTGGGTTGAACACAAACGAGTGGCGAGGGATGTCGAACGGATAAGCGACCGCGTGTTCTAGGTCCGGGTCGGACATAGAGGTCAGGGTAGCGGTCCCTCAAGGCTTGGGCCGGCAAGATGAATGACCGGCCGTCGCGGGCGTTTTGTTCATGGTTCAGGCGGCTGGCAATAGCACAGGGCTGAACTTCCGGCCGCCTGGACACGGTCCGCCGGGTACCTACATCAACTCGATATGAAGTTCTCAAAACCGGTATGCGAAATCGGTGGCACGACTAGGTGAACTCGGACTACCGTCGGCTGCAACGACCCGTGAAGCCTCACGGCGGTACCGGCATATTCACTCGGTACCAAAATCGCTGACAGCGGTAGGAGGTGAGTACTTCAACACCTCGCGCCGGGCTGCGGCGACTTGCAGACCCGCTCGGCGCGTAGTTCAGACCGTGTGCAAGAAGCGCACACGCACACTGCGAGAGAGAAGCGAGTTGCCAAGCATGTCAACCCAATCCGTGGATTCTGCCCGCTCGACCATGTTTGCCGACGACACCGAGCCTGCGCCCGAACCGCACGCCGACGTTGTCGTCAAGGGCCGTAACGTCGAAGTCCCCGAACATTTCCGCATCTACGTTTCCGAGAAACTCTCCCGATTGGAGCGTTTCGATCGCACCATCTATCTGTTCGACGTCGAACTCGACCACGAGAAGAACCGACGCCAGCGCAAGAACTGCCAGCACGTGGAGATCACCGCCCGTGGCCGTGGACCGGTCGTACGTGGCGAAGGGTGCGCGGACAGCTTCTACGCGGCGCTCGAATCGGCCGTCGGCAAACTCGAGAACCGGCTGAGGCGCAGCAAGGACCGCCGCAAGATTCACTACGGCGACAAGACCCCGGTAGGGCTCGCGGAGGCGACGTCCATCGTCCCGCCCGAGGACCTGCCCGCAACGCCGAGCCAGGCCGCCTCCGCCGACCTCGATGACCACGTTCCGGGTCAGGTGGTCCGCGTCAAGGAGCACCCGGCGAACCCGATGACGGTGGACGACGCGCTCTACGAGATGGAGCTGGTCGGACACGACTTCTTCCTGTTCCACGACAAGGAGAGCGATCGGCCGACGGTGGTCTACCGCCGACACGCCTACGACTACGGATTGATCCGACTGGGTCAGTAGTCCGACCTACCGCCGAGACTGCGGTGTCGGCGCCGATACGGCGCCGGCACCGCAGTTTTGCGTGATACTCCCTTGATGACGGGGACTCGGCGAAATTTGTGCGTGGCCTACGGTGTGATCGCCCTGATCGCTTTGATCGCCACGTGGTGGCACAACATCGCGTACTTCAAGACCGGCGGCAACCTGCTCGAATTCTTCCAGCAGGGATACCTGAATCACGCGACCAGTTCGTTGACCAATGACCTGATGCTGCTCGGGGTGTCCGCGGTCGTGTTGATGGTGGTGGAGGCGCGTCGGGTCGGGGTCAGGTATGTGTGGGCATACGTGGCGCTGAGCTTCGTCGTCGCGATCAGCGTGGCGTTTCCGCTTTTCCTCATCGCCCGCGAGCGAGCCCTTGGCGCTCGTGAGTCGGGCTCCGCCCGCTCGTAGGCCACGTTCGGCGGGGCCCGGCACCTCGTACGCCTACGATGGTTGTCGCTGAGAGTCCATTGAGTTGCTCGCGCGCCCGTCGAAGGCAGTGTGAGCCTGTGAAGGTACAGGGGTTGTTGCCGTGCTGTCGAAGTTGCTCCGCATCGGTGAAGGTCGCATGGTCAAGCGCCTGCAAAAGGTCGCCGCCTATGTCAACACCTTGTCCGATGACGTCGAGAAGCTGTCGGACGACGAGCTGCGCGGCAAGACCGACGAGTTCAAGAAGCGCATCGCCGACGGCGAGTCGCTCGACGACCTGCTGCCCGAAGCCTTCGCGGTCGCCCGCGAGGCGGCCTGGCGCGTGCTGGACCAGCGCCACTTCGACGTCCAGGTGATGGGCGGCGCCGCGCTGCACTACGGCAACGTCGCCGAGATGAAGACCGGTGAGGGCAAGACCCTGACCTGTGTGTTGCCGGCCTACCTCAACGCGCTCGCCGGCAAGGGCGTGCACGTCGTCACCGTCAACGACTACCTGGCCAAGCGCGACAGCGAGTGGATGGGCCGCGTGCACCGCTTCCTCGGCCTGGAGGTCGGGGTGATCCTGTCGCAGATGACGCCGGAGGAGCGCCGCGCCGCGTACAACGCCGACATCACGTACGGCACCAACAACGAGTTCGGCTTCGACTACCTGCGCGACAACATGGCGCACTCGACCGACGACATGGTGCAGCGGGGCCACAACTTCGCCATCGTCGACGAGGTCGACTCGATCCTCATCGATGAGGCCCGTACCCCGCTGATCATCTCGGGCCCGGCCGACGGTGCGTCGAACTGGTACACCGAGTTCGCTCGCATCGCGCCGCTCATGGAGAAGGACGTCCACTACGAGGTCGACATCCGCAAGCGCACCATCGGTGTGCACGAGGCCGGTGTCGAGTTCGTCGAGAACCAGCTGGGCATCGACAACCTCTACGAGGCCGCCAACTCGCCGCTGGTCAGTTACCTGAACAACGCCGTCAAGGCCAAGGAACTGTTCCAGCGCGACAAGGACTACATCGTCCGTGACGGCGAGGTCGTCATCGTCGACGAGTTCACCGGCCGCGTGCTGGTCGGTCGCCGCTACAACGAAGGCATGCACCAGGCCATCGAGGCCAAGGAGCACGTCGAGATCAAGGCCGAGAACCAGACGCTGGCCACCATCACGCTGCAGAACTACTTCCGCCTCTACGACAAGTTGTCCGGCATGACCGGTACCGCCGAGACCGAGGCCGCCGAGCTGCACGAGATCTACAAGCTCGGTGTGGTGCAGATTCCGACCAACCGCGAGATGGTGCGGCAGGACCAGTCCGACCTCATCTACAAGACTGAAGAGGCCAAGTACATCGCCGTCGTCGACGACGTGCAGGAGCGCTACGAGAAGGGCCAGCCGGTCCTGATCGGTACCACCAGCGTGGAGCGGTCGGAGTACCTGTCCAAGCAGTTCACCAAGCGCCGCATCCCGCACAACGTGCTCAACGCCAAGTACCACGAGCAGGAAGCGAGCATCATCGCCGAGGCCGGCCGGCTGAAGGCCATCACGGTCGCCACCAACATGGCCGGTCGCGGTACCGACATCGTGTTGGGCGGCAACGTCGACTTCATCACCGACGCGCGCCTGCGCAAGCGCGGTCTGGACCCCGTCGAGACCCCCGAAGAGTACGAAGCGGCCTGGCACGAGGAGCTGCCGAAGGTCAAGGAGCTGGTCGAGGAAGAGGCCAAGAAGGTCCGCGAGGTCGGTGGCCTGTACGTGCTGGGCACCGAGCGCCACGAGTCCCGTCGTATCGACAACCAGCTGCGCGGCCGCTCCGGCCGTCAGGGCGACCCGGGCGAGTCCCGGTTCTTCCTGTCGCTGTCCGACGAGCTGATGCGCCGCTTCAACGGTGCCACCCTCGAGGCGCTGCTGACCCGGCTGAACCTGCCGGACGACGTGCCGATCGAGGCCAAGATGGTGACCCGCGCGATCAAGAGCGCGCAGACCCAGGTCGAAGGGCAGAACTTCGAGGTCCGCAAGAACGTCCTCAAGTACGACGAGGTGATGAACCAGCAGCGCAAGGTCATCTACCGCGAGCGCAAGATGATCCTGGAGGGCGACGACCTTTCCGGCGAGGCGCACCAGATGCTGGTCGACGTCATCACCGCGTACGTCGACGGCGCCACCGCCGAGGGCTACGCCGAGGACTGGGACCTGGCCAAGCTGTGGGACGCGCTCAAGACGCTGTACCCGGTCGGCCTGGACCACCACGACCTGGTCGACTCCGACGCGATCGGCGAGCCGGGCGAGCTGACCCAGGAAGAGCTGCGCAACGCCCTGATCGCCGACGCCGAAAAGGCTTACGCCAAGCGCGAAGCCGACCTGGAGGCCATCGCCGGACCGGGTGCCATGCGGCAGCTCGAGCGCAGCGTCCTGCTCAACGTCATCGACCGCAAGTGGCGTGAGCACCTCTACGAGATGGACTACCTCAAGGAAGGCATCGGCCTGCGTGCCATGGCGCAGCGCGACCCGCTGGTCGAGTACCAGCGCGAGGGCTTCGACATGTTCACCGGCATGCTCGACGGGCTGAAAGAAGAGTCGGTCGGGTTCCTGTTCAACGTGCAGGTCGAGGCACAGCAATCGCCGCAGGTGGCCCCGGTCGCCGCGCCGCAGGGGTTGGCGCAGTTCGCCGCCGAGGCCGAGCAGAGCGCTGCTGAAGAGCAGGCTGCACCGGCTGCGTTGCGCGCCAAGGGAATCGAGAACAAGGCGCCGGCCATGACGTACACCGGTCCGGGTGAGGACGGGTCCGCCGAGGTCCGCCGTGAGGGCGGCCGGCACGCGGCCGGTCCGGGTTCGCGTCGCGAGCGTCGGGATGCCGCGCGCAAGCAGAAGCGCCGCTGACCAACCGGTTAACCCAGCTGCAGGGCCACGAATTGCCAACGCCCGCCGACGATTTCGATACGGCCGGCGGCAGCGTGCAGTCGTGGCCCGCGGCTGAAGGTGGCGAACACTTCGATCGCCGTGGCCAGCCCGTCCTGTTCGCGGGCGGTGCGTAGCCGTACCCGCCGCAGCACTGCCACGCCGTCGGTCCGGGTGTGGCGGGGCCAGGACGACATGGCGTCGAACAGCGTCGCGGTGACCAGTGGCCGCAGCTGCGCCATCGGCCGGCGCCGGTCGCTGACCTCCAGGACCCGGCGCAGCACGGTATCGGCGAACACCAGTGCGGCTGTGGGCGGTGCTGCCTCGAGCTGACATTCGACGACGGATGCTGCAGCGCAGTCTGGTCCTCGACCCGACACCACACGCAGCCGGTTGACGGCACGATCCGTCGTGCCCGCCTCGATCGGCGTCGGCTCGTAATCGACGATCGGCGCCGTCGGATCGATGTCGATGCGGGTCGATGCGGTCATGACAATCTCTCCAGCGATAGGTCCGGTGCGTGCGGCGCATCTGCTGGAGAGTTGCAGACCGCTAAATCATCGCACCGGTTTCACCTGGCGCTCGACGCCAATTCGCCAGTCCGGTGCTGCACGGGACAGGCCCCGGGGATACCGTGACGGAGTCCTGCCGGAGGTGTGAGGAGGAGCGGGCTGCATGGTGACCCGGTTGTCGGCGTCAGACGCGTCGTTCTACGGGCTAGAAGACTCCTCGACACCCATGTATGTCGGGACGCTGTCCATCCTGCGGCGGCCGCGGGCCGGCCTGAGCTACGAGACCCTGCTGGCGAACGTCGAGGCCAGACTCCCGCAGATCCCGCGCTACCGGCAGAAGGTCCGCGAGGTCACGCTCGGCCTGGCCCGGCCGGTCTGGGTCGACGACCGCGACTTCGACATCACCTACCACATCCGGCGTTCGGCGCTGCCGTCTCCGGGCAGCGATGCCCAGCTCCATGACCTGGTGGCCCGGCTGGGGTCGCGGCCCCTGGACAAGACCCGGCCGCTATGGGAGATGTGCCTGGTCGAGGGGCTCTCCGACAACCGCCTCGCGATCTACACCAAGACCCACCAGGCCCTCGTCAACGGCATGACGGCGCTGGAGATCGGGCACGTCATCGCCGACCGGACCCAGAAGCCGCCCGAGTTCGGCGAGGACATCTGGATCCCTGGACGTGAACCCAGCGACGTCTCGCTGCTGCTGGGCGCAATCGGTGAGTGGATCACCCGGCCGACGGCCCAGTTGGCCGCGGTGCAGTCGGCGGCGGCCGACATGATCTCCAGCACCGAACAGTTCGTCGAGGCCGGCCGGCGGGTCATCGACATGGCCCGCACGATGGTGCGGGGCACCGCCCCGAGCAGCCCACTGAACGCCACCGTCTCCCGCAACCGGCGGTTCACCGTCGCCAAGCACGAGCTCGAGGAGTACCGCCAGCTGCGGACCCGCTTCGACTGCGACGTCAACGACGTGGTGCTGTCGGTGGTGACCGGCGCGCTGCGCAACTGGTTGATGTCCCGCGGCCAATCGGTATCGACGGGCCTGACGGTGCGGGCCATGGCGCCGATGTCGGTGTACCCCGAGACCGACCACCTGGAGTCCGCAGGCCCCGGGCAGGCGATCAGCGAGGTGACGCCCTTCCTGGTGGACCTGCCGGTGGGGGAGAACAACGCGCTGGTCCGGCTGTCCCAGATCGCGCACGCCACCGAGACCCAGGCCACCACGACCACGCCGGTCGACGCACGCACCATCGTCACGCTGTCGGGTTTCGCGCCGCCGACGCTGCACGCCATGGGCACCCGTGTCGCGACGAGCTTCCCGGCGCGCCAGTTCAACCTGTTGATCACCAACGTGCCGGGCGCGCAGAAACAGATGTACGTCGCCGGCACCAAGCTGCTGGACACCTACGCGGTGCCGCCGCTGCTGAACAATCAGGTGCTGGCGCTGGGCATCACGTCCTACAACGGCAGCCTCTACTACGGCATCAACGCCGACCGCGAGGCCATGAGCGACGTCGACGTGTTCCCCAGCCTGCTGCGCGAGGCACTCGACGAGCTGCGGGAAACCGCACGCTGATTCCACGAAGGGGGTAGGGGTGGCCAACGAAGGCAAGGACCGGAAGCGCGCCAAGAAGGCCCGCAAGATCCCGAATGACGTCTACGAAGCCGAGATTTTCCGGCTGCAGACCGAGCTGGTGAAGCTGCAGGAGTGGGTGCGCGCCTCCGGCGCGCGCGTCGTGATCGTCTTCGAGGGCCGCGACGCCGCGGGCAAGGGCGGCACCATCAAGCGCGCCACCGAATACCTCAGTCCCCGCATCGCACGGGTCGCGGCGCTGCCGGCGCCCAGTGACCGGGAACGGGGCGAGTGGTACTACCAGCGCTACATAGCGCACCTGCCGGCCAAAGGCGAGATCGTGCTGTTCGACCGGTCCTGGTACAACCGGGCCGGCGTGGAGAAGGTCATGGGGTTCTGCACCCCGCAGGAACACGCGCTGTTCCTGCGGCAGACCCCGATCTTCGAGCAGATGCTGATCGACGACGGGATCATGCTGCGCAAGTACTGGTTCTCGGTGTCGGACGCGGAGCAGCTCAAGCGGTTCCGGTCTCGCATGAACGACCCGGTGCGCCAGTGGAAGCTGTCGCCGATGGACCTGGAGTCGGTGTACCGCTGGGAGGACTACTCGCGGGCGAAGGACGAGATGATGGTCCATTGCGACACCCCGCAGAGTCCGTGGTTCGTCGTCGAATCGGATATCAAGAAGCACGCGCGGCTGAACATGATCGCGCATCTGCTGTCCACGATCCCGTACACCGCGGTCGACCACGCGAAGGTGGAGCTGCCCGAGCGGCCGGTGGTGACGGGCACGTACGTCCGGCCGTCGCGTGAGCTCACCACCTATGTGCCAGATCACGTGGCCGAGCTGATGGGCGATCCCGAGAGATCCCTTTAGAGTGCCCTGGTGCGCGTCTACATTCCGGCGACCCTGGCCATGCTCTCGCAACTCGTGGCCGACGGGGCGATGCCGGCCCGCAGCGGTACCGCGTTCGCGGTGACGCCGACCCTGCGTGAGGCGTACTCGCACGGAGACGAGGACGAGCTCGGCGAGATCGCGCTGCAGGAAGCGGCGCTGGCATCGCTACGGCTGCTCGCCGGCGAGGGCGTGGGCGAGGCCGGCGGGGAAGGCGTGGAAGGCGGGTTGCCGCCGCGGCGCGCGGTGCTGGTGGCCCAAGTGGACGGGGTCGACGGTGTCGTACTCCGCCCCGATCTGGACGACGCGGTGGTGCGGCTGGCCGGGCCGGTCGCGCTGGCCGACGTGATCGCGGTGTACGTCGACAACTCGACGGCCGAGCCGGCGGTGCTTGCTGCGGTGGCCGCCGTCGACGCTGCCGACCTGGGTGACGAGGACGCCGAGCTCACTGTCGGAGATGCTCAGGATCATGATCTGGCGTGGTACGCCGCTCAAGAGTTACCGTTCTTGTTGGAGCTGCTGTAGCCCTCGATTGTGGCCGGCGGGGGTAGCTACTTGCGCGTAGGTTACGGTACCGTAGGTTAAGGCGAGCTGGTCGGGACGCGACCAGTGGTGACCACCTGAGCGGGAGTGAACGTGGCCAAGAACGACATCAAGATCTCGGCCAATGTCGTCAATACGGTGCGGCCCACGGTGGCCGGCGCCAAGGAACGGCCGGGCTGGCACGCACTGCGCACCATCGTCGCGCGCATCACCACACCGCTGTTGCCGGACGACTATCTCAAGCTGGTCAATCCGCTGTGGTCGGCGCGCGAGCTGCGCGGCAAGGTCGTCGACGTCCGGCAGGAAACCGAGGATTCGGCGACCCTGGTGATCAAGCCGGGCTGGGGCTTCTCGTTCGACTACCACCCGGGCCAGTACATCGGCATCGGCCTGCTCATGGACGGCCGGTGGCGCTGGCGTTCGTACTCGCTGACCTCGAGCCCGGTGGAGTCGCACAGCGACCACACCATCACCATCACGGTGAAGGCCATGCGCGAGGGGTTCCTGTCGACCCACCTGGTCGGTGGCGTGGCGCCCGGGACCATCGTGCGGCTGGCGGCGCCGCAGGGCGAGTTCGTCATGCCGGACCCCGCGCCCGGCAAGGTGCTGTTCCTGACCGCCGGCTCGGGCATCACCCCGGTGATGTCGATGCTGCGCACCCTGGCGCGCCGGGACCAGATCACCGACATAGTCCACCTGCACTCGGCCCCGACCGAGGCCGACGTCATCTTCGCCGACGAATTGGCGCAGCTGGCCAAGGATCACCCGAGCTACCAGCTGCGGGTGCGGGCCACGCGTACCGACGGGCGCCTGGACCTGGCCAAGCTCGACGACGAGGTCGCCGATTGGCGGACGCGGGAAGCGTGGGCGTGTGGCCCGGAGGCCATGCTCCACGACGCCGAGCGTGAGTTCGAAGCGGCGGGGCTCGGGGTGCGGCTGCACCTGGAGCGTTTCGCGGCGTCGCGCGCTGCGGTCGACGGCACCGGCGGTTCGGTGACGTTCGAGCGCAGCGGCAAGACCGTCGTCGCCGATGCGGCGACGTCGCTGATGGAGGCCGGTGAACAGGCCGGCGTTCGGATGCCCTTTGGCTGCCGGATGGGCATCTGCCAGTCGTGTGTAGTGAGTTTGCTGGACGGTCACGCGCGGGATCTGCGCACGGGTGAGGAACGAGAGCCCGGGAGTCGAGTGCAGACCTGCATTTCGGCTGCGGCCGGCGACTGTGTGTTGGATATTTAACCCAGCAGCAGAATTGGGAAATCTAGAGTTAGCTGGCTAGAAACCTACTATGCCGTAGGTTACGCTAGCGTAGGTATTTGGGAAGGAGGTCGACAATGGCAGTGACTGATGTACCGGAATTCGTGCACCTGACCGAAGCTGATATCGAGGCTTTGGGCAATGAGCTCGACGCGATCCGCCAAGATATCGAGGAATCCCGCGGCGTCCGCGACGCGCGATACATCCGCCGCACCATCGCGGCACAGCGTGCTCTCGAGGTAGCCGGGCGCCTGCTGTTGTTGCGCAGCTCGAAGCGGTCGTTCTGGTGGGCCGGGGCGAGCACGCTGGGCGTGGCCAAGATCGTCGAGAACATGGAGATCGGCCACAACGTCATGCACGGCCAGTGGGACTGGATGAACGATCCCGAGATTCACTCCTCGACGTGGGAGTGGGACATGAGCGGCGCGTCCAAGCACTGGCGGTTCACCCATAACTTCATGCACCACAAGTACACAAACATCTTGGGCATGGACGACGATGTGGGCTACGGCGTCATCCGGGTCACCCGCGATGCGAAGTGGCGGCCGTTCAATCTCTACGGCAATCTGCTCTTCAACACACTGCTGGCGATCGGTTTCGAGTGGGGCGTCGGCCTGCAGCACCTGGAGCTCGGCAAGATCTTCAAGGGCCGCGACGACCGCAAGGCCACGATGGTTCGGGTGCGGGAATTCGGCGTCAAGGCTGCGCAGCAGCTGACCAAGGACTACGTCGCGTACCCCGCGATCACGTCACTGTCGCCGGGTGCCACGTTCAAGTCGACGCTCAGGGCCAACGCGGTGGCCAACGTCATCCGCAACGTGTGGTCGAACGCGGTGATCTTCTGCGGCCATTTCCCGGATGGCGCAGAGAAATTCACCAAGACCGACATGGTGGGTGAGTCGCGCGGCCAGTGGTACCTGCGCCAGATGCTGGGCAGTGCCAACTTCAACTCTGGTCCGGTGTTGCGCTTCATGAGCGGCAACCTGAGCCACCAGATCGAGCATCACCTGTTTCCGGATCTGCCGAGCAACCGGTATGCCGAGATCTCGATCCGGGTGCGGGCGCTGTGCGAGAAGTACGACCTGCCCTACACCACCGGGCCGTTCCTCGTGCAGTACGCCAAGACCTGGCGCACCATCGCCAAGCTGTCGTTGCCGGACAAGTTCCTGCAGGACACCTCGGACGATGCGCCGGAGACCCGCAGCGAGCGGATGTTCGTCGAGCTCGACGAGAGCTTCGGCGCCGTCGACCCGGCGACCGGCAACAAGCGCGGTCTGAAGACGGCCATCCGCACCGTGCGCAGCCGTCGTGCGGCCAAGCGCATGGCTGCGGCCTAGCAACGCGAGTGAAAACCCCCAAAACCACCCGGTTTTGGGGGTTTTCGCGTTTCCTCGTGGTGGTGCTCGGGGCGGTGATCGCCGTCGGCTGCTCGCCAGGACAGGCGCGGCCCGACACCGAATCCGCGCAACTCGGCCATGAGTTCGTCCTCGGCGGTGGGCAGGAAGCGGTGCTCGACGGCGCCGGACTGCGGCTGAAATTCGATCGGGTGCTTGATGATTCGCGCTGTCCCAAGCGGGTGTCGTGTGTGTGGACGGGCGCGGCCCACATCGCGGTGATCGCCACGCCCGACGGTCAGCCGCCGACCACGCTGGAGTTCAACACGAACCCGGCACCGGGCCAGACTCACCTGACCGAGACGGTCGGCGGGTACACCGTCGAATTGCGTTCACTGGACCCGTATCCCGAGATTCCCGGGACCATTCCGCTGCCGGATTACCGGGCCACCATGCTGGTGGTCCGCTGAGCTAGTACGTCGGTTCGTTGAGTACCGCGAGCAGGCTCCGGGCGGCGACGACGCGGTCGACGGCCGGGCCGGTGAGCGCGTCCAGTGCGCATTCCGGATCGGCGGGCGGGCCCATGTGCCCGCAGCCGCGGGGGCAGTCCTCGATGGCCTCGGCGAGGTCGGAGAACGCCAGCAGCACGTCGTCGGGCTTGATGTGCGCGAGGCCGAAGGACCGGATGCCCGGGGTGTCGACGACCCAGCCGGACCCGGCCAGCGGCAGCGCCACCGACTGCGTCGAGGTGTGCTTGCCCTTGCCGACGCCCGACACCGCACCGATGGCCCGATCTGCGTGCGGCACAAGGCGATTCACCAACGTGGACTTGCCCACGCCGGAGTGTCCGAGCAGCACCGTCACCTGACCTTCGAGCAGCGGTGCCACCACATCGAGGGGGTCGTCGCGCCCGGCGGTCAGCACCGTCAGGTCGAGGCCGGCGAATTCGGCGGCGAACGGCTCGGCCGGCGCCAGATCGTTCTTCGTCAGACACAGGATCGGCCGCAGGCCGCCGGTGTAGGCGGCGATCAGCGCGCGCTGCACCAGCCCGGCACGCGGCGGCGGGTCGGCCAGCGCGACCACCATCAGCAGCTGGTCGGCATTGGCGACGACCACACGTTCGGTCGGGTCGGTGTCATCGGCGGTGCGGCGCAACACGGTTCGGCGTTCGTCGCGGCGGACGATGCGGGCCAGGGTGTCGGGTTTTCCTGAAAGGTCGCCGACGATGCCCACCGAGTCGCCGACGACGATCGGCGTGCGGCCCAGTTCGCGGGCCCGCATCGCGGTGACGATGTGGTCGGGATTGCCGTCGAGCGCACAGCCCCAGCGGCCGCGGTCGACGGTGACGACCATGGCCGCTTCGGCGTCGGCGTGGGTCGGCCGGTTCTTGGTGCGGGGACGTGAACCTTTGCCCGAGCGCACCCGGACATCTGATTCGTCGTACTCCCGCAAGCTATTTCCCGGCCAGCAGGTCTGCCCACATACCCGGGAAGTCGGGCAGCGTCTTGGCTGTGGTGCCGATGTCCTCCACCTGCACACCGGGCACGCGCAGCCCGATGATCGCGCCGGCGGTGGCCATGCGGTGGTCGGCGTAGGACCGCCAAAGGCCTTCGTGCAGTGGCACGGCCGTGATCACCAGACCGTCGTCGGTCTCGCGGCACTGGCCGCCCAGTCCGTTGATCTCGTTGGTCAGCGCGGCCAGCCGGTCGGTCTCGTGCCCACGCAGATGCGCGATGCCCGAGAGCGTCGACACCGAACCTGGGCTGGCGAGCGCGGCCAGCGCGGCCATCGACGGCGCCAGCTCGCCGACGGCCTTCAGGTTGGCCTCGAAGCCCGGGTAGCTCTGCGCACCCCTGACCTCCAGATGCGAATCGACAACCTGGACAGAGGTATTCAGCTTGCCCAGGAGCTCCAGGATGTCGCCGGACGGCTGCACGCTCTGGGTCGGCCAGTGGGCCAGCCGCACCGTGCCACCCGTCACCGCGGCGGCGGCCAGGAACGGCACCGAGTTCGATAGATCGGGCTCGATGGCCCAGTGTCGCGCCGCGATCGGGCCGGCCGACACATGCCAGCGGTTCGGCTCGCTGTCGTCGACCTCGACACCCGCGTCGCGCAGCATCGTGATGGTCATTTCGATGTGCGGCTGCGACGGCACCGTCTCACCGGTGTGGATGACCGTCAGTCCCGAGCGGAAAGTGGCTCCCGACAACAAGAGCCCGGACACGAACTGCGACGACGACGATGCGTCGATCCGCACCTCGCCGCCGGCCACCGATCCGGTGCCGGAGACGGTGAACGGCATGCCGTCGCCGTCGATGTCGACGCCGAGACCGCGCATCGCGTCCAGTAGCGGGGTGATGGGGCGGGTCTTGGCCTGCTCGTCGCCATCAAAGACAACGTGTCCGGTGCCCTGCGCCGCCACCGGCGGGACGAACCGCAGCACGGTGCCGGCCAGCCCGCAGTCGATGCGCACGTCCCCAGTAGGAGCGATGGCGCCGCCGACGGTCAGCTCGGTGCCGTCTCCGGCGATCGTCACGCCGAGCGCCTGCAGCGCGCCGATCATCAGGTTGGTGTCGCGGCTGCGCAGTGCGCCGCTGACGGTCGAGGTGCCCTGCGGGGTGGCCAGGGCCGCCAGGATCAGCGCCCGATTGGTCTGCGACTTCGATCCCGGCACGGTGACAGTGGCCTGCACCGGACCGGTCACCGACGGTGCGGGCCAGGTTTCCATGCCCCTATCCTGCCTGGTATGTGCGGGCGATTTGCAGTCACCACCGACCCGGCGCTGCTGGCGGCGAAAATCCAGGCTCTGGATGAGAGCGCCGCCAAGGTGTCCGACCCGGCGAAAGACGGCGGTGAGCAGGGCAGCACCCTGCCTTCGGCCAACTACAACGTCGCGCCCACCACGACCATCAGCAGCGTCGTGCGGCGGCATTCCGAGCCCGGCGACGAGCCAACCCGCCGGGTCCGGTCGATGCGCTGGGGCCTGATCCCGCCGTGGGTCAAGACGACGGCCGATGGTGCGCCCGACACCAAGGGACCGCTGTTGATCAACGCGCGCGCCGAGACGCTGACCACGTCACCGGCGTTCCGCGGTTCGGCGAAATCGAAGCGCTGCCTCATCCCGATGGACGGCTGGTACGAATGGCGGCCCAACCCGGCTGCCGAGGGCAAGAAGGCCACGAAGACGCCGTTCTACATGCACGCTGCCGACGACGAGCTGTTGTTCATGGCGGGATTGTGGTCGACGTGGCGGCCGAGAGGGGCGAGCGAAGCGACGGGAGAAGGGGCAGGTGCGTCCCGCGACAGTCTTCCACTGGTCAGCTGCACCATCATCACGACGGAGTCGGTCGGGCCGCTGGCCGGCATCCACGACCGCATGCCGCTGACCATCAGCGCCGGCGACTGGGACCGCTGGCTGGACCCCGACGCGCCCATCGACGAAGGCCTGCTGCGCGGGCACGGCGACCTGGACCGGATCGTCACTCGTGAGGTGTCGAAGTTGGTCAACAGCATTCGCAACAATGGCCCGGAACTGATCGAGCCCGCCGACTCCGAATCCGAAGGAACGCTGTTTTGACCGCCCTGGATCCCTTGCTCGTGGAAGCTCTCGGCGCTGACCTGCGCTCTGCCGGGTACACCACCGACGGGGTGGCCGAACTGCTCGGTGACGACGCCAATGCGGCCCTCGGCCGGGGTGCGTGGTGGCCGGCGCTGCGTGCCACCGCGGACGGCAGCCGGCTGGCCACGCTGATCCGGCTGTTCCTGCTCGGCACCGACGAACCGGCCGAGCAGGTGCGGGCCGCGTTCCCCTCGACCAGCCTGGCCGAGCTGGCGGCAGCCGGCGTGCTGGAGGTGACGGACACCGTCCGGGCGGCCCTCGACATTCGTCCGCATTCAGACGGGGAACGCGACTTCTACGTCGTCTCCGACCAGGATGCCGCCCTGCGCGCAGGACCCGTGGAGCATGAGCATGTCCTCGGCATCGGGGGTGCGTCGATGTCGTTGGCGCGGGCCGTGATTCGGACCCCGGTGCAGCGCGCGCTCGACCTGGGCACCGGCTGCGGTATCCAGGCGCTGCACCTGAACGGTCACTGCGCCGACATCGTGGCCACCGACACCAACCCGCGGGCGCTGGCGCTGGCGCAGGCCACTGCGGGGCTCAACGGGATGTCCTGGGATCTGCGGCCCGGCAGCCTCTTCGACCCCGTGGCGGGGGAGCGCTTCGACCTCATCGTGTCCAACCCGCCCTTCGTGGTCGGCGCGGGCGCCCAGGACTACATCTACCGCGATTCGGGCGTCGCCGGCGATGGGTTGTGCCGCACCATCATCCAGAACGTCGGCAGTTACCTGAACCCTGGCGGCACCGCCCAGATCATGGCCAATTGGATTGTCCGGGAAGATGACTGGCGGACCCGGGTGCAGGACTGGCTGGCCGGCACGGGGCTGCACGCCTGGGTGGTGCAGCGGGAACTGGCCGACCCGGTCAGCTATGTGTCGTTGTGGCTGGCCGACGCCGGCGAGTCTGCGGAACAGATCGCGCAGCGCGGGGCGGACTGGTTGGACTGGTTCGACGCCGAAGGCATCACCGGGATCGGTATGGGCCTCATCTCGCTGCGCGTGCCGCGCCCCGGCGAGGAGCCCGAACAGATCCTCGAGGAGATCACCGACGAACCCATCACCGGCACTGAGGTGGAAGCGTTCTTCGCGCGCCGGGCTTACCTGCGCGACACCTCGGACGACGAGCTGCTCGCCGCCCGCCTGTCCACCGCGCCGGTGCTGCTGGAGCAGCATTCGCTGCCGGGGCCGGACGGCTGGCAGGAGATCGGTTGTGCGGTCCGTCGTCCCGGCGGTCCGGGTGCGGTGCTCGGGGTGGACGAAGTGCTGACGGCCCTGCTGGCCGGGTGTCGCGGTGAGGTGCCGTTGGGCACGCTCATCGGGCTGCTGGCCGCCCATCACGGTGTTGACGCCGACGCTCTTGCCGAGGCCGCGATGCCGGAAATCCGTGAGGCCATCGGCCGCGGAATCCTCTACCAGGCCAGCTGAGTTCAGCGGCAGCCCTCACCGGCGTTGCGCCGTGATCACCGCGTACGGCGCGTCGAAAGCGACCGTCCCGTCGGATGATTCGTGGGCCGTGAACGCCGCGGCGAATGCGTCGACGAGCCGGGCGCGGGTGGCGTCGTCCAGGTAGGTCAAGGTTGTGACGTGCATGGGCGATTCATCGGTGACGAACCGCACCGCGTCGGCGACGGAACCGAATTGCCAAATGAGCACGCGGTTTTCGATGGTCACGTCGGTGAAGTCGGCATCCAGCCGCTGGTGTACCAGCTCGGGCAGGCCCCACTGGTCGGGGGAGTACGGGCCTGGTTCCGGCTGGCCGAGCACTTCGATAACCGGGGTGAAGAACGGATTGTCGACGGCCTTTACCCACGTCGAAAATCCGAGGGCACCGCCGGGTTTGAGCAGCCGGCCCAGCTCCGCGACCATGGCGGCCGGCTCGACGAAGATGATGCCCATGTTCGACACCGCCGTGTCGAAAGCGGCGTCGGGCAAACCGGTCGCGGACGCGTCGGCGGCCACCCACTCGACCACGTCGCCGCCGGGCTTGGCAGCGGCGATGGCCAGCAGCTCGGGGGTGATGTCGACACCGGTGACCTGGGCGCCGAGGGCGGCGGCGTGCAGCGACGCGTTGCCGGTCCCGCAGGCCAGGTCGACGAGTGCGGTGCCGGGCCCGGCCGACACCGCGGAGACGACCTCCGTGGCGATGGGCGCGATGAATTCGGCGACGGCTTCATACCGTCCGACTGACCAGGTCGACATGCGGCCACTGTAGGCCTCCCGAAGCGGCTTTCCGGCTGTTGCCATGCGGGTTACGGTGAAATCAACATGACCGACAACGACGAGCCCGCCGGCGGCGTTTTCAGTTTCGAGATGACGATCGCCGAGTGGCTGGGCTCCGCCGTCATGCTGGCGGCGCCGTATCTGGTGCTCGGCGTGCTGTGGGCTGTTACCCACACCGGCGCGTTCGAGGCGGCGCACGGCCTGGACCGCGTGCTGGTCTTCGTGCGAACCGTGGTGTTCTGGCCGATGTTGCTGCTGACGAGCATGTGCCTGCCATGACCGGCGAAACGCCGGCATTGGCCCTCGCGGACTGCCGCATCCAGATTCGGCGCCGCACCGCACGGTGGGACGAGTATCCGGTGACGATCGCCGATGCCGCCGATTTCTGGGGCGCGGCGGCCAGCGCAGCCAACGTCATCATGCAGCTGTCGTGGCCGGGTGTCGGGTACGGGGTGGTGGAGAGCAAGGTCGATTCGGGGAATCTGCTCAAGCATCCGTGGAAGCGGGCCCGCACCACATTTCAGTACCTCGCGGTGGCCGTCCTCGGTACTGACGAGGACCGGGCGGCCATGCGCAAGGCGGTCGACTCGGCGCACCGCCAGGTGCAGTCCGGCCCGGACAGCCCGGTGCGCTACAACGCTTTTGACCGCGATCTGCAGATGTGGGTCGCCGCATGCCTGTTCGTCGGCATGGAGGACGTCTATCAACTGCTGCGCGGCGAGCTGACACCCGAACTTGCCGAGCAGTTCTACCGGTCCGCCGCGCCGCTCGGCACCACGCTGCAGGTCACCGACGACCAGTGGCCCGCCGGTCGCGCCGAGTTCGACGATTACTGGACCGCGGCCTGTGCCAAGGTGGCCATCGATGACACCGTCCGTCGGTACCTCACCGAACTGGTGCGGTTGCGGATGATCAATCCCGTTCTGGCCCTGGCGTTTCGGCCCCTGCTGGCGTTCCTGACCGCCGGTTTCCTGGCGCCGGTCTTCCGGGACGCGATGGGCATGTCGTGGGGCGGCGGCCGTCAGTATCTGTTCGAAACGCTGTTCCGGCTGGTCGCTTTCGTCAACCGGTTCCTGCCGCTGTTCATCCGGCAGGCCGGCAGCTACGTGCTGTTGGCCTACGTGCGCAGGCAGATTCGCCGCGATGGGGAGTTGATCTGATGCGCCGGTTGCTCAGCCGCCGGGTCAGCGTCGGCGCGATGGCCGAATTCCTGCTGTGGCTGGCGCTGCCGTACCTGCTGGTGGGGATGGCGTGGACGTTTATGCACCCGCATGCGGTGGAACAGGTGCAGAAGCAGTGGGACCGGGCGTTTCCCGCTGTCGCGCCGCTGGCCGCACTCGTGGAGGTGACGGTGGCGTGGCCACCGATGGTCACGGGTGTGGAGATCTGCCCGGCGGCTGATTAGCGCCGGGCAGATCGGCCGATCGGACTACGGGCCGGTGTATCCCGGCGGGTTGGGGGTATCGACCCAGAGATCGACGCCGAGGTCGGCGTTGGGGGTGCAGTTGTACACCGACAGGTCGGTGACGCCGGATTCCAGCAGTACGTCCTCGCACAGCAGGCTCTGCCCGGTGTATTCGCGGGCGGGCTTGTTGAAGATCGCGTAGGCGGCGTCGGAGTACACCTCGGGGCGGCGGGCCTTGGCCATCGCCTCGTCACCACCGAGCAGGTTCTGCACCGCGGCGGTGGCGACCAGGGTGCGCGGCCACAGGGTGTTCGAGGCGATACCGGCCTCGCGCATTTCCTCGGCGATGCCCAATGCGCACAACGTCATTCCGTACTTGGCCATCATGTAGGCGGTCGGCTTCAGCCACTCGGATTCCATCCGGATCGGCGGCGAAAGGGTCAGGATGTGCGGGTTCTCGCGGCCCTTCATGTGGGGGATACAGGCTTGCGAGACGGCGTAGGTGCCACGGATCTGGATGCCGTTCATGAGGTCGAAGCGCTTCATCGGCACTTCCTCGATGGAGCCGAGGTTGATCGCCGAGGCGTTGTTGACGCAGATGTCGATGGCGCCGAACTGCTCGACCGCCTGGGCCACCGCCGCGGTGACCGAGTCGGGGTCGCGGACGTCGCCGACGATCGGCAGCGCCTGGCCGCCGGCCTCTTCGATCTCCTTGGCCGCCGTGTAGACGGTGCCGTCGAGCTTGGGATGGGGCTCGGCGGTCTTGGCGAGCAGCGCGACATTGGCGCCGTCGGCCGCGAACTTCTTCGCGATGGCCAAACCGATGCCACGGCTGGCACCGGAGATGAACATGGTCTTCCCGGACAGTGTCATGCGCACACCCTATGCCGCCGGAGTTACCGCGGAGTACATATCTCGGCGGTCACCGCTGATGTGGCGGTCACCAGGTCGGTCGGGGCCAACACGATGTCCAGCCCGCGCTTGCCCGCACTACACAGCACCCGGTCCCAGCCCAGCGCCGACTCGTCGACGACCGTTGGCAGCGACTTGCGTTGTCCCAGTGGGGAAATGCCGCCCACGACGTATCCCGTGGTGCGTTGTGCCGCTGCCTGCTCGGCCATCTCCGCCTTCGGCACGCCGAGCGCCGCCGCCGCGGCCTTGAAGGAGAGCTTGTCGGGCACCGGCAGCACCGCGACGGCCAGGCCGCCGGGGATCGCCAGCACCAGCGTCTTGAAAATCTGCGCCGCGGCGAACCCTGCTGCCGCGAGTTCCTTGACGGCCTCGTCGCCGAACGACGTCGCCCGCGGGTCGTGCCGGAATTGCCGAATTTCGTAGCTGATCCCGGCGGCCTGCAGGGCCTTGATCGCCGGGGTTGCCGCGCTCGCCATGGCAGGCAAGCCTAGAGGCCGGGAACAAGTGCACGGTGCAGCGCTGTTACTCCCGTCAGCATGGTCAATTAATGGCTGGCGAACTTGTCGGTCGCAGCCTCTAGGATCGGACGGAAGGGGACACAGGTGCCAACGGCATGTCTGGAACGTCCGGTCGAGTTGCCGGACCTGTTGCGTGGCGCCGCGACAGAAGGGACGGTCTCGACCACGATGACCGACATCGACGGACTGGGTTCCGCAGTGACGGAGCATGAGTCCGGGGGACAGGCGCACGAGAGCGATGCGGAACTGACGGCGCGCTTCGAGCGCGACGCGATTCCGCTGCTTGATCAGCTCTACGGCGGCGCGCTGCGCATGACGCGCAATCCCGCGGACGCCGAGGATTTGGTGCAGGAAACCATGGTCAAGGCCTATTCGGCTTTCCATTCGTTCCGCGCGGGCACCAACCTCAAAGCGTGGCTGTACCGGATCATGACCAACACGTACATCAACAGCTACCGCAAGAAGCAGCGGCAGCCGGCTGAATACCCGACCGACGAGATCACCGACTGGCAGCTGGCGGCCAACGCCGAGCACTCGTCGACCGGTCTGCGTTCGGCCGAGGTTGAGGCGCTCGAGGCGCTGCCGGACACTGAAATCAAGGCGGCGCTGCAAGCGCTGCCGGAGGAGTTCCGGATGGCGGTGTACTACGCCGACGTCGAGGGCTTCCCGTACAAGGAGATCGCCGAAATCATGGATACCCCGATCGGGACGGTGATGTCCCGCCTGCACCGTGGTCGCAAGCAGCTGCGTGAACTGTTGAGCGGCGTCGCCCGGGACCGAGGATTCCTCCGTGGCGAGAGCCTCGACACCCAGGAGGTGTCCTGATGGGCGAGGAGTTCACCCGTCCCGACGGGCACACGTTCGAGCCGCCGATCGGCCCGATCGACCCCGACCATCCCGAATGCGCCGCGGTGATCGCCGAGGTATGGACCCTGCTCGACGGGGAATGCACCACGGAGACGCGCGACAAGCTGCGGTTCCACTTGGAGGAATGCCCCACCTGCCTGCGCCAGTACGGCGTGGAGGAGCGGGTGAAGGCGTTGATTGCCACCAAGTGCAGCGGCGAGAAGGCCCCTGAGGGCCTCCGTGCCAGGCTCAAGCTCGAGATCAGCCGCACCACCATCGTTCGCGGCTGAACGCCCGTCCTGGGCGCTTCCGGACAGACGAAAACCGCCCGGTTCCGTTACGGAGCCGGGCGGTCAGGAAGGCAGCGGGTCAGGCGTTGGGACGCCGACCGTGGTTAGCCTTCGAGTGCTTACGGTCACGCTTCTTGCGGCCACGCTTGGCCATGATGGTCCTCCAAAGGTTCGATTGCTCGCCCTACAGTGTCGCACGGCCACGCCACCCAATTGCAAACCGTGGTGCTGTGGTGCAATAGAGGCCGCAGGCACCGCCTGCGCAAAGACACGGAGACGAGTGGGGTGAAGATGGCCGAGGACGTTCGCGCTGAAATCGTGGCCAGTGTGCTCGAGGTCGTGGTTCGCGAGGGCGACCAGATCGGTGAGGGTGACACGGTGGTGCTCCTCGAGTCGATGAAGATGGAGATTCCGGTGCTGGCCGAGGTTGGCGGCACGGTGACTTCCGTCAACGTGGCCGTCGGCGACGTCATCCAGGCCGGCGATCTGATTGCCGTCATCGGCTAGGTGACCCCCTACCGGATAGCACGCCATGTCCACCCTCGGTGATCTGCTCGCCGAGCACACTGTCCTACCCGGCAATGCCGTCGACCACCTGCATGCCGTGGTCGGAGAATGGCAGTTGCTCGCCGACTTGTCGTTCGCCGATTACCTCATGTGGGTCCGTCGCGATGACGGTGCGCTCGTGTGCGTCGCCCAGATCCGGCCCAACACCGCGCTGACGGTGCTGTTCACCGACGCGGTCGGGACCATCAACTCCGCTGCGGACATGCCGGCCGTCTCGGCGGCCTTCGAGACCGGGCTCATCGGTCGTGGCAAGGAAAACACTGCGGCACAAGGTGATTCGCGGCTGAACCTGGAGGCCGTGCCGGTCCGCTACGGCAACGACGTGGTGGCGGTGCTCACCCACCAGACCGCACTTGCCGACCGTCGCAAGGTGGCGCCGCTCGAGCGGGCCTATCTGGACTGCGCCCGCGACCTGCTCCGCATGCTGGCTGAGGGCACGTTCCCGAACGTCGGCGATGTGCCGATGTCGCGGTCCAGCCCCCGCGTCGGCGACGGCTTGATCCGGCTCGACGTCGACGGGGTGGTGGCCTTCGCCAGCCCCAACGCCATCTCGGCGTATCACCGGATGGGGCTGGTCACCGAGCTCGACGGCCAGAACCTGATCAGCGTCACCCGTCCGCTGATCTCCGATCCCTTCGACGCGCAGGAGCTGGCGAACCACGTCCGCGACCTGCTGGCGGGCGGCTCCAGCATGCGCATGGAGATCGACGCCGGCGGTGCCGCGGTGCTGCTGCGGACCATCCCGCTGTCCGTGGGGGGTCAGGCCGTCGGGGCGGCGGTTCTGGTCCGCGACGTCACCGAGATCAAGCGCCGGGACCGTGCGCTGCTGTCCAAGGACGCCACGATCCGCGAGATTCACCATCGGGTTAAGAACAACCTGCAGACGGTGGCGGCGCTGCTGCGGCTGCAGTCCCGCCGGATGAACAATGCCGAGGCGCGCGAGGCGCTGCTGGATTCGGTGCGCCGGGTGTCGTCGATCGCGCTGGTGCACGACGCGCTGTCGCTGTCGGTGGACGAGGAGGTCAACCTCGATGAGGTGATCGACCGCATCCTGCCGATGATGAACGACCTGGCGTCGCTGGGCGCACCGATCCGGGTGCGCCGGGAGGGCGATCTGGGCGTGCTGGACGCCGACCGGGCGCACGCGCTGATCATGGTCATCACCGAGCTGGTGCAGAACGCCATCGAGCACGCTTTCGATCCGACCACCGCGCAGGGCAGCGTGACCATCAAGTCCGACCGGTCCGCGCGCTGGCTCGACGTCGTGGTGCACGACGACGGACACGGATTGCCAGACGGGTTCACTCTCGAGAACTCGGACCGGCTGGGGCTGCAGATCGTGCAGACGCAGGTGTCGTCGGTGCTGGACGGCACGCTGGCGATGGAAGCCGCGCCGGGCGGCGGTACGGATGTGGTGCTGCGCGTGCCGATCGGCCGCCGCGGCCGAGCCGCGTACTAGGACTGAGCGGCCGAGCCGCGTACTAGGCCTGAGTGGCCGAGCCGCACAACATATTTCGCCGCTCAGTGGCCGCTTGTGGCACGCCCTTGCGTGATTTCCGTGCGATAGCCGGCCGGTCGGCCGTGCCGCTCGGCACAAAAAATGACCCCGGCGATTCGCCGGGGTCATTTTTGAATGCCGTGGTGGCTAGACGCCGGTGCGAGCCTTGGTGCGCGCGTTGCGGCGCTTCAGCGCGCGACGCTCGTCTTCGCTCATACCGCCCCAGACGCCGGCGTCCTGGCCGGACTCCAGCGCCCAGCTCAGGCACTCGGTGGTCACCGGGCAGCGGTTGCACACGAGCTTCGCGTCAGCGATCTGGGCGATGGCCGGGCCGCTGTTTCCCACGGGGAAGAACAGTTCCGGATCCTCGTCCCGACAGACCGCCTTGTGGCGCCAATCCATGGTCAACACTCCTCACTGGGCGCGCAGCAAAGTGCGCAAGGTTTTTTTCACTTCGGCTGTTAACTGGTGCACACGAAATGTTTCTGCACTGTTGCATCTGATGTTTTCACAGGCTGGACAGATGTCAATAGCGACGCGTTAACTCGTGGGCAATGTCACTGCGGACCCGGGTTGGCAGGCCCCTAAACCAGTTGTACTACACTTGGGCCACCTGCGCCCTAAATTTGGCAAACTGTAATCAAGATCGCTGGTCACTGGGCTTTTGCTGGGGGCGCGACCACGTTGAGCGCCTCCGGGACCGCGGTGAACGTCACACTTTCGCGCAGGCCAACGAAATCCCCATCGATCTGGCACGCGACAGGTGTGTCACTTGTCACCCGCAGCCAGGGCAGATCGTCGTCGCGGATCAGATGCGGCCCCTCGATCTGTGGTGTACGCGACAGCATCCGTCGCAGCAATCGAAGGTTGGCCCCGATGCCCATGCTGGTGGTTGCGAAGACGCCCAGTCCGGTCTCGAACGTCGTCGTGGGGTTGGTCCAGACCGGACGGCTGTTGGCGTAGGTCCACGGGCTGGCGTTCGAGACGAAAGCGAAGTGCACGCCGGAGATCGGCTCGTGGCCTGGTAGGTGCAACGTCAACCGCGGGGGTTTCCGGGCGCTGCCGACAGCCTCGCGGATGGCCACCCGGATATACCGCGACGCGGTCACCTTGCGGCCCTTGGCCCGCTGCGCCTCGACGGCAGCCACCACCTCACCGTCGAGCCCCAAGCCGGCGGTGAACACCGACCAGCGGTCGCCGCAGTCCATCAACCCGATCCGCCGCCAGGGAACATCGTGGCGGTACCCATCGCCCTTTCCCGTCGCTTCGCTCGCCCCGTCGAGCAGGTCGACGAGCTGATTGGTCGCCTGCAACGGGTCCGGGCTGATGCCGAGGGCCCTGGCGAAGACGTTCGCCGAGCCGCCGGGCACCACGCCGACCGCGGTGCTGGACGCTCCCGGCACGCCGTTGGCATGCCCCAAGATGCCGTTGACCACCTCGTTCACCGTGCCATCGCCGCCGTGCACGATCACCACATCGGTGCCGTCAGCGGCGGCCTGGTGCCCGATCTCGATGGCGTGGCCCCGGTGGTCGGTATGGGCGACGGTCAGGTCGACGCGGCTTTCCAGCGCATGGGCCAGTAGGTCCCGGCCTGCCGGGGTTGTCGAGGTCGCGTTCGGATTCACGATCAGCACGGCACGCACGGGTCCCGAGCCTATCTGCGCCACGACCGTCGGCAACTCGATCACCCGCCGGCCGGGATCGGGGGCGGCGGGCCGGTGGCGAACACGACCCGACCGGCGTGGTGCAGTTCCGCGCCCAGTACGTGCACGACGGCGGCCGGCACATCCTGCACGAGCGCAGCCGCTTCACCCGCGACCGCGACGGCCGATGGCTGTAC
>NZ_JXST01000015.1 GCF_000878195.1 Mycolicibacterium llatzerense | reverse complement strand
CCGCTTGCCTTCATGCGAGGGCATCAAGGGTTCCACGACAGCCCAGAACTCGTCAGAAATCACATCCATCCGTGTCACCGATCAATCGTCGCCGATAACACCCTCACATTCGGGAGACACGCCCTAGCCACCCATCCTTCGGTGACCTGGTTGGGCCACGTGCACGATGACGCGCTGCTGCTCGCGCTGTGGCAGCATGCGGGCCTCTACTTCCACGGACACAGCGTCGGTGGAACCAACCCAGCGTTGGTGCAAGCAATGGCCGCTGGCGCGCCGATTCTGGCGCGCGACACCGACTACAACCGCGAGGTGCTCGGTTCGGCCGGCGAGTTTGTCTCCGATGATCCAGAGTTGATCGCCAAAAACGTGCTCCACTTGATGGACAGTCCTGCTGTACGGGAACACGACTCGCGTGCGGGCATGCGGCGGGCGGCGCAGCACTACTCGTGGGCATCGGTAGCCCGCGGCTATGACGGTGCGATGCGGGCAGTGATGGAGGCCCGTGGAATGGCCGCGCATGCCGAAGTGCATCCGATTCTGAGTCGCGCAGCGGCGCTGAAAGTTCCGGTGCCACGCTCGGTGGTAACGCAGCGACTAGCGATGTAGTGGCCTTCAGCACGAACGCCGTACGAGGTCCTTTCAAATTGAACCCAAACTCTTCGGAGGAGGCTCTTGTGGGCAAGATTCTTGGCTGCGCCGTTGCATTGTCGCTGTTCGGCGGGGTACTAGCTAGCGCAGGAACCGCCAACGCCTTCACAATGCCGTCGATGGTCGGTAAGACGTACAGCGAGGCGGCTGGCGCGTTGACGAAGTGGAAGTTCCCGTTTGAGGTTTCGACGACAGTAGGTACGGAGCTTGCGCGGGACGATTGCATGGTCGTAAGTCAGGTGCTTCGCGGGGCATCGAAGTTCGGCGCGGTGAACAATCCTGCCAAGCTGCTGTTATCACTGGATTGCAATGCCCCAGTCGCAGACGCAACACATCCTGGCAACTCGGCGGGGAGCCCGACCGGTCGCAAAGCGAAAGCGGCAGCGGCACAGGAGAAATGGCTTCGTGCAAATCCCGACATATGCGTGAAGATGAAAGCCTCGCACCCTGAGTGGTTCCCCCTGAAGGGTTGCGACGAAGTCAACAATTAGCCTGAGGCGTACACCTCTGACAGTCCGATCGCAGATTCACGCGGTGTGGCCGACTTCCACCGGATGATGCTATGGGACAGCCCATTTTGATCCGCGCGATTCGGCCGCGGGACATCACGACGGAATGTGTGCGCGCAAATCAATCTGCCACCAGAAGAGATGCGGTCTCCGCGTCAACGCGGATAGCATCCGCTGCTTCGTCGTCAGTGGCGAAAGCGGTTGGACAACATCGACTACGAAACCACACTCAGCGAACATCGCGGCATATGAGGATGGAGTGAACCACCGTAGGTGCGTCGCGTCCATGGGGCCCTCTTTCTCGAGCCGCCAGTCGCCCGCGATGAGCATTCGGATAATCCGCTGGTGGGCGACGTTCGGCGAGCTTGCGTAGACGACGGCGCCGGGGCTCAGGAGCGGCCGCAGCTTACTCAATGTTGCCCATGGATCCCGCAGGTGCTCGAGCACCTCGCTTAGGATCAGCGCGTCGAACGATCCGGGCGTCCATGGCAGGTCGATCGCCTCGACATCCCCCACGACTACCTCGGTGAGCTTTGCTGCTGCACTCATACCGGCCGACGGCTCTAGCTCGACGCCGCAGTAGGTTGCGGCTCGACCCAGCGAGAGCGCCAACTCTCCGGTGGCGCCGGAGCCGCAGCCAATCTCGAGAACGTTCGCGTCTCGCGGGAGTGCAGCGACGTAGTCTGCGCGCTCACTCCCGAAGTAGGCTGCTCCTTTTCCCGCATAGTTCGCCCAGACATCGCGTTGCGATTCGCTCCTCGGGGAGGTCACGGAACGTAGAATACCTAATAATTAACCGACGGAGGCCTCTAACGGCTAAGTCCATCGGAACGTATTCCGGACCCACAGGCAATCCGGCGATAAGTCCCAGCCCCATCAACTGTGGAGGGGTTGGGACGCCGCGAGTACGCCGGCATCAGCGTCGGGGTGTTGCAGAGATCGGCGGCTGAAGGGGGCAGCGATCGGTAGGAACGCTATGGCCGTTACAGTATCGCCGCCGAAACAGTCACTCTCCCAAAGGGATATCCCCCGCTGGAAGCCGCGTTTTGCGTGCTGCGCATTCGTCGCCGCTTGATGACGGTTCTCTGAAAACCGACTTGGGCCAGGGGTCAAGTCGGGTAATCTAGCGTTCTACCAGGTACTGGTGATACCCATGGTCCGGGTCGGGCGATCGGCTGCTCCGATAGCGAACTATCGATGAGGTTTACAGATGGTGGCTGGGCTGATAATTGCTGGCGTCGGCAGAAGTGGCACTTCTACAGCGGCGGCGCTGGCCGAACTGGCGGGTCTCCGTCCGCCGCATGGCGCGGACATGATGAGTGGCAATGAATGGAACCCGGACGGGCACTGGGAAAGCACCAGCCTTGTCAACTTCAATGACCGACTCCTCGCTACCGCCGGACAGAATTGGTGGACACCCTGCCCTGCCGAGCGCAACGCCTCCGATAATCTTGCCTCTATCGTCAGCTGCACTAATCGCGCGGTACAGATATTTCAGCACGCGTTCGGAGAAAGAGGAGGGTGGCTTTGGAAAGACCCGCGTCTTACCGTGTTGCTGCCATTCTGGGACCGAGTACTCGGCATTCAACCACTATTGATTCCTTATCGCGATCCTTTGGAAGTAGCCGCGAGTATCGCAAGGCGCGACCGATTGAGCCTGGATGTATGCCTTGCGATCTGGGAGCGTCATTCACGCCATATGCTCACTACGGCCGCTGGACATCCGGCGCTATTTGCTGACTACGCACTTTTGACCGAACAATCAGACATTTGGTTTGGCAAGTTGGTTGAGTTCTGTGCCAAATCCGGGCTTAACGTGGCGGAGTCTGAATTGGACTCCACGACGCGGGTACGTCGTATTGCCCGGCCTTCGGTGGACGCTGTGCTCACGCGCAATCAGGCCGATCTGGCTGAAGTGATCGCCGGTCTGGACGGGCTGCATTCAGAGTTTCAAACGCCGCCACTTCCAGCAGAATCACCAGGTAATCAGCGTCTGATCAACACCCTGCCGAAACCCAAATCGATTGCGCGGTTCCGCTCACAAGTCTATGTACGCAGGCATTCGAGGGACCTTGCGCGGTGATTTGCCGACATGGCGGCTAGAGGCGGTCTGGGCGCAGGAATGCGGTGGAGCATCATTTCGATGTTCGGCCGAGAGGGCTCGCGTCTGGTCTTCACCGTGTTGCTGGCCCGCCTCCTTGGTCCGGAGGAATACGGGGTAGCTGCACAGGCCACCGTCCTGATCGCCATCGTGTGCATCCTGGTCGACCAGGGATTCTCGGCGGCATTGATTCAACGCCCTGCGCTTGCAGCCGAAATGCCCGGCGCCACCGCATCTGTCAATGTGGTGATTGGCATGCTCCTCACCGTCGCGACTGCCGCCATTTCTCCGCTTTGGGCTGTATTTATGAAGTCGCCGGCACTCGGACCCATGTTGGCCGTGCTGTCGGTCGAATTGTTGATTCGTTCGGCGGCTATAACTCCTCGCGCGATGCTGATCCGGAGCATGCAATTTCGAACCATTGCTATCGTCGATACGCTGGGGGTTGTTTCTGGTGGAGCATGCGGACTGGTCGCTGCGCTGATCTGGCATAGCGCCTGGGCGATAGTAATCCAACTGATCGCGACGGATCTCGTCACTCTATTGGTGATGGTATTCATGGGTGTGACGTACCGGCCCAACCTGCAGTTCCGCCATGTGGCCGAACTATTCGGATTCTCGTGGCGGGCATCTGCGACGGGAGTGCTGCTCAACTCTGTTGCAACAAACGTGGACAACGTCCTGATCGGGTGGCTTTGGGGACCAATCGCGCTCGCGAATTATGCGCTGGCCTACCGCCTGCTGATGCTGCCTGTCGCGCTCGCAACTGCCACCGTAGGGCCGGTACTGCTGTCAGCATTCTCTCGGATGGCTGACGACATCGCTGCAGCCGCTGCTCAAATGACTCGAGCAGTTCGTGCGCTCGCCACCATTTTCATACCAGCTATGGCTCTGGTCGCCGTGGCTGCGCCCCAGTGGATACCGATCTTCTTTGGAACGGAATGGCGTTCTGCGGTGCCAATCATTCAGGTCATGACGTTGGCGGGCGCCGTGCAGACGGTCTACAAGTGTTCAACCTCGTCGCTACTGCTCGGGTTCGGGAAGGCGGCGAGCGCACTTCGATATGCGCTCGTGGTAACGAGCGTCACGACTATTGGGATCGTCGCTGGTCTGCCCTTTGGTGTTTTAGGTGTTGCTGCTGGCCTGACCACCGCGACTGGTCTGTTGCTTCCAATCGAGTGGATCATCCGAAAACGTGTTCTGGATATATCGGTCCGAACACAGATCGCCTCGCTTGTACCCGCCGTTCATGCAGCCGCTTGGGGTGTCGCGGTATATCTAGGCGTCGTGAAGTTCGTACCGAGTGAAGGCGCTGGCTTGCTCATCGTTGGAACGATGCTCAGCGCTGCCGCTGCCGTGGCAGTCGTGCGATTGTGCCACCGCAGTTTGTATGACGAGTTGTCGCACATCGTCCGCCATCTGGGCGGACGCGCGACAGGTGTTGCCGCCTGATGGTGGCTGGCGATCCCTGGCTAGGGTCCGATGGCGGGCGGCTGCTTCTATCGAGCACAACGTCAGCTACCGACCGTCAGGATGTCTTGCGCCAAAACGCGCCATAGCCATCAATGTCGACGATCTCCTCGTGGATACCGTGCGCAGATCGATAGTCATGAACTGCGCGCCGGCACGCCTCGATGTTGCCGTAGTCATCAATGACGCAATAGCCACCGACTGAGAGCTTCGGATAGAGGGGATCAAGCGCCTGAACCGTCGATTCGTACAGGTCACCGTCAAGACGTAGCAGCGCAATCTGTTCTGCAGGAAGGGTATTCAGAGTGTCTTTGAACCAACCTTTGACGAAATGCACGCTGTCGTCGAACAGCCCGTAACGTTCGAAGTTCCGCCTGACGGCATCTTCGCTCACCCCCAAGAAGAACGACGCTTGGTCCAGTCGGATTCCAGCGTCGAGAGGAAAGTTGACCTCATCGGGCGGGGGCAATCCCTCAAAAGAGTCACACAACCATATTTCTCTCTTCTCGCCGTAGGCCGTAAGAACGCCCTTCATGAAGATGGAAGATCCGCCTCGCCAAACCCCAGTTTCCACCAGATCGCCGGGGATGGCGTCGTTGATGATGTCCCTAATGCAGCTATGCAGGTTGTCGAGCCTGCGCAAGCCCACCATGGTTTCGGCGTGTGCTGGCCAGTCACGACCCAATTCACGTTCAATCGGGTCATAAGGCTCTGGGCGCGCCAGCACAAAACCGCGTTTTCGTAGCGATTTGGCCAGAGGTCGAAAGTACAGCTTCTTTCTGGGGCGGACCTCCCGCAGGGCGCCTTCGCTGAACCCGTATCTGGTCAACATGCGCTTGAGGAGTTCGATATATAGCTGTTGTTCGTGGGTGTCCGTCATGCTGCGCTGTCCTGTCCCGATTTCTGCTCGTCGGTCATCGAATGCTACCGCCTCATGCGGCTTGTCATGGCGGGTTGTTGTATCCCGACCCTGTTTGGAATGAGGGCTATTGCTGGTCCCTATGCCGCCGATAGTTATGGATGTTTCCCCAAACCCAGCCTTTCGACGTTCGATCGGATCAGTTCCACTGGATACTGCGTGTGTTTTTCGATGAATTCGTCAAGGCTTGACAAAGAGTCATGCCACGGATGGTTATAGCGGGGCAACGATGCTTTGAGGAATGGGAAACGCAGCGTCTCAATGAGCCCATCCCAGAAGAAGAGTGTGCTATTTCCGCGCTCTACAAAATGGGGTGCGTAACGATCTTCGGGCGATGCGTCCCGGGCTCTGGCGATGGTCTCGGCGGAAAGGAATGGCTTGGTTACGAGCCCCGCGTCACGCGCTCGTGCGGACAAGCCGATTTCGTATTGCTTGATCAGTTCCCATTTGTTAAGGGTGTACTTAAATCCGTTCCAGAAGTTCTCAAGGAAAGGCTTTGTGCGGCGATTGAGATCCCAGGCCAGGAAGAACGACTGGAGGTGCCGTACCTGTTCGAGACTCTCTATGGCGCCGTACATGTCGGCTCCGTAGAACGAATCCCACATTTCTTCGATCGGATAGAGCGGTCCAAAAACACTGTCGTTGGCGATAACTAGGCGATCAAACTGGTCAAGCGTCCACCCGGAATCTTTGAGTATATTCCAGGCAAGGTGCCAGGAGCCGAAGTCCAGTGACAGCGTGCGACGCGTGTATATGCCCGCACAAAGGGGGCGAATAGGCGCAACTGAATCTGACGTGATGTTAGGCGAGCCGGAAACGAAAATGATCGTTGCATCCAATCGCCGCAAGGAATCGAGGTAGTAGGCAACGTAGGGATCGATAATGCCCTGCAGATCGAAGTGCGCGAAGAGAACTAGCGTACGACTGCCGGAAGGTGGTTGTGGAGGGAGCTGCTGATGGGTTTCGTGCACGAACCTCAAGGCATTGCCGGCCACGCGGTACCGCGCGGCGTTTACATGATCAGACAAGCGTTGGGGTATTTCGTGTGACCTCATTTGGCGCCTTGTGCTAGCTGGCGGAGAACCGGGTGATCGGCATTAGGAGACTGTATCGACTTAGTGAGATTCAGGTCCTCGTTCCCCAAATCACGGTTTCGAATCCGTACAGCGCCCACGTACCTCGCATCACCTTCTTGCGAGTGCGGCTGATCGGTTCGCTGACCAGTCCGAGCAGAGCCCAGTTGAAAGGCCGGAACCGCTCGGCCGCAAAATCGATCTTGACGCCAGCTGTAGTGAGCAAGCCAATCACTCGGTGATAGTCAGGTGGTCGGACGTGCGTATCGTCGTCGAAGAAGTTCAATGTGCCTTCCCTCGAAGGGAAGTTGACGGTATTGACCGAGGGGAAAGCCAGGTAGATACGGCCTTCGGGACGGAGTGCGCGCGCCATTGCCGTAACGACGCCGTCGGGCTCGGCGCAGTGCTCCAGGTTGTGAGAACTCACGACTGCGTCGAACTCACCGTGCCGCTCCTCGATCGCTCCGAGGAATCTGTCAGGCGGGACGACAAGATACTGGTCGGCGTAGTCGTTGGGGTCGTGCTCGACACCGTAGTCGGCGATGTCGAGTCCGACGTATCGAATATCGGGACGAATGGACTTGAACAAATACGGTGAATCGTTGCCGCAGCCTATGTCGAAAACCTCGGCACCCGTAGGTAATTCAGCAAGGAATCGTCGCCGGTTGTGTGCGCGCATGACGACATGCCCCAACGACTTTGCACGTTCGCTGATCTGCGGCATCTCAGCTGATGTCCTCGCCTGTCAACATTGCTCCTGTCCTACGGGGACTACCGGCCGTGGCGCCAGGCCACCTCAATCCGATCCAGATCGGTTGTCGCAGCCCGATATGCATCCAGCCTTGTGCTCCGGTATCCGCCATGTCACCGCGCCGCTCTTGGTGAACAGGCACGGTGCCACCGAGCCGCCGCATTCCTTCTCCAGCCCCCGCACCACCTCGATACGGCGCCGCGGGTCGACGATCATCATGAGGAAGCCACCTCCGCCGGCGCCGGATACCTTGCCGGCAACCATTCCGTGCGAGGCGGCTACTTCGTAGGCGCGCTCGATATCCGAGTTCGAAATGCGGGATGCCAACCGCTTTTTGGCCTCCCAACCACGTAGCAACGAGTCGGCGAACCCGGGGATATCGCCAACCACCAGGAGATCCTTCATCTCCAGAGCCTCGGCGCGGATCGTGTGGGTCGCATCGAGCGCGTCCTCGTGGCCTTCGACGACGTTCCGCTGCTGCTCGGCGATGACTTCAGACGACAGTCTCGAGACGCCGCCGAAGTAGAGCAGCAAAGACGCTTCCAATTCGGCGATGACGTCACGGCGAATGCGCAGTGGGTTCACGACGACTTCTCTGCCGCGGCGCGATTCCATGTAGTTGAACCCACCAAACGCCGCGGCGTAGTGATCCTGCCAGCCGCCCGCCATACCCAGGTCGACACGTTCGACCTCCCACGCGAGCCGCGCCAACTCATAGGGGCCCGGTGTGATGCCGATTAGCTCGCAGGTCGTGATCAGCATGGCTACGACCAACGCAGACGAAGAGCCCAAACCGGACCCGGGCGGGGCATCCACCTGGGTGGCGAGCCGTATCGGGAACGGTGATCCGCCGTTGAACTCCGCCATCACACGCCGATACACGGCGACGTGAAGAGGGAAGTCGTCTTCGAGACAGCGAAGTTCGGCGATATCGGCCTCTCCCGAGCGATCGCGGTCCGGGGACTCGAAAGCGATGTGTTCGCCGCATCCAGCTTCGGCGAACGCGTAGGCATACCGATCGATAGTGGCGTTGAGTATTCGGCCGCCATACTCAGCGGAGTAAGGATCGACATCGGTGCCGCCGCCGCCTAAGCCCAAACGTAATGGTGCCCGCCCACGCACGATCTTCATGAGCTGCGTTCCTCCCTAGTGGAGTTCCCCCTGTGCCGATATTACCGCTAACGTAAATTCATGGAGGGAATTGAACGAAACGTCAATACCGCTGTCCGGGGTCCTCGAATCGCCGATATGGACACCTACGCATCCACCGGTCAGAGCAGCTACGTTCTGGGCTAATTCAAGATCGCTGTCGCTGTCGCCAACCATCACGCTCAGTGCCGGGTCGACTTCGGGATGGTGGCCGAGCCAGTCCAGGAGGAGGCCGGGGCTGGGCTTCCTGCAGCAGCAGTGAGCGTCCTCTAGGTGGGGGCAGACCTGGAAAGCGTTAATTTCGAGACCATTTCGACCAGTCTCCGCCCGGATGCGACGATGGATCGCTGCCACGTCCTCGGCCGTCATCAGTCCCTTGCTGATGCCTTGCTGATTGGTGGCGACGACCACATAGGGTGCCCACTCCAGAAGTGTGCCGATGGCGGTCGCGGCTCCCGGCAACCATTCGAAGTCGGCCCAGCTACGGACATAGTCGCCAACTATTTGACGGTTGATTACTCCATCACGGTCGATGAACAAACACCATTGCCGACCGACTCGGTCGTGGACAACATCTCGAACCGACGAATAGTCAGCAGCTGTGCTGCAGGGGCCCGAAAAGTGAGTATTCGACATGTTCTGAAATGGCGTGAATAAATACGATGTGCGATTCCTGAATGCGACCTGTGTCGGTCGATGGAACGTTTATCAGAAAGTCGGCGAATTCAGCCAATTTGCCGCCGGTAGCCCCCGTCATGGCCACCACTGCGACGCCGATTTCCCGGGCTTTCTCTGCTGCCCGAATCACGTTCGGAGAGTTGCCTGAGGTGCTGATGGCGACCAGTGTGTCGCCTTGCCTGGCAGATGCTTCAAGCGCGCGCGCGAAGACTGTGTCGTAGTCGTAGTCGTTTGCTACGGCGGTGAGGTGAGACGAGTTTCCGTGCAGGGCCTCCGCGCCGAGGGGCGGCCGGTCGAAGATGAAATGACCTGTCAGTTCGGCTGCAAAGTGTTGCGCATCGGCCGCGCTCCCTCCGTTGCCACACATGAACAGCCGTCCGCCCGCGCGATAGCTGGCGACTATCCGATCCTCGACCGCTTGGATGGTAGCCAGCAGTGCGGGGTCGTCGAGGATGCGTTGCTTGACGGCGACGGTCTCCGTGAATATTTCTTGGGTGCTCCTCATGTGCGCTCCTACAGACTCAACACGTATTGCGACCTCTTCAAACAACAGTGGTTTTGGGCACTGCCACCGACGCGCTGCTGCTATTCTGCCGACAATAGACGTCCGCGACCAGATGCACTGCGGAAGGCCAGGGAAATTAGAAATGATTTCGAAAGTGGCGGAGATCAGTTGACGGGGCCGGTCGGCGTCTGCGTACGGATCTACAGTCCGCTGCACTACGTCTCTGAACATTTCGTCGAGCGCTTGATCGAATCGCTCGGCGCCGGAGGCATTCCATGTGTTCGCTTGGCCTCGCGTAATGGTGAGGTGGGCACAAATCGTCTCGCAAAAGCGCAGGCGCTCGGCGCCCACGTACGAAACGTGCGCCAATATGTTCGTATGGGAGGCCCCAACGTCGTCGCTTGGCCTCTGACTGGTTGGTGGGAGATGCCGTTGTGGCGCCACCGTACTCACCCGACATTCATTGCCATGCATGATCCCGAAGCGGTGGCCCGACAAGACGGCCTGACGCCACTGGCCGCGGTGAATGCGATCAAGCTGTCCGGCTCTCGTTGGCCGCATCTGGTGACCATGAGCCCGGAGGCATACACGGCCGCAGCCCGGCATGTCGATCAAGATCGCCTCCATCATGTGCCTCATCCGATGCGTGCGCCGCAGCTGAACCAAGTGCCAGCAGACCGAAAGTCCGTCCTTGTGCTCGGTCAGTACAAGCCGGCTCGGGATCTGGATGTGATGTCTGCGATTGCACCCGCCCTGCGGGCAGCCGGATGGGTGCCCATAGTTGCCGGTCGTGGCTGGCCGTCCGTATCTGGCTGGGATGTCATCGACCGCTTCGTCAGTGAGGCCGAGTTCTCCGAGCTGCTCAGCTCCACCGCGGTGGTATTGCTGCCCTACAAGCACTACTTCCAAAGCGGTGTGGCGTTGCGTGCGCTCGAGGCCGGTGTGCCGACGGTCGGGCGGAGCACCGGATTCCTCACCTCGATTCTTGGCGCGAATTTCCCGGGGGCCGTGGCAAACTGGAACGACCCCGAGTCCTGGCTGCAGGCGGTTGCCGCGGCCACGTCCGCCCGCGAGTCCCAAATGCTGGCTGCGGCAGCCTATTCAGATCGGGCGGCAGCAGCGTGGCGTGACCTCTTGTGTAGGTCGGAACAGATGTCGGTCCCATGAGCAATGCCGTAGACGGCACACTGCATGTTCTGACCGTTCACTTCAACACACCGGCTCTGGCTTCGGGCTTGGTGAGGTGCCTTCCCTCGCAGACGCCGAGCGGGCGCAGAGTTGTCATCCACGTGCTCGACAACTGTTCGACACCCGAGAATCTCCGCGAGCTCCGTGACAACCTTGCCGGGTTGGGCGCAGTGATCCTCCATGTCAGCGATCGGAACATCGGATTTGGTGCGGGGATCAACTTGTTGGCCGGTCAAAACGACATTGGGCCGTCCGACGTGCTGTGGCTCCTCAATCCTGACACCCGACTCGAGGTTGGATGCCTCGAGCAGCTCGAAACTGCGCTGGACGCGGGCCACTTCGATGCGGTCTCCCCGTTCATCTTCAGTGGAGACGGGGACTCTGCCTGGGTTTGGTACTGCGGTGGTGATGTTGACAGGCGCTCGGTACGAGTGGCGCATCGCCTATACGGCAGCGCAACCGCTTCCGTGCCGCGAGAGGCGTTTGAGACCGAATTCATGACTGGTGCGGCTCCGATGATGAGAGCGTCCGTGTTCCGCGCGGTCGGCGGGTTCCCCGGCGACTACTTCCTCTACTGGGAAGACGCCCAATTCTCCTGGAAGGCAAGAGAACTGGGGTTCAGACTGGGTGTGGTCCCAACAGCGCGACTTTGGCATGCAGTGGGGGCTTCGTCGGGCAGCGGACAGAGCCGGACGTTCTACTATTGGGCCGCTCGGAATCGTTTCGTGTACGCGCGCGACACCGGTGTGGCGTTGCAGAAGCTGATTTTGGGTCGCGGCGCACTGGAGACATTACGACTGATCGCTCGCGCACTGCGCGAGGACGACGAGCGAACCCTGAAGCTGGGGGCTGCGATTCGTGGCACACGCGACGGGATTCGGCAATTTTCCGTGTCGAACATGCGAACCAGTGCATCTTGAGCGGGTGGGTCTGCCGTCGTCCGAGTGCGGCAAGCGGTCGCGAATTAGGCAGCGGCAGCCGCGATCTCCCCGCATTCTGGCTGGCGGACGGAGTCTGACCAAATTGCCCGCAACGTCAGTATTGCGTCCTAACATGAGAAGGTGGTCAACGCACTGAACCCGCCCGCACAGTTGCGCGGGCGTCATGGCGACCCACATCCCCGCGTCCAAGAGGTCGTCGACCGGTTGCTGGAGGGCAAGGATCGACCGCGTGTTCTGGAGGCTGGATGCGGCTCGCTCAGTCGGGTCACTCTGCCGAGCGGGCGTGTGCTCGTGGGCATTGACATTGAACAGCGGCAGCTGGACCGCAACACGTCGCTGGATGAGAAGATCCTCGGCGACCTACAGACCATGGCTACGCCCGTTGCGGGCTACGACCTCGTGCTCTGTTGGGACGTTATCGAGCATTTGCCGTTGCCGATGAACGCTCTGGAGCGGATGACAGCGGCGCTCAATCCGGGCGGCGGTTTGGTGCTGGCCTTCCCGCACCTCTGGTCGTTGAAGGGCCTGCTGACCAAGTTCACTCCGTTTTTCGTCCACGCGCTCTTCTACCGATACGTCGTCGGCGATAAGCGTCGCTCCGACGAATGGGACCAATTCCCTACCTTCTTTCGCGCGTGCATCGCGCCGGCGAAGTTGCGGGGCTGGGCAGCCGAGCATGGCCTCGAGGTGGCTTACGACGAGGTCTACGAAGGACCGGTTCAGACGGGCCTGCGCGCGCGAAACCGGCTGCTGGACAGAAGCTTCGCGGCGCTGGGAGCGGTTTCGCGAGTGCTCAGTCGTGGCCGGCTGGACTTGGGGCTGTCTGATTGTGTTTTGGTGCTTCGCCGACCGTCGGGCACTGCTGGACTCTGATCTCAGCGTTTGACGCTCAGCTGCATCGGTGTGTCGGGAGGCCGGTGAGCCCGTTCTAATCCGAACCCAATATTCCGGATGTCGTCAGCGACTCCAGAATGACAGGGCGGATCTTCTGTCCGTACGCAATGGTCATGTGCACCATGTCGCGCTTGGTGAGCGTTGTTCCGACGAAGCTGGGGCAGAGTCGTCCCGATGCACAGAACCAAGGTTGGGAATCGATCCACGTCCCACCGATGCTCTGCGCGAGTTCCTGCTCCGCGTTCGCGACCACTCGCCAAGCCTCGCTGACCCTCGATATGCAATCCTCAGGCGAACTCGAGTGCTTTCCGTAGCACTCACTGATTGCGACGCCACCAGGCGGCGGTGCGATGAAAACGATCTTCTTGACACTTGACCTGAACTTGTCGATGAAGGCTCTCAACGCATCAGCCCAGTCCTGCGGACTCAGAACTTCCCCGGTAGTCGCGAGTCGTTTGGGGCCGGAAAAATGCGAAATGATGACGACGTCCGGCCGTGTGTCGTTGATGTAGTCGACAGCGATCTGCTTCTTTTTCGCGCATGCGTCGACCATCGACTGGTCCTTGTATGAGACCGGCTGCTCGATGAAGTAGCACGCGTACTGCGCCTCGCTGTGAACATGGAAGGCACCGTTGGAGTTCAAGGCGATATCGCGCAGCGGGCCCAGGTACCCGAGCGCGACGGAATCGCCGATAACGACCGCTCGTGTGTGCGCGGATGGAGAACCCCAGCTGCACAGTTCAGGGCTTTGAACCACGGTGCCGCCGCATAGGTGTACTTCGGGCGGCGTGATGAGATCTTTGACGGCTACCTCGACGGGCGGGTCCAATTGTGGCCAGTCGGTGGCCCGCAGTGCGGCCAAGATTTCCTGGCGAAGGTCGTTCGCCAACGGCGCGGTGGCTGCTTCTTTTGGGGCATCGTATGAAGCGGCGACCGAAAGTACTTCCGGTGGCACCACCGGCTGGCGATAGGCATCCGGACGCTGTGCATACGCGGTGAGTGCCACAGTCAGCAGGGAAGCGGCCATGATCGCAGCGAACTGAGTTGGACGCCGTAACGTGAGTCGGCGGCGCTCCAATGTGCGCTGCGCTTGACGCAACTGAGCCAAATCAATGCGGCGCAGGGGATCTTCGATGAAGTGGTAGGACGCGATGGCCAATCCCAGAGACAGTGTTATCGCCGCTGCATAGTACGCAGTCGAGGGTGCCATGAGGACCCCGAGCAATATGATGACCGGCCAGTGGACCAGGTAGAGCGAGTAGGAGATGTTTCCGAGATAGGTGCTGACTGGATTACGCAGGAATGGCTGATATCGGGGTTCGCCGCCGACGCCGGCTGCGATCACCAGTGCGGACCCTGCGACGGGGAGGAGCGCCCACGGCGCGGGAAACCCCATCGCCGGATCTGTGATGAGCATGATGCTCGCTACGATGACCGCCAGCCCCGCCCATGACAGCACTGGCTTCACCACTGCGGGAATCCGGGCCAAGAGAGCGGTGGCGGTGGCCAACGCCGCACCGACACCCAATTCCCAAACCCGAGTGGATGTTTCGAAATACGCCCGTGCGGGCCATGTCGCGGATTCGTAGACAGCCCATGCGAACGACAAGGTCATGATTATCGCCATGGCGCCGCCTGCAAGCTGCATCCTGCGCCGGTGTGTCCACGACCTGCGAATCACGATCAGACTGATCACGAAAATCACTGCCGGCCAGACGAAGTAGAACTGTTCTTCCACCGAGAGTGACCAGTAGTGCTGGATCGGAGATGCTGAATCGTCCGCGTTGAAGTAGTCCGTGCCAGTCGCGGCGAAGTGCCAGTTCGCCATGAAGACGGATGCAAACAGCGCATCGACGCCGACTTCGTGGGCTCTGAATGGCTTGAAGATCAACGTTGCAGCCGCATACGTGAGCAACAGAACAACGGTGGCCGCCGGGATGATCCGTCGGACCCGGTTCCAATAGAACTGTCGGAAACGAACGGTCCCGTGTCTCTCCGCGCTTCGAAGAAGGTTGCCCGTGATCAGGAATCCTGAGATCACGAAAAACACATCGAGTGTGACAAAGCCGCCCTGTGGCCAGTGCCACAGGTGGGTGGCGAAGATCGTGAGCATGGCGAACATGCGTAGACCTTGGAGATCCAGTCGCTGATGCGACGCGGCGGCGGCCCGGTACCGCTCCCGGTTGAATCGGCGATACCGCTTGAGAAGTGACGCCACAGCCAGTCTCCTAATGTCCGGAGAAGCGTATCGCCGCCAGCGTCAATTTTTCGGCGATCAGATGAAGCTGTGAGAGCGTTCCTTGCATATGGCAGGTATCTGCCACGGAAACCGTCAACGTGACGCCGCCGAGCACGTCATGGGGTCGGCGGGCACGAGAACTGCACTACCGAAGTCAATCGGCACGTCCAGCCGAGGACGGATGAAAACGGTTCCTGGGAAAGGATTCTGATCCTCCGCGACCAGCACGGGTGTCTACATGGTGAGTCGCGTTCACACCTGGATGTGGTTGGTCCGATCCCGAATCCAGATGATCAGAGGGGGAGTTGCCCGCCCGCGTCGTCCCCAACGTACTCGGAGTATCGAGAGTGCTGGAAATCGTGATACACCATCACCTTCTCTTGCCACCTCTCATGGGCAAACTGCGCGAAGTCGTAGCAGGGCGATAGCTTGCGGTATTCGCCCCGCGCATTGAATTCGCGAATGGCGAGCCGCGCTCCGGTGTAGTCCGAGAAGACTTCGCCTGATCCGATAACATCATCCATGTTGCAGAACACCCGCGGCAGAATCGACTCTGTGCTCAGATCGAATATCTTGAACGCCTCAACAGTGGAGCTGTAGTAGTCCAAGTCGAAAGAAATCATCCCTACTGGAGCATCTGCGCATCCCTTGGAGATGAAGCTCGGCAGGGTGTCCGAGACCGGCCCTATGACGAGTTCGGCTGAATTCAGCCTGCTTTTCAGGGCGGGGATGTCCATTTCGTAGAAGCCACGCTTCCAGGCGTAGGGCAAATCGCGATAGTCGACAGGTGCCGGCAGACCTGCGCCCATGTCGAATCCGACGATACGGACGTGCACCGGCAGCGTCTCCTCGACTTGAGACTTGATTTGCTCCAGAACCAGTAATCCGGCTCCGCCCGCGACGCCGAACTCGATCCAGGTGACTTCTTTGTAGCCCAATCGAACGGCAGTTTCACTAGCGCAGATCGCAGTGTATGCGTATTGTGGCCGCGGCAGCATTCCAAGCTGAACTTGTTGCATGAGCGAGTATCCTGGACTGCCTGGAAGCGACGCTAAGAGGCGTCTGCCGATCAAGCCAACCGATGACGAATCTTTTGCGGCCGCGCGAACAAACTTGTTGATAAGTGCAGCCTTACGATTCTTCATCTGCAATCCTCGTCTTCAATGCATTGGCCTCAGGCGAACAAACCAATTCCTGTACTGGCGACCTGCGTGTTTTGAGTCGATTCAACGCGCTGGGATCGTGCCATCAGTGTTGGCTGGGCGGTGATCAGGACCGACATCCCCGCCAACGTCAGGTCGATCGTGGAGATGAGGCGACTCGGTCTTTTCTGTCTTTACGTATTGCACCGCCAGTCCGACGGCGATGAAGATCATGCTCTGGTATTGGGTTATGAGGCCCACGGTCAAAAACAGCGGGATTTGACCAACCAACGCGATCTCTGGCACAGATCCCCTGCCGGCTACGACTCGCGCCACAACGACGAACAGCGGGAGCACGATCATTGCAGTGATGACCCAGCCCCAGGTCACACCGAGGTACAGGACGGCGCTGTCGACCGAGTCAAGCGATGTGTTCCCGGGGAAGAAATCTGGGCATCGCCCGAACCATTTGATGATCGGCAAGTACGTCTCGTACAAGTAACTTCGGTATGTTGCGCTGACCTGTTCCTCTGTCGAGGATCCGGCCGCCCATTCCTCGATGATCGGCATGACGTGCGGGCCGATCAAAAACGTTGTTGCGGCTGCAACCAGTACAGCCACAGTTCGAGATGCTTGCTCTCTGGCGAGGTAAGCCATGGTCAAGCATCCTGTGAGCGCAGCAGCCAGCATTGCGCCCCTGCTGCCGGTCGCGATGATGCCGCAGCCGACTGCGACAAACATCAGAACCTTCCATGGGATACGAAATGACGCGTGTGCAATGAACGGGATGGCGAGCACGAGTGAGCCGCCTAGCGCGATTGAGTGCCCGAAAGCCCATGTGCTTCGATCGGCGCCGCCGCGTGACTGGATCAGGTGCCAGGTCTCGAACTCGGGTGATTTTGCGTTCCAATCGACTGACCAGTTCACGAACGGATGCCAGGCGAAGAATAGTTCGACTACCGCGAGACCGCCAACGACGGCAAGAAAAACAGAGAGCGCATCGACTGTGAATTGGAGCCCCGCGGCCGCCGCCAGTATTCGAATGACAAAATACGGAAGAACCCAGCGCACCGCCATTTCTGCCAACACGCCTCGGTTGACATCGTCCATCGCGAGAGAAGCTACGCCCAAGATTGAGATCAGGTATGCATCAAATGCGGTGAACTCGATGTGATGGCTGCCGAAGGTGATGGCCAAGACAACAATTAGCATGGCTACCATGCAATAGATTGGAACTGTGGCGAAGAAGTGAACACTGATCCAAATCGGCACCATCGTGATAGACAGCAGCCAAATAATTAGGGCCAATCGTGGTGCGGTCAATCGCCTGAATGGGAGCGTGTGCATGTTACTTCGGCCCCTCGCGCTTAGTGTTCCGGACCCGCTGCGGAAGCAGTGATGGGCGTCGTTGGCTGGCCATCTTCGAGAGCCCACACTTTGTCGAAGTCAAAGACTTCGCCGGCCGGTGTTCGGTTTGGAGACTCGCGCCAAAAGCCGAATGCGCCAGGCGATATGGGTATCGGGAGCGGTTTCGATACGGTGACTCCGGGGCCCGACACACTCACGCGGTCGCCAGTGGAGCTGAGAACGAACGTGTAGCGATGGTCGAGTTCCAACATATGAGGGAAACTTCCGGACGCGACGGTCTTCAGCGTGCCATTGACCAGTCTGCTCCTCAGCTCCCAAGAGCTTCTGTTGGCGAGAAACACCACAACATTAGTTTCGAGATTGTTGTCTCCGCCGGTCCCGATCATCATAGTGGTATCGCCGTTGATATTGTTGATCCGACGAAACTGACCCTCTGTGCCGATGCTCTGTACCGGAGCTCGAAATTGTCGTACTGCAATCGCATCACTTTTTCCGGCATACGTGAACTGCCCGTCCTTGATGTAGCCATCCATGGCCGGCAGCAAGGGTGCGCCGTTCTGAGGCATGCCACGCAAATCCCAGTCGTCTCCTAGGCCATTCGTCGTATCCGGCCGGTCGAAATCATCGATGAATGATGCCTTGTTTGGTGGCGATTCTGGCATTACGTGACCAGGCATCGTTGCCGTGCTTGTGAAGCTTGGTAGCAAGATTTCGCGCGAATCGTATGGTGGTGGAGGTTTGGGCGTGCATGCGGTGAGCGCCAACAGGGCGCTGAGTAGACACCAACTTCTGCCAATCCTCAATCGTGTTGGAGCCCAAGGGAAATCGCCGTGTGTGGCTCTGAAACTGGGTAGATTCATTGCTGGAATCAGCTAGGTTTTTTGGGAATGGCGGCTATTGCTACCACGTTTGTCGCCATAGTAATAGTAGGCGCCTCCATAAGCTGAACGAGAGCGCGGCGGCGTCATCACGAAGACCGAGCCGAGCAAAGGTGCGCCTACGTTCTGAAGAGCGTCTGTAGCGTTCTTGAGCTGATCGCGCTTGGTCTGTCCGTAGCGTCCGAGTAGTAGGGCGCCGTCGGCATTTGCCGCCAACAGAGCAGCGTCCGTGACCGCAAGTAATGGGCAAGAGTCCACGATCACATAGTCGAATTTCCCGCGAAGCTCCTCGAGTAGATTCTTAGCGGCGTGCGACGCCAACAATTCGCTCGGGTTCGGTGGCGTTGCGCCGGCTGCCAGCACAGTGAGGCCGGAGAATTGCGTCTCCTGCAGAGCATCAGAAAGCGAGACGGCGCCACTGAGGACAGTGCTTAATCCCACTGCGCCATCCACATTCAGATGTTTGTGCGCGATCGACCGGCGCATATCGCCATCAACGAGCAGCACATTGTATTCCACTTCGACCAAGGCCAAGGCTATGTTCACTGCGGTTGTCGATTTACCTTCATTCGGAATCGAGCTCGTGACAACGATTACCCGCGGCGGGTTGTCGACGGAAAGGAAGCTGAGATTGGTGCGCAACTTCCTGAACGATTCGGCAATCTGCGAATTCTCCGTACCGAATGATATGGCGGGGGTTCCTCGTCGCGCCTTGTCCATTGGTATGTCGCCAACTACGGCCACGCCGGTGATGCTCTCGAGATCCTCGTGCTTCTTGACGGTGTTGTCGATCACTTCCCGCCCGAGGGCGCACGCGACGCCGAGCAGGACGCCCGCGAACAGACCCAGCGCCAGATTCCGCATCAGGTTCGGAACGGCGGGGGAGCTCGCAATCGCGGCGGGCTGCTCGACTACTACCCGGGTGTCGGGAAGGCTCCCATCACCTGGGGTTTCGAGCTCTCGAACCATCTTGACGAACTGGTCCGAAAGCGTATTCGCGATATCGCGTGCACGCACCGGGGACGGGTCGAGGACGTCCACGTCGATCAGAACTGTGCCCATTTTCGACCGCGCGCTGACCTCCTGACGCAACGCCCGCGCGGACATGTCGAGGTGGAGTGCATCGATCGTGCGCTGTGCGAGCGCCTCGCCGGTGAGCAGAATGGTATACGAACGCACCCGCTCCTGAGAGAGCAGATTTCCTTGGTACGTGTCCATTAGTGAACTGCCCGCATACGTCGAAACAAACAACCGTGTTGACGATTTGTAGAGTGGGGTTGTTGTGACAGTAATCGCAATTGATGCCAGCAGTGCTAAAACAATCACTGCGCTGATGGTCATCCATCGCAGCCGCAGTATTCTGAGAAACCTCTGGAGATTCAACGCCGCTCCCTCCTTCGAATCATCGAGCGGGTCGATCCAGACGTCTGTTGAGAGAGGTTGATGTCAGCCCGGGGTGGTGTTGTTCAACGCATGGATCTTGCTACCTAATGTATGTCAACGCTCGCGACAATTATGTGGAACGGCAATCATTTCTCGGCACATTCGGGGACCTTTACCACGGGAGCGCTCTGGTCGATGAGGGGTTGCTGGGGAGCCTCTGCCGGGCCTGGAGCCGTCGGCTCGGACAGGCGAAAAGTCAGCACGCCCGATTGCCTAGGGGGGATGGCCACTTGGATCTCGAAGGTTGGATGACCGCGGTCCGACCCGGTAAACACGGGTATCTGCTGTCCGTTGGAAAACGCAGCTACCAACTTTGCGCCCTTAGTGGCGACGAGTCGAACTGATGTCAGCATTGTTCCGCTTGGGATGGAGAGCGGGACGTTGCGGTTAACGCCCAGGGAGCCAGCCACATACTCTGGTAGCGGCTTGTCCGGTACGACGCTCCTCAACTTCACGGTTACTGTCGAGGTTCGAGTATCTCCGCCGCAGCCTTCGGCGTCGTAGGTAACGTCTTGCCTTAGGTAGTAGTCAAGCTTATTGCCGGCGAGGTTGTTGGTAACAACGGCCGCGTAGGGCGAGGTGTCGTCGGGAATGGCGTGAGCGAGTGGAGTCTGCTCTAGCAGCTTCTCCTCGGTGGGCGCTGCGCTCCACATCGCGATTCGGCGCTCGCTCACTGCCTTCCCGAGTGCGTCGAGGAGTCGCCGTGGCGACTCGATGGCGCCGGTCATCTTCTTGACGACGGCCGTCGCGATGTCCTGCAGGAATCTCTTGCGGGCACTCTGATCCGTCGGGAATCGTTGATAGGCAGTAGATTCGGTGAGTTCGACGACGTTCTCAGTTGTGATGACCTCGCCGTCGGGTAGTGCCAGCGGTCCGGTGGCGCCGAGTACGTAACTCAACGCGACGGGGTCCAGTGCTATGACTCCGTCGACATCTGTGCCCGTTTGTTGCGCCCACATGGAGCGCCAGATCTGTGCCGCGTATGGAAAATGCGAACTGAGATTGCTGTTGCGGTAGTCGGTGCTCGGATTGGTGAAGCCGTACTCCTCGCTGAACTGAGGTCCGAGGTCCAGTGGCTTGAAAGGTCCTGTCAATTCGGTGTTGGGGCCCAAAGCATTAACTGTCGGCACACCGTCGTCATAGCGAAGGATCCCAAACCCGCCGAGTATGCCTCCAGTTCCCCTCGCTTCGGCGTTGGTCTGAAAACCCATGAAGTAGGTACGCGGTCCGTCGATGCCCATCAGCGCCGGCGCTAGCTTGGCGGTGAGGGCGGCTTTATCGAGGAGGCTCGTGATCTTGGTGGTTTGTGCCTGAAGTTCCTGACGCGCGTTCTGAAGAGTGGACAGGTATGCCGGTTCAGATATCGCGGCAGCATCCGCTTCAAGGCGCCGGGCGTCGGCGGCGACCTTGGCTATCGCTGGCTCTTTGTCGCGAAGCGTTTGGACGTCGACGTGCGACCCCCTGATCAGGTGGGTCGGGGAGAGCGCTGTGCCCAATTCGGATGCCGGCTTCATTACATCGGACGCGAGTTCCAGAACTACTTGCGAGATTTGCTGAGCAGTCTTGAATGGACTGCCGAGCCACGGTACGTGTGATGCGACATTCCATGGCAGCGACCGCGTTGCGCTGCTCGCCTGCTTGGCATCTACTTCTGTTGCCGAGGCGAAGCGCACCGCCGCGTCGAGGTCGCCCGCCGATAGTGCTTCCTTCGCGTGCTGCGCGTTAGCGCGAGCCTGCGCGAGGCTGGATTTTGCCGCCGATCCTTCGAATCCCAACCAGCACAGAAATCCGATTGCGGCGAGAAGGACGGCTAACCCCAGTAATCGGGCGCGGCGTTTGCGGCCCCCAGGGGATGAATGGCTAGGGGCGTCTGGCGCTGCGTCGCCACCCGTGGGTGTGTTTTCCGTCGCGCGTCGCGAATGCCTGCTCACTCAGGAACGTTCCGTATTTGAACCACAGTCTGTGCTGTGTTCGCAGATCTATCTACGTCTTGCCCGATGGGCCGCGACCTAGCAGCCTCGAGTCAACGAAACGGTGATGGTGCCGTATGGACCTATCTTTGCGCCTGCGCCGAAGAAGCACACCGAGAGATTAATGTTCTGCGTCAGCCGCTTCCACGGGTCCTGGAGGAAACCGGGGATGATCGACAGCGGGGTGAACGTACCCACCAGGATGGGCGCGCCGGGGCTTGGGTTTGAGCCAGGTCCGACCCACCACCACGGATCGTTCTGCCACCAGGTGTTGAGCGGTGCGAACGACAACGGGCTTTGGGCGACGTTATCGAGGACGTGCGTGAGCGGCGCGAGCGGAGCGGGCGCAGCGATATCCGCCTGTGCGACCGGCGTCAGTATGGCTGCGCCGGCGACCACGCAAGAGGCTACGCCGAGCTGAATTTTGACCGTTGCGTCCGACATGCGCGCTGCGAGAACAGACATGGTCCAAGCCTTCCGCCGAAGGGAGCTTGCTTAGCAGCTTCCCAGAAATTGTGCCTGGCGTCAATAGTGAACGACGCAGGTGACGGATGCTTCCGGGCGATGTGGCGCCACCTCTGCGCACGCCCTGCCTTCGCGGCGATCGGTGCGGGTGTTCCTGGCGTGGATGTTCTGCCGCGTGCGACTAGGCGCGGGCATGGGCGAGGACGGAGTTGCACGCAATTCGGTCCGTTCGCAACCGGTGCTGCTCGATCTGTGGACAAGAGCCGACTTTCGCCGATGGCTTGCAGGGCGTGAACGGCTGGAAATCGTCTGTCAAAACGCAATTTTCAGGTGCGACGCGTGCACTGAGGTCGAGTACTGCTGCTGTCGCATTCGGCAGGATGCTCAACGCGCCGATCAGCAAGAACAATCACCGTTGTGTGAACTCGGAGGGGAGTGCGGTCTTCTCTTCGGTGCGGAATGGGGTCGGTGAAGCTGAGTTTTCCGAATTAGTTACTTGAACGGTGGATTCCGCTTCACGTTGACGCGGCGGGCGCATGTCTTCCCCGCAGGGTTGCCAAGTTTGTGTATGCGCTGCTACTTGCGGACAACTGTTTCTACGGTAAGACGGTCATCGTCGATCCGACTTCGCGACCAGTTATTGCTTGCCATGCAGCGAACCGCTCGACAGTCTCCGGACGCTTGCCTTCAATCAGGCGACCGGCTCTCATGGTGATTCTATTGTTTCGAGTGACATATCCGGCTGGCGGTTCTAGGCCGTGATAGCTGAACGCCGCGTAGGCGTCGTCGAATACGTTGTTTTGAATCGTGATGTCTACAGGCGTCTCAAGTAGATATGTGAGTAGGTGAACTCGGACGCTTTGGTCTGGCCGAACGTCGGAAAATGCCCCGTAGCCTGCGCGTTCGCACCGGTTTCCTTCGACGAGGACTTGGGTGAATCCTGGCGAGTCCGGATTGCTGCTTTGGGACCAGAATTCAACAGTCTGACCGCAGTCATGTATGTGGTTGTTACGCAGAACAAGGTCATGCCAGAAGACCGGAGCATCTGTGGCGTCGTTGCCCTGCGCGGTCCAGGCGACGTCATAAACGTGTGCGATCTCGTTGTTTTCGATCGTCCAGTGTGAAACGTTGATCCAACTCTCGATGCCATTACCGAAGCGCGTTTCCCTGTCGACGGTATCTAGTATCGAACCGCCGACGTAGTCAATCTGGCATTCGTGGATATGTATATTGCTAGCCAATCCGCGAATTCCATGCCCACCAGAGCCTGTGACATGTATGTCATGGATATTGTTTCTGCCTTCGTTGCAGTAAATCGCTGCTCCGGTCCCATCTCCATGCGGCGCAGCTTTGATTTCTCTGGCCAATGTCGTGGGATTCGCGGATGCCTTTACGTACAGCAGGTGATTTGGACGGTCGCAGAAGAAGTCCCAAGGAAGCCGCAGCTCCGAGAGATCGAACTTGAGTGCCGGCTTCACGACCTGGTCTACCCAAAGGAAGCCGATATTGGTGTCATTTGTTGCGTTGTAACCGTCGTGGGTGGCCGGAGAACTCAGGTCAATCGTCCATATCCCGGGGGAGTCCTCGCTCCAGGCGGAGGCCTTGTTGAGCAGTTTGTACATGGTGAGCGTGGGCTTGGCGCCTGTGCCGTATGCACCTACTTCGCATCCTGCCGGCACGGTGAATTCACCGTAGAAGGTGTCACCTCGTCGAAACAGGATCAGTGATCGGTCAGCTGGGAGCGAGTCGTTGGCTTTCTGAATGGTCGCCCAGGCGGACTGTTGACTAAGTCCGTCGTTGCTGTCATCGCCGGCGTTCGATACATAGTACGTCGCTATCGGAACGGCGGACCCTCTTGCTTGGCCCGGGTTGCTGGCGAGAAGGCCAGCGGCAGCGGCTGCGGTCGTCTGCGCGGTGATCCGAACAAATGCGCGGCGCGAGAGGGGCATTCCCATTGTTCGTGTTCGGTCCGTTCATTCGATGTGAGCGGCAGTGACGACTCAGTCCAATTGCCAAGGCTACCGGAGCGCGGGTTGCGGGTTCGGCACGAAAAGCGTCGCCGGCCTGACAGCATGAACGCGAACGTGAGTCATTTGAGCTTGGCCAGCGGTCCGTTCGTATCCAGCGGCGCGCAGCTGTCCTGGCCGACAGTCGTCGAGCAGTGTGCTGCCGGGAGCACGGGGCGGTATCCCGGCGGGGTCCCGCCGTCGCGGGTGATCTGGGTGTAGGTCTGGACGGCGTCGGTCGGCACCCGTCGCAGGGCTGGATCGCCCATGGCGTCAACCGAATACAGGCCGAAGCGAGGCCGGTAGCTGCCCCACTCGTAGTTGTCGACCAGGGACCAGTAGTTGTAGCCGATGATCGGGATACCGTCGGCCTTGGCTCGTTGCAGCCAGAAGACGGTGTCGCTGAGGTACTGCGATCGGGTCACGCCGTCGGTCCGCGGTTTGGCGTTGTCGGTCACCATGCCGTTTTCGACGATGTAGATGGGCAAGCCGGGGTACCGCTGGGCGTAGCGGCGTGCCACGTAGTAGATGTCCTCGGCCTGCAGCTTGATGTGCCATCCGGACGCCATTCCCGGCGCGGCGGCCGGATTGTCCTTCGCCGTTCCTGTGTAGTAATCGAACCCGACGTAGTCGAGGGTGTCCTTGACCCGGTCGACGAACGAATCCCGAACTACCCAGTCCAAGCCCATTCTGTGCAAACCCATTGGGTCAGCTTGAAGGAACTGCGCCACTACCTCGGGCGAGATGTAGGCCTCGTTGGTCGTGACCTTGGCCTTCGGGTCGGCATCGTGGGCCGCCCGATAGACCGCACGGTGCGCGTCAGCGACTCGGTCGAAGAAGGTGCCGAACTGATCGGGCTTGATGGCACCGGTGCGCACTTCCATCGCGCCGAAGGCCAGTGGCTCGTTGACGCTCACCCACAGCACGCCCTGTCCCGCGTAGCGTTTGGTGATCGCCTTGGCGAAGTCGTCGAACATGGGGACATTGTTGAGGAAGCCGCCGCGGTCGGCGATCCAGCCGGGGTACACCCAGTGCATGAGCGTGATCATCGGCGTCATGCCGTTGGCGAGCAGTGTCGCGACCACGTCGTCGTAGTAGGCGAGCTCCTTCTCGTCCCACACGCCCGGCTCGGGCATCACCCGCGCCCATTCGATGCCGAACCGGAAGGTGTTGACGCCCATGGCATGCGCGTTGGCGATGTCCTCGCGGTACCGGTGCCGGAAGTCGCCCGCCTGCTTGTATGGGTCGACCGGAAGATCCCCGGGGGCGGCCCCCGGTGATACGGGCTTGCCGGCTGTCCGGTCGACGTATCGGCGCCAGTTGCTGTCGGGGGCGTCGCCTTCCACCTGGTATCCCGCCGTCGCAGTACCCCAGTAGAAGCTGCGGTCCCAGGCCGAATCCTCTGTGTCCGGTTCTTGGCGCGCGAGACAACCGGCACTGCTCATCGCCGCGATGATGACGGCTGCCAGCAACGTCCTGTACCACTTCATGCCAAACCTGTATTCCACTGGTTGGTTAGGTGAGCAGCTTCGCCCGCAGAGGTCGCCTAGGTGGGCGAAAAGCTCTGTCCGGCCTTTGTTTCCTTGGACATTTGTCCTCCCGATTCAATCCAGTGCCTGAGCAATCAGGGAGGCGAGGCGGTGTCCGCTGGCGGTGTAGGCCGCTTGAGTGAAATGTGTGCCGTCCACTGTCAACGACGGCGGCACCATTCCCGCCGCGGCAGCTTCGGTATCACCAGCAGTTGGCGCAACATCTGCAGCGGCCGGCCCATCTGACATGAGCCAGGCCCGCAAATCAACGAACTGCGGTCCGTATGTCTTCGCCAGGGCATCGTTGGTGCTGGGGATGGTCCCGATGATCAAGTAGTGCGACGGGTCGGGCAGAGAAGAAGTCATCGACGCGATGTCGCGGATGATGGCCGCCGGCTGGGATTGATTGTTCGCACCGGCCCAGATGATTGCGAAACACCCTCGGTAGTCAATGCCCTCGTCACCGGTAAACGGGGATCCTGGCGAGACTGGGACGGCACCATCGAGGGGGGCATCCGGAGTAAATGAGAAATCGTCGACACCTGCTGCCAGCATGTGCTGCAACGTTCCGGATACACCAGCTAGCGTGCCATGCATTTTCAATGCCCCGGCTTTGGTGTATTGGCTCCAACCGTCGGTAGGACTGATTGCCTCCACGTGAATCGGCGCGGTAGACCTTGCAGGAATCCCGCTGCCGATCAACGTTATTCGCGGCCTCAGGCCGCCTTGCCGTACTGCGATCTCAGCTGACCCGAGCGAGGGGAGGCCGAAATTCTTGGTCGGCAGACCCAAATCGTGGCCGATCGTCTGGACCATGGTGGGGTTTGCCTGTTGCCACACACCGTCGATCTGAGTCAGGCCGTAGGTCAGTGAATCGCCCCAGGCGACAACTTGGTTTGGAGGGCACGCGGAACGGGCCGGTTCTGGCTTTCCGACCGCGACGCAACAGGCGACCGTGAGTACGAAGCACATGGCACTGGCGAATGCCGCGAGACGCCGCATCGACCTCACTTGTTCGGCCCAGCGGGATCTGGTCGAAGCCGAGGGCTCCACCATCTTCCCTGCGCAGGCGGGCCCGGTGCAGAGTTTCGCGAAATCCCCTGACGTGTAGCCGTGGCTGACTCCCTTGGCGTGGCCGACGAGCGATTAGGAGCTGCATCGTGGGAGCGATTATATCTACGAACGTCAATAACCGCGGGGTCGATTTGTGAACCAAGCGGTGCAGCCGGGCCCGACGTGGCAGCCGGTTGCGGACGACCTGCGGCGAGAGACATACCAGAAGTGAGAGGTGTGCACCGCGAGATCGTGTGCACACCCCTACACATTCGTGACGTCAGTCCGTTGCCTCGGGCTCACTCGTGGTCGCGGCTGCAGGTGTCTCGTTCGACTCTTCAGCCCGCGCCTCCGGTACATCCGACGGCGGCAGCTGTGACGCCAGGTGCCCGGCGAGTTCGCCGAGGGTCGGGTAGTCGAAGATCGCCGTCGGGCTGATGTCGAACTTGCCGCCGAACTGCCCGAACAACCGGTTACGGAGCTCGACCGCCATCAGCGAGTCGGTGCCCAGATCCAGGAACCGGCTCGTCGCGGCGGGCGGCTGCGCCAGGCGCAGGAAGCCCTGCACCTCTTTCTGCAGGAACTCGGTGATGAACCCGGCGCGCTGGGCGTCGGGAATCTCCTGCAGCTGACGGAGCAGCTCGCTGTCACCGGTGGCTGCCGCGTCGCTGGTCGGCAACACCTGATCGAGCAGCGGCGGTCGGATGCCACCGAGCATCTTCGCGGCCCGCTGCCAGTTGGCCTTGAGGACCGTCGCCTGCGCGGCACCATGCCGGATGACCTCGCCGAGCGCGGCCAGGGCCGCCGAGGGCTCGAGCGGCATCATGCCCTGCGCACTCAGGTTGGCGGTGGCTGCCTGCGAGCTGGCCATGCCGCCGCGGCCCCACGGGCCGAAGTTGACGGCCGTCGCCGGCAGACCCAGCGCCCGGCGATGCGCGACGAGTCCGTCGAGCAGTGCATTGGCGGTGGCGTAGTTGGCCTGCGCCGGTGAACCCAGCACCGCTGACGCCGACGAGTAGACGATGAAGAAGTCGAGATCGTCGTCCTGCGTCAACTTGTGCAGGTGCAAGGCGCCGAAGGCCTTGGGGCCCAGAGTCTTCCGGAAGCGCTCCAGGTCCTGCTGGGGGAGCAGGGCATCGTCGAGCACACCCGCCAGATGGGCCACGCCGGCCAGCGGCGGCAATTCCGTGCGAATCCGGTCGAGCAACGCCGTAACCGAGGACTCGTCGCCGACGTCGCCGGAGAAGACGTGCACCCGGCAGTGGAAGCGCTCCATCATCGCGTCGATGGCGCGCTGCGCGTCGGCGTCCGGCTCCCGCCGGCTGGTCAGCACGATGTCGCCGGCACCCAACTGCGCCAGGTAGGCGGCGGTGTGCAGACCGAGCGCGCCGAGGCCACCGGTCACCAGGTAGCTCCGATCACCGTGCGGCTGCAGCGGTTTCGGCATCTGCACCACGATCTTGCCGATGTGCCGGGCCTGCTGCATCCGGCGGAACGCGGTCTTGGCCTCCGTCAGCGGGTAGACCTCGGCCTGCACCGGCGTCCACTCGCCCTTGGTCAAGCCATCCGACACCTCTTCCATGAGGCGCTGGATGTGTGCGGGGTCGGTCATCATCGTGACGTCGAGCGCGACGATCTCGTAGTTGATGTCCGGGCGAACTTCCGCCATGCGCTCGGGGGTCCAGATGTCGCGCTTGGCGATCTCGGCGAACCGGCCACCCCGGGCGGTCGCCCGCACCGTGGCCTCGACGAAGCCCTCGTTGGTCAGGCTGTTGAGCACCACGTCCACGCCCTCGCCGTCGGTGTCGGCGAGAATCTGGTCCGCGAAATCGGTTGTGCGCGAGTCGTAGACGTACTCGACACCCATCTTGCGCAGCGTCGCGCGCTTGTAGGTGCTGGCGGTGGCGAAGACGATCGCGCCCTTCTGGCGCGCCATCTGCACTGCCGCCAACCCGACACCACCACTGGCGGCGTGGATCAGCACGCGGTCGCCCGGCTTGAGTTGCGCCCAGTCGAACGCGAGCCGGACCGTCAGCGCCGCCGCGGGCAGCGTCGCCGCGTCGACCGGGGTGACGCCCTCTGGCACCACCGCGAGCAACTGCTCCGGCACGTTCAGGCGGCTCGAGAAGGCGCCCTGCATGGAACCGAAGACGCGCTGGCCGACCTCGAATCTCGTCACCTCCGAACCCAATTCGGTGATGACACCGCACAGGTCACCGCCGATGGGCCCGGGATCACCCGGGTAGAGGCCCAGCACGTTGAGGACGTCACGGAAGTTGAGGCCGGCAGCCTCGATCCGGACCTGCACCTCGTGCGGCGCGGGCGGCGTCACGTCCTTCTCGGTCAGCCGCAGGTTGTCGATCGCACCACGCTCGGTGGGAGCCAGCACGTAATCGTCGGAGCGCGGCATCGGCAGGTGGCCGCTGCGCGCCCAGTGCATCAGCCGCGGCACGAGGAACTTGCCCTGCCGCAGTGCGAATTCCGACTCCGTCACCGGAGTGCCCAGAATGCCGGTCAGCCAGTTGGTGGCGTTGTCGTCGGCATCGTCGAGGTCGACGAGCCGCAGGCGCAGGGTCGGCTGCTCGTTGATGACGGTGCGGCCCAGGCCCCACAGCGCGGCCTGCACCGGGTCGACGGGCTCGCCGGGCTCGGTCGCCACCGCGCGTTCGGTGACGATCCAGAGTCCGCCGGTGAGGTTCAGCTTTTCCTCGGCGAGGGCGGTTTGCATGGCCCCGAGCACGGTGCCGACCTCGGACTCCAGCCGCGCCGCGATGTCGGCGTCCTGTTGTCCCGAAGCGCGCCAGACGATTCCGGTGACCGGGGAGCCGCTTTCGGCGGCTGCCGCGATCGCCTGCTGCCAGGCGGCGGCATCCACTGTCTGATCGAGCGTGACCGCGCCGGGCAGACCGGCCGCCAACTCGTTGAAGCCGGCGATCAGCCAGGTACCGGTGGTCTTGGTCTCTGCCTCGTCCGCAGCGCTCGGTGCTGCGCCCTCCTGCCAGCCCAGCGTGTACAGCAGGCGGGTGGTGTCGCCACCGAGCCCGCGCAGCAGTGCCTCACGCGGCGCCCGCTTCACGGTGAACTCGGTGATGCCGCCGAGCCGCTTGCCGTCGCGATCGAGGAAGTCGATGTCGAAGACCTGCGTCTCGTTGGTCAGCTCGCTGGTGTGCCAGCGCGCCCGCGCATAGAACCGCCGGGGCATCTTGTCGCGCAGCTCGACCTGGCCGTACCGCAGCGGCAGGAATAGGTCGTGCATGCCATGTTCGGCGGCCAGCAGCGCCGGGAAGGCCGGGAAGGCCACACCGGTGCAGAGGTCGAGCAGCACGGGATGGATGGGCTCGGTGCTGAGGTGCTCGGCGAGTTCGTCGCCGACCGACACGTCTCCGATGGCCATGCCGTCGCGCACCCACAACGACTTGAGCGACGTGGACCACGTTGGGCCCCAGGCCAATTCCATGTCGTTGAACGTCTCGAACAGCTGCTGCGGACGCAGCCGCTCCATGCGCTCGACGACATCCTCCATCGAACCGGCGACATCGTCCGAGGCGTCCGCTTCACTGGCACCGGCCAGCAGGGTGCCGTCGGCGTTCAACGACCACTCGGCTTCGCGAACCCCGTTCGGTCGGCTGTGTACCTGGAACTTCCAGCCTTCGCCGCCCTCCAGGGAGCGGATGGTCAGCTGCGTCTCGCGAGCCGCCTTGTCCGGCAGGATGATCGGCTCGTAGAAGAAGACTTCCTTCACCCGCGCCGGTGCTCCGACCGAGGCCAGGGCCATCGCCGCATATGTCGCGCCAGGCACCACGACGGTGCCGTAGATGACGTGGTGCGACAGCCAGGGCTGTGTCTTGACCGACAGCACGTTGCTGTAGATCGTGTCGCCGGTGGCCAGATCCTTTGCGCTGCCCAGGATTCCGGATGTGGCGGCAGAGCCGCCGGAGCTCATACCCGCCACATTCGCGGTCTTGGGCCAGAAGCGGCGCCGCTGGAACGGGTAGGTCGGCAGTTCGACCCGCTGACCGCGATTCTTGGCCGCGAAATCAGGCCGGTGTCCGGTGATGTACGTGGTGGCCAGCGCTTCGGTGATCTGCCGCTGTGCGTTGGCGCCCTTGCGTAGGGACACGATGGCCCGCGGGGTCTCCGAAGACTCGGGCCAGCACTGCAGGGCGGCCGCGGTCAGGATCGGCTGCGGGCCGATCTCCATCAGCACCGAGCAGCCCAGCGCCGCGACGGTCTTGACGCTTTCGGTGAACTGCACCGGCTGACGCGAATGCCGACGCCAGTACGGCGCGTTCATCGGCGTCTCGGCGGTGAGCACCGCGCCGGTGCGGTTGCAGATCAGCGGCAGGGTCGGCACCGCGAACTGGAACTGCGTTGCGAAGGACTCGAATTCGTCGAGGACCGGGTCCAGCAGCTCCGAGTGGAAGGCGTGGCTGGTCTCGAGCCAGGTGCAGCGCGTGGCGTCCTCGCTGCAGGCGGCGACGATCTGCTCCAGATCCTCACCCGGACCCGACAGCACGGTGTTGCGGCCGTTGTAGGCGCCGATGGACACCCGCGGGAACGCCTCGGCGGCGTGCTCCACGTACTCGGGATCGGCGAACACCGCCACCATGCGGCCGCCGGCCGGCAGGCTGGCGAACAGCCGGCCGCGCTCGGCGATCAATCGCACGCCGTCCTCCAGGCTGAACACCCCGGCCACACAGGCCGCCGCGTACTGGCCGACGCTGTGGCCCAGCACCGCATCGGGTTCGATGCCCCACGACTGCCACAGCCGGGCCAGGCCCATCTCGACGGCGAAGATCGCGGGCTGCGCAAATGCGGTGTTGCGCAGCGTGTCTGCCGCTTCCCGATCGTTGCCGAACATGACCTCCAGCAGGGGGCGCGGCAGGATCGGGTCCACTGCTTCTGCGCACCGGCGCACCACGTCGGCGAAAACCGGTTCGGTGTCGAACAATTCGCGGGCCATGCCCGGATACTGGCTGCCCTGACCGGGGAAGAACCACGCGGTGGTCGGCGGGTCGGCGCACTCGCCCTTGAGCACACCCGGCCGTAGCTTGTTCGCCACCAGGTCTTCCAACAGGTTCTTGGCGTCGTGGACGGTGTTCGCGACGACCGCGGCGCGGTGCTCGAAGTGCGAACGCCCCGAGCCTGCGGTGAAGCAGACGTCGGCGATCGAGGCGTCGGGGTGCTCGTCGAGCCACTCGCGGTACCGCTGCGCCAGCGCCGTCAGGCCCTGCGCCGAGCGGGCTGACAGCGGCAGCACGCTGATGGGTTCGGCGGCAGGGGCGTTGGTCGCGTCGTCCGCAGTGATCTCGTCGGTGTCCTCATCGGCGGTCACCACCGGGGCCTCTTCCAACAGCACGTGCGCGTTGGTGCCGGTGAAACCGAAAGAGCTGACGCCGGCGCGGCGCGGGCGGCCGTCGGTGTGCCACGGCATCGGCTTGTCCACCACCTGCACGGGCAGCGAGTCCCACGGAATGTGCGGCGACGGCTTGTTGAAATGCAGGGTCTGCGGGAGCATTTCGTGCTCCAGCGACAGCACGACCTTGACCAGACCGGCGACGCCGGCGGCCGACTCCAGGTGACCGATGTTGGTCTTCGCCGTGCCCATCAGCAGCGGCCGGTTCGGGTCGCGGCCCGCACCGTACGCGGCCGCCGCGGCCTGGACCTCGATCGGGTCACCGAGCGGGGTGCCGGTGCCGTGCGCTTCCAGGTAGTCGACGTCGCCACCGGTCAAGCCGGCCCGGCTCAGGGCCGTGTTGATGAGCCGTTGCTGTGCACCACCATTGGGCACCGTCAAGCCACTGGACGCACCATCCTGGTTGACCGCGCTGCTGCGGATGATCGCGGCGATGCGGTCCCCGTCGCGCTGCGCATCGCTGAGCCGCTTGAGGACCAGGACGCCGCAGCCCTCACCGCGGACGTAGCCGTCGGCAGCGGCGTCGAACGTCTTGCAGCGACCGTCGGGCGCCAGCATGCGGGCGCGTGACGCGGCGACGATGGACGCCGGGCTCAGCAGCACGTTGACGCCACCGGCCAGAGCCATGTCGCAGTCGCCCGAATGTAGGGCCTGCGTGGCCTGGTGCACGGCCACCAGCGACGAGCTGCAGGCGGTGTCGACCGCCATGGCCGGCCCTTCCAGGCCCAGCGTGAACGACACGCGGCCCGCGATGGCGTTGAGCGCGTTACCGGTGATGAAGTGCGGTTCGAGGTTCTCCACCGAGCCGCCCGACAACAGGTGCGAGTACTCGTTGGCGCCGACGCCGACGAACACGCCGGTGCGGCTGCCGCGCAGCGATGACGGGGCGTACCCGGCTCTTTCCAAGCCCTCCCAGGCGATTTCGAGCATCAGCCGCTGCTGCGGGTCGATCCACACGGCCTCGCGCGGCGAGATGCCGAAGAACTCGGGATCGAACGTGTCGACGCTTTCCAGGTAGCCGCCGGAGCGGGTATAGATCTTGCCCGGCGTCATGGCGTCGGGGTCGTAGAACTCGTCGACGTCGAAGCGGTCCTCGGGAATCTCGCTGATCGCGTCGACGCCCTGGGACAGCACCCGCCAGAACGCATCAGGGTCGGGCGAGCCGGGGAAGCGGCACGCCACGGAGATGATGGCGATGGGTTCGTCGGCCGCGGCGAGCGACTTGACCGCGGTGACGGCCTTCGGACCGGCCTTCTCGTTGAGGTTCAGGATGTCGCTGAGCAGGTAGTCCGCGACGTCGGTGAGCCGCGGGTGGTCCATGGCGAGAGTCGCCGGAAGTTCCTTGCCGACACCCTGTTCCAGCCGGCGACGCAGTTCGACAGCCATCAGCGAGTCCATGCCGAGGTCGAAGAAACCGGTCTCCTCGCGAATCTCGGCGGCCTCGATGCGCGTCACCTCGGCGACGGCGTCGCGCAGGTACTCCAGCACCAGCTTCTTGCGCTGCTGCACCGGTGCGGCGATGAGCTGCTCGACAAGGCGCGTGTTCCCGGACGCACCCACAGCGCCGGAAGCTCCCGCGGTCTCGGGCACCTCACGGGCCACCTCGGCCAGCAGGGCCCGCGAGCCGGCCTGTGAGTAGATCGGCAGGAACTTGGCCCAGTCCATCCGCGCCACAACGGCTTCCGCGGGGGAGCCGCCGGCCACCAGGATGTCGGCCATGCCGGTCAGGGCGTCGGTAGGGGACAGAGTGCGGACGCCGCGACGCTCCAGCTGGGCGCGGGCGTCCGGGTCGGCCATACCGGCGGACCACGGACCGAAGTTGACGCTCATGCCGGGCACACCCTGCTCGCGCAGGCGCCAGGTCAAGCCGTCGAGGAACGCGTTGGCCGCGCTGTAGGCGGTCTGGCCGTAGCTGCCCCACACCGCCGAGATCGATGAGGTGGACAGGAAGAAGTCCAGCTTCAGATCGGCGACCGCCTCGCTGAGATACCAAGCACCCCAGACCTTTCCGGAGAACACGCGCTCCAGCTCGGCGCCCTCCAGGGTGGCCAGCGGAGTGGTGCTGTTCTCACCGGCCGCGTGCACGACACCGGCCAGCGGCGGCAGCTCGGCGCGCAGGGTGGACATCAGCCGGGCGACGTCGTGCGGATTCGCGACATCGGCGGTGATGACCCGGGCCTCGCAGCCGTGCTGCTCGCGCAGCGCGTAAATGCGCTGCTGCGCGGCCTCACTCGGCGCGCGCCGGCTGGTCAGGACCAGCTGCCTTGCACCGTGCGCGGCTAGGTATTCCGCGATCTCCAGCCCGAGCGACCCGAGGCCGCCGGTCACCAGATAGGTTGCATCAGCACGCAATTCGAGCTGTGTCGGGTTCGGCTGCCCGGTCCGGCGGACGAGGCGCGGCACGTGCACGCCCTCGGCGCGCAGCGCGATCTGGTCCTCACCGCGCTGGGCCGCGACCACCTGGGCGATCAATCGTGCCCACTCGTCGGCGCTGCCTTCGGTGAGATCGGCGAGGCCGCCCCACACTTGCGGGTACTCCAGCGCGGCCGAGCGGCCGAAGCCCCACAGGCTCGTCTGCTCCGGTGCGACGGTGTCGGTGTCGGTAACCCGTTGGGCGCCGCGCGTGATCACCCAGATCGGTGCCCGCAGTTCGGCGGTGGCCGCCGCGCGGAAGAGGCGCTGCGTGCCGCTGAGGATGCGGTGCTGCATGCGCAGGACCGCTTGCATCGAGGCGGCATCGGTGTCGAGGGCCGCGACGTGCAGGATGCGCAGCGTCGGCTCGTCTTCGACGGCCGCGCGCAGGTCGGCTGCCAGCTGCTGCTCGTCGGCGTCGGAACCCGGCAGTCCGAGGATGCGGTGCCGGTGGCCGAGCCGGGTCAGGGCCTCGGCCAGCGGCTCGAGCACCTCAGCGTCGTCACCGATCAGGACCCACGCCGAGCCTTCGCCGATCTCCGAAGAGGACCCAGCCGCGGCTTTCTCCCAGCGGATTTCGTACCGGGCATCCGCTACAGACTGCGCGGTGCGCTGCCGGTTGTGTTGCGCGGCAAACCTGTTCAGGACATCAATGGTGGACTGGTTGCCGGCAATGTCCCCGGCCACGCCGCCCAGCAGGGTGGCGAGCTCGTCGATGCGGCCGTCTTGGAGCAGCTGGACGGCTTCAGTGGTGGCGCCACCGGTCTGGTGCAAGTTCCACGTCGGCGTGATCCGCTCGTCGGTGAACCAGTAGGCCTTGCGCTGGAACGGGTACGTCGGCAGGTCGAACTTGTGGGTCGAGCCCGGCCGCACCGCGGCGAAGTCGGGCAGGTGACCGACGGTGTAGGTGGTGGCCAGCGCCTCGGTGATCTGCCGGTGGTCAGCGCCCTTGCGGCGCAACGACGCAATGGCCCGTGGCGCGGTCGCCGGGTCGGGCCAGGCGCGCAGGGCCGCGGCAGTCAGCACCGGCTGCGGGCCGACTTCGAGCAGCACCGCGCAGCCGAGCTTGGCGAGCGTCTCCACGCCCTTGGCGAACTCGACGGGCTGACGTGCGTGCCGGCGCCAGTACTGACCGTCGAGCTTCGCGGTGCGGCCCAGGGTGTCGCCGGTCCGGTTGCACACCAGCATCCGCTGCGGTGCGTTGAACGTGAATTGGTTTGCGTACGACTCGAATTCGTCGAGCGCCGGATCGAGCAGCGCCGAGTGGAAGGCGTGGCTGGTCTCCAGCCAGTCGCAGCGGACACCGTCTCCGGACAGCCCGGCGACAGCACGTTCCAGGTCGGCGCCGGGACCGGAGAGCACGGTGTTGGCGCCGTTGTACGCGGCGACCGACAGGCTCGGGTACTCATCGGTGAGGCGCTCGACGCGCTCGGGCGCGGCGAAGATCGCCGCCATCCGGCCGCCCGCGGGCAGGTTGCCGAAGAGCCGGCCGCGTTCGGCGAGCAGGCGCATACCGTCTTCCAGGCTGAACACGCCGGCGACACAGGCCGCGGTGTACTGCCCGACGCTGTGGCCGAGGACCACGTCGGGCTCGAAGCCCCACGACTGCCAGAGCCGGGCCAGGCCCATCTCGACCGCGAAGATCGCCGGCTGGGCGTAGCTGGTCTGCCGCAGCGCCTCCTCGGCGCCGGGGCCGTCGTCGAAAATGACATCCAGCAACGGCTTTTCGAGGACGTCAGCGACCGCGGCAGCGCACTGCTCCATGGTCGCGGCGAAGACCGGCTCGGTCTCGAACAGCTCCTTGGCCATGCCGGCGAACTGGCTGCCCTGTCCCGGGAACAGCCAGGCGGTCTTCGGCTTGTCCGCGGAAGTTCCGCGCACCAGGCCCGGCGCCGGACGGTCGTCGGCCAGCGCGCCGAGCAATTCACGTGCGGACTCAAGGGAATTCACCACGAGCGCGGCGCGGTGCTCGAAGTGGGCGCGGCCCGCACCCGCGGTGATGCAGACGTCCGAGAGGGTGGCCTCGGGGTGGGCGGCCAACCAGCCGCGGTAGTCCTCGGCGGACTGCAGCAGGGCGGCCGGGGTCCGCGCAGACAGGGGCAGCACCATGAAGCGCCGGTCGTCGGGCTCCTCGACCGGGCTGTCCGAGGGAATCGAGGAAGGCGCTTCCTCAAGCAGGACATGGGCATTCGTGCCGGAGAAGCCGAACGAGCTGATGCCCGCGACGCGCGGCCGGTCACCGCGTGCCCAGGTGGTGGCCTCGTCGACGACCTTCACGGGGATGCGGTCCCACGGGATGTGCGGCGACGGGTTCGTGAAGTGCAGGTGCTTCGGCAGTTCCTGGTGCTCGAGCGACAGGATCACCTTGATGATGCCGGCGACGCCGGCGGCGGCCTCCAGGTGTCCGATGTTCGTCTTCACCGAGCCGATCAGCAGCGGATCGGTCGCGTCGCGTCCGGTGCCGTAGGCCGCGGCCGCGGCCTGGACCTCGATGGGGTCGCCCAGCGAGGTGCCGGTGCCGTGTGCCTCCAGGTAGCCGACGTCGCCGGGTGTCAGGCCCGCGCGTTCCAGTGCTTCGGCGATAACCCGTTGCTGTGCAACGCCGTTGGGCACGGTCAGGCCGCCGGAGGCGCCGTCCTGGTTGATGGCGCTACCGCGGATGACGGCCCGGATCCGGTCGCCGTCACGGATGGCGTCCTCGAGCCGCTTCACCACGATGACGCCGCAGCCCTCACCGCGGACGTAGCCGTCGGCGGAGGCGTCGAAGGTCTTGCACTTGCCGTCGGGGGCCAGCATGCGCGACTGCGAGAAGGTGATCATGGTGGCCGGGCTGAGGATGACGTTCGCGCCACCGGCCAGCGCCAGGTCGCACTCGCCGAGCTGCAGGGCCTGGCAGGCCTGATGGACGGCCACCAGCGACGAGCTGCATGCGGTGTCGACGGTGACGGCCGGACCCTGCAGGCCAAGGCGGTAACTGATGCGGCCGGCGGCCGCGGCGCCCGAGGTGCCGATGGCCATGTAGGCCTCGATCTCCGGGTAGGTCAGATCGCCCGAGGCCATGCCCAGGTAGTCGTGGGTGGCCAGGCCGATGAACACACCGGTCTGTGTGTTGGCCAGGGCAGACGGGGCGGTGCCCGAGTGCTCGACCGCGCGCCACGCCATCTCGAGCAGCAGGCGCTGCTGCGGGTCCATCATCTTGGCTTCGCGGGTTGACACCCCGAAGAACGGTGCGTCGAAGCCGACGGCGTCGTCGAGGAAGCCGGCGCGGCGGGTGATGATCTTGCCGCGGGCGTCCGGGTCGGCATCGAAGAACTCGTCGACGTCCCACCGGTCCTGGGGCACCTCGGATACGGCGTCCCGGCCCTCGCTCAGCATCTCCCAGAAGGATTCGGCGTCGGTGGCTCCGGGGAAGCGCGCGGCGTAGCCGACGATCGCAAAGCTGGACGTTTCCGGAGCTTCGATCCTTGCCATGAAAAAGTTGTCCTCCCGCGTTTGCCGGTGACGTCCGGTCCCATGCAGGAGACCGTGTTCAGCGCCAGAAATTATGTGCGAAGGGCCGGCCCTATCGACTGGTCGGCAGATCTACTGAACGGCCTCGGCCAGTTGATCTTCCGAACGGCCACGGCCAGCTCATCTTCTGCGGGCCAGTATTACATGTAGGTTGCTGAAGCACGAGGATTATGCGCAGCGGTGGTGATTGGTCAGCGAGGACCGTCCCACCAGGCGTAACGGCGCCGGCAAAGGTTGCCGGGGTATGTTGATGACGCCAACAGCGTTGCCGGGCCTCAGTGTGTCCAGACCTGGGAGGAAAGTAATTGCGCATCGGGAAAATCACGATCGGAAAGATCGATGATTGGACGCCGATCCCAGGTGTTCTGACCTCCTGGCACCCGACCGAGACGGCTAGTGAAATAGCCCGGCAGGCACCTGTGAGTTCGGTGCCGGTCAGCTACATGCAGGGCCAGCACATCCGCGGCGTCGTCGAGCGCACCGGCTCGGGCCTCGAGTACTCCCGGCAGATCATCGCGACGTGCGAAGTTCCTGGTCAGTGCGATATCGCGGCCATGAACGAGGCGCTCAACTCCTATCTGCGCAGGCACGACACCTACCGCAGCTGGTTCGAGTACACCGACGCCGGTGACATCCTCCGGCACACCCTGACCGATCCCGAAGACCTCGAGTTCGAGCCCGTCGATCACGGTGAGTTGGCGGTCGAAGACGTCCGTAAGCATCTGGTGGACATCCCGACGCCACTGGAGTGGGGCTGCTTCTCCTTCGGCATCGTGCAGAGCGAAGACAGTTTCAACTTCTACGCCGCCATCGATCACGTCCACGGGGATGCTGCGCTCATCGGCATCACCATGCTGGAGGCTCATGGCCGGTACACAGCATTGACAACAGGGGGCTCAGCGTTTGCTCTGCCGGACGCCGGCAGCTTCGACGAATGGTGCGTCCGGGAGCACGAGCGCACCTCGGCGCTGACCGTCGACTCGCCCGAGGTGCAGGCCTGGATCGAGTTTGCTGAGAACAACAACAACAGCATGCCGGAGTTCCCGTTGCCGCTGGGGAACGCCATGGAGCCGTCGGTCGGCGACATGGTCGGCGAATCACTGTTGGACCCGGACCAGACGGCGCGGTTCGAGGCCGCCTGCGAGTCGGCCGGCGCCCGGTTCGTCGGTGGCCTGTTCGCGTGCATGGCCCAGGTCGAGCACGAATTGACCGGTGCCGCAACGTATTACGGCCTCACGCCGCGGGACACCCGGCGCACGTCGGACAACTTCATGACGCAGGGCTGGTTCACCGGCCTGGTGCCCATCACCGTGCCGATCGCTGCCGCGACCTTCAACGAAGCCGCCTGGTCGGCGCAGGAATCGTTCGACGGCAACCTGAACATGGCGCGGGTTCCGTACTACCGCGTGCTTGAGCTGGCACCGTGGCTGGACTGGCCGCGGCCCAACTTCCCGGTGTCGAACTTTCTGCATGGCGGCGCGGCCCCGCTCAACACAATTCTTGCGGCGACCGAGATGGGGTACGCCAACAACATCGGCATCTACTCCGACGGCCGGTACTCCTACCAGCTGACCATCTACGTGTTCCGGTACGAGGGTGGCACGGTCATGGAGGTCATGTACCCGGACAACCCCATCGCCAAGAAGTCCGTGACCAGGTACCTGGAAGCGATGAAGTCGGTCTGCTCGCGGATCGCCGACGGCGGGAACTGGTGACCCGTCGGGCGGGCTCGACAAGGGGCCTCAGTTGCGACGGCTAGCCGATTTTGTAGTGCGGTGGCCTTGGGTGGTGATCGGCCTGTGGATCACGCTCGCCGTGGCCCTGCCGCTGGCTGTGCCGAGCCTCAACGACATGGCCCAGAAGCATCCGCTGGCCATGCTGCCCGCCGACTCCCCGTCGAGCGTCGCCGCCCGGCACATGACCGAGGCGTTCAAAGAACCCGGCACCGACGACCTGCTGCTGGTGGTTCTCGTCAACGACCGCGGCCTGGATCGGGCCGATGAAGCCACCTACCGCAAGTTGGTGGACGCCCTGCGCGACGATCCGCACGACGTCGTCATGCTGCAGGATTTCATCAGCACCCCACCGCTGCGGAACTTTCTGACCAGCAAGGACAAGAAGGCCTGGGTGTTGCCGGTCGGTTTGACCGGCGCGCTGGGCACGCCGCAGTCGTACGCCGCCTACAACCGGGTGGCCGACATCGTCAAACACAGCACCGCGGGCAGTCCGCTGAAGATCCAGCTCGCCGGGCCGGCGGCCACCGTTGCCGACCTCACCGTCGCGGGTGAGAAGGACCGGATGCCCATCGAGATCGCCATCGCGGTCCTGGTGCTCCTGGTCCTGCTGGTTGTCTATCGCAACCCCGTCACCATGATGTTGCCGCTGGCCGGCATCGGCATGTCCCTGGTGATCGCGCAGGCCGCGGTCGCCGGGCTGTCCCAACTGACCGGGCTGGGGGTGTCGAACCAGGCCATCATCCTGCTGAGCGCCATGATCTTCGGCGCGGGCACGGACTATGCGGTGTTCCTGATCAGCCGCTACCACGACTATGTGCGGCAGGGCGACGAGTCAACCGACGCGGTGCGCAAGGCGCTGACGTCCGTCGGCAAGGTCATCACCGCCTCGGCGGCGACGGTCGGCGTCACGTTCCTCGGCATCAGCTTCGCCAAGATGGGCGTCTTCTCCACCGTCGGGGTGTCGTCGGCGATCGGCATCTTGGTGGCCTTCCTCGCCGCGGTGACGCTGCTGCCCGCGATCATCACGCTCGTCGGGCCGAAGGGCTGGATCAAGCCGCGAAACGAGATCACCGCACAGCTGTGGCGCCGGTCCGGCGCCCGCATCGTCCGCCGCCCGCGACTGCACCTGGTGGCCAGCCTGCTGGTGCTGATCCTGCTGGCCAGTGCCGCGAGCTTCGCGAAGTTCAACTACGACGACCGTAAGGCCGTCGCCTCGTCCGCCCCAAGCTCCGTCGGGTACGCCGCGCTCGAGAGCCACTTCAACGTCAACCAGTCCGTGCCGTCGTACGTCCTCGTCCAATCGCCGCGTGACCTGCGCACGCCACAGGCCCTCGCGGACCTGGAGCAGATGGCGTCACGCATCAGCCAACTGCCGGACGTCGCCATGGTCAGCGGCATCACCCGTCCCCTCGGTGAGGTGCCGCCGGAGTTCCGGGCCACCTTCCAAGCGGGCCTGGTCGGTGACCGGCTGACCGAGGGCGCGGGCATGATCGGCGAGCGCACCAACGACATCAACCGGCTGGCGAAGGGCGCCGACACGCTCGCGACCAACCTCAGCGACGTGCGCGGCCAGGTCGGTCAGATCGCCACGCAACTCCAGACGACGCTGGATGCCTTCACCGCGATACGCAGCCAGTACGGCGGCAACAAGCTGGTGCAGAACGTCGAGGTCGCGGCCAAGCTCGTCAACAGCGTCAGCAAGCTCGGTAATACCCTCGGGCTGAATTACACGGCGGCCAAGGACATGTTCGGCTGGGTCGGCCCGGTGCTGGCGGCGCTGCAGAACAACGCGGTGTGCGACCTCGACCTGTCCTGCGCCGAAACCCGCGGCCACTTCCAGCGGCTCGAACAGGCGCGCCAGGACGGCACCATCGACGAGATCAACAAGCTCGCCGGGCAGCTGCAGACCATGCAAGATCAGAAGACGCTCAACGCGTCGGTGGCCCAGCTCCAGAGCGCGATGACCAACCTGACCAAGGTGATGCGCAGCATGGGGATGGACAGCCCCGCCGGCGCGCAGGCCAACCTGACCAAACTCCGGCAGGGCGCCGATCGGTCGGCGACCGGGAGCCGCGAAGTCGCCAATGGGGTGGACGAGGTCGTCGACCAGATCAAGCTGATGCGTTCAGGTCTCGACCAGGCCGGGGCGTTCCTGCTGTCGATGAAACAGAACGCGGCCGGCCCGACCCAGGCAGGATTCAACATCCCGCCCGAGGTGCTGCAGCTGGCGGCCTTCAAGTCGGCGTCCAAGATGTTCATCTCGCCCGACGGACACTCGGTGCGGTATCTGGTCCTCACCAAGCTCGACCCGTTCAGCTCCGCCGCGATGGATCAGGTCAACACCATCCGCGACACCGCCCGCGGCGCTCAGCCGAACACGTCGCTGTCCGATGCGACGGTGTCGATGGGCGGATATCCGGTGGCGCTCAAGGACACTCGCGACTACTACCAGAACGACATCCGGTTCATCATCATCGTCACCATCGCCGTGGTGCTCCTGATCCTGATGCTGCTCCTGCGGTCGCTGATCGCGCCGCTGTATCTGGTTGGCTCCGTGGTGCTTTCGTACTTCGCCGCGCTCGGTATCGGGGTCGTGGTGTTCCAGTACCTGTTCCACGAGCCGTTGCACTGGACCGTCCCACCACTGGCTTTCGTGGTGCTGGTCGCCGTCGGCGCCGACTACAACATGCTGTTCGTCTCGCGCATGCGTGACGAGTCGCCACATGGCATGCGCTACGGCATCATTCGCACGCTGTCGTCGACCGGCGGGGTGATCACCGCGGCCGGCCTGATCTTCGCGGCCTCGATGTGGGGTCTGTTGTTCTCCAGCATCGGCACGGTGATCCAAGGCGGATTCGTCATCGGCGCCGGCATCCTGCTGGACACCTTCCTGGTGCGGACCATCACCGTGCCCGCCATGGCCACGCTCGTCGGAGAGGCGAACTGGTGGCCGTCACGACCAAAACCGCAGGGGAGCAACGCATGAACAAGCGACTTGCCAGCTCGTTGGCAATTGCCACCACGCTGTTGACGGTCGGAGCCAGCGGCCCTCTCGCGGATTGGATCGCGACGGCCGACGAGCCTTCGGGTGGCTCCGGGTCCGGCGACACGATCGTCCCCGCCATCCCGCCGATCGGTACTCCCGGCCGCGGGTACGCCCTCGGCGGCGCCCACGTCATGGGCATTCCGTACGACGAGTACATCCGGCGCACCGGCGCGGACTGGTTCCCGGGCCTGCAACGCGAGATCGTCGATTACCCCGCCGGTCAGGTTCAGGGCCACGTGCTCAGCTTCATCCCCGGCGTCGAGGAACTGCACCAGAAGATGCCGGAGATCGGGTTGAACGGCCCGAGCATCGGTGAGTCCGTCGACATCGGGCAGGACAACGTCATCCGCCGGGTCCGTGAAGGCGGCCCCGGCACCGTGATCGGCCTGTCGGAGGGCGCGATGGTCGTGCACGCCGTGCAGGACCGGCTCGCCTATGACCCGGCTGCGCCGGCGCCGAACGAGCTGTCGTTCGCCACTTACGGCGACCCCCTCACGGTCAACCCCTGGACCCAGAGCTTCCTGCGGCAGACCTTTCCCGTGGGCAGCACGGTGCCCGCGCTGGACTTCCTGATGCCGCCGGCGGTCGACAGTCAGTACGACACACACCAATTCGTCTCCGCATACGACAGCATCGCCGACTGGCCGGACCGGCCGGACAACCTGATGGCACTGGCGAACGCGGTCGTCGGCCTGGCCACCGGCCACACCGCGGTGGCCTTCACCAACCCGAAGAACGTGCCGCCGCAGAACATCATCACGACCGTCAACTCCCGCGGCGCCAAGACCACGACGTACCTGATCCCCGAGCAGCACCTGCCGCTCGTGGTGCCGTTCAAGTACCTCGGCATGTCCGAAGCGGACATGAATCACCTTGACGCCGTGATGAAACCGATGATCGACAGCGGGTACTCACGCAACGACGACCCGGCGACCGCGCCCATCGAGGTCGACCCGGTGCACGGCTACGACCCGGCCGCCGCCACCGCCCCGGCCACGCAGGCCGCCTTCGGTGGTGCCGCCGACCCGGTCTCCCAGCTGATGTCGGGTATCAACTACGTGCTGAGCCACGGGCCGAGCGCGCACTAAGGGTCAGATCCCCAGCGCACCCGCCGCGACCAGCACCACGCCGACCGCCGCCAGCAGACCAGCGACTTCGTGCCGCTGCCGGGCGCGAATCCAGTTGTGCAGCTTGCTCATTGCTGCGCGCGTGCGTTGCGGCGCGATGAGGTAGGCCAGCAGCGGGACCTCGACCAACGAGAACGCCACCACGTTGAATGCCACCAGGGCGCTCATCCGGACGTCGGCTTCGACCCGCGCGGCGGCGATCACGGCCAGCGCGGCCAGATAGTCGACCGAGGGCAGCGCGATGCCCAGGCCCGCGACGCCGGCGACCCACAGCGACCGGCCGTCGAGCAACCGGCTCAGCCACTCAGGCGCCTGGCGGTCGCGCCCTGTGGTCACGGCCAGGAACAACGAGGCCACCAAGGCCAGGACACCGATGACGATCTGCACCGTCGGCAGATTGAAATGCGCTGAGGCCCAAGCGGGTAACCGTGACTCGAGGAAGAACAGCACGATCGCGCCGACGGTCAGACCCATCAGGAAACCGCCGCACAGGAAGGCGGCCAGCTGCAGGTGCGGGCGCGGCCGGTTCAGCATGACGACGGACATGCCGATCCGGAACGGCTCCAGGCTGACCGCGACCGCCATCACCAGCAGGGTGATCCACATCGGGGCGCGGGCTACGCGTCCAACCGAGTGAACTGCCCTTGCCGGTACTGCTCAGCGCAGGCCGAGCGGCGCATCTTGCCGCTCGTGGTGGTCGGGATCGAGCCCGCCTCCACCAGCACCACGTCGGCGACCTGCAACCCGTGTGCCCGCGAAATCGCGGCGACCACATCATTTTTCATCACCGTGAGCTCGTCGGCGTCGGCTCGCGCCTTGAGTTCGATGATGGTGACCAGCTGGTCGGTGTGGTCGTCGGTCACGGCGATCGCCGCCACCCGGCCACGGCTGATCTTCTGCACCGTTGCTTCGATGTCATCGGAGTAGTGGTTGCGGCCGCGCACGATCAGCATGTCCTTGATGCGGCCCACGATGAACAGGTCACCGTCGGAGATGAAGCCCTGGTCTCCGGTACGCAGCCAGCCCGTCTCGGGTGTGCCCTCGGGGGCGTCCGCCAGAGTCGCGTCGAATGCGGATCCGGTCTGCTCGGGCTTGCGCCAGTAGCCGGCGGAGACGTTGTCGCCGCGGGTCCAGATTTCGCCGACGACACCGTCAGGGCAGACCTGGCAAGTATCGGCATCGACGATCTCCAGCAGTGGCGACGGCGCCCGCCCGTATCGCATCAGCGGCGTCCCACCTGCTTTGCGCAGTGCGATGCCCTGGGTCAGTTCGTCGGCGGCGAACTCGACGACCTCGGGCGGCCGGCCGTGCGCGCCGCTGGCCACGTACAGCGTCGCCTCGGCCAGGCCGTACGACGGCACCATCATCTCGGGCCGGAAGCCGACGGCCGCGAAGCGATCGTCGAACTTGACCAAGGTGGGTGGGTGAATGCGTTCGGCACCGTTGTTGATGCCGACGACGCCGCTGAGGTCGAGCTCGGCCATCTCGGCATCGGTGACGCGCCGGGTGGCGAGGTCGAACGCGAAGTTCGGGGCGGCCGACCATGCCCGGTGGTTCCGGGACAGCGCCTGCAGCCAGCGCACCGGGCGGGTGAGGAATGCGATGGGACTCATCAGGTCACCCGTGTGCCCGGAGAAGATCGGTACCGCGATCCCGAGCACCAGGCCCATGTCGTGGTAGAAGGGCAGCCACGAGACCAGCGCCGAGCCGGGTGGCAGCTCGCCGCCGTGCTGCGACAGTAGATCGGCGAGCAGTTGCTCGATGTTCACCCGCAGGTTCTTGTGCGAGATCATCACGCCGGCCGGCAGCCGCGTCGAGCCAGAGGTGTACTGCAGGTAGGCGATGTCCGGGCCCGCGGGCACGTCTTCGTCGAAATCTCGGTCGGCGTCCAGATCCAGGGTGTCGACGGCGATCACGGCGACCATGGAGGCGCCGTCGTCCACGTTCTGCGCCGCGATGTCGAACGCGGCGGCGGTGGTCAGCACGACCGTCGGCGACGTGTCGGTGATGACGGCGCTGACGCGCTCGTCGTGCGAGCCCGGTAGCGGCACCGACAGCGGTACTGCAATGAAACCCGCCTGCATGGCGCCCAGGAACCCGACGATGTACGCAAGCCCCTGCGGCGCGATGATCAGCGCCCGGTCGCCGGGGGCGCCGTGCATGCTGAGCTCGTGCGCCACGTTGAGGGTGCGGCGGTACAGCTGTGCCCAGGTCAGGCTCTCGGTGACGCCGTCCCAGTCGTGGTCGTAATCGGTGAAGGTGAACGCCACGTCGTCGGGAGTCAGGCCGGCGCGCTCTCGCAGCACAGAGAGGATCGACGCATCGGACATGGCGCCAAGGCTACTCAACTCCCATGAGAGCGGTGGTAGCTGGTTTGGCGGCCAGGTGCTACATCCGGTGGGCGGTGCTATGGCGAATGTGCAGGTTTGGCTGGTAAATGCGCGAAATCTCAACCGGAACATGCACATTCGCCGTAGTACCCCGGCTCTGCTGGTCGTAGAGACAGGCCACGGCAGCCAGCAGCGCCGCCCCTGTGGATAACCGTGGGCAGAGGCAGCCGACCTGTCGGTGGGCGCAGCGATGCTCGACGCATGGACCAGCCACTCGCCCGCGTCTTTCCCGGTGCGCGACCCGCCCCGTTCCTCGGTGGCGCGGCGTTGGCAGCAGGACTACTCACCAAGCACGAGCTCCGCGCCGAGTACCGCGCCATCTATCGGGGCGTCTATCTCGCCAACGAGGTGACCTTGACGCCGATGCTGCGAGCGCAGGCGGCGTGGCTGTTCGCCGGGCCCGACGCCGTGTTGTGTGGGCTCTCGGCGGCGGCAGTGCACGGCACGAAGTGGCTCGACGTGAGCGCGCCGGCCGAGGTCGTGCGGACCAACCGTCATGCACCCGCTGAACTCACGGTGCGCTCATATGCGCTCGCGCCGGACGATGTCTGCGAGGCGCGCGGTATGCGGGTGACGACAGCGGCGCGGACAGCCTTCGATTTAGGGCGACTGCTGCCTGACGTTCAGGCGGTACCGATCCTGGATGCGTTGTTGAACCAGACCGGCCTTGACCCTGCGCGCGTCTGGTCGCTGGCCGAGACACATCGGGGAATTCGGGGTATCGACCGACTGCGGATATCGCTGGGACAGGCCGATGGCGGCGCCCAATCGCCGCTTCAGACTCACACTCGGCTATTGCTACGGCGCACAGGGGTTCCGGGACTCGAAACGCAAATCCCGTTCTACGACGAGTGGGGATTGGTTTGCACTCGGGCGGCAATGGGCTGGCCGCGGTGGAAGGTGGCCGTCGAGTGCGACGAAGAAGCGGATTCTCCCGGGTACCGCGAGTGGGTGCACAGCCACACGGCGGAGCTGGAATCCCGGGGGTGGAGCGTCATATGGGTGACCCAGTCGACGGCGCAAGGTCGAGGAAGCCCGGGGATGGTGGTGCTGCGGGCGCGGGAGAAGCTGTTGGCGGCGCAGCGCAGGCGGGTGCGCTGAAGCGCGTGTCTGTCCCCCAATCGGAGGACATCGATTTCGTCCGGTCGGGGGCCCGATCAGTGGACTGACCTGGGGCGTCAATTCCGCGAAGGTTGCTTCAACACCGAAGCACACCCCAAACCTTCAGGAGACAAGATGACCACCACGACCGTGACCACCCGCTCCCGCTTCGCCCGCCGGATCGCGGCCGCCGCCGCCATGGTGGCAGCGCCGGCGCTGGCCTTCGGTCTCTCGCCCATGGCGCACGCCGAGACGGGCACGCAGCACTACCAGGGCTGCGACAACGGCAAGGACGATCCCATCTGGGACGGCGTCCGGCCGCCGACCCACGGGCACCCGCTGGAGCACTCGCCGAAGCACCCGGGCCGGAACTTCGACATCCAGTGGCCGGGCCACGACTCGACGCGTGGTTGGGCAGTGCACCCGGGCGTGGACATGCAGAAGACGCAGGATCTGCTGGTGGTGCCGACTGTCCGCGAGACCGGCATCGAATGCGACAACCTGCTGCGTAGTGATGCCCCGAACTACTTCAAGCACGCCTACGACTCGGTTCATTTCATGACGGGCGGTCCGGACTGGGCACTCGGGCTCAACTCAGCGGACGGCCGCCGGCTGAACCAGCTGCACATCCACCTGACCCGGCTGTACGGCCCGGCGCGTGACGACATCGCTCAGGCGATCAAGGCCGGCAAGGTCGGCAACGACGAGCACAAGTGGATCGACCAGGTCATCGAGGTCACCGGCCACAAGGACGACAAGTTCATCAAGTCCGAGGACAGCAAGCACCAGTACCGGGTCTGGAGCACGGACAACATCGACGTCAACTTCTTCAAGAAGCTGAACGACGACATTGTCACGCCACTGCACAAGCAGGGCAAGAACGCCGCGATGTCGCACGACGCGCTGCTGATCACGCGTAACCCCGCGGGCAAGGGGTTCGTGGTCCTGGAAAGCGATACGACCACCGGCATCCACGGTTCCTCCAACATCGAGGGAATCCTGGACAAGCGCTAGGCCACTCGTCGACTGGCGGCCACCCGAGCGAGTCTCGAGTGGCCGCCGATTCGTGTTCTGGCAGTTACGATCCGACCATGTCGCTGCCCGATGGATCGGTCTTCGCCGGATTCACCGTGGTCAGAAAATTGGGTGCCGGCGGCATGGGCGAGGTGTACCTGGTTCAGCATCCGCGGCTGCCCCGCGCCGACGCGCTCAAGGTACTGCCGGCGTCGTTGTCCGCCGACGCCGAATACCGGCGGCGCTTCGAGCGCGAGGCCGACGCCGCGGCGACGTTGTGGCACCAGCACATCGTCGGAGTCCACGACCGCGGCGAATACGACGGGCGACTGTGGATCTCGATGGATTACGTCGACGGTTCCGACGCCGGCGATGTTGTCCGCAGGCAGTGCCCCGGTGGGATGCCGCGAGAACAGGTGATGGCGATCGTCACCGCGATTGCCGACGCACTGGATCACGCGCACAGTCGCGGGCTACTGCACCGGGACGTCAAACCCGCGAACATCTTGTTGGGCGCAGGGGGTCCGGGCCGTGGCCGGGTGCTGTTGGCCGATTTCGGGATCGCGCGCCGCGTCGACGATTTCGACGGACTGACGTCGACGAACATGACGCTCGGCACGCCGAACTACGCGTCGCCGGAGCAATTGCTGGGCGAGGCCCTGGATGGTCGCTCCGATCAATACGCCTTGGCCGCCACGGCTTTTCAGCTGTTGACCGGCCACTCCCCGGGTGGGGACTCCACCCCGGTGGTGATCATCAGCCAACGCTTGAGTGGAGTGGTGCCGCGGCTGGCGGAGTTCCGCCCGGATCTCGCCGATCTGGACCCCGTGATGGCGATCGCGATGGCCCGTCGACCCGCTGACCGCTTCCAGTCATGTGCGGATTTCGCCGCGGCACTGGCACGTGGCGCGGCCGCGACGCTGCCGCCGTCCGCCTCGGCTCCCGCGGTACCCGGAGCTCCGACGGTTCACGCCGCGCCGGTCGCCGCGCCCATGGGGCTTGCGCACCAACCAAATCCGCCGACCACGACGCGACGCGGGCTGAGCCCGACGGTCTGGGCACTCGCGGGAATCGGGGTGCTGCTGGCGGTGGCCCTGGTCTTCGCCGGCGTGGCGTTGATGGGTGGACGTGACGGCCATAGCGGCGCAACGACTTCGGCGGAGGCCACGACGACCCCGGTCGAGACGTCGGGCGTGACCGTGACCTCGGTCGAATCCACTGCACCGGAGAGCTCCACGACGCTGACTCCCACGACAGCGCGAATGGTGCTGCCCGACGCCGACTCCCACGGGTTCACCACCTACGACGGGGCCGCCCGGTGCGCCGGTGCGGACGAGGCCGCGATGATCTTGCGGACGCCGCAGTCGGCGGTCGTGATCTGCCGCAGCAGCGTCGGCGTGCTGTATTACCTGGGGTATCGGCTGTCCGACGGCGCGAAGATCCGGCTCGGCACCGTGCACGCATCCGGCGACGGCTATGTCGCGATCAACGATCCCGATTCGGCCGAGTACCACGTCTCGTCGTCCGGGCTGGAGATCGTGCAGGACGGCAAGACGCTGGCGTCCGAGCCGGCCCTCGAATCCGCGCGCTGAACGGCCCGCCGGGCAGGCGTGTCCAGCGCATGCCGGTCTGTGGCCGGCGGCTGTATGTCAGGATTGCTGAGTGAAAGGGATCATCCTGGCGGGCGGCGCGGGGACGCGACTGCACCCCGTCACGGCCGGGGTCTCCAAGCAGCTGATCCCGGTTTACGACAAACCGATGATCTATTACCCGCTGTCAACGCTGATGCTGGCGGGGATCACCGACATCCTGGTCATCACGACGCCGCTCGATGCGCCGAGTTTCGAGCGGCTGCTCGGCGACGGGTCGCAGTACGGCGTTTCGATCAGCTATGCCCAGCAGCCGTCGCCCGACGGTCTCGCGCAGGCTTTCACCATCGGCGCGGATTTCCTTGACGGACAGAGCGTCGCACTGGTGCTCGGTGACAACCTGCTCTATGGCCCTGGTCTGGGCAATCAGCTACAGCGGTTCACCAACGTCGACGGCGGGGCGATCTTCGGCTACTGGGTCGCCGAGCCCTCGGCCTACGGCGTCATCGAGTTCGACGACGCCGGGCGGGCGGTCTCCCTGGAGGAAAAGCCTGTGGTGCCGAAGAGCAATTACGCCGTGCCGGGCCTGTACTTCTACAGCAACGACGTGGTGTCGATCGCGCGCGAGCTGAAGCCCAGCGCCCGCGGCGAGTACGAGATCACCGATATCAACCGAACCTATCTGGCGCAGAACAGATTACGGGTGCAGGTGCTGCCCCGTGGGACGGCGTGGCTCGACACCGGGACATTCGACCAGATGACGGACGCGGCTGAATTCGTCCGGACGATCGAGCGGCGCACCGGATTGAAGATCGGGGTGCCCGAGGAAATCGCTTGGCGGCGTGGCTATCTCAGCGGTGACGAACTGCGGCAGCGCGCCGAGCCGTTGGTGAAGTCCGGCTATGGCACGTATCTGTTGGACCTGCTGGCCAGGGGACTTTGATGGCGCGGCTGCTGGTCACCGGGGGCGCCGGATTCATCGGCGCCAACTTCGTTCGGTACGTCCTGGACCACACCGACCATCACGTGACGGTGCTGGACAAGCTGACCTATGCGGGCAACCGGGAATCCCTCGCGGGCCTGCCGGAACAGCGGATGACGTTCGTCCTCGGTGACGTCGCCGACGCGGCCTTGGTCGACGAGCTGATGGCCACGACCGACATCGTGGTGCACTTCGCCGCCGAATCGCACAACGACAACTCGCTGCGGGATCCGGAACCGTTCCTGCACACCAACGTGATCGGGACGTTCACGCTGCTGGAGGCGGTGCGCAAGCACGGTGCGCGGCTGCACCACATCTCGACCGACGAGGTGTACGGCGACCTCGAACTCGACGACCCTGCCAAGTTCACCGAGGGCACCGCATACAACCCGTCGTCACCGTATTCGTCGACCAAGGCCGGCAGTGACCTGCTGGTGCGGGCCTGGGTGCGCTCGTTCGGGGTCCGCGCCACAATCTCCAACTGCTCCAACAACTATGGGTCCTACCAGCACGTCGAGAAGTTCATTCCGCGCCAGATCACCAACGTGCTGTGCGGAACCCGGCCGAAGCTCTATGGTGCGGGTCGCAATGTGCGGGACTGGATCCACGTCGACGATCACTCGTCCGCGGTGCTCGCGATCATCGAACACGGCCGCATCGGCGAGACGTACCTGATAGGTGCGAACGGCGAGCAGGACAACAAGGCCGTCATCGAGATGATCCTGTCGCAGATGGGGCAACCGGCCGACGCGTACGACCATGTCGCCGATCGCGCCGGCCATGACCTGCGCTACGCCATCGATTCCACCAAGCTACGCACCGAACTCGGTTGGCAGCCAAAGTATCTCGACTTCGCCGACGGGCTGAGCGCCACCATCGCCTGGTACCGCGACAACGAGGCATGGTGGCGTCCGGTCAAGGACGCCACCGAAGCGCGCTACGCCAGCCAGGGCCAGTGAGCGACGGGCGACCAGTGACCGAGTACGGGAAACCGTTGTCCGCCAACACCACACCGATCCCCGGGCTGACCGTCTGGGAACTGCCGGTCCACGGCGACAACCGCGGCTGGTTCAAAGAGAACTGGCAGCGCGAGAAGATGACGGCGCTCGGACTGCCGGACTTCGGCCCCGTGCAGAACAACGTGTCGTTCAACGACGCGGCCGGCACCACCCGCGGCATCCACGCCGAACCGTGGGACAAGTTCGTCTCGGTCGCGACAGGCCGGATCTTCGGCGCCTGGGTCGACCTGCGGGACGGCCCGTCGTTCGGGGCCGTGTTCACCGCCGAGCTGGACCCGTCGCGCGCGGTGTTCGTGCCGCGCGGGGTCGGCAACGCGTATCAGACCCTGGAAGCCGACACGGCATACGTCTACCTGGTCAACGACCACTATTCGGTTGACGCCCAATACGTTTCGGTGAATCTGGCCGACGAGACGCTCGCCATCGACTGGCCGATTCCACTCGAGCGCGCCGAGTTGTCGGCCAAGGACCGGGCGCATCCGCGGTTGGCGGACGTGCAACCCGTCGCACCGCGAAAGACGTTGGTGCTGGGTGCGAATGGCCAACTCGGCCGGGCGCTGCGCGCCGAATATAGCGACAGCCGGAGCGTTGAGTTCGTCACCCGGGACGAGGTGGATCTGGCCGGGGACCTGGAGACGGCGATCCGGTGGCAGGACTACGACACCGTCATCAATGCGGCCGCCTACACGGCGGTGGACGACGCCGAGACGCCCAGCGGTCGGGCCGACGCCTGGGCCGTCAACGTCACCGGGGTTGGGGCACTGGCGCGTATCGCGACCGCCCGCGGCCTCACGCTGGTGCACATCTCCAGCGACTACGTCTTCGACGGGACGTCCGAGTCGCCGTACCGGGAGGACGACCTGATCGCCCCGCTCGGGGTGTACGGCCAGACCAAAGCGGCGGGCGACCAGCTCGTGGCGACGGTGCCGCGGCACTACATCTTGCGGACGTCATGGGTGATCGGCGACGGCCACAACTTCGTCCGCACCATGCTGTCGCTGGCCGAGCGCGGCGTCGACCCGTCGGTGGTCGACGACCAGTTCGGGCGGCTGACCTTCACTTCCGAGCTGGCCAGAGCCATCCGATACCTCACCACGACCGGCGCTCCCTACGGGACGTACAACGTCACCGGAGCGGGTCCGGCCACGTCGTGGGCAGACATCGCGCGCCGGATATTTGAGCTGGCCGGACACGACCCGCAGAGGGTCACAGGCGTCAGCACCGACGCCTACTTCGCCTCGGCGACCAAGACGGTGGCACCCCGGCCGCGGAACAGCGTGCTCGACAACCAGAAGCTGGAATCAACGGGATTCATACCCGAGGCGGTCGAAGACTCGCTGGCGCGCTACCTGGGCCGGTAGCAGCGCATTCCCGCCAAGCGGACGCTTGCTCGGTGTGCCGGGGAGCGCCGTGTGAAGATGGAGGGACTATGAGCTCCACAGATCTCAGCCCGGCGTCCCTGCGGGCAGCGTTCGGCTGTTTCCCCATCGGTGTCGTCGCCATCGCAGCCGAAGTCGAGGGCGTCAAGGTCGGCCTGGCCGCCAGTACCTTCGTGCCGGTGTCGCTGGAACCGCCGCTCGTGTCGTTCTGTGTGCAGAACACCTCGACCACCTGGCCCAAGCTCAAGGACCTGCCGGCCCTGGGTATCAGCGTGTTGGGACAGCACCACGACGCCGCGGCGCGCACCCTCGCCGCGAAGACCGGCGATCGGTTCGCCGGCATGGAAACCGAGGCGCGCGAGAACGGTTCGCTGTTCATCCACGGCACCAGCGTGTGGCTCGAGACATCGATCGATCAGCTGGTTCCCGCCGGTGATCACACCATCGTGGTCTTGGCGATCAGCGACATCGTCATCAACCCGGACGTCGAGCCGATGGTCTTCCACCGCAGCTCATTCCGCCGCCTGGAGGCCTGATGCCAGCGATTTGTGCACGATAATCCGCGCTGGCCGCGGAAAATCGTGCACAAGTCCCGCGCTAGGGCCGGGAGCTGAGCTCCTGCCGGTAGCCCTCGACCCGTTGTTCGAGCTCGGCGGCGTCGTCGGGCCGGCCCTCTTTCCGTGCCAGCTCGGCGCGCGCGGAAAGCTCGCGGATCGCGGTCCGGATCTCGTTGACGCTCTTGGTTTCTTGACTCATGCGGCTGCCTTTCGTCGCGGATTGGCTGCCCTTCCGACAGTACGCCGACCCGAAAGAAGTGCCTCGAAATAGCCGAAATGGCCGTTCCCGGGCGCTGGAACGACCATCTCGTTGATCTCGGTAACTGCCGCTTACCGCCGGAACAGTTTGTTGCCCAGCCAGACGATCGGGTCGTACTTGCGGTCGGCGACGCGTTCTTTCATCGGAATCAGCGCGTTGTCGGTGATCTTGATGTGCTCGGGGCAGACCTCGGTGCAGCACTTGGTGATGTTGCAGTAGCCCAGGCCGAACTCGTCCTGTGCCATGTCCTTGCGGTCCAGGGTGTCGAGCGGGTGCATGTCCAGCTCGGCCACGCGCATCAGGAAGCGCGGCCCGGCGAACGCCTGCTTGTTCTCCTCGTGGTCGCGCACCACGTGGCAGGTGTTCTGGCACAGGAAGCACTCGATGCACTTGCGGAACTCCTGCGACCGTTCGACATCCTCCTGCTGCATCCGGTACTCGCCGGGCTTGAGGTCTTTCGGCGGTGCGAAAGACGGTATCTGGCGCGCCTTTTCGTAGTTGAACGAAACGTCGGTCACCAGGTCGCGAATGATCGGGAAGGCGCGCAGCGGGGTGATCGTGACGGTCTCGGCCGGATCGAACGTCGACATCCGGGTCATGCACAGCAGCCGCGGGCGGCCGTTGATCTCCGCCGAGCACGAGCCGCACTTGCCGGCCTTGCAGTTCCACCGCACCGCCAGGTCGCCGGCCTGGGTCTGCTGAATGCGATGGATGATGTCCAGCACAACTTCACCGTCATTGACCTCGACCTTGAAGTCGTCGAGCCCGCCGCCGGTGTCGTCGCCGCGCCAGACCCGCACATTGGCTTGGTAGCTCGTGCTCATCACTTGCTCCGTTCCGGGTGGGTGGCCAGTTCGGCGTCGGTGTAGTACTTCTCCAGCTCGGACAGCTCGAAGCAGGCCTGCAATTCGGCGGGCATCGGCACCTGCTGTTCCGCGGTGACGGTGACGTCGGGGACGATCGGGTCACCGCCGCCGGCACGGCACACCAGCAGGATGTTGCGCCAGTCGGCGTTCATCTCCGGGTAGTCGTCGCGGGTGTGGCCGCCGCGGCTCTCGGTCCGGGCCAGCGCGGCGCGGGCGACGCACTCACTGACCAGCAGCATGTTGCGCATGTCGACGGCCAGGTGCCAGCCGGGGTTGAACTGCCGGTGGCCCTCGACGGTGATGTTGTGCATGCGGCGCTTCAGGTCATCGAGCTTGCCCAGTGCCGCTTCGATCTCGTCCTTGGTGCGGATGATGCCGACCAGGTCGTTCATCGACTGCTGCAGCTCGGTGTGCAGCGTGTACGGGTTCTCCGCGCCGGGGTGCTCGTCGAACGGCGCCAACGCTTCTCTGGCCGCGGTGGTCAGCGCGGTGTCCGAGACGACGGGACGCGCGGGCAGTGCCTTGACGTACTGCGCCGCACCGAGGCCGGCCCGCCGGCCGAACACCAGCAGGTCGCTCAGTGAGTTGCCGCCGAGCCGGTTCGAGCCGTGCATACCGCCGGAGCACTCGCCGGCGGCGAACAGGCCCGGCGTGCGGGCCGCGCCGGTGTCGGGATCGACCTCGATGCCGCCCATGACGTAGTGGCAGGTCGGGCCGACCTCCATCTCGTCCTTGGTGATGTCGACCTCGGCCAGCTCCATGAACTGGTGGTACATCGACGGCAGGCGCTTCTTGATCTCCTCGGTCGGGATACGCGACGCGATGTCGAGGTAGACGCCGCCGTGCGGGGTGCCGCGGCCGGCCTTGACCTCGGAGTTGATGGCGCGGGCCACCTCGTCGCGGGGCAGCAGGTCAGGGGTGCGACGAGCGGAGTCGTTGTCCTTGAGCCACTGGTCGGCCTCTTCCTCGGTTTCGGCGTACTGGCCCTTGAAGACCGAGGGGATGTAGTCGAACATGAAGCGCTTGCCCTCGGAGTTCTTCAGCACTCCGCCGTCACCGCGCACCCCCTCGGTGACCAGGATGCCCTTCACCGAGGGCGGCCAGACCATGCCCGTCGGGTGGAACTGGATGAACTCCATGTTGATCAGCGTCGCGCCGGCCCGCAGGGCCAGGGCGTGCCCGTCGCCGGTGTACTCCCAGGAGTTCGACGACACCTTGAACGACTTGCCGATACCGCCGGTGGCCAGCACCACGGCCGGCGCCTCGAACAGCACGAACCGGCCCGACTCACGCCAGTAGCCGAAGGCGCCGGCGATGCGATCGCCGTCTTTGACGAGTTCGGTGATGGTGCACTCGTGGAACACCTTGATCCGGGCCTCGTAGTCGCCGGTCTCGGCGAAATCCTCCTGCTGCAGAGAGACGATCTTCTGCTGCATGGTGCGGATGATCTCGAGGCCGGTGCGGTCGCCGACGTGCGCGAGCCGCGGGTAAGTGTGGCCACCGAAGTTGCGCTGGCTGATCCGGCCGTCCTTGGTGCGGTCGAACAGCGCGCCGTAGGTCTCCAGCTCCCAGACGCGGTCCGGTGCTTCACGCGCGTGCAGCTCGGCCATGCGCCAGTTGTTCAGGAACTTGCCGCCGCGCATGGTGTCGCCGAAGTGCACCTGCCAGCTGTCCTTGGAGTTCGCGTTGCGCATCGAGGCGGCGCAGCCGCCCTCGGCCATGACGGTGTGGGCCTTGCCGAACAGCGACTTACACACCACCGCGACCCGCAGGCCCTGTTCCCGGGCCTCGATGACCGCACGCAACCCCGCCCCGCCGGCTCCGATTACGACGACGTCGTATTCGTGCCGCTCGAGTTCAGCCATGAAATAACTCCAAATTGTTGTGAATAGTGTTGAAAATCAAAGAGTTTCGTCGCCGACAAAACTCATCCGACAAACCTGAGGTCGCTGAACCACCCGGCCGACAGGGCCATGACGTAGAAATCCGTGAACATCAGGGTGCCCAGGGTGATCCACGCGAACAGCTTGTGCCGGGTGTTGAGCTTGCTGACCTGGGTCCAGATCCAGTACCGCACAGGGTGTTTCGAGAAGTGCTTGAGCCGGCCACCGGTGACGTGCCGGCAGGAGTGGCAGGACACCGTGTAGATCCACAACATGATCACGTTGCCCAGCAGGACGAGGTTGCCCAGACCGAACCCGAAACCGGTCGGCGAGCGGAACGCCACGATCGCGTCGTAGGTGTTGATCAGCGAGATGAGCACGGCGGCGTAGAAGAAGTACCGGTGGGTGTTCTGGATGATCAGCGGGAGCCGCGTCTCACCGGTGTACTTGGCGTGCGGCTCGGCGACGGCGCACGCGGTCGGGGACTGCCACACCGTGCGGTAGTAGGCGCCCCGGTAGTAGTAGCAGGTCAGCCGGAACAGCAGCAGGAACGGCAGGGACAGCGCCGCGTAGGGGATGAGCGAGAGGAGTCCGTCAGCGGGCAGGATCTGCGGCCAGAACTCGCTGGCCGCCCCGCACTTGACGCTCAGACACGGTGAGTAGAACGGCGTCAGGTAGTGGTAGTCCGCGACGTAGAAGTGGTCCCGCTGGAACGCGCGCGCTGTCGCGTAGATGATGAACGCGGCAAATCCCAGGTCGATGAGAATCGGGGATTTGAGCCAGTTGTCGGTCCGCAGGGTGCGCTGCGGTATCTGTGCACGCGTGGGGGAGAAGACGCCGGTCCCGGGACGGTTGGCGGCGGGTGCGCTCACGAAGAAAGCCTCGATTCCATTGGGGACACGGTCTGTCTATGCAGTTTTGGGACGGCCGCTGGTGGGCACGGCCGACTGCCGTGCCCACTGCCGGTCAGCCGCCGACGCCACCGTCGTCGTTGTTCCAGAATTCGCTGGAGTAGTCGTGATCGGGGATCACGATCTTTTCCTTGGCCGGGCCTTGCTGCTTGATGCCGCGGCTGAATTCCAGCTCTTCGATGTCGATGTCCAGCCGATCGATGTCGACGGCCAGGCGCTCGGCGTCATTCGCGATGCGGCGAGTGGCGGGGGAGTCCCCGTATTTGGCGGCCAGCGAGCCGACGGACCGGCGAAGATTGCCGATCAATTCGTGCAGTTCGGTGAGCTCAGTGGTGGTGGACATCATGCGACCTCCTTGGGCTGAAGGGTGTCATAAATCACAGTACGACACCGGATGCTAGTCAGATCCGGAGATGAAAGTGAGACAGGTCACGTTTGTCGGCACGGCGCCGGCATGTCCGGCCGGTGTGTGTCGGTACGGTGTGACCATGTCCGATGCGGTACTGGCGCAGCGCGCCGAAGCACTGTTGGCCCTGCACCAGCCGGGAAATCCGGTCGTCCTCCCGACCGTGTGGGACGCCTGGTCGGCGACGCTCGCGGTGGCCGCCGGATTCTCGGCGCTGACGGTCGGCAGCCATCCCGTGGCTGACTCGGTGGGCAAGCCCGACGGCGAGGGCATGTCGTTCGACGACCTCACGACGCGCGTCAGTCAGATCACCTCGGCGGTTCAGGTTCCGGTGTCGGTCGACATCGAATCCGGCTATGGCGAGGCCCCGACCCGCCTTATCTCTGGCCTGCTGGCCGCGGGTGCGGTCGGCCTGAACATCGAGGACACCGTGCACAAGGACGGTGGACGCATCCGCGACGCGCAGGAACACGCCGACCTGGTCGGTGAATTGCGCAGGGCTGCAGATGCTTCCGGTGTCCACGTGGTGATCAATGCGCGCACCGACCTGTTCCTGCGCCAGATCGGCGACGAGGCCGACCGGTACGACCGCGCCGTGCAGCGGTTGCAGCTGTGTGCGGCGGCCGGGGCGGACGCCCTGTATCCGGTGGGCCGCCACGATGACGACACCCTGCGCCGGTTGGCCGCCGACCTGCCGTTGCCGATCAACGCCATTGCGATCCCCGAGTCCGACGACCCCGCGTCCTTCGGTCCGTTGGGCGTCGGGCGCATCAGTTTCGGACCGTTCCTCCAGCGCGCATTGGCCGCGGCGGCCGCGGATATTCTGGCGCGATGGCAGTGAGCGACAGCGACCACGAGCGCAGCGCCGACGAAAATTACGGGTTGTGGTGGGCCGCCGGCGTTGCCGCCGCGGTGCTGTTGATCGTCCTGATCTACCAGGTGATTCAAACCTCTGACGCGTCCGAGCAGCCGCCCGGTCCGGTGGGCGAACCCACGGTGCTGACGACGCATCCGACGACCACCAAGCGGACGACGACGACGCGAACCACCACGACGACCACCACCACGACGACAACGACGACGGAAAGCACGTCGGAAACGTCGACCACGGATGAGACGACCTCGTCGACCAGCACCACCACCAGCGGGACTTACACGCCGTCGAGCACCTCCGGTTACGGGACCAACCCCACGACCACCACAACGACGATCTACAACCCGTACACCACCGCGACCACCTCGTCGCCCGCCGGCGTCGGCTAGTGAGCGCATAACCGCAGGCCTGTGACCTGGGCCACTCACTTCACGGGCCTTCGTCGCGGCCTGTGAGAAGAGCGTGACGGTCGATTCACACGCGGCAACACAATCCGCAATATCTGCTCCCTACCTTTTGGTGCATGGACGCGAAGAACCTTGTGGTCGTAGGCCACGGAATGGTCGGGCACCGCCTTGTCGAGGCGCTGCGCTCGCGGGACACCGCGGGCCAGTGGCGCATCACCGTGCTGTCCGAGGAAGCGGACGCCGCCTACGACCGGGTGGGGCTCACCGGCTACACCGAGCACTGGGACCGGTCGAAGCTGGCGTTGCCCGGCAACGACTATGAGGGCGACGGACTCGTCGACCTGGTGCTCGGTGACAAGGTCGGCGGTATCGACCGCACCGCCAAGACGGTGGTGACCGAGTCGGGCCGCGGTATCACGTACGACAAGTTGGTAATAGCCACGGGCTCTTACGCTTTCGTACCGCCGGTGCCAGGTCACCAGCTGCCCGGCTGCTACGTCTACCGCACCCTGGACGACCTCGACGGCATCCGTGCCGCCATGCAGCGGTCGGCCGAACACGGCAACAACACCGGTGTGGTCATCGGTGGTGGTCTGCTCGGCCTGGAAGCCGCGAATGCGTTGCGCCAGTTCGGCATGCAGGCTCACATCGTCGAGCGCGCACCGCGCCCGATGAACCAGCAGCTCGACGACGCCGGCGGTGCGCTGCTGGCCCGGATGATCGGCAAGCTGGGCATCTCGGTGCACCTGGATGTCGGTACCGACGCCATCGAGCCGCTCGACGAGGGCATCCGCGTGCTGCTCAGCGACGGCACCCTGATCGACGCCGGCCTGGTCGTCTTCGCCGCCGGTGTGCGCCCGCGGGATGAGCTGGCCCGTGAGGCCGGTCTGGAACTGGCCGAACGTGGCGGCATCCTGACCGACTTGTCCTGTGTGACAAGCGATCCTGACATCTACGCGATCGGTGAGGTCGCCGCGGTCGAAGGCCGGTGCTACGGCCTGGTCGGTCCCGGTTACACCACCGCCGAGGTGGTCGCCGACCGCCTGCTCGGTGGCGCCGCGGAGTTCCCCGAGGCCGACATGTCCACCAAGCTGAAGCTGCTCGGCGTCGACGTCGCGAGTTTCGGTGACGCCCAGGGTGTTACGCCCGACTGCCTGCAGGTCGTGGTGAACGACCCGGTGAAGCAGACCTACGCCAAGCTGGTGCTGTCCGACGACGCGCAGACCCTGCTGGGTGGCATCCTGGTCGGCGACGCGTCGTCCTACGGCGTGCTGCGCCCGATGGTCGGCGAGGCGCTGCCCGGCGATCCGCTGGCGCTGATCGCCCCGGCCGGATCTGGTGAGGGCGCAAGCGCTCTCGGTGTCGGCGCCCTGCCGGATGCCGCCCAGATCTGCTCCTGCAACAACGTCACCAAGGGCGACCTGTGCGGCGCGATCGAAGGCGGTTGCTCCGACGTCGCCGGACTGAAGGCCTGCACCAAGGCCGGCACCTCGTGTGGCTCCTGTGTGCCGCTGCTCAAGCAGCTGCTGGAAGCCCAGGGCGTCGAGCAGTCCAAGGCGCTGTGCGAGCACTTCCCGCAGTCGCGGGCCGAGATGTTCGAGATCATCTCGGCCACCTCGATCCGTACGTTCTCCGGCCTGATCGCCAAGTTCGGGTCCGGAAAGGGTTGCGACATCTGCAAACCCGCCATCGCCTCGATCCTGGCGTCGACCAGCAGTGGTCACATCCTGGACGGCGAGCAGGCCGGTCTGCAGGACTCCAACGACCACTTCCTGGCCAACATCCAGAAGAACGGCAGCTACTCGGTGGTGCCGCGGGTTCCGGGTGGTGACATCACCCCGGAGCAGCTGATCCTGATCGGTGAGATCGCCAGGGACTTCGGGCTCTACACCAAGATCACCGGTGGCCAGCGGATCGACATGTTCGGTGCGCGGGTCGACCAGCTGCCGGAAATCTGGCGGCGTCTGGTCGACGGCGGCATGGAGTCCGGGCAGGCGTACGGCAAGTCGCTGCGCACGGTCAAGAGCTGCGTCGGTAGCGACTGGTGCCGCTACGGACAACAGGATTCGGTGCAGATGGCGATCGATCTGGAGCTGCGTTACCGCGGTCTGCGTTCGCCGCACAAGCTCAAGATGGGCGTCTCGGGCTGTGCCCGGGAATGCGCTGAGGCCCGCGGCAAGGACGTCGGCGTCATCGCCACCGAGACCGGCTGGAACCTGTACGTCGGCGGCAACGGCGGTATGACGCCCGCCCACGCGCAGCTGCTGGCCGGCGATCTCGACGACGAGACCCTGGTCCGCTACATCGACCGATTCCTGATGTTCTACATCCGCACCGCGGATCGGCTGCAGCGCACCGCGCCGTGGGTCGATCAGATGGGCCTGGATCACGTCCGCGACGTCGTGTGCAACGACTCTCTCGGTCTGGCAAGCGAATTCGAAGCCGCCATGGAACGGCACGTCGACGGCTACTCCTGCGAGTGGAAGGGCGTGCTGGACGACCGCGCGAAGCTGTCGCAGTTCGTCTCGTTCGTCAACGCGCCCGACGTGGCCGACCCGACCATCGAATTCACCGAACGCAACGGCCGCAAGGTGCCGATCGGTATGCCCACCGTCCCGCCCGCGAAAAGCTGATCAGGAGGCCACGATGACTCTCAACGACCTTTCCGAAGTTGCCCAGTACCACGACCGTTCGGAGTGGACCGCGGTGTGCTCCTACCACCGGTTGGTGCCCGGACGAGGCGCCGGTGTGCTGCTGCCCGACGGCACGCAGGCTGCGCTGTTCCGCCTGCACGACGGCTCGCTGTATGCGGTCGGCAACATCGACCCGTTCTCCGGTGCGGCAGTGATGTCGCGGGGGCTCGTCGGTGACCGCGCCGGCCGGGCCTGCGTGCAGAGCCCCATCAAGAAGCAGGCGTTCGCCCTGGATGACGGTGTCTGCCTTGACGATCCCTCGGTGAGCCTGCCGGTCTACCCGATCCGGGTCTGGGCAGGGCTGGTCGAGATCGGTCCGCTGGGAGTCGACGTAGCCGCGTAGGTTTCGTCGGAAGTCAGCGCGTGCAGCTGTTGTCCTCGATGGTCTGCATCACCCAGTACGCCGTGAACTCGATGATCAGGGCGATCTCCGCGATCAGCACCGCGTGGTTGAAACCGTCCAGCGTCTGATGCAGCACCACCGTGGTCAGCAAGGTGCCGGCCATCAACAGTGAGATCGTCTGGTAGGCAACGCGGTAACGACGCCCGCATTCCGGCGCAGTACCGAAGGCCGAGCTGAACACCGTCAGCACGATGGCGCCGAACATCGCCGCCGCGGCGATGCCGTGCGCATTGCCCCGGAACCAGTCCGGAGCCGCGATCAGCACCACGACGCCGGTCCCGAGTACCGCGCGCTGCAGCCATACCGCGGCAGTGCCGAGAAGGGTGTTGGGCCGGGTGGGCCGGAACAGCAACCACGACGCGACACGCGAGCCGGCGAGCACCACCGTGACCGTCCAGGCGTTGAACAGCACTGCCGTCCCTGTCTGCACGGCTACGGGATCAGTTGTGCCGCACTGTAATACGGGCCGAGTGGTGGGGAGGACGGCGATCACGAAGGCCAGCACCCCGGCCAGATTCAGCAGCGTGTTCTCGGTGTCGCTGGCGCCCTGGTACACGATGAGCATGGCGCCGATCGCGAACAGCGCGCCGATGAAGACGGCATGCGCGGTGGTGAAGTAGTAGGCACTGATCGAGGTCTGCCAGCACGTGGCATGTGCCCGCTCGACGGCCAGCGCCGCACCCAGCAGGACAGCCATGACGACCATGCCGCCGCGAAGGAACCGGTAGGTGTCCAGCGCTACGTCGTTGCCCGACCGCTTGGCCATGCCTCCAGTATGTCAGGCGGCGATCGACAGGCGGGCTGTCCGGAACCGGTGCGCAACCAGCCTGGCGACGCCCGGGTGCCGGCCCAGGGGGTCGGTCACCACGTCGGCCCCACACGTGTACAGCCGGTCCTGAAAGAGGCCGTCGGCCAACAGGTATGACGCCACGGCCACCCGCTCGGCGCCACGCTTGCGCAGCCGGGCCACCACGTCACCGACCCAGTGCGTGCCACTGATCGCGAACGCGAGCTCGACACGGCTGCCCAGTGTTGCCGACAGCATGGCGCAAGTTCGGCGCAGGTCGCTGGCGGCGCGCGGGTCAGTGGTCCCGGCAGCGGCCAGCACCACGGAATCCGATGGACGCCAGCCTGATTCGATCAGCCGGTCGGCCAGTACCCGGACCATCGCGGTCGAGGGGCCGAGTGCCGGCGTCACAGTGACGTCCAGATGTCCGCTCGCGGCAATCCCTTCCGGGATGTCCTTGTGGACGTGGTACCCGGAAGACAAGAAGGCCGGAACGACGACGGCGGGGCCGTAGGGCAGCCCCGACAGCACTTCGGCCGGCGTGGGGCCGAGGACGTCGACGAACGCGGTGTGCACCCGGCGGTTCAGCAGTCCGCTTACCCGCTCGGCCAGATCGCCAATCATCGCGACACCCGAGCCCTTGCGGGTGCCGTGGGCGACCAGGACGGGGTTCACAGCGCACCTGCCGCGTAGTCGTCGACCGCCAGTCGGTAGCCGCGCTTCACCACAGTTGCGACGATTTCCTTGTCGCCCAGGGTGGTTCGCAGGCGCAGCACCGCGGTCTCGACGGCGTGCGTATCCGTACCGCTGCCCGGCAGCGCGGCGAGCAGTTCCTGCCGCGACACCACCGCGCCGGGTCGCAGCGCCAGCGCACGGACGATGGCCATCCCAGCGGGCGACAGGTCCCGGACCACACCGTCGACGACGACGCAGGTACCGCGGATCTCCAGGTTGTGCCCGGCTGCCCGCAGCTTCCGGGCCTGCAGCACCGGCAGCTCGTCGGCGATGTGCCGGGCCAGCGCACCCAGGCGCATCCGCTCGGGCGCGAAGGTCGGTACACCCAGCCGAGCGAGCGGTCGTGCCGTCACCGGGCCGACGCACATGGCGCGCACCTGGGTCCGAAATGCTTCCAGCACTTGCTCATTGACGCCGAGTTCGGTCGCGCGCATCAGGGTCGCCGCGACCGCGGGGGCCGAGGTGAAGCTGACGGCGTCGAGCCTGCGCTCGGCGATGTCGTTGACCAGCGAGTCGAACGGCCCACCGGGCGGCACGGGTTGCCACCGGTAAACCCGGATCGGGACGACGTCGGCGCCGGCGCGGCGCAGTTCGTCGAGAAACTCGGGGAAGGGGTCCCAGTCGTCGGTGGCGCCATGCAGCTGGACGGCGATCCGCAGGCCTGAGATGCCGCCCTGCAACAGGTAGCCGAGCACCTCGCGGGACGACTCGGACTCGGGTGACCATTCCTCGGGCAGCCCGGCGGCACGGAGCGCGCCGGTGGCCTTGGGGCCGCGGGAGACGATCCGGGCGCGGCTGAGGGCTTCGGTCAGTTCGCCGGACACTCCCCAGTCGTCGGCGGCGGACATCCAGCCGCGGAACCCGATGCCGGTGGTCGCGATCACCACATCGGGTGGCACCTCGAGCAGCGATCGGGTGTGGGTGCGCAGTTCGTCGTCGTCGGGCAGCGGCACCATGGCAATGGCAGGGGCGGCGATCACCGTCGCGCCACGGCGGCGCAGCAGGGTACACAGCTCATCGGAACGGCGTGCGGCGGTCACCGCCACCCGAAATCCGGTGAGCGGGGCCCGATCGGGATCACTCATGTGTCTAGTGAACGTAACGTGTGTTTCCGGCCGGTTACCCAACCATTGCTCAGCGGTGTCACTCGTGAGCGATTGATGAAGTTGTCCTCACAATCGACATTGACCTGGTGTTTTCCCGGTCAAAACCTCACAGCGTTACCAAACGTCGCCGTCGCGCCAGTCGCAGGTGATGTCCGCGGTGGTGTCGACCTCGACCGAGACCGGCAGGACGAACAACGAGTGATCGTCCTCGGGCGTGCGGTTGACCCCGGCCGGAGCCAGCACCGACGTCGTGCCGCGCCACGGCTGCCAGCCGCGCGCGGTGTAGATCGGGCGCCCCGCGTCCGAGGAACTGAGCGCCCCGATCTCGTAGGCGCCGCGAATCACCTGCTCGACGGCGTCCAGGACCGCACCGGCCAGCCCCTGGCCACGCCAGTCCTCGCGGACGGCGACGGCTTCGACGTATCCACATCGCAGCGCGGTGTTGCGATAGATGAGGCGGCGCTGCACGACCGCGCCGTGGGCGATGATCGCGCCGTGGTGGCAGATCAGCGCGTGCATACCGCCCAGTGAGTGCTCCCAGTCGGCATCAGAGAAATCGCCGTCGTAGGCGTCGATGACCATCTGCCGTGCGCCATCGCGGGTCTCGGCGTCGAGATCAGCGGTGTGGACCAGGCGCGCCGTGTGAACGTTGTGTACGCGGGAGAGATCCGTGGGGTGCACCCCCTCGTTCTACCAGGATTGTGCAGCCCGCGCTGGTGCCTGCGGGGGTTCAGCCGCCGAACGGCTGACGTGGCCTGGACCAGTGCATCCGCACGTGCTGACCGGGCCGGATCTGCCCCACCTTGTCGATGTCGTGGTCGGCGACCACACCGATCACCGGGTACCCGCCGGTGACCGGATGGTCGGGGCCGAGGATTACCGGCAAACCGTTGGGCGGCACCTGAATTGCTCCTCGCGTCGCCCCCTCGCTGGAGAGCTGGCGGTCCGGCCAGCGGTGCTGTAGCGGCCGGCCGTTCAATCGCATCCCGACCCGGTCACTGCGGTCGGTGACCACCCACTCCGTGTGCACCAGGGCGTCCGGGTCGACGAACCAATCGTCGCGTGGACCGGGGACCACCAACAGCTCGAGCAGGTCCTCGGCGATGGCGGCCACGGGCGCCTGATCCAGTTCCGGGAACTCCGCGGTGTGTTCGCCGATGGTCAGTACGTCACCGGCCTGCAGGGGCCGCGGGCCGAGGGCCGACATGACGTCGTAGCTGCACGATCCGAGCACCGGGTCCACCACGAAGCCGCCGCGGACCGCGACATAACTGCGCAGGCCGGTGTGCGGCGCACCCAGGGAGATGACGTCTCCGTCGTGCGCGTAGTGGATGCTGTTGGTGCCGAAGAGCTTTCCGTTGGCCGATGGATCGGCGTCGGCGCCCGTGACTGCGACAGCGACGCCCTCCTTGCCGCCACCGTGGACCCTGGCGGAAAAGCCGCCGAACGTCACCTCGATGGTGGCCCGGTCATTCGGGTTGGCCACCAGCCGGTTGGCCAGCGTGTGCGAGCGGCGGTCGGCGGCGCCCGAACGGCTCACGCCCATGTGAGCCAGTCCGGGACGGCCCAAGTCCTCGACCAGTGCGAGCGGGCCGGTCTTGAGAATTTCGAGTGTTGCGGTCATCGCTGTTCCCCTAACCGATCGCCCGGAATTGCACGCACATGCCCGGAATCAGCAACGCCGGCTGCTCCCGCTCGATGTCCCACAACCTGGCGTCAGTACGGCCGATCAACTGCCAGCCACCCGGGGTCTCCCGCGGGTACACCCCGCCGAACTCGCCGGCGAGGGCCACTGACCCGGCGGGCACGCGCGTTCGCGGCTCGCTCCGTCGCGGCACCTGGAGTCGCTCGTCGCCACCCACCAGATAGGCGAAGCCCGGTGTGAAGCCGCCGAACACGACCCGCCACAGGGATCCGGTGTGGGCAGCGATCACCTCGTTCGGAGCCAGTCCGGTCAGCGTGGAGACCTCGTCGAGGTCCATGCCGTCGTACACGACGTCGATGATCACGTCGGGCTCCTGCGAGGTGCTGGCCTCGGTGTTATCGGAGGCTGCGAGGTGCAGCTTGGACAGCCGCTGCCCGGTGGGAATCTGATATCGCGGCGCGGCGAGTTTGATCAGAATCGTCCGCGAGGCCGGGACGATGTCGAGCACGCCGGGCAGATGCGCAGCTCGCAGCGTGTCGGTCCACGCCAACACCTCGGCGGTGCTGTTCAATTCCAGGAGCAGCGCCTGGTCGCCATAGTCGCGGATACTGTCGAGCGTTGGCGATTTTGCCGTGTCAACGTCTTGAACTGTGACGGTCATCACCAAAATCTACTCGCGAGTAGCGGGAAATTGACGCTTCTTTAGCAGGTCGCCAGAGGAGCCTTAAGAATCGCTCAGACAGCAAAGTCGTACGTCGGTTCGCGGTGCTTGATGTAGCTGATCACGCGGTAGGTCACCGGCAGGAAAAGAACCTCGACGGCGGTCTTGTACAGCCAGCCCTGGCCGGTGTAGACGGCGAAGTCATGGAAGGTGCTGATGCCGATGGCGTTGGCGGCGATGGCGCAGAACACCAGGGTGTCACCGAGCTGCCCGGCGAAGGTCGAGCCGACCAGCCGCGCCCACAGGTGCTTCTCCTTGGTGCGTTCCTTGATGGCCACCACGACCCACGCGTTGATGGTCTGTCCGACGATGAACCCGGCCAGACCCGCGATGATCAGCTGCGTGTAGGAGTGCACGATGTTCTCGAAGTGCGCCTGGTTCGGGTAGAAGTCGGCGGCCGGCAGGTAGATGGTCGCCCAGAATGTCAGGGCCGCAAGGATATTCATCGCAAAGCCGAGATAGATCGCTCGCCGCGTGGCCTTGAATCCGTACACCTCCGACAGCACGTCGCCGATGATGTAAGTGAGCGGGAAGACGATGAAGCCGCCGTCGGTGATGATCGGCCCGAATGCCACGCCCTTGGTGGCGGTGACGTTGGAGATGATCACCAGGGCCGTGAACACTGCGATCAGGATCGGATAGTAGGTCGATCCGACCTGCGCGAAGCGGGCGTGCTGTTCGGGGCGCTCGGTGCCGATCACGCCGATCATCTTGGCAGGCGGGACGACGGGTGCAACCCGGAGCCGGGTTCGGGCCCGGATCGGGTCAGGCCAGCGCCGCGGTCAGCAGGGGCGGCAGCTGATCGGCCACGGCCGGATAGGACAGCACCGAGGCGAACGCGATCGCCGCGGACAGGTCTTTGTTGGGGAAGACGATCCGGTTGGCTTTGGCCTGGCTCAGCTGCGCGACCGTCGGGTCGGCCAGCACCGCGGGACGCTGGTCGTCAGCGTCGAGAGTCCAGATCAGCACGTCCGCGCCGCGGAACGCGCCGGCCATCTGGTCGCGGGGCACGAAGGCGTGTTGTCCCTTGGTGAAGGAGTCCAGCCCGTCCGGGATGGCGATGCCCAGCTCGCCGAGGAACTCGGTGCGCCACCCCGTGGGTGTGATCTCGACCCCGTCCGCGGTGGGAAGACCGTTGACGATCAACATCTTTCGGCCGCTGAGTCTCGGGTTCGATTTACCCGCGCCGGCGAACTTCGCGTCGACGCCGTCGATGAGCTTCTTCATGTTGTCGGCCTTGAAGACTGCCTGTCCGATGACGGTGGCCTGGTCTTTCCATGGTTCGAAGAAGGCGTCCTGGCCCGATTGGGCGACGGTCGGTGCGATGGCCGACAGCTTCTTGTAGGTGTCGGCATCCAGCCCGGCGTTGGTGGCGATGATGAGGTCGGGCTTCAGCGCGGAGATCTTGTCCACCTGGATGCCGTCGTTGAGGTTCAGGACGGCCGGCTGTGCCGGACCAAGAGCAGGCTGGGCCCACGGCCACACCGCGAACGGTTGGTTTCCGAACCACTCGGTCACGGCGATCGGGACCACGCCGACCGCCAGCAGTTCGTCCTGCCCGGTGAGGCCGGCGCACACCACATTCTTCGGCGGTGCCGGAATCCGGGTGGATCCGAATGTGTGATTGATCGTGACCGACCCGTCGCCGGCAACGGTGCCCGAGGCCGGCGGTTTGGTGCATGCGGCGACCGCCACTGCACCGGCGGCCAGTGCCAGGAAGCTGCGGCGCGAGCGGTTTGGGTGCACTCGGTGAGTCTTTCACCTGCCCCGGGGAACGGCAGCGGTAACACGCGCACGGGGCCGCCACCGGCCGGGTGCCTCGAGCTGCGGCACCAGACGAGTGGGGGCCGGTGGCCTAGTTTGCCCACAACGTAAATATCAATGGTGCGCCGGCGTCGAGGTGATTGGAATCGCGCAGCATACCTAGGGTATGTACTTCGTTGGATTATTAGCTGCATGTCAGAGTGTCGTCAGTTGATCGGCGGCCGCTAGCTACGCGCTTGCCTAGGGCAGCATTTATCAAACACCTGGTAAATACCGGTATGTGGCCGGCGTTTCCGGTGGGTCGCATGGTCCGTGCGTTACCTGTGAGTCGATTGATGTAGTTAGCGAGAACTGCACGATGTCAGTCGTTTGACGTATCGTCGGGCGCCTCATCGCCGTGGTGTAATTGGATGAACGTCGTTCTTTGGCGGACAAGAGGGATTTGCTGGGAGGCTGCTATGGCGATGGATTCTGGCGGACTGAGCGTCCCGCGTCGACCTGGTCGGACCGAGCCCGCGGAAGTGCGCCAGGGGCTCGCCTCGAAGCGACCGGAGCGGGTCGTGACACGGCATCTCCCCGAGTTGCTCGTTGGTCTGCGGTGGATGTACGACACCCCACAACCGGACGGAGCTGTGGTGAGTGCCGGCGGTCAGGTGCTGCGGTCCGGCCGGCGGACCTTGCGGTTCCGTCCGCAGGACTGGCAGGGGCACGCGGTGATCGAAATCGTCGGTCCCGCCGCCGCCGGAGACCCGTCGCCGCGAGCCGAACTGGAGGCGTACGTCCAAGCTCTCGATGACATGGGCGAAGACGTGGTGACCAGCTGGATCGGGCGCAGAGGGCAGGTACGGAGCATTGCGTTGGCCCGCCCGGTACATCAGACGCTGCGCGCCGCCGTTGATCGCTATGTGGCCGGCTGCTCCGAGCATCCCGGCCAGCAGTGCGCGTGCGGCCGGCGGGCCCGCGACTGCAGCGTGTCGCTGCGCGCGGTTGAGCAGGCCGTCGGCCGTCATCAATTAGAGTTCGACGCGTTGGCGGGGCCGTGGCCCGATGCGCTGGACCCGTCGGGAGAACTGAGTGCGATCGCCGCGGGTGCGGTGTCGCAACTCACCGAGCATCGGGTGGCCGGCAGCGCGGTCTGACCCGTTTCGCCGGTATCACGCCGATAAGTCGGGAAAGTTTCATTTCCCGTTCGGTTATCGCTATGCCCGAATGATCTTTATTATTCCGTTACGGACACCGCGGGGGCGGTTCCGGAATTAATTGACGGAAGCGTCTTATATGGCGGTCGGGAGGTGTTGTTGCGATGACTGCGCGAGTGATTGTCGGCGGGCTGCTGGCGGCCCTGGCAGTTGCTGGTCTCGGCGTTTCTGCCCCCGCCTTGGCTGATGTCGGAACGGGCCAGATGGCGGCCTGCGCCGAACGGGGCAACCCGCTCGACTGCGTGCCGACGAATGCTGCGGCCAACGCGGCCGAGGTCGCCTATCTCACCGAGCTGCACGGCCGACTGAAAAGCAGCGACGCCGACCTGCTCAAGACCGGCCGTCTGACCTGCAACATGTTCGTGTACGCGGGCCAGCCGACGGGCGATGCGGTGAACAATATTTCCAATTCGTTGAAGGTGAACAAGGCCTCCGCGACTTTCGTGATGGATATGGCGATGGTGCATTTGTGCCCCGGCCTCAACATCGGTCCCGACGGAGTGCCGCGCCCCCGCTTTTAGGGCGCGCGGGTATTCACGCCGAACCGGCGTGAAAGCGATGTAGGTAAGTGGGCCAGTCCCAGGTATTCAGGAATTCCTTTGCGGCGGCGTAGCCGTTGTCGTAAAGACGCTTCCGATCCGCCTGGGAAATGTCGAAATTCAGGTATCCGATGCCCGCGGCATCGACGACGATCGTGCGCGCTGCGACCGATGGCTGTCGCAGATAGGTCTGGTCATGCCCGAGTAGTGCGGTGTTGATGAGGTTCTCCAAGAGCCGCGGTGCACCGGGTAGATCGACCACGGGTGCCAGCCCTGGGCCGGGGTCGCCGTCGCCCTGGGCGGCACGCTGGGCCGTGACGGTGATGCCGAAGCTGGGCCAGCGCGGCACCTTCCCGTCGGTGCGATCGAGCGAGTACATCGGGAAGTTCGACAGCAGACCACCGTCGATGAGGGTCGACGTCGTGCCCGAGGCGCCGGTGATCGTCACCGGACGAAAGATGAACGGGATGGCCATCGACGCGCTGACCGCGTCGGCGACGGACTGTTCGTCGGGATCGAGGCCGTACATCCTGCGGTAGTCCCAGGGCAGTCGGACCAGCGTGCCGCGGGTGATGTCGGCGACGGTGACGACCAGGCGGTAGCGCTGCTCGGGCGGCAGCTCGCGGTCGTCGAGTGCCAGATCGCCGAAGGTCCTTACCCCCAGATTGCGCAGCTCGCCGTCGACCCAGTCGTGGACGGCGTCGCCCCGGTACATCCCCTGGCCGCGGAAGGCGGTCCAGTACTTGCCCAGCACCGGGATTCGGCTGGTGCCAACGGGATCCAGGAACTTGCGGTAGGGCAGGGACATCGCCAGCTCGTGGAGTTGGTCACCGCTGAGCTGACAGCCGGCAGGCTGACGACGATTCGCGGCGGCGATGACCGCGCCCACCAGGGAGCCGGCCGACGTCCCGGAGACCCGGCCTACGCGATAGCCGGCGTCGCCGAGGGCGACGACGGAGCCGACCAATCCGATCGCCTTGACGCCACCGCCCGACAGCACCAGATCGGCGGTCTTGACCGGGACCGCAGGGGACTCGTCGGGCCTGTGCACCATTGGTCACGATGCTAGGTGAACTTCTGCGGTTTGCCGTGGACTGCAACGGCTTGTGACGGCGATGCGGCGCTGGTTGCGGGTGTGGCGGGCGTTACACGGGCACTCAGCCGATTCTTAGGCGCAGACTAAGGCGCCCTCAGTACGCATCCCTAATGTTGCTGGCACATCGAAGATTTCACCGGAGAGGGGGTGGCGAATGGAGCATCGGTACTGTGACCGCATGTTGGCGGCACGCGCATTTGTAATGGCAATGTCCATGGTCCTTCTCGTCCCCACCGCGGTGGCATCGGCAGACGACGACGCACCACCTCCCGGCCCTGCGGGGCCGCCGCCGGTCTCGTTCTCCATGACCTCCGGGGCGCCGATTCGAGACGGCGCGACCTACGGCATCGGAACGGTGATCGTCGCGCACTTCGGCGGTCCGGTCGATGAGGCTGCGGCCGCTCGGGACCTCGTGGTGACCGCGAACCCGCCGGTGGCCGGGTCCTGGCACTGGGTCAACAACACCACCGCGCACTGGCGCCCGCCGCAGTACTGGGCGCCGGGCACCGTGGTGTCGGTGGCCGGGGGGCCGACGTTCACCATCGGCGCTTCCCATGTGTCGATCGCCGACGACGCGACCAAGAAGGTCAACGTGTACGACGGCGGCGCACTGGTGAAGACCATGCCGACCTCCATGGGGCGCGGCGGCACCGAAACCGTCAACGGCAAGACCCTGAGTTTCTGGACCCAGCCGGGTGTCTACACGGTGCTCGACAAGAGCAATCCGGTGATCATGGATTCGTCGACGTACGGGCTGCCGATCAACAACCACCTTGGATACAAGGAGACCATCCCGTACGCCGTGCGTGTCAGCACTGACGGTGTGTACCTGCATCAGCTCGACGCCACGGTGTGGGCGCAGGGCAACACCAATACCAGTCACGGGTGCCTGAACCTGAACCACGACAACGCGCAGTGGTTCTACAACTTCTCGGTGCCCGGCGACGTGGTCGAGGTGCGGAACACCGGCGGCAAGCCATTGCAGCTGTGGCAGAACGGCGACTGGAGTGTGCCGTGGGACCAGTGGTGATAACGATGCGGTCAATGTTGAATTGCGGTCGCGTCGATGTGACGCACACCACAAAGCATTAGGTACACTGGGCAGTGTCACGGCAAAAGTCCTAGTCACGACCGGTACTTAGCCGATAAAATTAGATAGCTGAAATTAACAGTTTGAGGTCAGGAGTGGTCGTGGGAGCAGTAGCGCATTTGCCGAACCAGTTCGAGCCGGCACAGCCGCCGGCGGCGGACGCATCGTTGATGGACTTGTTGACGACGTGTTCGGGCATCATCGAGTCGACCTTCGCCGACCGCATCCGTGAGCTCGGTGGCACGGAAGCCGAAGTTCACCAGATGTCGTCTTCGGCGGCCTACGCGGTGTTCGCCTGGTCCACCGGCCGCGGCTTCGGCGCCTGAGTCGGTAGTCCGGTAGCGTCCGCGCCGATGTTCGGCACGCGCTGCCTCCGGTAGCCCACCCGGCCTGGCCGGCCCCGTCATTCCACCCGTAAACATGCTGGTGCCCGCCTCGGTGCGACAACCCTGTCGCACCGAGGCGGGCATTTTGCGTTGCCGGGTATCTCCCCGCGCATGGGACGGGCCGCATGTGCTCTGTACGCGACTCGCAAATCCCATGCAGCAGTTGAGATTGCGCTGACGCAGGGAGAGCTCGAGTGGCCGTCTGCGTAGACGCACGAGCAACCAGCGCACCGATATAAGAACGCCGCGCTGAGACGGGCAGTCTCAGCGCGGCGCTTTCGGTACGACGGGTCAGACGGTCGCGTCGACCTTCTTGTCGGGGGTTGGCCAGGGCACCGGCACCGGACGCTGACGCACGATCTGCGGCCACCAGAACCACTTGCCCATGAGGGCCGCGATCGACGGCATCATGAACGACCGGACCACCAGGGTGTCGAACAACAGGCCCAGGCCGATCGTGGTGCCCACCTGGCCGATGATGCGTAGCTCGCTGATGATCATCGACGACATGGTGAAGGCGAAGACCAAGCCGGCGTTGGTGACCACCGAGCCCGTGCTGCCCATGGCCCGGATGATGCCGGTGTTCAGGCCGGCATGGATCTCTTCCTTGAACCGGGCCGCCAGCAGCAGGTTGTAGTCCGCGCCCACGGCCAACAGGATGATCACCGACATCGGTATCACCATCCAGTGCAGCGGTAGGCCGATCAGGTACTGCCAGATGAGAATCGACATACCCAGCGACGCGCCCAGCGAGATCGCCACCGTCGCCACGATCACCGAGGCGGCCACCACCGCTCGCGTGATGATCAGCATGATGACGAAAATCAGTGCGAGAGCTGAGATTCCGGCGATCATCAGGTCGTAGTCAGAGCCTTCGGCCATGTCGCGGAAGGTCGCCGCACTGCCGGCCAGAAAGATCTTGGAGCCCTCCAGCGGGGTGCCCTTGATCGCCTCCTTGGCGGCCTGCTTGATGGCATCGATGTGCGAGATGCCTTCGGGGGTAAGCGGATTGCCTTCGTGCTGGATGATGAACCGCACCGACTTGCCGTCCGGCGAGATGAAGTTCTTCATGCCGCGCTTGAAATCGGCGCTGTCGAAGGCCTCGGGCGGCAGGTAGAACGAATCGTCGTTCTTGGACTTGTCGAAGGCCTCACCCATGGCGCTGGAGTTCTTCTGGCCCTCGGCCTGCTGATCCAGCTGTCCCTTCTGGGTGGCGTACATCATCTGCATGTACTTCTTCATGTTCTTCATGGTCTCGATCTGCGGAGGCATGACCGTGACCATCTGCTTCGTCAGCGCGGACATCTTGTCCATGTCGGGGATGACGGTCTGGAAGTCGTCCGTCATGGTGTCGATGCCGTCGAGAGTGTCGAAGACCGAACGCATGGACCAGCAGACCGGGATGTCGTAGCAGTGCGGTTCCCAGTAGAGGTAGTTGCGGATCGGCCGGAAGAAGTCGTCGAAATCGGAGATGTGGTTGCGCAGGTCTTCGATGTCGCCCAGCATGCCGTGCATCTTGCCGACCATGCTGTCCATGACCGTTGACATCTGAACCGTGATGGCCTGCATCTTGGTCATGGTGTCGATGCTCACCTGGATGTCAGCCACCTGCTTGAGCATGTTGGCCATCATGTCCTGCTGGTACTTCTGGTTCATCACCTGCGTGGTGCTCTGCATACCCAGCTGGAACGGGATGGTCGAGTGCTGGATGGGCGTGCCCTCGGGCCGGGTGATGGCCTGCACCTGAGCGATACCAGGAACGGCCACAACGGCTTTCGCGATCTTGTTGATCACCAGGAAGTCCGACGGGTTGCGCAGGTCGTGGTCGGTCTGGACCAGCAGCAGGTCGGGATTCATGCGAGCCGGGGAGAAGTGCCGGTTGGCGGCCGCGTAACCCTCGTTGGACGTGAGATCCGCGGGCATGTACTGACGGTCGTCGTAGCTCGTCTTGTAACCGGGGATGGCCACCAGGCCGACCAACGCCACCGCGATCGTCGCGACCAGGATCGGGCCCGGCCAGCGGGTGATCGCGGCGCCGATCTTGCGCCAACCCCGCACCCGCATCTCGCGCTTGGGTTCCAGCGTCTTGCCGAACTTGGTGACCACGGTGATGAGGGCCGGGCCGAGGGACAGTGCGGCGAGCACCACGGTGACCATGCCGATGGCCAGTGGGATGCCCAGCGTCTGGAAGTACGGCAGTCGGGTGAAGTGCAGGCAGTATGTCGCGCCGGCGATCGTCAGACCCGAACCGAGGATCACGTGCGCGGTGCCGTGATACATGTCGTAGTAGGCGTCCTCTTTGGACATCCCCGCGGTGCGCGCCTCTTGATAGCGGCCGATCAGGAAGATCGCGTAGTCGGTCGCCGCCGCGATGGCCAGCATCGGCAGCAGGTTGGTGGCGAAGGTCGACAGGCCGATGACGTTGTAGAAGCCGAGCACGGCGACCAGGCCGCGCGCCGCGCCCACCAGCACCATGACGATGAACAGCTCGATCAGCACGGTGATGAACGACCGGTACACCAGCAGCAGCATCACGATGATGACCGCGAATGACACGGCCTCCATGACCTTCAGGCTGCGATCGCCGGCGACGTTCATATCGGAGGCCTGGGCGGCCGCACCGGTGACATAGCTCTTCACGCCCGGCGGAGCGGGGACGCCCTTGAGGATCTTGTCGACGGTCTCGACGGACTCGTTGGCCAGCGATTCGCCCTGGTTACCGCGCAGGTAGACCTGCACGTAGGCGGACTTGCCGTCCGCGCTCTGGGAGCCGGACGCGGTCAGTGGGTCGCTCCAGAAGTCCTGGACGTGCTCGACGTGCGCGGTGTCGGCCTGGAGCTTGGCGACGATCTGGTCGTAGTACGCGTGTGCGGCGGCATCCAGCGGTTCTTGGCCTTCGAGCACCACCATGGCCGAGCTGTCGGATTCGAACTCCTTGAAGTCGGAGCCGACCTGCTTCATCGCGATCATCGACGGCGCGTCGTGCGGTGACATCGAGACCGACCGCATCTTGCCGACCTCGTCCAGCCCCGGAACGATCGTGCTCAGCACCACCACGATGCCGATCCAGGCGAGGATGACGGGGATCGCCAGCGTCCGGATCAGGCGGGGGATCAGCGGCCGGTGCGGCGGCTGCTCGGCCTTGGGGAACGAGTCCGTCGGGGTATCGAGGCTGTGGTTGCTCATGCAGATTTCACCAGGCAGAAGGTCTGGGCGTGGACGCCCGTGGAGGTGCGGGTGTCTTTGAGTTCGTCGTCGACGTGGACGGTGCAGGTGATGGAGTCACCGTCGCCTTGGGCGACGATGTTGGGCGATGCTGCCGGTGCGGTGGTGGACAGGACGAGTTTCCAGGGCAGCATGGCGTGGTCGATGCGTTGCGGCTTGGCGTCCAGGTCGAGGTAGTTGATGTCGGCGTAGGCGCCGGGTTCGCCGGTGATCTCGTAGGTGACGACCTTGGGCTTGAACGGTTTGGCGTCGTCGGCGAAGTTGCGTGGGGTGACGATGACGGGGTTTTGGCCGAAGTAGCCGCGGACGCGTTGCACGGTGAAACCGGCGACGAGGGCCACGGCGAGGATGAGCAGCGGGATCCACGCCTTCTTGAGCGCAGTGCCGATCATGCAGCGATCTCCTTGGTCATGCTGACCTCCCCGTTCCTCGATTGCTCGACATGCCTTGGCGGATTGCGTGACCTGGGGCGCTGCGCACGGTTTGTACGGCGCCGCCAGCTGTGTCACATTCAGTCTGCCGATCGGCAGACTCAGAGTATCCACCAAGGTAAACTTAGACAAGTTAAGCGATTGAATTGATGCAGGTCGGTGCGCACATCGGGGCATCCTGTGTGACGTACGTGACGTCGCCGTGATGGCGGTGACCAGGGCTACACGGCGACCACCCGGTCGGCGGTGAACAGGGAGCGGGGATTGGCCAAATCGGTGGGGCCGCGCGGATCAGCGCGTACGCGGGTGATCGAAGCTGCCCTGGCGTTGTTTGCGGAGCACGGCGTGAACGGCACATCGCTGCAGATGATCGCCGATCACATGGGGGTCAGCAAGGCCTCCGTGTACTACCAGTTCCATTCCAAGGACGACATCGTGCTCGCCGTTATCCGGCCGGTGTTCGCCGACCTCGATCAGCTGGCCACCGCGATCGAGGCTGAGGAGAGAGGGCCGGCCCGGCAGGAGGCCGCGATCACCGGGTTCGTCGAGCTCGCGGTCCGGCACCGGCGCGTGACGGCAGTCTTCTATCGCGACCCGGCCATCGACACCCTGGTCAACTCCCACGAGGAGTGCAGCGCCATCAATCGGCGGCTACGCAGAGTGCTCGGACTGGACGGTGCGGACACCGAGACGCGGGTGACCATGTCGCTGGTGATCTCGGGCGTCTACGGCAGCGCGATGGACCCCGAATTGCAGGACATTCCCGACGGCGAACTCCATCGCATCTTGTTGCAGTCCGCGCGTCGGTTACTGCCGATCGGGGAGCAGGAAGTTATTCGGCGATGAAGACCGGGATCAGACGGTCGGTCTTGGTCTGATACTCGGCGTAGGGCGGGTAGGCCTCAACTGCCCGGTCCCACCACTCCTGGCGTTCGTCGCCCTCGAGCTCGCGGGTGGTCAGCTCCACGACCGTCTCGCCGTCCTGCGCCGTGATCCGCGGGTTGGCCTTGACGTTGTGGTACCACGACGGGTGCTCCGGGGCGCCGCCCTTGGACGCCACCAGGGCGTAACGGCCGTCGTGCTCGACCCGCATCAACGGCACCAGACGCTTCTTGCCGGACTTGGCTCCGGTGGTGGTGAACAGGACCACCGGCCGATCGAGGATGTGCACGCCATCGGTGGTGCCCTGCGCCAGAATCTGTTCGGTCTGCTTGCGGACCCAGTCGGTGGGGCTCAGTTCATGTTCGGTCACGTCAGTTCCCAACGGATTGAGGAAGCCGGGTTATTCCGGTCGAACCCAATTCTTACCGGTCGGCGGATGTCCTGGGGCGATCCTCGGCCGAAATCTCCTTGGGCGCACCGAGGTGGCCAACCTGAGCAGCTAAACTTAGGTTAGCCTAAATTATGTGTCGACGATATGGGAGACGCTGCCGCCGGAGGTGAGTTCGGCGATGCTCGCGACCGGGCCGGGGCCCGGTTCGTTGTTGGCGGCCGGCGCAGCGTGGCGTGGATTGGCTGCCCAATATGCTGACGCCGCAACGCAATTGACGGGCATCCTGGCGGCGGTCCAAGGCGGGGTGTGGGACGGCTCGACTGCCGAGCAGTACGTGGCCGCCCATCAGCCGTTCTGTCACTGGCTGACTTCGATGGGTGCCGTCGCCGAGCTGATCGCCCAGCAGCACGACACCGTTGTCGCCGCTTATGCCGTCGCCGTCGCGGGCATGCCGACACTGGCCGAACTCGCTGCCAACCATGCCGTCCACACCAGCTTGCTCGCGACGAACTTCCTTGGCCTCAACACCATTCCGATCGCTCTGAACGAAGCCGACTATGGCCGGATGTGGTTGCAGGCGGCCGCCACCATGCGGGTGTATGAGGGCGTGTCGACGGTGAGTTTGCAGTCGTCCCCGACCGCAGCGCCGGCTCCGGCCATCCTGTCCGCTGATTCTGGCGCTTCGGCCCGCGCCGCGTCGGCGACGTCGGGTTCCGGTCAATTCACGTTCCGTGATCCCGCGGGCATTGTGGTCGAGCAGGTGCGAAAACTCGTCAACGCGCTGGCCGAGTGGGCCCGTGAGCTGCCGGAACCGTTGCGCAGCATCGCGACTCAAGCGTTGGACGGCGCGGCGGCCGCGGTGAACGCCAAACTCTTCAGCATCCTCACCTACTCCGTGCTGGATCCGCTCATCTATTTCGGCCCGTTCGCCGCGGTGCCCGCGCCGGCGGCCGCTGCTGCCGCGGCCGCAGCCGCGAGCGGCACCCCGCCGGCCGAGCCGGCCCCGGACGTAACTCCAATGCCAGTTGCCGAATCACCAGCGTTGGGCCACAACGACATTCAGGATCGCACTGACTGGCCGGCGGCCGGAACGACGCCGGCGGGCATGACGTCGTCGGCGGCACCGCAAACCGGTTCGGCGCCGGTCCCGTCGTCGCCGGCCGCGCCGATGGCTCCTGTGCCCGACGTGCCGTACCTGTATGCCGTGGGTGTCGGCCCGGACGGGGAGGGTTCCGCGCCGACGGTGCGTGGTTCGGCTACCCAGGTGGCATCCGCCCCGGCTCAGGAACCGGTGGCGGCGAGCGTGGCCGTGGCCGAGCGCCGCGCGGCCCGCCGGCGCCGGAAAACGCGGCAATACCGGCACGAAACAATGGCGGCCGACGGTCGGATGACTCTGCCTGGCGCACCGGCAGAGCCCGACGTCATCGGAGCCAATCATGATGCGGCACTTGATGTCTCGGCACGCGGGTTGGTCGGCCCGCGGGCGACGGTGTTACGCGATGTGGTGCGTACGCCGATGCTGCCGTCGACCTGGGCTGGGCCTAGTTGACGAACCGCTGGGCGCGGCTGGGTGCCGATGAGGTGGCGCGGGCCTGCCGGTATCCGACCAAGCCGCCGGCGGCGGTGAGGGTGATGATGCCGGCGAACCCGGGGACGGCGACCGCCGCGACCTCGCTGAGGCCCGCGGCCCGCAGGTAGTCCGGATAGCCCGGCCGGAAATCCGTCGACGCGACGAGGTGGCTCTCGGCGGCGAAGACGTTGCGGGGCTGGATCGGCGGGACTGGCTTGACGGGTGTGCCTGGAGCACCGGGCGAGACGTCGCGCGGTACCGAATCAGTGCTTGCGGCAAAGGTTTTCGGAATCTGGGGTGCGTTCTGCTGAAGGGTCCGGTTGTCCAGTGGCGACTGGATGAGGGGCGTGCCCGGCTGATATTGCAGGAACGGCAGGTCGGACGCGGCTGCCGCCAGGTCTCGGACGGTGCTCTCGATGGGGTTGATCAGGGCATCGGCGAAGACCGGCAGTGCGGCGAGACCCGGAATCGGCACGGCTTCGACGACTGTCGGCAGGGTGGTCTTGACCAGGTCGAGCGCCGTCAACGGAACCTGGGCGGCCATCAGCGGGAGTTGCGCCAGCGGGGGCTTGGGTGCGGCCGCGGCGGTGGTGTCCTCGGTGGTCTTGGCCGGCTCCGGCGCCAGGGCGGCAGACGGTTGCGGCGCCGCGTTGTTCGTCGGCGCGGGGGCCGACGCGGCGAACGTCGATGTGGCGCCTGGCGTCAGCTGCGGGGCGTTCTGGTTGGGCTTGACGCCGGGAATGATGCCGGTGAGCGGTGCGCCGCCGATGATGCTGGTCGGGTGCTGGATGATGCGGGTGAACTGACCGACCATGCCGCCCAAGGTGTTCGGCAGACTCGACGACGAGCTGCTGCCCGTGGTGGAGCCCGTGGTGGTCGAGGATCCGCTGGTCGTCGATGTCGTGCCGGTGCCGGTCGTCGTCGACGTGTCCGAGCTGCCGGTGGTGCCACCAGCGGACGTGCCCGTCGTGGTGCCGGTGGTGCCGGTGGTTGAGCTGGTGCCCGTCGTCCCCGTAGTTGAGCTACTACCGCTGGAGTCGGAGTCGGAGGACGGAAGCGCGAATGCGACGGCGGCTTCGGGAAGGAATGCCAGGCAGCCCGCGGCGAGGAGGCTGGAGGCGGCGGCGAGCCGCGCGTGGGGCATCACGCGGAGATCACCTCCCCTTTTCTGACCAAAGTGCAGTATGTCACACCCGTCTGACCATTACCTATGAACAAAGTAAGGCCCTACTCCGGCGTCAATTGATGCGGGGTGTGCTCGGTGCTCGGTGGCGGGTCAACCAGTTTCTGGCGGAACTCCCGAAAGCCTGCATCTGGCCGAGTATTGACGCCTCTTTCAAATTGTGCCGGAAGGTGCTAATGAGGCAAATGTGACTACTGGTGTTATTGAGTTGAAGCCCCCGTAAGAAAAGGAGACAGAATTTCAGTCCGGTCTCAGAGATCAAGGTAGCGAAACGCATAGGGTTCGAACGGTTATCGGTCCGTGTTGTATTTGTGACATTTGTAGCCCACCGTTACCGAAGTGAAATCAGTGCCCAATGTGGCGCCGAGCACTCAGGAACAGGGAGCGTGCTGATGACCGCAACGACTGAAGTGACGTACCGCAGGCGATCGGTGGCTGCCCGCCCGGGCCGGCCGAAGACCGGAAGGACACAGGTCGGCTCCGTGGATGTCATCGCGACATCTGCCGCGGTGCTGCGGCCTGTCGTGGTGGCCGGGGCGATCGTCGCCGCGGCTCTCATGTGGGGGCCGCGCGCCCAGGCCGACGTCGTCCATGACGCGCTCAATGACGTCGGCATCGGCAACAACGGGCCAGTCAGCAACGCGATCGCCGAGGTGGGTACCTCGATCTGCCCGCTGCTCGTGCAGCCCGGCAGCCAGATGGCCAGCACGGCAACTCAGATGAGTGGCAACGGCGGCATCGCGCCGCCGCTGGCCGGGTTCGCCACGCAGGTCGCGATCCAGACTCAGTGCCCCGCCTTCATGACGGCGCTGGCCAACGGGAACATCCCGGCGTTGATGAACGGCGGCCTGCCGGTGGCAACGCCGGGGCTGCCCTCCGTCGGGCTGCCAGACCTGTCGGGCGCCACCGGAGCGCTTCCGGGCACCCTGGGCGCGGTTCCGGGCACGCTGGGCGCGGCCACCACTCCCGTATCGAGCGTCTTGGGCGCGGCCACGGCTCCGGTGCCGGGAACGTTGGGTGCGGTGACGGCGCCGCTGCCGGGAACGTTGGGGGCCGCGACGGCACCCGTTCCTGGTGTGCTCGGTGCGGCGACCGCGCCGTTGGCTCCCGCGCCTGGGCTGGCCACCCTGCCGGCGGTCACGGCGCCCGCGCCGGGCCTGCTGGCACCCGCGGCGCAGGCACCGTTGCAGCTGGCTTCGTCTCCGGTCGTGCCGGCGATTCCCGGTTACTGACGTCTGACCCCGTCCACCGAATGTGGGCGGGAATGCATTGAGGGCTGTGGCTTTTCGAAGCCACAGCCCTCAATGTCGTTGTGCTACGTGCTAGCTGTCGTGGCTGCTGCTGCTGCTGCCGCCGCCGCTGCTGCTGGAGGCGTGCGACGAGCTGCCGCCCTCGGGGGCACGGTGCTTGCCACCGGTCGAACCCGCGGGCACGGAGACCGAACCGCTGGCACCGTCGGGAGCGCTGTGCTTGCCGCTCTTCGAGGTGGTCTTGTCGGTCTTCTTGGACTTGCTCGAGTCCGCCTTCGTGGACTTGTCGGCGGTCGACTTGTCGGTGCCCGTCTTGTCGTCCGACTTCGTGTCGGACTTGGCGTCCGGCTTGTCGGTGCCCTTGGTCTCGGTGCCCTTGGTCTCGGTGCCCTTGGTGTCGGACTTCTCGTCGGTCTTGCCGGCGGGCTTGCTCGTGTCCTTGGCCTCGGTCGGGCTGTCCGTGGTGGCGCCGGAGCCGGTGCTCTCCGTCGTCTTCCCGGTGTCGGTGGCGGCGGGCGTCTTGTCCGGCGTGCTGGACGCAGGCGACGACTTGGCCGAAACGCTCGGCGTATCCGACTCTGCGGCAGCGGGTTTGACCGTCAGAGACAACGGCTGGGTCGTGGGCACGACCGTGGCCGCAGACAGTGTCTTCAACGAGGTGGTGGCGGCCAACGGCGTTGCGGCCAAGGGGAATCCGGAGAGAATGGCGCCCGGCAGGGCGTTCAGTCCGGCGATGAGCGCGCCCGGCAGAGCGTTGATCCCCTTGATGATGGTGGCGGGCAAGGTGCTCAGGTTCTGCAACGCGGCGATCGCGGTGTTGATCGCCGTGGTGATGAGCACCGGGATCTTTGCCGTCGTGCCGTTGAAGAACGAGGCGTTGATGGCATTGATGCCCTTGATGATGGCGTTCGGCGCCGCGATCAGGGTGTTGACGATCGGGAGCAGCGTGGCGGCGTGAATCGCCTTGTTGATCGCGTTGAGGTTGTTGATGATCGCGTTCGGGCCCTGGATCAGCTGGGCGACGAACGGGCCGACCGTCTGGGCGTAGATCGCGGCGTTGAGCGTGTTGAAGGCCTTGATGAACTCATTGGGGCCGGCGATGAGGTTGTTCACGAACGTCTGGTACGTCGTGAACGGCAGCGAGATCAGCTGCAGCAGGTCTGCCGGGAAGGCAGTCAGGTAGTACTTCTCCGCGTAGGTGGAGACGGTCGTCACGGCAGAGTGCGCCGCCGCGGGCACGGCCTGCGGTGCGGGCAGCGGCGCCACGGCTCCGACCGAGGCGACGATGCACACCGAGCACATTCCGGCAACGAGAGACGAAGGCAGTGCGTTGTGCCGAACAGCGATTTGCATGATGGACCCCGGATTCAGTGAAACAGAACGGAATTAGGCGGTCTGAAGGTAGCGGAAACCAGGACTCGCCTCTAGCTGAGAAAATTCGCCCCTCGGCCGTCTGACCTGCCGATACGTGCACAATTTGCCTGCCCGGGTAAATAAATCAAGCTGAAGTTTTCCAAGAATTCATCCAAGGCCCAGGGGTTACGACCGGCAATCGGTTTGCCGGGACGCGGTGTGGGCGCTCGCCGAACGCGTCGCGGTGTGATGTGGTGGTGACGATGTCCGACTTCACCTTCCGCGCCGCGGGGCTGCTGGCTGCGACCCTGACGGGCGCCGCGCTGGTGCTGGCCGGGATCCCGGCGGCGTCGGCCGATCCCGCCACGGACGCGCAGGGGTTCGTCGACTCGACGGCGCGGTGTCCGACCGGCGATACCGCGGTGGCTTTCGGGAGCACCGCCTCGTCGCGGGTGGCCATCTGCAAGAGCGCCGGCGGTCAATATCAGTACCGCGGCGTGCGCATCAGCGACGGTGCGAAGCTGATCATCTCCGCCACCGCGGACGGCAACGGCCGCTACACCGCGACGAGTGACGGCATCACCTATGTCGTGACCGCCAAATCGCTTGATATCAGCGCGGGTTCACAATCCATCAGGTCCGAGCCCATGACCTTTTACCGCAGTGGCGGGCCGCTGACCGGCACTGCCGCCGCCGCGCCCGCACCGGCGGGCACGCCACCCGCACCTGTCACCGGAGCTCCCGCACCCACGCCGACCACTCCACTTCCGCCGCCATTACCTGCAGAAGTTGGTGGAGCCCACCCGAGCGGGCACTGACGCGATCAGCCGGCGGCGGTCTGGGAGTCCCGGGGCTTGGCGGGGTGAATGCCGCAGCTGCAGGCGTCGATCGACGGGCAGGTGCATTGGAGACCCCACTCGACGATCGCCCGGGCGAGATGCAGTTCGGCGATCTTGGTGTCGATCTCGGCGATCTTGGCCGTGGCCAGTGCGCGTGTCGAGGGGCGGCCGGGGGCGTCGTCGGCGAACAGCAAGAGGATCTCGTCCAGGGAGAACCCGGCGGTCTTGCACACCCGGATGACGTTGAGCCGATCGACGACGGCGCCGTCGTAGCGGCGCTGGCCGCCGACCCGCGCCGGTGCGGGGATGAGACCGATCTGCTCGTAGTAGCGCAGTGTCGTCGCGGCGACGTCGGTGCGCGCCGACACTTCGCCGATGGTGAACGTGGCCATGACACTCCTGGATCGGGCTTGACTTGGAGCCAACTCTAAGTCGTTGACTGTGTGCATGGCTACCAACGCACAGCGATCAGACATCAGCGAGTTGAGCAGGACCCGGTACGCACTGCTCCGGAGCTACCGGAAAAGTGGTGAGCCGGTCGATACCCCGATGTGGTTCGCCGCTGCGGGCAACTCCGTCATGTTCCGGACCAAGCGCGGACCGAAAACCGCACGCTTGCGGGCGCATCCGCAGGTGGAGCTGACCGCCTGTGACTATCGCGGCCGAAAACTCAGCGGCGCAACTGTATTCACCGGCACGGCGACGATCCTCGACGGCGTGGACGCGGCTGCCGCGAATCGCGTGCTGCACCGACGCTATGGGTGGCAGTGGAATCTGGTGCCGCTCATCAGGATTCCGGGCGTGACGCAGGTGCACGCCGGCCTTCCGTGGCGCGAGAAGTGGCGCAAGGCACGGAATCGGAATGTCTGGGACGACAGCGTGATCGTGCGCGTCGACTTCGCATAGGTGACGCCCACGCAAAAACACGGTGCCGACACCAGGATTGGTGTCGGCACCGTGTTGGAGGTCGAAGGTGTCAGAAAGCCGGCGTCGCGAGATGCGTCTTACGACGGTGGTGGTGGAGCAGGGCACTCAGCCAGCGGAGATCGATCAACATGTTCAGTTCCTGTCTTACGCGGACTTCTTGGTGAGGAACGGCAGCAACCGACGGCGCTCGTACATGCTGTCCGAGAAATGGTGCAGCGCTTCGGAGACGGAGGTTGCGGTCGGGAAGGCGGACTCTGCGCCGCAGGCCAGCAGTGCGGTCGAAACCGGCTGGGATGCGATCAGGGACCACTCATTACCTGCTGCGATGCAGCTGTCGTTGACCTTGTCGAGCAGTTCGACACAGGACACTGCAAACGAGGTGACCCCGCTCAGGTCCAGGATGAACGGCTTCTCGGGAAGGACGCAGCGCCGTGCCTGCGCTGCTACCAGGTCCACATCGGATTCGTCGATGACTCCGGTGACGGTGAGTACCGTCGCCAGTTGGCGGCACTGGGCGCGCACCTCGGCGTCGCCGCAGGCGACCGCCGGATTGCCATAGCGGAAAGCGGCTGTCGATGCCGAGTCGCTGGTGACCATAGCCATGTGATGCCTCCCTTCGATGTTGCCGAACGCCCGACTGCTGTGTCGTTTCTTCGGCTCAAGATCGAAGTTATGTGCCCAAGTTAAGGTACCGGGGAGTAAGTCCTAAATCATCGCTAAGAAGTCTGATAGCTCCAGCTAGCAAACATGGTCTCGGCGGGGTAACGCTCACGGACGGCGCCACTGGTTGCCTTGATAGCCCACCCACGGCGAATAGTCGGCGATGAGCGGCTCCTGCGGCGGCCGCAACTGCTCCGGCACATGCTGCAGATTGATCCGGATGCGGTACCAGATCGAGCTGGGTCCACGCATGCCGTCGACCAGAACATCGATGGCTTCCAGGGCAGATGCCGCTTCTGGATGACGGGATCGCCACACCTCGAGGGCGGCCATCGCCTCATCGCGGGTCTTGGTGCGGGCAACCTCGATGAGTGGCATCTGTGACGCGCGCCGCCCGTCGGCCGATGCGCCGCCCTCGGGTTTCTCCGCCCTGGGCATCGGACCCAGTTCTTCGGCCAACGCCAGCAATCCCTCCAGACCGCCTGCAGCGGCGTCCATCCCGGCCCACGGGTCGCCGAATTGCGCGTACCGGCCGGGCACCGTCGCCACGGTGAATTCCTCGGGACGGCAGCCCGGGACCTCGTCCCAGAACAGCGGTGTCGAGACCCGGGCATCGGGCCGCGACCGCACCGAGTACGCCGACGCGACCGTGCGGTCCTTGGCGTTCTGGTTGAAGTCGACGAACACGCCCTGGCGCTCCTCTTTCCACCACCGGCTGGTCGCCAGGTCGGGTGCGCGTCGCTCCACCTCGCGGGCCACCGTCTGGGCGGCCAACCGCACCTCCTTGTACGACCAGTTCCGCTCGATCCGGGCATAGATGTGGAAACCCCGCGAGCCGGAGGTCTTGGGCCATGCCGTCAGCCCGTAGTCGGTGAGCACATCGCGCACCACGATGGCGACGTCGACGATCTGCGGCCACTCGACACCCGGCATCGGGTCCAGGTCGACGCGCAGTTCGTCCGGGTGCTCCAGGTCGTCGGCCCGGACCGGATGCGGGTTGAAGTCGATGCAACCCAGGCTCACCGCCCACACCAGCCCGGCGGCCTCGTCGATCACGGCTTCTTTCGCTGAGGTGCCGGAGGCGTATTTCAGCTCGGCCACCTCGATCCAGTCCGGCCGTTTCTCCGGTGCCCGCTTCTGGAAGATCGCTTCCTGGGCAATGCCTTTCACGAACCGCTTCAGGATCATGGGCCGCCGGGCCACGCCGCGCAGCGCGCCGTCGGCGACGGACAGGTAGTAGTTGACGAGGTCGAGCTTGGTCACCCCGGGTTCCGGGAAGACCAGCTTGTCCGGGTTGCTCACGGCAACCTCGCGTCCGCCTACCTCGAGGGACCGCGAGTCACCCATGTGGACAGCGTAATCGGCTCGATAATTGGGGCGGGAGTTCCGGCCGTGTTACCCGGGGTGTCACATATGGTTGGCTCATGGCGAAGCTGACTGACCTCCCGTCGCAGGTGGCAAACAAGGTTCAGGAAACTTTGGAGAAGTCGGTCGGTAAATACGTCGACCGCGGCGCCGCCGAACTCCACTACGCCAGGAAGATGTTCGAGGCCGGCGCCCTCAAGCTCGAGTCGCCGCAGCACATGGCGGCCATGCTGGCCGACATCGTCCGTTGGGGTGAGATCGGCATGGTCCCGGCGCTCAATGCGCGCCGTACTCCGCACCGCACCGCCGTCATCGACGACGACGGCGACATCACCTTCCAGGAGTTCGACGACGCCGTGAACGCGACGGCCAACGCGTTGCGCGCCAAGGGCGTTCAGGCCGGCGAAGGCGTCGCGATCCTCGCCCGCAACCACCGGTGGTTCCTGGTGGCGGTGTACGGCGCGGCGCGTGTCGGTGCGCGAATCATCCTGCTCAACACCGAGTTCTCGGGTCCGCAGATCAAAGAGGTCTCCGAGCGCGAGGGTGCTCAGCTGATCATCTACGACGACGAATACGCCGACGCCGTCGCGCTTTCGGAGCCGCCGTTGGGCAAGCTGCGGGCGCTGGGGCACAACCCGGACAAGCCGGAACCGTCGGGCAGCGTCGACGAATCACTGGCCGACGTTATCGCTCGGACCAGCAGCCTCGCGCCGCCGAAGGTCGCGAAGGCGGCTTCCATCATCATCTTGACCAGTGGTACGACGGGAACTCCCAAGGGCGCCAATCGAAGTGCCCCGCCATCGCTGGCCCCGGTGGGTGGTGTGCTGTCCTCGGTGCCGTTCAAATCCGGCGAGGTGACCAGCCTGCCCGCGCCGATGTTCCACGCGCTGGGGTACCTGCATTCGACCATCGCCATGTTGCTCGGCAGCACGCTGGTGTTGCGCCGCCGGTTCAAGCCGGCGACCGTGCTCGCCGACATCGAACGCCACCAGGTCACCGCCATGGTGGTGGTGCCGGTGATGTTGTCGCGCATTCTCGACGAACTCGACAAGACGTCGCCGAAGCCGAACCTGTCGAGCCTGCGCATCGTCTTCATCTCGGGTTCGCAGCTGGGGTCCGAGCTGGCGACACGGGCACTCAAGGATCTGGGCCCGGTGATCTACAACCTGTACGGGTCGACCGAGATCTCGTTCGCCACCATCGCGCGCCCGCAGGATCTGTCGATCAACCCGGCGACGGTCGGCCCGGTGGTCAAGGGCGTCCGCGTGAAGATCTTCGACGACAACGGCAAGGAGCTGCCGCAGGGCAGCGTCGGGCGCATCTTCGTCGGCACCACCTTCCCGTTCGAGGGGTACACCGGCGGCGGTGGCAAGGAGATCATCGACGGCATGCTCTCGTCGGGCGACGTCGGCTACTTCGACGAGCGCGGACTCCTGTACGTCAGTGGCCGGGACGACGAGATGATCGTCTCCGGTGGTGAGAACGTCTTCCCCGCCGAGGTCGAGGATCTGATCAGCGGGCACCCCGAGGTGGTGGAGGCGACCGCGATCGGTGTCGACGACAAGGACTTCGGGGCGCGCCTGCGGGCGTTCGTCGTCACAACCGAGGGCGCGACGGTCAGCGAGGACGACATCAAGACCTACGTCCGAGATCACTTGGCGCGCTACAAGGTTCCGCGCGAGGTCGTCTTCCTCGACGAGTTGCCGCGCAACCCGACGGGCAAGATCCTCAAGCGTGCGCTGCGGGAGATGGACCTCTAGTCACCGTTGACGTACCAGGCCAGGCAGCCGGGCTTGTCGTGGCACGCGATGATGGCACCCGCGTCGGGAGCCGCACCGCGCACCTTTGGGCTGTTCCGCGCGGGCAGGTTGCAGTTCACGACGTACGGGTTCCACGGGACGACGCCGTTGACGCACGGGTCACCGCCCGCCTGCAGCGTTGTGGCCGGGCTGCGTAGGACAGTCGGGACGACCGTGAACGAGATCGCGATGGCCCCGATGGACACCAGTCGCAGCACCTGCGCCGCACGTGTCGTCAGCTCGTTTGTGGTCATGATCGTCACCACCAACCAAATCTTCCGCTTACGTCAACCGTACGCCTGGTCCATACCTGCGAACAGTCGGGAAAACCCCCATTTCTGCTTCGAAATGGGGGTTTCCACGTGCGCTCGCGCGAAGCGGTTACGGGTCGCGAGGCAGGCCCAGCAGCCGTTCGGCGATGATGTTCAGCTGCACCTCGGAGGTGCCGCCGTAGATGGTCGTCGCGCGGCCGGCCAACAGGTACTCGTCCCACCGGCCCGAGGGCTGTTGCGGATCGCCGATGACCGCGTCGCTGCCGAATGACGCGACCCCGAACTCCGCGTAACCCTGACCGGTCTTCATGGACAGCAGCTTGGAGATCGCGGCGGCCGGCATCGGATCGCCACCGGCGAGGGTCAGCAGCGTCGACCGCATGTTGAGCAGTTTGGCCGCGTGGCCCTCGGCGATCAGCTTGCCGGCCTCGTGACGTTGCAGCTCGTCGAACTCGCCGCCGCGCAGGAACTCCACGAACTGTTCGAGACTGGCCAGAAAGGGCGGTTCGCTGCTGCCGATCGACACCCGCTCGTTGGTCAGGGTGTTCCGGCTGACCTCCCAGCCGCGGTTCACCTCGCCGAGCACCATGTCGTCGGGCACGAACACGTCGTCGATGAAGACGGTGTTGAACATCGCGTTGCCGGTGAGTTCGCGCAGCGGCTTGACCTCGACGCCCGGGCTTTTCATGTCGAGCAGGAAGTACGTGATGCCTTGATGCTTCGGTGCGTTCGGGTCGGTCCTGGCCAGCAGGGCGCCCCAGGCGGAGAACTGGGCTCCCGTCGTCCAGATCTTCTGGCCGGTGATGCGCCAGCCGCCGTCGACCTTGACGGCCTTGGTGGTCAGGCTGGCCAGATCACTGCCGGCGCCCGGCTCGGAGAACAGCTGGCACCAGATCATGTCGCCGCGGAACGTCGGCGGCAGGAAATCCTGCTGCTGCTTGCTGGTGCCGAACGCCACGATCGACGGGATGATCCAGGCCGCGATACCCATCTGGGGGCGCCGCACCTTTCCGGTGCTGAACTCCTGGGCAATGATGATCTGCTCGATCGGCGCGGCGGCCCGGCCCCACGGCGTGGGCAGGTGCGGTTGCACCCAACCGCCTTCGGCGATCGCGGTGTTGCGTTCCGGCCCGCTCGGAAGGGCTTTCAGCGCAGCCACTTCCGCGCGGATCTCGGCGCGCAGCTTCTCGGTGTCCGGATCGAGGTCGATGTCGATGGACCGCATGCCGGAGGTCGTGGCCAGGTCCACCACCTGCCGTGGGTGGTCGGCGGCGCGGCCGAACCCGGCGACCAGCGCGATGGCGTGCCGGTAGTAGACGTTGGTGTCGTGCTCCCAGGTGAAGCCGATGCCGCCGTGCACCTGGATGCAGTCCTGTGCGGTGTGCTGGGCGGCGACGGGCGCCAGGGTGGCGGCTACGGCGGCGGCGAACTGGTAGTCGGAGTCGGCGTCGCCCGATGCGTGCTCGTCGAGTGCGCGGGCGGCGTCCCAGACCGCACCGGTGGCGCGCTCGGTTTCGGCAATCATGTTGGCGCACTTGTGTTTGATGGCCTGGAACTGGCCGATCGGTCGGCCGAACTGTTCACGGATCTTCGCGTACTCGGCGGCGGTGTCGGTGGCCCAGCGCGCGACACCGACACATTCGGCCGACAGCAGTGTGGTGATCAGGGCCCGGGCATGCGCCGATGTCAGTCCGCTGAGCACCCGGTCGGCACCGACCGGGACGGCGTCTGCGCGCACCTGGGCCGCCGGGTGCAGTGGGTCTACGGTCTGGACCGGGTCGATCCGCAGCGTCGAGGTGTCGAGTACCACCCACTGAGCGCCGGCATCGACAGGGACGACCAGCAGTGCGGCTTGCGCCGCGGCGGGGACGGCGCGGATGTCACCGCTGACGACGAGTCCGTCGCCCTGGGTAGTGGCGGTCAGGCCTGAGTCCAAGGCGTATGCCGCGATGGTCTCGCCGGAGGCCAGGCCGGGCAGCAGGGGCGACTTGGGGTCGTGCGCAGCGATCAGGGCACTGGCAATGGCCGAGGGGACGAACGGTCCGGGGACGGCGCCGTAGCCGAACTCGGCCAGGGTGATCGCGAGCTCGAGGATGCCAAAGCCCTGTCCGCCAACGGCTTCTGACAGGTGTAGGCCCTGCAAGCCCTGGTCGGCGGCCGCGCCCCAGTAGGGCGGCGGGTTGCTGATCGGGGTCTCGAGGGCCTCGTGCAGCACCTCGGACGGCGCGACGCGCGCCACCAGGGATCGGACCGAATCGGCCAGATCGTTGTGCTCGGACATGATCGCGATGGGCATCGTTGCCTCCTGTGACCGGCTATGGGCGTGGTTCGGCGCACCCGACCAAATAACTGGTCGGTTGGTTTCGAGAGTAACCCACTTGACGGGTGTCTAGAGGTTGACTTCGTTGACTACGTTGGCCAGCTGGTGTCCAGCGGCGAGTCGCTCGCAGTTGGCGACGGCTTCTTCCAGATAGCGACGCATCGTGTCAGCGGTGTACCACGTGACGTGCGGGCTGACGACGACGTTGTCGAGCGTCAGCAGCGGATTGCCCGGATCGACGGGCTCAGTGGCGAAGACGTCGAGGCCGGCGGCCTGCAACGGCCCGCCGCGCAGGGCGGAGACCAGCGCGGCTTCGTCGATGACCGCGCCGCGTGACGTATTGACCAGGACCGCACCCGGTTTCATCCCCGCCAGTGCGTCGGCGTCGAGCAGTCCTTCGGTGTGCTCGGTGAGCGGCAGATGCAGCGAGACGACGTCGCTGGTGGCGAGCAGCTCAGCGAGCGTGCGCCAGCCGGGGTGGCCTTGTGCACCACGGGTATTGGTGTGCACGACGGTCGCGCCCATCGCGGTGACGATGGTTTCCACCCGCTTGGCGATGTTGCCGTAGCCGATCAGGCCGACGGTGCAGCTGCCGAGGTCGCGCACCGTCTCGCCGAGGGTCGGGTCGGTCGGCCAGCCATCGCCGGCGCGGGTGGCGCGGTCGAGTTCCGGGAGCCGCCGCAGTGCGGCCAGCATCAGCATCACCGCGCCCTCGGCGACCGAGGGGGCGTTGGCGCCGGGCATGTTGGCCACCGCGATACCGAGTCGCGTCGCCGCCTCGACGTCGATGGTGTTGACGCCCGCACCCATCTTGTGGACGAGCTTGAGCCGGCGGCCTTGTTTCAGGTCATCGGAGCTGACCGGCCGCAGGACGTGCCAGAGCACGTCGGCGACCGGAAGTTCCCGGTAGAACGTCGCGTCGTCGTCCGCCGCGCAGAATCGTACGTCGATCAGGTCGTGCAGTGGGCCAAGGAAATCGGTGACTCGCGGACCAGGGGTGAAGTGCGCCAGCACCCGAACGGGTGGCGTCACCGCCATCTCTTGGCGATCCATTTGGCGATGAGATCGGCCTGCTCACTGCGGGCACCTGGGGTGGTGAAGTAGTGGTCGGAGTCGATGGCGTGCAGTGTCTTGTCCGTGGTGGCCAGCGCATCGAAGATGCGTTGTGCGTCAGACGGATACACACCCGAATCCTGCTCGGCGTTGATCACCAGCGCGGGATTGTCGATGAGGGCCAGGTGTGGCTCGGCCCGGGTCTGGGCGTGCCGCAGGCTCCACATGGTCAGCCAGCTCCGCAGCGTGCAGGCGGCGGCGATGCCGTTGGCCGACCGGTTGGCCTGGACGGGGACGCCCGCGTAGCACTGATTGGCCGGGCGTTTGGTGGGTTCGAGGGTGGGATCGATCATGCGCAGGTCGGCCCAGGTCCGCATGACGGTGAACGGGCGGTCCCGGAATCCTGCGGCGCGGACGCGTGCGTACTCGGTTTCCACCCAGTCGGTGATCGCGTGGTTGCGGGCGACCTGCGCGTCGCGGTACCGCTGGACGAATTCGGGGGAGAAGGGTGGGCCGTTGTGCTCGGCGTACGGGTCGAGATCGGGATCGGTTGCCAGCGCGTCGGATTCGTCGGTCACCGAGCCGTCCATCCAATTGGTGAGTACGTCCGGTCGGCCGGGATGGGCGGCGCTGGAGATGTAGCCGTCGGCCGGCAGCAGGTCGAAGACGCCCGCGGCCGGGCGCATGCCGTCCAGCGGGGTGATGTGCGGGGACAGCGCCTGGGCCTGGTAGGCGGCCATCAGCGATCCGCCCCCTGAATTGCCCAGCAGAATAACGGTTTCCACGCCGGCCACCTCGCGTAGCCAGCGCACCCCGACACCGATGTCCACAAGCGCGTGATCGAGCAGGAAGCTCGACTCGTAGCCGCGGAATCGGGTGTTCCAGCCGAGGAACCCGATACCCCGGGTCGCCATGTAATCGGCGAGATAGTGCTCGGCGAAGTCGATCTGGTAGTGCGCGGCGATCATCGCCACCTTGGGCTTGCGGCCCATGCCCCGGTAGTAGATGCCCTGGCAGGGATGTCCACCGGACCCGGCGCGCAGCGCGGTCGGCGAATCCATCCCGATGAACTCTCGGGTGACTCCCGCGGCGGACGAACTTCCGGGTTTGTTCATGTACGCGGATTCCCCTCGTGGTAGATGGTCCGGTAGAAGATGTTGGCCAGGGTGGTGACGCAGGCGTCGTCGTCTGCGGTGGTGGCGCCATCGCCTGACAATTGGGTATAGCAGAACTGGTTCAACATCGATACCAGAGCCATCGCGACGAGGCGTGGTTCGTCGTCGGGGCAGAAGCCTTGTTGCTGAGCATGTTTGACCATCGCCATGATCAGCGAGATGGGCAGTTCGCAGATTTCCGCCCAGCACTGCGCGAAATCGTCGTTGACCATCGCCAGTTGGGAGATGCCGATGACCTCGGCCAACCGGTGCCGGTAGGTGTCCCAGTGCGCGGCGGCGGCCTGATGGGAGCGTTCCCAGTTGGTCAGCTCGGGACCGGTGCCGGCCAGCGCCCGGTCACGGGCCTCGTCGCGGAAGCGCTCAGCCCATTCGCGGACCATCGCTTCTTTTGAGTCGTAGTAGTTGTAGAACGACGCGGTGGACCGGCCGGCTTCGGCCGCGATGTCCGAAATGGTGGTCGCCAGAATGCCTTTGCGGGCGATGACGGCGCGGGCGGCGCTGTCGATGGCCGCCTGCGTCTGGCGGCCCCGCGCCGTGGGCAGCTGCTCGCGGGGCGCGACAGTCACGGTGGCGTCCTTTCGAAACGTCATTGATCAAACCTGAACCTGATGTTAGATTCAGATTCGGTGATTGACCAGACCCTGGCGTCAGGAGTGGCACGATGATCAAGCCGGACAACCGCAACACTGAATTCGAACTGGGCGGCATCAACCACGTCGCCCTGGTCTGTGCGGACATGGCGCGGACAGTCGACTTCTACTCGGGCGTGCTGGGTATGCCGCTGGTGAAGTCGGTCGACCTGCCGGGTGGCATGGGTCAGCACTTCTTCTTCGACGCCGGCAACGGGGACTGCGTGGCGTTCTTCTGGTTCACCCAGGCGCCCGACGGTGCGCCGGGCATCTCACAGCCGGCGGCGCTGCCCGGGATCGGGGAGTTCATGAGTGCCGTTGGTTCGTTGAACCACTTGGCCTTTCACGTGCCTGCCGAGAAATTCGACGAGTACCGGAAACGGCTCAAGGAAAAGGGTGTCCGGGTCGGCCCGGTGCTCAATCACGACGAGAGCCCCATGCAGGCGTCACCGACGGTGCATCCGGGCGTGTATGTGCGGTCGTTCTACTTCCAGGACCCCGACGGCATCACGTTGGAGTTCGCCTGCTGGACCAAGGAATTCACCTCGGCCGATACGGTGACCGAGCCGCGGACCGCGGCCGACCGGCGGCCCGCAGTGGCAGCGGTCTGACCGGGATACTGATACGGGGCCGGTGAAGGGCGGTGGTCGATGACCGGACGTCCGCTATCGGTCGAGGAATGCGACCGGCTCTGGCAGGCCTGGACGCCCGCCGAAGTTGCCGAACGACTCGCGGGTATCTCAACATGCTGGTACGTCGCTGCCGGGTGGGCGCTGGATCTGTTCGTCGGCGGGCTTGGACGCGAGCACGACGATCTCGAAATCGGTGTTCCGCGTGAACGATTCGCGGAGGTCGTAGCCGCGTTCCCCGGCTTCGAATGGGACGTCGTCGGGAACGGACACGCCTGGCCGTTCCCCGAAGAGGCGGACGACATGCATCAGACCTGGTTGCGCGAACCGGCGACCGGGCACTATCGCCTTGATGTGTTCCGCGAACCGCACCATGGCGACCAGTGGGTGTGCCGCCGCGACACCTCGATCACCCTGCCCTACAGCGAGCTGATTCTTCGGACCGACGACGGCATCCCGTATGTGATCCCTGAGGTCGTGCTCCTGTTCAAGGCGAAAGCGCCGCGGCCCAAAGACCAATCAGACTTCTTGCACGCACTCCCCATGATGGACCGTGCCCGGCGAACCCGACTGTCCGAATGGCTATCGCGGGTGCATCCGGGCCATCCGTGGCTGGAAGCACTCTCGAACCACAGGTATTGACAGGCTATTTCGTCGCCTCGACGAAGTAGCCACGTGGCACGCCGGGCACGTCCAAGGGGACGGCTGGTGCGAACCACCGGCCCCAGGCGTTGCCCGGCTCGGCCACATCGGTGACCACCGCCGACCAGCCGTGGCGCTCGGCGAGTTCGCCCGGTTGGTCGGTGCCGAACAGCCAGGGTGCGCCGTTGCGCGCCATCGACTGCCGCACCGCGGCCAACAGCTGCGCGTCCAGCAGGGTCTTGCCGACGATGTCGTACAGCAGCACCGAACCCGGCGTCGATAGCGCGTCGACCCGTGCGAATACCGTGCCGACCGCGGCTTCGTCGAGGTATTGCAGCAGCCCTTCGATCAACCACGCCGTCGGCTGGCGGGTGTCAAAGCCGTTGGAACGCAGGCTGTCTGTCCAATCGCCGGTGAGGTCGGCGCCGATGGCCACCCGCGTGCACGACGGCTGCTCGCCCTCGAGCGCCGCGGCCTTGGCGGCGATCACCTCGGGTTGGTCCAGTTCGTAGACCGTGGTGCCGGCGGGCCACGGCAGCCGGAACGCGCGGGCGTCCATGCCCGCGGCGAGAATGACGACCTGGCGGACCGACTGCGTGGCGCGGAGCAGGGCCTCGTCCCAGAACCGGGTGCGCACCACGATCTGGCGGGTCGGCCGGTCTCCGGCTTCGGCGACAGCCTCGGCGAGCAGCCGGTGGCCGGCCTCGCCTGCCAGGCGTTCGGCGAACGGATCGGTGAAAAGTCGGTCAGGACGGCGGGATTCGTCGGCGCGGATGGCGGCGACCAGCAGGCCGGTGTTCGCCACGGCCTTGGCTCCTTCGTGCATCCCACCATGGTGCCGGTCTGCCGAGCGCGACGCTTGGATATTTTTGCCGCGGCTCGATCAGCCCGGCAGCCCCACATGGCTCGGTAGCGCGCTGCGCCGTGATGCGTACTGCGTCGGGGTGACCGAGGTGAACCCGCGGAATTCGCGCACGAAGTGGGGCTGATCGAAGTACCCGAGCGTGGCCGCGACGTCGGCGCCGTCGCCGGTGCCGGCATCGAGCAGGCGCAGGGCGGATTGGAGCCGCCGCACGCGCAGATACGCCTTCGGGGTCAGGCCGATCTCGTGGCGGAACGTCGCGATCAATCGCTTGGGGGACAAACCAGTCAGCTCGGCTGCCTCGGAAACTCGAAGGGACGGTTGGTGTTCGGCGACGTGCAGCACGGGCATGAGCGTCAGGGGTGTCGGCCGCAGTCGGGCGAGCAGAAAATCTTCGATGATCTCGATGCGGCGCGGCCAGGCCGGTGTCGCGATCAGTCGCTCACGCAGCAGCGCGGCATCGGCGCCCCAGAGGTCGGTCAGGTTGACGCAGGAATTCTCCAGGTCCGCCAACGGAATTCCGAAGAACGGGAGTGCGCCGCCGGGGCGGAAGTGGATGGTCAGTACCGCTTCACCCGGGTCGATGCGGGTGACGTACGACAGGGTGCCCGGGCCGGTGAGGAACGCCGGTTCCGCCGGCATGCGGGTGGTCCCGTCGGCCGAGTAGAAGTCGACCCGCTCCCGCCCGCCGACGTCGATCACGACGGTGGCCGCGCCGCGGGGCAGGGCTCTGCTGCGGTCGGACACCTCGCCGTCGTGCGACCAGTAGCCGAAGAAGTCGATGTGCTGATTCAGCGGCGGCCGGGGTCGGCGCAGTCGTGGCCCGGTCACCGGCGGACGGCCCGCTTACCGAGCGTGTCGAGTAGCAGTGCCAGGTGATCGACCAATTCGTCTGGGCTGAAGGTGATTTCGCCGGCCAGCCAGGCGCTCAAGGTCTGCCCGACGCCGCCGACCGCGAAATGGGTACCGGCCCGGCGCCGATCCCCAGCGGGCAACTGCAGCGCGTCACCGGCGTATTGGCCGAGCAGCACAGCGAAGAAGACAGTCGACTCGCTGCGTTTGCGCGCCACCACTTCGTTGGACAGTTGGGTGCTGAACAGCAGTCGGCCGACCCGGGGGTCGTCGGCGATCGCGTGCACGATGTTGGCCATGCCCGCACGGCTCTGCTCGTCGGGTGGTGCGGCGGCCACCGCCGCCTGGGTCGTGGCAGCCAGGTCGGCGATGACGTGGTCGTACACCGCCTCGACGAAAACGTCCTTGTCGGTGAAGCTTTCGTAGAAGTAGCGCATCGCGACACCGGCGCCGCCGCAGATGGTTCGGACGGTGAGTTCCGGCGCCGGCGGCGCGGCGCCCAGAATCTCCAGTCCGGCGTCGATCAGCCGGGCCCGTCGTTGGGCCAGGCGTTCTGTCGCGTCGATCCCGCGGTACGGGCGTACCTGAGGCACCCCGCCATCTTGACACCCCACCGCGGCGCAGGCAATATCAGGAATCAATCGTTCTCACTTTTGCGAGGAGTGACCAATGACGGTCGATCTGGTCGAACTGCCGGTCAACGCGTGCGCGCCGGGCCGTCGGGTGCGTCGCAATGTCCAGTACGCCGACGGGTTGGTCGGCGCCGCGCTGCTGGCGGGCCCGGCCAACGTGATCATGCAGCTGGCCCGGCCGGGCGTCGGCTACGGCGTCGTGGAGAGCCGGGTCGAAAGCGGGCGGACCGACCTGCACCCGATCAAGCGGGCCCGCACCACCTTCACGTACCTGGCTGTCGCGATCCTCGGATCTGACGACCAGAAAGCGGCGTACCGCAGCGCGGTGAACACGGCGCACCGGCAGGTCTACTCGACCGAGGACAGCCCGGTGAAGTACAGCGCCATGGACAAGAACCTGCAGCTCTGGGTGGCAGCGTGCTTGTTCAAGGGCGCGCTGGACGTATATCGCCTAGTCGTCGGAGAGTTGGACGACGAAAGTGCCGAGGAGTTCTACCGGCAGGGCATGACGATGGGCACCACACTGCAGGTGACGCCGGAGATGTGGCCGGCCGACCGGGCCGCGTTCGACAAGTACTGGCAGGAGTCGCTGGACCAGGTCCACATCGACGACACGGTGCGGGACTACCTGTATCCGATTGCGGCGGTGCGGATGAAGGGGCTGCAACTCCCGGGGCCGCTGCAGCGCTGGTTCGAGGCGTTCTCGCTGCTGCTCACCACCGGCTTTCTGCCGCAACGCTTCCGCGACGAGATGCGGTTGCCGTGGGATGCCAAGCGGCAGAAGCGCTTCAACTCACTGATGAAACTGGTGAAGGTGGTCAACCGGGTGCTGCCCGGGCCGCTGCGGCGTTTCCCCTTCAACTGGATGTTGCGGGACCTGGACTGGCGCATTCGCACCGGGCGCCCGCTGGTCTGAGTCTGGTCTGAGTCGGCAGTCAGATTGTCGGCGTACCCTCGCGCGGGTGCGGACCGACAATGACACCTGGGATATCAACACGAGCGTCGGATCGACTGCGGTGATGGTCGCAGCGGCGCGGGCCTTGGAAGCGGCAAAGCCCAATCCGCTTGCGGTGGACCAATATGCCGAGGTGTTCACGCGCGCGGTCGGCGGTGTGTGGGCCGACGTGTTGGACGGCGAGGCCCCTGAGCATCCCTTGGCGACGTCCGAGTTCGGCGAACCGTTCATTGACTTCCAGGGCTCGCGGACCAAGTACTTCGACACCTATTTCCAGAGTGCCGCAGCCGCGGGCGTGCGCCAGATCGTGCTGCTGGCCGCGGGTCTGGACTCGCGTGCCTACCGGCTGGACTGGCCCGCCGGCACCACCATCTATGAACTGGATCAACCGCAGGTGCTCGAATTCAAGCGCGAGGTGCTGGCCGGCATCGGGCACGAACCGAAAGCCGAGCGCCGGGAGATCGCCGTAGACCTGCGCGACGACTGGCAGACGGCGCTGACGGACGCCGGCTTCGATCCCACGCAGCCTTCGGCATGGATCGCCGAGGGCTTGCTCATCTATCTGCCGGCCACCGCGCAGGACCAGCTGTTCGCCGGTATCGATGCGCTGGCAGCGCCCGGCAGTTGGGTGGCAGTCGAAGAGGGCAAGCCGATGCCGGCCGATGTGTTCGCGGCAAAGCGTGCGGCGTCGGACGAGATGGCAGACGGCTTTTTCAAGCTGATCTACAACGAGCAGATCGCGCCGGCGGCGGATTGGTTCGGCTCGCGGGGATGGCGCGCTGAGGCCACCGGGCTCGCCGACTACTTCCGCGCGGTCGGGCGTCCGGTGCCGACGAATCCGGAAGCGGCAACCATGATCGCCTCGAACAGCCTGGTCACTGCCGTTAAGGAGTGAGCGCCGTCACCTGCTCCGACGGAGGGGTACGTCTCGACAACTTAAGTTATGCAATGCTAACTTCGCAGGGTTAGCTTAGGCATACTTAAGGAGATATGCGGGGACTCTAATATCCCGCGAACACCACCATGGGCACTGACACATTTGCGGTATCCGCCGCGGTGCATTTCGAGCAAACCGCGCCCGCGCGGCACAGTGCCCGTCTCGCGGCCCGCCGGGAACCAATCCGTTCCGGGTGCCGACTCCTTCTTAGGACGGCCGCCGCATGAGTGGTGGAACGTCCTCTGGCGTGTCGATGACGGAAAGGACCCACGTGCGACCGAGCAACGCGGGCAGTAACACAGTGGTCGCCGATGGTGACGCCGCGCAGCGGGCATCACGCGTCGATCGCGACGTGCTGACCCGGTTCTCCAGCAGCTGTCTGGCGCTCGGCCTGAGTGTCGACGGTCGCCGTCGCCCGGCCGACCTCGACGCCGCCCTGGGTGGTTTCCTGACTTTGACGCGCATCGCCGGCGAGCATTGCGATGCCTGGACCGGCTTGGCTGCCGCGGGTGCGGCAACGCCCGACGTGATCGAGGCGATCTGGCGCACGGTGTCCTCGGCAGGCGTGCTGCAGCGGGCCCTCGACCTCGCTGACGGCGACCTCGGCTTCAGCTATGACAGCGGCCTGTACCTGCAGTTCCGGGCGACCGACCGCGACGGCTTCCAGCTGGCCTATGCCGCAACGCTCTCCGGCGCCGGCGCCTACGAAGAGGCCGATCAGCTGGTGGGCGACCTGCTCGACCGCAAGCCGGGCTGGCTGCCGGCCCGCTGGGTGCGGGTGGCGATGTATCACCGCACCCGCCGCTGGTCGGACGTCGTCCGGCAACTGACCCCCATCGTGAGCGACCCGAACCTGGACGCGTCCTACGCGCATGCCGCGCGGGTGGCGCTGGGTATTGCGTTGGCGCACTTGGGCATGTTCGCGCCGGCGCTGTCGCACCTGGAAGACCCGGAGGGGCCGGTCGCGGTCGCCGTGGTCGACGGCACCTTCGTCAAGGCGCTGTCCCTGCGCGCGCAGGGTGAGGACGACGAGGCCACCGATGTGCTGGCCGAGCTGTACGCCGCGCACCCGGACAACACCGCTGCCGAACATGCGCTGACCGACACCAGTTTCGGCATCGACCCGACCACTGCGGCCCGCATCGAGGCCCGGCACAACCCGTGGGATCCCGAGACCGAGCCGACCGAGGCCGACTTCGTCGACCCGGATGCCAAGTCGCGCAAGGCGCACCTGCTGGTCGAGGCGGAGGCCGAGCTGGCCGAGTTCATCGGCCTGGAAGAGGTCAAGTACCAGGTGGCCCGGCTGAAAAGCTCTGTGGCCATGTCGATTCGGCGCCAGGAGCGGGGCCTGACCGTTGCCCAGCGCACCAACCACCTGGTGTTCGCCGGGCCTCCCGGAACCGGTAAGACCACCATCGCCCGCGTGGTCGCCAAGATCTACTGCGGTCTGGGCCTGCTGCGCAAAGAGACTGTGCGCGAGGTGCATCGTGCCGACCTGATCGGCCAGCACATCGGTGAAACCGAGGCCAAGACCAACGCCGTCATCGACAGTGCGCTCGACGGCGTGCTGTTCCTCGACGAGGCGTACGCGCTGGTGTCCACCGGTGCCAAGAACGACTTCGGCCTGGTCGCCATCGACACCTTGCTGGCACGCATGGAGAACGACCGCAACCGGCTGGTCGTGATCATTGCCGGCTACCGCAAGGACCTGGACATGTTCCTGGATACCAACGAAGGTCTGCGGTCGCGCTTCACGCGGAGCATCGACTTCCCGTCCTACTCGGCCACTGAACTCACCGAGATCGCCATGCGCATGGCCGAAAAGCGGGACAGCGTCTTCGAACCCGAGGCGCAGACCGAGATGGAGCAGCTGTTCGCACACCTCGCGACGGCGACCACGCCCGACGCGGCAGGTGTCGCGCGCCGCAGCCTCGACATCGCGGGCAACGGCCGTTTTGTACGAAATCTGGTGGAGCGCTCCGAAGAAGAACGTGAGTACCGGCTGGATCACCTGGCCGCGCACGACTTCACCGACGACGAACTCATGACGATCACCGCGGGTGACGTCGGCAACTCGGCCGCGCCGCTGCTGCGTGGTCTCGGACTGGTGGTGCCCGCACAGTGAGTGACGACCGAAAGACCTTCAGTTCCCGTACTCCGGTGAACGACAACCCGGAGCAGGTCGAGTACCGCCGCGGCTTCGTCACCCGGCACCAGGTGTCCGGTTGGCGATTCCTCATGCGGCGCATCGCATCTGGCGTCGCCATGCATGACACCCGGATGCTGGTCGACCCGTTGCGGACCCAGAGCCGCTCCGTTCTGGTCGGTGGGCTGGTGCTCGTCACCGCACTGGCAGGCTGCTTCGTCTTCTCCCTGATCCGGCCCGCCGGTGTCGCGGGTAATGACGTGATCCTGGCCGACCGGGAAACCTCCGCGCTGTACGTCCGGGTGGGTGACCAATTGCACCCGGTGCTGAACCTGACCTCGGCCCGGCTCATCGCCGGACGGCCGGACAACCCGACCACGGTGCCGAGCGCCGAACTGGACAAGTTCGCCCGTGGCAGCCTCATCGGCATTCCGGGTGCGCCGGAACGCATGGTGCCCAACACTTCTCGCGATGCCGACTGGACCGTCTGCGATGCGGCCACCGGTGACGTCGTGGGCGTCACCCTGATCACGGGTCCGCTGGCCGACGGCGCCTCCCGCGCCGCCGCACTGGGCGCAAATGACGCTGTGCTGGTTCGCAATGATGGCGTCGGTTCCGCCGGGGTCAACGGCGGCAGCTGGCTGTTGTGGAACGGCAAGCGCAGTGCGGTCGACCTGAACAACCGCGCGGTGACGGCGGCACTCGGCCTGGGCGCCAACGGAACTGCACTGCCCGCGCCGCGCGCCATCGCCGACGGCCTGTTCAACGCGATCCCGGAATCGGCCCCGCTGGCTGCCCCGGCGATCCTCAACGCCGGCCAGCCGACGCCGTACCCACTGCCGGTCGCCGCACCCGTCGGCGCGGTGGTCACCGCCATCACGACCGGAGCCGGCTCGGACAACGCGGGCAACGCGCTCCAGTACTACGCGGTCCTCGATGATGGCCTGCAACCGATTTCACAGGTCGTCGCGGCGATTCTGCGCAACACCGACTCATACGGTCTGGAGCAGCCGCCGCGGCTGTCCGCCGACCAGGTCGCCCGCATCCCGGTCTCCACCGCGATCAACACCGCGGCGTACCCGGAGCGCCCGCTCTCCGTCGTCGACGTCACCAAGGCGCCACTGACCTGCGCCCGCTGGACCAAACACGATGGCGCCACGACCAATTCGCTCACCCTGCTGTCCGGAGCGATGTTGCCGCTGCCCGCCGACGAGCACCCCGTCGCGTTGGCCGGCCCCGCCGGCACCGCGCAGCGCGTGGCGGTGGCCCCGGGCACCGGCTACTTCGTCCAGGCCACCGGACAAGCCGGCACCCCGGCGCTGTCCGGCTACTGGATCAGCGACACCGGCGTCCGCTACGGCATCTCCACCGAAGGCGACGCCACCAACGCAAATCGCAAAACCCCTGCCGCGCTGGGGCTTACCGCGTCACCGCTGCCGGTGCCGTGGTCGATCCTCAGCCAGTTCGCGCCCGGCCCGACGTTGTCGCGGAGTGACGCGTTGCAGCTTCCGGCACTGGTTCGCCCAGCTGTCGACACCGTTTTGAGGGAGAACCCGTGAGCCGTCTGATCTTCGAAGCGCGGCGCCGGCTGCCCGTCCCGGCGACCCGCGCGAGCGTCATCACCATCGAGCCGCCGCCCGAGCTGCCGCGCCTGGTGCCGCCGTCGCTGCTGCGCCGCGTACTGCCCTACCTGATCGTCATCCTGATCGTCGGCATGGTCGTGGCTCTGGTGGCCACCGGCATGCGCGTCATCTCGCCGCAGACGCTGTTCTTCCCGTTCGTGCTCCTGTTGGCCGCCACCGCCTTCTACCGCGGTTCGGACAACAAGACCCGGACCGAAGAGGTCGACGCCGAGCGCGCCGACTACCTGCGTTACCTGTCGGTGGTACGGGACAACGTCCGGGCCCAGGCGGCCGAGCAGCGCGCGGCGCGCGAATGGTCCCACCCCGCACCCGAGCAGCTGGCCGCCGTCGCGGGCACCCGACGCCAGTGGGAGCGCGACCCGCACGACGCCGACTACCTGGTGGTGCGCGCCGGGCTGCATGACGCGCGCCTGGAGACGGTGCTGCAGGTCAAGGACACCGCGGCCGAGATCGATCTGGAGCCGGTGTCGCACAGCGCATTGCGCGGATTGCTCGACGTCCAGCGGACGGTCCCCGCGGTTCCCGGTGGTATCGACCTGACCAAGGTTTCGCGGATCACCGTGCTCGGCGATGCCGACGAGGTGCGGAGCGCGTTGCGCGCCTGGATCGCGCAAGCGGTGACCTGGCACGACCCTGCCCTGCTGGGGGTGGGCCTGGCGGCCGCAGATGCCGAGGCTCTCGAATCGGAGTCCTGGTCCTGGCTGAAGTGGCTGCCGCACAGCGACATTCCCGGGCAGATCGACGGTGTCGGCCCGGCGCGCTACCTGGCCGCCGGCGTTCCCGAACTCGCAGGCATGCTGTCCGATGAACTCGCGGACCGGCAGCCGTTCGGCGGCGCCGACATCGCGCCGCTGCGGCACCTGCTGATCGTCGTGGACGACCCGGACGCTGACTTGGGAGAGCTCCTGCCGCGGGCCGGACTGGCCGGCGTCACCGTGGTGCAGCGCGGCATGGAACAGCCGGAGTACGCGGACCCCGACCGGCCGGTGCTGCGGGTGGCCGACGGCCGCATCGAGCGGTGGGCGGCAGCCGGCTGGCAGTCGTACTTCGATGCCGCCGACGGCTTTTCGCCGCGGGCCGCCGCGCACCTGGCGCGCAGTCTCGCGCGCTGGGACTCCAACCCGAACCGGGCCCGGAGCACCGGTGCCGGACTGACCACCTTCGGCACCCTGCTGGGGATTCCCGATGCGGCCGCACTGGATGTCGCGGGCCTCTGGGCGCCGCGCACGCGGGCCGACGAGCTGCGGGTGCCCATCGGCGTCACGGCCACCGGTGAACCGTTGATGTTCGACCTGAAGGACGAGGCCGAAGGCGGCATGGGCCCGCACGGTCTGATGATCGGTATGACGGGCTCCGGCAAGTCGCAGACCCTCATGTCGATCCTGTTGTCGCTGTTGACGACTCACTCGGCCGAACGCCTGATCGTCATCTACGCCGACTTCAAGGGCGAGGCCGGCGCCGACATCTTCCGGGATTTCCCGCAGGTGGTCGCCGTCATCTCGAACATGGCCGAGAAGCGGTCGCTGGCCGACCGGTTCGCGGACACCCTGCGCGGTGAGGTGGCGCGGCGTGAGCAGCTGCTGATGGAGGCCGGCCGCCGCGTGCAGGGCAGTGCCTTCAACTCGGTGCTCGAATATGAGGCGGCGCAGGCGGCTGGGCACGACCTGCCCCCGATCCCGACGCTGCTGGTGGTCGCCGACGAGTTCTCGCTGATGCTCGCCGACCATCCCGAGTACGCCGAGCTGTTCGATTACGTTGCCCGCAAGGGCCGTTCGTTCCGCATCCACATCCTGTTCGCGTCCCAGACGCTGGACGTGGGCCGGATCAAGGACATCGACAAGAACACCTCGTACCGCATCGGTCTGAAGGTCGCGAGCCCGTCGATCAGCCGGCAGATCATCGGTGTCGAGGACGCCTACCACATCGAGGCCGGTCCGGAACACAAGGGCGAGGGCTTCCTGGTCCCCACCCCCGGCGCCGTGCCGGTCAAGTTCCGCAGCACCTACGTGGACGGTATCTACGACCCGCCGCGGGTCGAGAAAGCCGTTGTGGTGCATGCGGTTCCGCAGCCACAGCTGTTCCCGGCAGGCCACGTCACCCCGGCTCCCGACACGGTGATCGTCACCGACACGGCTCCGGATCTGCGTGCGCCGCGCAAGCTGGTCGCGACCGTCGGCGAGCAGCTGGCCCAGTACGGTCCGCGGGCGCCGCGGCTGTGGCTGGCCCCGCTGGACCAGCCGATCGCGCTGCCGGAGCTGTTGGCCGGCACCGAGATTCCCGCGGGACATGGCCGCTGGCCCCTTGGCGAGATCGACCGTCCGTTCCAGATGCGTCGCGACCCACTGGTTTTCGACGCCAGCTCGGCGGCCGCCAACCTGGTCATCCACGGTGGGCCGAAGTCCGGGAAATCGACGGCACTGCAGACGTTCATCCTGTCCGCGGCCGCGACGCACTCGCCGCGCGCTGTCACGTTCTACTGCCTGGACTACGGCGGCGGCGGGCTGCGCTCGCTCAAGCCACTGGCCCATGTCGGCAGCGTCGCGTCGCCGCTGGAGCCCGAACGCATCCGTCGCACCTTCGGTGAACTCGAACAGCTGCTCGCGTCCCGCCAGGCCCGTGCCGCCGCCGGTGACGGTGACCTGCGCGATGACGGCTACGGCGACGTGTTCCTGGTGATCGACAACCTGTATGCGTTCAGCCGGGACAACACCGACACGTTCAACACCCGTAACCCGTTGCTGTCCAAGGTGACCGAATTGGTCAACACCGGCATGGCCTACGGCATCCACGTGGTGCTCACGACGCCGAACTGGCTCGAGGTGCCGCTGGCGATGCGCGACGGGCTGGGTCTGCGGCTCGAGCTCAAGCTGGCCGACTCGCGCGACAGCAATGTGCGGTCGCCAGGTACCCCCGGGGTGGCGGCCCTGTCCCGCCCCGCCGACGGTGTCCCCGCCGACCAGCCGGGCCGCGGCCTGACCATGGCAGCCGAGCACTTCCTGTTCGCCGAACCGGATCTCGGTGCGATCGCTGCCATCAACGCCCACTACCCGGGGCAGACGGCGCCGCCCGTGCGTCTGCTGCCGACGGACCTGGCGCCGGAAACCCTTGCACCGCTGTACCGGAACCCCGAGTCGGTGGTGATCGGTCAGCGCGAGCAGGACCTGGCACCGGTTGCGGTCGACTTCTCGGCCAACCCGCTGCTGATGGTGCTGGGCGATGCCAAGTCCGGCAAGACCACGTTGCTGCGGCATCTGATCCGCACCATCCGGGAGAACTCGACGCCGGAGTCGGTGGCGTTCACCGTGATCGACCGCAGGCTGCATCTGGTGGACGAGCCGTTGTTCGCGGACAACGAGTACACCCCCAACGTCGACCGGGTCACCCCGGCGATGCTCGGACTGGCTGCGCTGCTCGAAAAGCGCAGGCCCCCAGCGGGTCTGTCGTCCGCGGAGCTGAGTGGGTGGACCTACCGGAACGGGCAGGGCAACCACCTGCACTACCTGATCATCGACGACGTCGACCAGATCCCGGATGCACCCGCGGTCAGCGGTCCGTTCGTCGGCCAGCGGCCCTGGACGGTACTGCTGGGGCTGCTGGCCCAGGCCGCCGAACTGGGGCTGCGGGTGATCGTCACCGCCCGGGCCGCCGGCTCGGCCCACGCGGTGATGACTGCCCCGCTGTTGCGCAGGCTCAACGAGCTGCAGGCCACCACCGTCATGCTGTCCGGCAACCCGCAGGACAGTGGCCGAATCCGCGGCCACCGGTTCAACCGCCTGCCCGCCGGTCGCGCCATGGTGGTCGGCGACAGCGATGAAGCCACGTATGTCCAGCTGATCAATCCGCTGGTGGCAGACCCGATTACGGGCCGACCCACCGGACCACAACGAGGGGAGTTCCACTGATGACCTTGCGCGTTGTTCCCGAAGGACTGACGGCAGCGGGGGCGGCCGTCGAAGCACTGACCGCCCGCCTGGCCGCCGCCCATGCCGCGGCCGCTCCGGCGGTCACCGCGGTGATCCCGCCCGCCGCGGACCCCGTGTCGCTGCAGACGGCGATCGGGCTGAGCGCCCACGGCGCCGAGCACGAGGCCGTCGCGTCGCAGGGCGTCACCGAACTCGGCCGTGCCGGCGGCGGTGTCACCGAGGCGGGCATCAGCTACGCGACGGGCGATGCCGAAGCCGCCGCCACCTACGTGACGGTGCTGGGCTGACATGACCGCCCCTGTCTGGATGGCGCTGCCGCCCGAAGTCCATTCGACGCTGCTGTCCAGTGGACCCGGTCCGGGTTCGCTGCTGGCCGCGGCGGCTGCCTGGCAGTCGCTCAGCACCGAATATGCCTCGGCCGCAGCTGAACTCACCGCGCTATTGGGTGAGGTCCAGGCGGGAGCATGGGAGGGGCCGAGCGCCGAGCAGTACATCGCCTCCCATGCGCCGTACCTGACCTGGCTGGCCCAGGCCAGCGCCAACAGTGCCGCCAGCGCGGTGCAGCACGAGACGGCCGCCGCGGCCTACAGCACCGCCTTGGCCGCGATGCCGTCGCTGCCCGAACTGGCCCTCAACCACGTGGTGAACGCGGCGCTGGTCGCCACGAACTTCTTCGGTATCAACATGATTCCGATCGCGCTCAACGAAGCCGACTACGCCCGGATGTGGCTGCAGGCCGCGACGGTGATGGGCACCTATCAGGCAGTGTCGGGTGCCGCGGTGGCGGCGGCCCCGGCGACCACGCCGGCCCCGATGATGCTGGCGGCCGGCGTCGGCGAGGCCGGTACCGCTACGGCGAGTGCCACGCAGGCGGGCGCGCAGTTGCAGGCGGCCGATGCGGGCACGTCGTTGAACGCGTCGAACGCGATCACCGATTACCTGTACAACTACATCAAGACGCTGCCGGGCGGCGACCTGATCTGGAAGTTCCTGCAGGACCCGCTGGGCCAGATCCAGCAGATGATCTTCGGCTTCCTGACCAACCCGTCGCAAGCGCTGACCACTTGGGGGCCACTGCTTTTCGCGCTGGGCTATCAGGCGTTCTTCCAGCCGGTCGGCTGGGGTTCCTGGGGTTTGATGCTGTCCGCACCGCTGTGGGGGCCGGCTCTGATTGCGGTCGGTCTGTCCAGCCTCGGGTTGTTGACGCTGTTGGAACCCGACTATGTGCCGGATCCCGAAGTCGCCGATGCGTTCCCGCCGCCGCCGCAGCTGCAGATTGCCGACCGTCAGATGCCGGTGGTCAGCGTCGCCCCGACGGTGCCGGCCACGCCCGCCTCCCCGGCGAGCGCGCCTGCGCCCGCACCGGCTTCGGCGGCGGCTCCCGCGCCGGCGGCCCCGGCGCCGATGATGGCCTACGCGGTGGCTGTCGACGACCCGGGTCCCGGATTCACCCCGACCGTGCGGGACGGCGCCACCGCGCCGGCCCCGGCGTCCGGCATCGCGGCCGCAGCCGCGGCGGCTGCCGCTGCCGCCGCGACCGAGCGGCGGCGCGCCCGTCGCCGTCGCGCGGCGAAAGAGCGTGGTGTCCGCGACGAGTTCATGGACATGAACTCGGAAGTCGATCCGGACTTCGGCGATGACGCTGGAGCGGACAGGGCCCCACGCACCGAAGTTCTGGCCTCCGCCCGCGGTGCCGGACCGATCGGCTTCACCGGCACGGTGAACCGCCAAGACCAGCAGGCGACAGGCCTGAACCGCCTGACCGGCAACGGTTTCGGCGGTGGCGTCACCGACCCCATGCTGCCCGGCAGCTGGGGCTCGGAAGGCGGTGCCAACCGCTGAACCTGCAGACCAGAAGACCTGACCACCAAAACAATCCGGACGTACCCCGAGAGGAATCACAATGAGCATGCTCGACGCACACATCCCCCAGCTGGTCGCTTCCGAGTCGGCCTTCTCGGCCAAGGCCGCGCTGATGCGCAGCACCATCGCCCAGGCCGAACAGGCCGCGCAGTCGGCGCAGGGCTTCCACCAGGGTGACTCGGCAGTCGCGTTCCAGGCCGCACACGTGCGCTTCATGGAAGTTGCGGCCAAGGTCAACGCCCTGCTCGACATCGCGCAGGCCAACCTGGGCGACGCGGCAGGCACCTACGTCGCGCAGGACACCGCCGCGGCCGGCACGTACACGTCCGTCTAACCGCCGCAACGCCGACCCCGACAATCAGGAGCGAGGAAATCCCATGTCCCAGATCATGTACAACTACCCGGCGATGCTGGCCCACGCCGGTGAGATGACCGCCTACTCGGGTGCCCTGCACGCCGTCGGGCTCGACATCGCCAGCGAGCAGGCCGCCCTGGCCGGCGCCTGGCAGGGTGACACCGGAACCAGCTACCAGGCGTGGCAGGCCCAGTGGAACACCGCGATGGAAGAACTCGTCCACGCGTACCGCGCGATGGCGACCACCCACGAGACCAACACGCTGTCGATGAGCGCACGCGACAGCGCCGAAGGCGCCAAGTGGGTTTAAGTCCAACGGTTTCGGCGCGTTCCGGGGTGTCAGGCACCCCGGAACACGCCGAAATCCCGGTCTCCGCGGTCGAACTGACCGCGGAGCAAGCCTGGTTCCTCGCGGATCGTCTTGGCGCTGGGAGCTTTCCGTGGGTGCTGGCCATCACGCAGCCCTACAGCGAGCCCTCCGCCAAAGCCGGATTCGATGCGGACCAGGTCACCGCGCTGACGCGGATGGGAGTGCTGTCTGCCGACGGCTCCGTGCATCCCGCTGTCGCGCACTGGATTCGGACCGTGTGCCGGCCCCGCCGCTGGCTGGAACTGCGATGGGTGTCCGGATCGGGCGCCATGCTGCGCGGGATTCTCGCGCGCAGGGGCGACACCACGGTGGCGGTCCTGCGCAGCGAGCACCTGATGACCTGCACCGAACTGACTGTCGCGTCCCCGGACGCGCTGGTGCCGGTGCTCACGGCAGGGTTGTCCGGCCGCGCGGCCGCTCGGTTCGATGAGTTCGCCATGCCCGCCCACATCGGGGCCAAGGCCGACGAGCGCTTGCGCCGCGGCGATTCGCTGGACGACGTGATGGATCACCTCGGCATCCCGCCGACCGCCCACGCCGTGGTGCGGGCCGCGTTCGCGCCCGGCCGCAGCTACGTGGAGATCGTCGCGGGCGATCACCGTGACGGCCACCGGATCAGCACCGACGTCGGCGTCAGCATCGTCGACACCACCGCGGGTCGCGTCGTCGTGGCCCCGGTGAAAGCCGCTGATGGCACCTGGATTTCAACTTTTGCCCCGGGTACGGATCTTGCCGTCACCGCTGCCGTGCAGCGACTGACCGCGACCCTGCCCGACGGTTCCTGGTTCCCCACAGTGAACCCGACCCGAGACTTCGAGACCTCGACTGGAGAACGGAAAGAAAATGTCCCAGAACACGTCTGGTAGTACCGCGATGCCGATTGTGCGGGTCGCAGTGCTCGCCGCCGGCGACGAGCAGGGTGGTCGCGGGCGACTCACCGACGTCGCACTGCCGGCGGGCCTGCCCTTGCGCGAGATCGTGCCCGCGGTGCGGCGCATCGTCGGAGTCGGCGGGGCACCCGACTCCGCAAGCTCCGCCGAACTGTCGCTGGCCCCGCTGGGTGGCGCGGCGTACAGCCTCGACGCGACCCTCGACACGGTCGGCGTGGTCGACGGTGACCTGCTAGCGCTGCAGCCGGTGCCCGCGGGTCCGCCGGCGCCGCGCATCGTCGAGGACATCGCCGATGCCGCCGCCATCTTCTCCGCCGCTCGCGAAAACCCGTGGGGCAATGCGCATATCCGCCGCCTGGCCGGTTGGGCAGTCGTGGCCTTGACCGTGCTCGCCACCGCGCTGGCGACGCTGGTGCGGGTACGCACCGGCCAGACTGCCGGCCTGTTCACGGTCGTGGGCGTGGCGGTGCTGACCGTTGCGGCAGCCCTGCTGACGCGGCCCGCCCTACCGAAGCTGGCGACGGCCCTGAGCCTGGCCGCCCTGCTGCCGGTCGGCGCGGCCTTCACGCTGGCGGTCCCCGGCGCGTCCGGTCCGGCCGGCTTGCTGCTCGGTGCCGCGGCGGTCGCCGCCTGGTCGATCGTCAGCATCGCCGTCGGCGGGCAGGCCATCGCGGCCTTCACCGCCACGACCGTCCTGGGTATCGCGGGCATGATCGTCGGTGGCGCCGCTTCGATCTGGCAGCTGGGCAACACCGTGATCGGCGCTGTACTGATCGTTTTCGCGCTGTTGGTCGTGGTCCAGGCCGCTCAGCTCTCGACGCTGTGGGCCCGGTTCCCGGTCCCGAACATCCCGGCGCCGGGTGACCCGACGCCGTCGGCCCTGCGGCTGTCCGTGCTGGCCGATCTGCCGCGCCGCGTCCGGGTGTGCGACGCGCACCAGACCGGCTTCCTCGCCGGTGCCGTGTTGACCTTGACCGCCGGGTCGGTGGTCCTGGTGGCGGGAACGCACCCGTCGGCGTGGGCCTGGTACGTGGTCGTGGCCGCCGCCCTCGCGACGGCGCTGCGGGCCCGCATCTGGGACTCGGTGCCGTGCAAGCTGTGGCTGCTGAGCCAGCCGTATGTGGTTGCGGCCGTGCTGCTTACGATGTTCGCCGCCGGCGGGCACTACTCCAACGCGTGGTGGTCGCTGGGTGTGCTCGCGGTGCTCGTCACGGTGGGCGTGGTGGCCGCGCTGAACCCCCAGGTGGCCGACCCACAGACCTATTCGCTGCCGATGCGTCGCCTGGTCGGCTTCGCCGCGACGGCGTTGGACGCTTCGCTGATCCCGGTGCTGGCCTACCTGGTGGGTCTGTTCGCCTGGGTCATCAACCGGTGATGGTGGCCATCCGGCGCGGAATCTCCGTCCTGACAGTCGCTTTCGCCGCCTCATCCGCAGTACTGCCGGCGGCGATGTTGCCGGCCGCCGGTGCCGTCGTGCCGCCGCACGTCGACGAGCATGCGGCACCGCCGTCGGGCAGCGTCGGTCCCGTCGCGGCGATGGGCCAACGCGGACAGTGCGTCACCGCCGGCGTGCTGCCCGGCACCGACCCGGGCGCACCGGGTCCGGGCCACACCTTGCTCAACGTGCCTGGCGCCTGGGCCTTCAGCCGCGGTGACGGACAGACGGTGGCGGTCATCGACACCGGCGTGCATCCAGGACCGCGGTTGCCCAATGTGGAGGCCGGCGGTGATTTCGTGGAAAACACTGACGGACTTACAGATTGCGATGGCCACGGCACTCTGGTCGCCGGCCTGGTCGCCGGTCAGCCGGGCGCGGACGGGTTCTCCGGCGTCGCGCCGGGCGCCCGCATCCTGGCCATCCGTCAGACGTCCGAGCGCTACGCCCCGCGTGGCAACGGGGGAGACGCGGCTGCGGCGCAGGCGACCATTGCGGTCACGTCACTGGCCCGGGCCGTGGTGCATGCCGCCGACCGCGGCGCCAAGGTCATCGCTATCACGGCGGTCACCTGCCTGCCCGCCGATCGGCCCGTCGATCAGACCGAACTGGGCGCGGCACTGAAATACGCTGCGCAGGAAAAGGATGCGGTGATCGTCGCCGCCGCAGGCAATGACCGGGCCGGCCTGGCCGGCGGCCCGTCGTGCGAGGCCAACCCGCTCGACAACCCCGGGAATGCGGCCGACCCGCGCAACTGGGCCGGCGTCAAATCGGTGTCGATCCCGTCCTGGTGGCAGCCGTACGTGCTGTCGGTCGGGTCGCTGGACGCAGCCGGACAGCCGTCGGACTTCACCACTCCCGGCCCGTGGGTCGGCATCTCTGCGCCCGGCGAGCACATCGCGTCGACTGGTGTGAACGGTCTGGCCAACGCGCTGCCCAACGAGCGGGGCGACCTGTTCCCGTTGCGCAGCAGCAGCTATGCGGCGGCCTACGTCGCAGGCGTTGCAGCCTTGGTGCGCAGTCGATTTCCCGCGCTCAACGCGGCTGATGTGACGCACCGGCTGACCGCCACCGCGCACGGTGCCGCGCGCATGCCGTCGAACCTGGTGGGCGCCGGCGTCGTCGACCCGGTTGCGGCATTGACCTGGGACCTGCCGGCGACCGGTTCGACACCGAAAGCCGTGTCTGTTGCCATGCCGCCCGAGCCGGCCCCGAAGGACACCACGCCGCGGACCATCGCGTTCGCCGGTGCGGCAGTGCTGGCGATCGCCGCACTGATCGCACTGATCGCGTACCGAAGAAAGGACGGCGCCCGATGACGGCCCGAATCACGTTGGCATTGCTGACGACCATCCCGGCGGCCATGACGTACCCGTGGCATACGACGCCACAGAAGTGGATCCTGGGCATCGCGGTCGCCGTGGTGCTGCTGGTGTTCGCCTGGTGGCGCGGGATGTTCCTGACCACGATGGTGGCCCGCCGAGTCGCGGTGTGGCGCCGGAACCGGCGCGGTGCGCCGGCCCCGGCGGCTGATCAGGTCACGGTGGTACTGGAAGCCGACGGATTTCCTTACCACGCACTGCCTCTCGTGGCTTCTTACGTCGACCGCTACGGCGTTCGGTGCGAGTCGGTGCGCGTCACGGAACGGCAGCTCGACGGCACGCGCAGTGCATGGGTCAGCGTCACTGTCACGGCGGCGTCGAATCTTGCTGCCCTGCAGGCACGGTCGTCGGATCTGCCGCTCGCGGACACGGCGGAGAAGGTGGCCCGGCGGCTGGCCGACCAGCTGCGGGAGGCCGGGGTGCCGGTCGCGGTCACCGAGGTAGCGCCCACGCCCATCGCAACCGACGCGCGCGAGATGTGGCGTGCGGTCCGCGACGGGGACGGCTACCTCACCGCCTACGGATTGCCCGCGGATTCGCGCCTGCCGGAATGCCTGGCCGCACTGGCGTCGACGACGGAGCTGTGGACGGTGCTCGAATTCTCGCCTGGTGCAACCATTTCCGCGGCCTGTGCGGTGCGCACGGCCAACGCGCCTGCCGCGGCCGCAGTCGCGGGCCTGACGCGCGAGGCGGGCCGGCAGGGTCCGCTGCTCACGGCGATGGCCCCGGCATCGGCCGGTGGCCTCGCCACGCGCGCGGGTGTGCTGACCACTGCGCTGCTTGCGGAATTGTCGACGTTCGGCGCCAGCGCTGAGTCCGCCGTCGACACTGCGGCTAGGGCGTAAAAGGTCGAGTAGCGGCGGCCCTGCACGCAGGATCAACGGGCAGGGCGTGCCCGGTCAGCCGGGCAGTCGCTGCCGTCGAACATGAACGGGCTCATGAACTTGGTCATCCGGCGCAGGTAGTCCGGCTGGCTGACGTGCAGGATGTGGTTGCCCGGGAACCAGTGGAACGCGCAGCGATCCCAGTGTTCCCAGAGCAATTCGGCCTGCTGCGGCGGCGCCAGGCGATCACCCAGGCCGGCGATGATCAATCGGCGATCCCGGGGCACCAGCGGCGCGTAGTTCAGCGGTGAGTGGTACCGGCCGGCCGCTGAAACCAGATCCTCATCGATATGCGCCAACCGGTTGCTCAGCCTGACGAGCAGGTTGGCCGGGAACCATTCCTCGACTGTGCGGTCCGGTGTCACGACCGGAACGTTCGGGATGACGGCCTGGATGCGGTCGTCGACCGACGCGATCAGTGATGAGGTGTAGCCGCCCAACGACATTCCGGTCAGCGCAATGCGATCGACTCCGGTGTCCTCCAGATAGTCGAGGACGGAACGGAAGTCGTATACCGCTTGCGCCATGGCCTCGGCGAAGCCGGGGACACCGTCCATGAAGAAGCCGTATCCACTGTAGGGAGAGCCCTTCTCGGCCCGGGGGCCGTGGAACGGCAGGGTGTACAGCAGTACGTCGTACCCGGACCGGAAGAACCACGGCAGCGAGAAGAACAGGCCATTGAACAGGTATGGCGAGCCCATGAACCCGTGGATGACGCACAGTGTCGGGCGCGGACCGTCGTCGTGCCGCCAGTGCTGGGCATGCACCACGTTGTTGCGCGTGTAGCTGCGGCGCCGCTCTCGGATGCCGGGATACACGGCGTCGTAACTGCTTGGGAACCAGATGTTGTCCACCTGGCCGTGTGCAACCCACTGCGCGACCGGGCCGGCAGGACGAGCGGATACCAGCGGAGGACCGCTGGGCGCCGGGAAGCACTGCTGTGGGTCCTTGGTGGCGGCGAGTTCGGCGTAGAACCGCAGGGCGTCGGGGTCGTCGCCGGCCCGGCTTCGTACCGCCGAGGCGGCCATCCGCGGAATCATGCCGGCGCCGATCACCGAGGCCAGCGCCGTGCGAAGCCCCAGGTCGGCCACTGCCGAGGAGTCGACGATCAGCTTCTGTTGCCAGGTCAGGTCGGCCCGTCGTGGCAGTCCACGTGCGGTGGCATCCGCACCCGCTACGTCGGGAACCGGGACGGGTGGGTTGAACGCATCGCCTGGCGGACTGGTCACGTTCGGATGCTAACCCCGGTTCTCGGCCCCCGTCAGCTGATCTTCCAGATCGAACAGCCTGGCGGCGTTGTGGTACAGCACTTTTCGCAGCCAATCGTCGTCGGTGGCGACCTTGGTGAGCACCTCGAGGGACTCGGCGTACCGGTACGGGATGTTGGGGAAATCGCTGCCGAACAGGATTCGGTCACCGAGCTCACCCAGGCGTGGCAGTTCGGCGGGCGGGAACGGCATGTTTTCTTCGACGAACGGCGTGAACGCCATGGTGGTATCCAGGTGGACGCCGTCGAATTGCTCGCAGAGGTCCAGGAATTCGCTGTACTCGGGCATACCCAGGTGCGCGATGATCAGCTTCAGATCGGGGTGGCGGTCCAGCACGGTACGGACCTGGTCAGGGCCGGTATGAGTACCGGGCGCCGGACCGGAACCGCAGTGGATGATCACCGGGACGGCGGCGTCGGCGATGGTGCCCCACACGTCATCGAGCAGTGGGTCGGCCGGGTTGTAGTCGCCGACCTGAACGTGCGCCTTGAACACCCGAGTGCCGCCCGCGATGGCCTCGGCCACGTAGGCGGGTGCACCGGGCTCGGGGTAGAACGTCGCGGTGGACAGACAGTCGGGAGTCTGCGCGGCGAACTGAGCGGCCCACTGGTTCAGCCAGGCCGCCATGTCGGGCTTGTGCGGATAGACCAGGGAGGTGAACGCCAGCACCCCGAAACCGCGCAGCGTCTCCAGCCTGTGCTGCTCCTCGGTGCGATACGTGATCGGCCAGGTCCGGCCGGTGAGAGGCCCGGCGCTGTCGAAGTACTTCCACACCTTGTCCATCACGGACTTGGGCATGAAATGGGTGTGCACGTCGATCAGGCCGGGGAGGCCCAGCGACTGCCACAGGTCGCGTACTGACTCGTCCATCGCCTACCAGAATGGCAGGCACTCATCAGCCTCCGGCGGCAGGATGGGGTTGTGTGGAATCCAGACATCTACCTCGCCTTCGCTGACCACCGCGGCCGGCCCTTCTACGACCTGCTGGCGCGCGTGGGTGCCCAGACGCCGCGGCGGGTGGCGGACGTGGGTTGTGGTCCGGGAAACCTGACCGCCACGCTGTCGGAGCGCTGGCCCGACGCAGTGATCGAAGCGGTGGACAACTCACCGGAGATGGTGGCGGCAGCCCGGGCTCGTGGCGTCGACGCCCGGGTGGTTGCCGCTGCCGACTGGTCACCCGCACCGGACACCGATGTGATGGTCAGTAATGCTGTGCTGCAATGGGTTCCGGAACATCGTGAGCTGCTGCGGCGGTGGGTGACTCAACTGCCGAAAGGCGCCTGGCTGGCCTTCCAAGTTCCCGGCAACTTCGACTCGCCGTCGCATCAGGCCGTACGGGAGGTGGCCCGGCGCCCGGAGTTCGCCGACGCGCTCGCCGATATCCGATTCCGGGAAACGAATGTGGTCGACGACCCGGCGGGTTACGCCGCGCTGCTGACGGCCGAAGGCTGCACCGTCGACGCCTGGGAGACCACATACCTGCACCAATTGACCGGCGAAACCCCGGTGCTGGACTGGATCACGGGAACCGCGCTGACCGACGTCCGCTCGCGGCTGACCGACGATGCCTGGGAGCAGTACCGCCAGGCGATCATCCCGCTGCTGGCGCAGGCGTACCCGCCCCAGCCCGACGGCACCACGTTCTTCCCGTTCCGCCGGATTCTCGTGGTTGCCCAGACGTGAATCAGTGGTTGTGCTGGTGGTGGTGATGGATCGAGGTGCCGGGCTGGGGGAAGTTGTTCTGGTGCGGGAACGTCTGGTGCACCGTGCTCGAGGCGCCGGTGTTCGGCTGGGCGTGGGCCGACGTGGCCAGCCCGATGGCGATCATTCCGGGTGCGACGGTCAGACCGATGACGATGATGAAGTAGCTGACCCAGCGGGTGACGATGCTCATCTGAATTCTCCTGCTGCTGTGGGCTTTTGATGTCGTTTCCGGAGTGATCCGGTGTTGACTCAAGAGTCCCGGAGCAGCGCCCCGCTGTATGTCCGCCAGCTGGGCCCCGCACAGGATGAATTCGTTGTCCCCCGATCGGGGGACACAGCACGGCCGGCAGGACGCGAGGGCCCCGAACCGGCTTGGGAAGAACTTGCTAGGTGGTCGGCCCGATGTAGGCGTCGATGGTGCCATCGGAACGCACCTTGACGACCAGGACACCGTCCGGTGCGTCCAGCACCTTGATCGGCTGATTGAGCAGGCCGTCGAGACCCTGCCAGACCTGGTTGGCGACGCCCTGAGCCGACGCGCCCCAGTTGGTCGGCCAGTCCAGTGTCGCGTCGATCTTCGTCCATGCCCGGGGGACAGCCTCGACCTGTTTGAGCGCGTGGTTCAGGCGCACCTCGACGGCCATGTTGAGTGTCACGTCGGGGTCGTTGGTGCCTTCCACGGTGATGCCGAACGAGACCGTGATCAGGTGCATGCGGTTGCGCACCGCTCCGGACGGCCCGACGGAGTAGTCACTGACGCCGATGAGCTTCGCCGGGTGCGTGACGTACAAGGGATGCCCGACGTTGACGCTCGTAATGAGGTCGTCCACTTTGGTCTTGATCAGCGCGGCGACTTGGTCGCGCGTCTCAGTGATAGCGGGAGCGGACAACAGCCCGCCGGTGCTGCCATGCACCCAGTAGAGGATTCCGTTCTCGAAGTCGCTGAACCGGTCGATGTGGTTGGCGCCGGCCTGTTCGTCGGCGATCGGGTACCCGAGTTCCGGGCTGCGCTCGAAGCCCTCTTCACCCCAGGTGTTCCAGATAGCGCCGTGCACCTCATGCGCGCCGACGCTCGGCTTCCAATAGATCGAGCCGGCCTCGAAGTGGTTGAAGCGACCAACGCCGTCCGGCGTCGCGGTCTGGTCGACCTGTACGAAGCCGAGGAGCCCCGTCTCTCGGTGCAGAGCTGAATAGTGAGCGCTGATCGGGCCGTGCGTCTCGAATGCCTGGTTGGCGCCGTCCTTCAGGTTGATGATGCCGTTCTCGAAGTTGTTGTAGGCGCCGCCCGTTGTGGCGCTGTGGTCGCACTCGGGATATCCGAGTGGCCCGTGTTCACGCCCGGTCGCCTTCCATTTCTTGAAGATCAAGCCATGCACTTCGCAGGTGCCGGTTTCTGCGGTCCAGAAGATGCCGCCATGTTCGTAGAGGCGCACCCATCCTTTGCCGTCGCCGGAGGCCGTCAGCGAACTCACCGGCGCGCCCAGTTGAGCGGCATGCTGCGCGTGCTTGGCGTCGAACTGCTGGGACAGACAGGCGGCGAGCGCCTGTTCGCTGTCCCGCTCTTGCTGCTGCAGTTGGCGGATGCGCGCCACGGCACCCAATTTGGTTGCGGCGTCATTGATTTGCGATTGCGCCACCCGGATGTCGGCCTGTTCGGCGACGATCTGGTCCCACACTGCGCGACACGGATCCGGCATGGCCCACCCCCACTGGATGCAGAGCCTGGGGGCGGTCGCCCCACCATAGAAATTTACGGGAGCGGGGGCGCGAAAGCAACGCTCGGAATAGCTAGCGCAGTGCCTTGAGCGCCCCCAGCACCTGGGCCACGAGGGTGTCGATGTCGGCGCCGGTGGTGTCGACCACCAGGTCCGGGTTATCCGGCGGCTCGTACGGGGCGTCCACCCCGGTCAGGCCGCGCAGCTCGCCGGCCTTGGCGCGGGCGTAGAGGCCCTTCGGGTCGCGCCGTTCGCACTCGGCGCGTGGGGTGGACACGTAGACCTCGATGAACGGCAGCTTGGCGACGGAGCTCAACTCGCGGGCGGTGTCGCGGTCCGACTTGAGCGGCGACACCAGCGACGCCAGTGCCACCACACCCGAGTCGGCGAGCAGCCGGGCCAGGTGGCCCACCCGGCGGATGTTCTCGGCGCGGTCGCCCGCGGAGAACCCCAGGTCGTCGGACAGCCCGTGCCGGATGTTGTCACCGTCCAGCAGGTATGCCACCTGCCCGGTCTCGACCAGTGCCCGCTCGACTGCGACAGCAAGCGTCGACTTCCCCGACGCCGGCAATCCGGTGAACCAGATGGTGGCGCCGCGCTGTCCGGTACGTGCCCACCGGTAGGACCGGTCCAACGATGAATGGTGCCAACGGATATCGCTGCGTGAGTGGGTACCGAGCTTGACCTCGCGCGGCTCGGTGATGGTGCCGGCGCCGACGGTGTCGTTGGACGTCTCGTCGATCAGGATGAAGGCGCCGCTTTCGCGGTTGTCGCGGTACGGGTCGGCGATCACCGTCGAACTGGTCCGGAGCGTGACGGCGCCGATGTCGTTGAGTACCAACTCGACCGGCTGGTCGATGTCGTCGAGCGTCTCGGGGTCGAGCCGCGTGTGCAACGCCTGCACTGTGGCCCGCACGGTGCGGGTGCCCTGCTTGAGCGCCAGCCGATCACCGGCTCGCAGCGGGGTCTCCGCGAACCAGCACACCGTCGCGTCGAGTTCGCGGGCCAGTACCGGAAGCGACGCGTTGTCGGCGCTACTGACCAGCACATCACCGCGGCCGACGTCGATGTCGTCGGCCAGTTCGATCGAAACCGACAGTGGGGCAACGGCAGTGGCGCGGTCGTCGTCGAGGGTGTCCACGGCGGTGACGGTCGAGCTGGTGCCGGCGGGCAGGCTCAGCACGGTGTCGCCGACCTGCAGCGTGCCGGCACTCAGTCGGCCGGTGTAGCGGCGCCGCTGTTCGGCGGTGGGCCGGGACACCCATTGGATGGGCAGCCGGAGCTTGGCCGGTTCGGGCTGGGGCGCGCTGAGTTCGATGCCCTCCAGATACTCCAGCAGCGTCGGACCCTCGTACCACGGGGTGTGCTCCGAGCGGTTCACGACGTTGTCGCCGTGCTTGGCGGCCAGCGGGATCACCGTCAGATCCACCGCGCCGAGCCGGGCGGCGACCTGACCGAGTTCGTCGTGCACCGCGTCGAACCGCGCCTGGTCGAAATCGACCAGGTCGATCTTGTTCACGGCGGCGGCGAAGTGCTTGATCCCCAACAGCTTTGCGATGCGGGCGTGGCGCAGGGTCTGCCGCAGCACGCCGGCCCGGGCGTCGACCAGCAGGATGGCCACGTGCGCGTTGGACGCGCCGGTGAACATGTTGCGGGTGTACCGCTCGTGGCCCGGGGTGTCGGCGAGGATGTAGCTGCGCGCCTCGGTGGAGAAGAAGCGGTAGGCCACGTCGATGGTGATGCCCTGTTCCCGTTCGGCGCGCAGACCGTCGGACAGGGCTGCCAGGTCGGCGACCCCGTCGTCGTCGGTGACCGCGTCGAGGTGGTCCAGGGGCAGGCTGTCGGTGTCGTGCAGCAGCCGGCCGATCAGGGTGCTCTTGCCGTCATCTACGGAGCCGGCCGTCGCGATCCGAAGCAGCTGTCTCGTGCTCATCAGAAGTAGCCCTCTCGCTTGCGGTCTTCCATTGCCGCCACGGACGTCCGGTCGTCGGCGCGGGTCTCGCCGCGTTCCGACACTGTGGCAGCGGAGATTTCGTCGATCACGCTCGCGATGTCAACGGCTTTCGACCGCACGGCGCCGGTGATGGTGAGGTCGCCGACGGTGCGATAGCGCACCCATTCGACGGCAGCGGTCTCGTCGCCGGTCGGTTGGGTGTACTCCGACACCGCGAGCAGGATGCCGTCGCGCTCGAACACCTCGCGTTCGTGGGCGAAGTAAATCGACGGCAGCTCAAGGCCTTCCAGCTCGATGTAGCGCCAGATGTCCAGCTCGGTCCAGTTGGAGAGCGGGAACACGCGGACCTGCTCGCCCCGGCGGATACGGCCGTTGTAGAGCGACCACGGCTCGGGCCGCTGCGCACGCGGGTCCCACTGGCCGAACTCGTCGCGGAAGCTCAGGATGCGCTCTTTGGCGCGGGCGCGTTCCTCGTCGCGGCGGGCCCCGCCGAACGCGGCGTCGAAGCCGCCGGCTTCGAGCGCGTCGAGCAAGGTGCGGGTCTGCTGCCGGTTGCGTGACGCCCCCGGCCCGGGATCGGCCACCCGTCCGGTGTCGATGCTCTCCTGTACCGACCCGACGAGCAGCTTGTGCCCGACTCCGGTGGTGCGGCGATCCCGGAAGTCGATGACCTCCGGGAAGTTGTGGCCGGTGTCGACGTGCAGAATAGGAAAAGGTAGAGGCCCGGGGCTGAATCCGATGTCGCCGGCCTTCCGGCTCCGGAAAGCCTTCTCCGCCAACCGGAGTAGCACGATCGAGTCCTTGCCCGCCGAGAACAGCAGCACCGGGCGTTCCAGCTCGGCGACCACCTCGCGGATGATGTGTACGGCCTCGGCCTCGAGCAGCCGGAGCTCGTCGACATGGATACTTGCGGTGCTCATACCGGCAGTCCTTCCTGTTCGGCTTCGGCGCGGTAGCGCTCCACCCATTCGTCCGAACGCTGATCGGCCTGACGTTCCAGCACCGGTCTCGGTGCGAGCCTGCGGTCCTGGCCGAGCGCCTCGAGCACGTCGCCGACGACCTCGGTCAGGTTGCGCCACAACACCGGATAGGGCACTTCGATCCGGTTGACGTTCTCGTCGAGGAACCATTTCTGCCAGCCCTCTTCCTGGGCCCGCAGCATCCGTACGACGTGCGCGATGGCTCCGGCGTGGTACTCGGCGCGGGCGTCGCGCACCGGGTCCGGGCGGCCTCGCCACACGCGGGTCTGCACCGCCCGCCAGAACGAGACCGCCTGAGACACCACGTCGGGCCGGTGGATGTGGATCAGGACCGGATCGGAGCCGACGACGTCGCGGATGGCAGCCAGCAGCCCGTCACCGGAGCGGTCCGGCAGATCCGCGGCCCGACGTTGCAGCTGTGCGGTCTGGTTCCACATGAGCTTGCCGCCCCAGATGCCGTTGGGCGTGCGGCCGGCGGTCTGGATGTAGTCACGCCAGATCGTCGCGGGCGCCAGTTCGGGCCTGCCGTCGATCAGTGGATCGAGCAGCCGCAGGATCGATTCGTCCTCTGTGTCGGCGAACCATTCCCGTGGCTGCGGCGACATGCTGGTGTGTGGCAGGTACTGAAAGAACTCCTGCGGTTCGCCGGCCACACCGGTGGCGCGCAACGACTCAACCAGCAGCGTGCTGCCGCTGCGCTGTGATGCGAGGACCAGATAGGCCGTCGATGCTGTCATGGCGCAAGAGCCTAGCTTGCGTCGAAATCCCTTGCAGAAGGGGATTTTTCGCACACTGAGTATTAATCTTGCGAGGTTGAATCCGGGTTGATTCCGCGGTCGGACGCCGCTGCGGACCGGCTCGGGGCGGGGCGCCCATGGAGGCTCAGATAGGTCCCGGTGAAACGGTTCGAGATCTGTGTTCCGGTGAAATCAGAGGGTATGACGTCGCCCGTCTGCTGCCGCCAGGTGTTGAGCTTGAGTGCCAATTGCGCTGCCACTGCATGATATTCGGGCTGCACGTCGAGAAGCAGGTTGTGCCGCTCGGTGGGGTCGGCGTGTAGGTCGTACAGCTCACGGGCCGGACGTGGGTCTGAAATGGCCGGCTGCACTGCCCGGCCGGGTGGGCTGTCGGCGATGTCCCACGGTAGGTCCAACAACGGACGTGAAGCATAGTTCTCGATGTAACTGAAGTCTTTTGTTCGCACTGCGCGAATAGGGTCGAACGAGTCGTGATACGTCTTGGCGGTGTAAACCTCGGTGCGGATTTCGGGGCCCGTCGCCGTGCGGACCAGCGCCTGCGCGTGTGAAAGCCCTTCCACCTCAACCGGAACCGGCACGCCGAGCAGATCGAGCAGCGTGGGCAGCAGATCCACTCCGCTGAACAGTTCGTCGTAGACGCGCGGCTCGATTTGCGCATCCCGCGGTGGCCGCACGATCATCGCGATCCCGGTCCCGGCGTCGTACAGCGTCGACTTGGCCCGCGGCAGAGCCGGCCCGTGATCGGTGAGGAACACCACCCAGGTGCTGCGGTCCAGACCCTCCGCCTCCAGTGCGTCCAGCAGTCGGCCCACCGCCGCATCGGCGACGGCGATGGACCCGTAGAACTCGGCCAGGTCGTCGCGGATGGCGTCGGTGTCGGGCAGGTAGTCGGGGACGGTGACGGTGTCGCTCGCCGCGGGTTCGTAACGTTCCCGCGGGTACGGCCGGTGGGTCTCGAAGAACCCGGTGGTGAGCAGGAATGGTTTCTGGGGTGGCTCGCTGAGCCACCGCAGGGCCTGTTCGACGACGTACTCGCAGTAGGAATTCGACACGTCGAACTCGTCGAAACCCAGCCGCGACGGGAACGACGTCTCGTGCTGCATGCCGAACAGTGCTGTGTGCCAACCGGATTCGGAGAGCAGCTGGGGTAGCGTCTGGACGCCGGCGTGGTATTCCCAGCCGTGGTGCGCCAGCCCGACCAGCCCGTTGCTCTGTGGGTAGCGCCCGGTGAAGATGGAACCGCGCGACGGCGAGCACAGCGGGGCGGTGGCGTGGGCCCGGGTGAACAGGATGCCTTCGGCGGCCAGTTGGTCCAGCCGGGGGCTGCTGACATCAGGGCGGCCGTATGCGCCGAGATAGCGCCCGAGGTCGTGCCAGTGCACGAAAAGTACGTTCTGGCCCGGCGATTGGGACACGAGTCGGCCACCTCCTACGATTCTGCTGCCGAACCAGCCATGCCACCCTGTGTTGGATTGTTGGACAAGGGTTTTACGCTGCGCGATTTGTGCATGTCCCGTAACGGCCAGCGTCACCAGACGTGCACAAGTCACTCACCGCCAGGCGAACACCGGCTGCTCGAGCTCGTCCACGCGGTCGGGCCGCCCTTCCAGGCCGAGCCAGCGCATCTGCAGCAGGACCGCACCCGTGGGCGCGTGGATGAGGTCGTTGCCCAGCGGAATCTGCACCACCGGCCGCTCGCTTTCCGGGATCGTGATGAACCGCGGCGAGTCCGGCCGTTGCAACTGGTGCAGCCCGACCCGGTACACGGCCACCACCTCGTCCGGGGAGGGCTGCGGGTCCAGGCGGCCGCCACCCCACAGCACCACCGGCGTGATGACGTATCCGGAGCGGGTCGGGTAGTCGTCCAGCAGGCCCAGTACAGACTCGTCGGACAACTTGATGCCGACCTCCTCGTGCAGCTCCCGCAGCGCCGCGTCCACCACTGTTTCGCCGGGATCGAGGCGCCCGCCGGGCAGCGCCCACTGGGCGGAGTGGGAGTTCAACCGGGAGGTCCTGCGGCACAACAGAAACGCCGCGCCGCCGGCGACGTCGACCATGCGGCCGTCCAGATTCTGGTCGGGCAGTGGCCGCCCGCCGATCCATTCGTCGACCGGAGCCGGGTCGATGCGGTCCTCGCCGGGTTCCGAGTCCACCAGCACGATGGCCACCGCGGCGTGGCGCTTGCTCGGGTCGTCGACCACTCGCCGCCGGTGACCGGCCAGGTGCGTCCCGACCTGCTCGCGCAGCGCTTCGTCGTACCGGATCGTCATCGGCCCGACGCTACGCCCCGGCCAGCTCAGGTGGTGGTGGGCATCCCACAGGCGAGGTAGACGTACTTGCTAGGGACGTCGAACGTGAACTTGCGCGCCGGCAGTGCCGCCAGCACCTCGGCCGGCAGAGGGGTCTTGTAGCGCAGCGACATCGAGCCCTCGAAAGTCGGGTCGATGTCGGAGATGTCCGTGGCGTCCAGCAGTAGCCCGGAGTCGTCCAGTTCGGCCTGGACCATGGTCCCGGCCGGCGCGTCCCACGGGTGGTTGACGGTCTTGACGGCCTTCTTGGGGGCCGACGACAGCGTGCCGATGAGGCGTTTCTCCGTCACGATCAGCGCGCCGACCAGGCTGCGGAGGGTGCTCTTGGCGACCTTGCCGGGGATGTGGCCGGAGAACCGGAAGGTCACCGGCACGAACTCGGCCACGTGCAGGACGCCCTCGGCCTGGAGTTGCTCGCGGATGTCGTCGGGCACGTTTCCGATGCCGAGCATCTTCCGCAGCAGAACGGGCATGCCTTCAGCGTAGGCCTCGGGGGTGAATCCACCACGCGAAACGGCGCCGAGCGTGGACGTGTTGTCCCCCTCGGCGCCGTTCGTGGCCGTGTCGCCGTCAGGTCTGCGCAGGCAGGACGTGCTCTCCGGTCTTGTCGGTCGCCAGGCACAGCGAGCAGATGTAGCCGCCCTGGGGCGAGGCCAGCATGTCCGGCCGCTCGTACTCGTGGTGGCAGTTCTGGCACAGCAGGTGCGCGTCGGACGGGTTGCCGTACTCGTCGTACATTGGCAGGTCGATGCCGTCGTCGGTGCGGCGCAGGTAGTACTTGCCCTTGGTCGCGATGGCGATGATCGGCGGCAGCACCAGGCCCAGCACGATCGCCACCAGCGGCGAGTACGGCCGCAGGGCCTCACCCAGCCCGCCGAAGAACGCGATCACCGACAGACCCGCCGCGATCAGCATGGATCCGAATCCGACCGGGTTGAAGGCGTAGAGCATGCCGCGGCGGAATTCGGGCTGCATCGGCGAGAGCTTGAGCAGGAACTTGTTGATCGCGATGTCGCTGGCCACGACCACGATCCAGGCCATACCGCAGTTGGCGTAGAAGCCGAGGATGGTGTTCAGGAAGTCGAACATGTTGGCTTCCATCAGCACCAGCGCGATCAGCAGGTTGACGCCGAGGAACACGATCCGGCCCGGGTAGTGGTTGGTGACGCGGGTGTAGGAGTTGGTCCAGGCCAGCGAGCCCGAGTAGGCGTTGGTGACGTTGATCTTGATCTGGCTGATGACCACGAGGATCACGGCCAGGGTCAGCGCCAGCCACTTGGGCAGGAAGTTGTCGTAGATCTCCAGGAACTGGTGCACCGGCTGGTTGGCGACGCCGGCGCTGTCGGCGACGTGCCCGATCAGGTAGACGGCCAGGAACAGGCCGATGATCTGCTTGATGGCTCCGAAGAACACCCAGCCCGGGCCGGCCAGGATCATCCAGGTCCACCACGACCGCTTGTTCTCCGGCGTCTTCGGCGGCATGAACCGCAGGTAGTCGTTCTGCTCGGCGATCTGGGCGATCAGCGACAGACACACACCGGCAGCCAGCAGCGTCGAACCCATGTCGAAGCCCTGCGCCCCGTTGGCGCCCTGGTAGGCGAAGAAGTCGTGGATCGATTCGGGGTGCGAGATCAGCAGGTAGCCGAACGGCAGGACCATCAGGACCAGCCACAGCGGGGTGGTCCACACCTGCAGTGTCGAGAGCACCTTCATGCCGTAGATGACCAGCGGGAAGATCACCAGCGTCGACGCCGCGTAGCCGAGCCACAGCGGTACGCCCAGGCCCAGTTTGAGGCCCTGGGCCATGATCGACCCTTCGAGCGCGAAGAAGATGAACGTGAACGTCGCGAAGATGACGTTCGTGACCACCGAGCCGTAGTAGCCGAAGCCGCTGCCGCGGGTCACCAGATCCAGGTCGATGTTGTAGCGGGCCGAGTAGTAGGCCACGGGAAACCCGGTCAGCAGGATGACGACCGCGAAGATCGCGATTCCGGCGAGCGCATTGGTGGTGCCGTACGAGATGCCGATGTTGGCACCGATCGCGAAGTCGGCCAGGTAGGCGATGCCACCCAACGCCGAGATTCCGACCACGCGCGTCGACCATTTCCGGTAGCTGCGCGGTGCGAATCGAAGGGTGTAGTCCTCCAAGGTCTCTCGCGTCGCGGTCAACCGGTCCTGATCGACTTCGGGTACAGCTGTGGCCGGCGACGGCTCCTGGCTGAGGTCTTGGGTCATGGTTAGCGAAGCTATGGTCAGTTTGTTTCGTGGCCGTGACAAATATGTTCCGGCCCGTAGCGAATTTCTCGTCAGAAACAGAACTAGAAGGAGACCCGTGACGAACCGCAACCGCTGGCTGATCGTAGCCGCGGCCGCGATCGGCTACGCCCTGCTGTGGGTGGGCTGGGTCGCGCAGTGGTCATGGGTGACGACGCTCGACGAGTCGCTGCTCGAACCCGCGCACCGTTACGGCGTGACGCACCCCGGCTGGGTGCTGGGCTGGCGATGGCTGTCCTTCGTATTCGGTCCGTGGACCTTTCAGATCACTGCCGTGCTGGTCGCGTTCGTCGCGCTGGCCCGGCGGCAGCGGCGCACCGCGATCTTCCTACTGGTCGCGGTCGTGCTGTCGGGGTTGGTGACCGAGGTCGCCAAGGACATCGCGCAACGAGCACGGCCGCTGACCGCGCTGGCGCACGAACCGTCCTGGTCGTTCCCGTCCGGGCATGCCCTGGGCACCATGGCCGGTGCGCTGGGGCTGTGCGCGGTGTTCCAGATGGCTCAGGTGGCCCGCCTCCGGCTGATCGAGGTGCTCTGCGCGGTGATCGTGGTGGTCGTCGGGGTGAGTCGGGTGGTGCTCAACGTGCACAACCCGACGGATGTCCTCGCGGGGTGGTTGCTGGGCAGCGTGTGGTTCCTGGTGTGCCTGCCACTGCTTGCACCCAGCGGGTTTTCAAGCCGAAGCCCTATCGTGCCCAAACCTTGACCCGCCCTGGCTTGACCAGCCATCGGACCGTTCTCGACCATGGACGGGTGCGCCGACTGTTCGCTTTGCTGTGTGCTGCCGCGCTGGCGGTGGCACTGGCTCCGGTCGGCAACGCGGTGGTCACGCCGTGGTTCGCCAACTCGGTGGGTTCGGCCACGCAGGTGATTTCGGTTGTGGGCGTGGGCGGTTCGTCGGCCAAGATGGACGTGTACCAGCGCGGGCCCGCGGGGTGGGACGCCGTCGCCGCCGGCATCCCGGCGCATGTCGGCTCGAAGGGCATGGTCCCGCAGAGCCACGACGGCAACCTGCAGACCCCGATGGGCATCTTCACGCTGCCGTTCGCGTTCGGTACCGCGGCCAACCCGGGGACGGGTCTGCAATACGTCCAGACCACACCGGATCACTGGTGGGACGGCGATATGAAGAGCCCCACCTACAACACCATGCAGGTCTGCAAGCAAGCGCAGTGCCGCTTCGATACCGACCCGGCAAGTGGCACCGAGAACCTCGACATCACGCCCTACAAGTACGCCGTCGTCATGGGCGTCAACCCGCAGCGGACGCCCGGTAACGGTGGCGCGTTCTTCGTGCACGTCGGGGACGGCCCGACGGCCGGATGTGTGGCGATCGACGAGGTCACCTTGGTCAAGGTCATGCGATGGCTGCAACCGGGAGCGCTGATCGCCGTTGCCAAGTAATCAGATATGAAGAGCAGTAACGGTTTTCAGCTTGAAATTCAAGTTTTCGAGCGACCTCGCCGCGTCGTCGCCCATGTCGGACCTGGCAGCACACCGGGTGCACAGGCTCAGCTGGTTTGGTCCACAGGGTGGGCACAGCGGACGAAAAGTAATCTGCGAGAACGCCGTTCGTACGTGTCACCAGCTGCGCTGACAGGGTCGCGCGTTAGGGTGGTGGGGTTATGAGCCACCAGCTGGGGTTGTCGATCGGGACGACCAACCTGGTCGCGGCGCGCGTCGGTGAACCGCCCATGGTGCGGCGCGCGGTGTTGAGCCTGTTCCGCGACCGCGCGCCGCAGGTCGGGCTGCCCGCGGATGCCGTCGACGATGCAGTGACGCTCCGCGGCTTCGTCGAACGCGTCGGTGATCCGGTGCCGATGGTGGCGCCCGACGGCACGGCATATCACGCCGATCAGCTGGTCGCCGAGGCCCTGGACGCCATGATCGAGGCGTCCGGCGGGGAGCCGCCGACGGGGCAGCTGGCGATTTCCGTTCCAGCGCACTGGGATACCGCGACGTTGCGGGCCATGCGGGCCGTGATGCGATCCAATCCGAGTCTGGCGCCCAACGGCGTACCGGCGCGGCTGGTGTCCGATGCGGTGGCGTCGCTGACGGCTCTGCACGCCAACCCGGGTCTGCCGGCCACCGGTACCGCCGCATTGCTCGATTTCGGTGGCGGCGGCACCAGCATCACGCTGGCCGCGGCGGACTCATCGTTCGAGCCCATCGAGACCGTGCGGTACACCGAATTCTCCGGCGAGGCCGTCGATCAGCTGCTGCTGTCGCATGTGCTCGCCCAGGTCAGCGGTTCCGGGGGAGTGGATACCGCGGGCACCGTAGCTGTGAGTTCACTGGAGAAACTCCGTGAATCCTGCTGTGCGGCAAAAGAACACCTGTCGGAGGCCGGGACGGCCACGGTGCCGGTCGACATTCCGGAGCACCAGGGCGACGTCGAGATCACCCGCGCCGAGTTGACCGGGCTGTTGGACGAACCGCTGTCCGGCGTGCTGGCTGAGCTCGATGATCTGTTGCAGCGCAACAAGATTACCTGGCAGGCCATCAGCTCGGTGGTCGCGGTCGGTGGCGGCGCCCGGATCCCGATGGTTGGCACGCGGCTCGCCGAACATGTCGCGGCACGTGGTGCCGCGGGCATTCTCGTCACAACCCCGCAGCCCGCGCTGGATGCCGCGGTGGGCGCGGCTCTGTTCGCGGTGTACGGCGCCGACGCGGACGCCCAGACCGGGATGGCTCCCGCCGCGCTGCTCAGTGGCACCGCGCCGACCGCCGCCGTCGACGGCGGCTCGGCCACAGCGCCGGCCGCTCTCGTCACCGACCTCGAGCTGCCCGCCGACACGGCGGCCGACCGCGTGGTCAAGGCCACCGGCCCGTCGTTGGCCTGGTCCGAGGATTCCGACGGTGGCGGCGACCTGCTGCCCTACACCGGCGACGACGCCTTCGGCGACACCACGACGACCCGCGCGATCGCCCAGTACGTGGCACCGGCCGCGCCGGTGGACGCCGAACCGTCCAAGGCCTGGCAGCGGCTGCCACTCATCGTCTTCGGCGTCGCAGCCCTCGCGGCGATCGCCGCCGTCGGTGGCGTGACCATCGCGTTGACCGGCGACCGCAAGCCGGTCGCCCCGCCGACCACCGCGCCGCCGTCGATGAGCGAGTCGCCGACACCGCCGCCTGCGCCGCCTCCGGTCGAGCCGCCGCCCAGCACGGTCACCGTCACCAACGAAGTC